>CACYQB010000013.1 GCA_902776435.1 uncultured Bacteroidales bacterium | reverse complement strand
CCGCCAAACTGTCAACCCAGTTTAGGCGAACGATAAAATTAGTGTAAACCAACTTAGTTAATCGCTCTCAAATCTGTCAAGTAATTCTAGGGAAAGACAGGTGAAATGCTATCTTTTGTGTTTCTTTTAGATTGTAGTGCCAGGAATTGGCACTGTGTCGTTCTACCTTTGCGGTGTAAAACCAAAATAAGGAGGAACGATTATGAACAAGAACATCTCTAACATCGTGAATTGGGGCGACAGCATCTGCGCCACGCTCGACTGTAACGGACATCGTCTCGCCAGTGTGAATGGAACCTGTTTTGCCAGCCTGCAGGACGTGAAACGTGCCGTGCTCGACCTTGCTGGCCGTTTTGCGGGTATGGCTGTCTTGACTGTCCGCAATTGCACTCAGGGATGGCGTGATGTGAGCGCCCTGGCCACTATGCGCCGTCCTGCCGTAACGCAGCAGCCCGCCTTGGCATCCACACCCCGCGTGGGCGCTCAGTATCTCATTCCTTGGGCCTCTTGAAAAATATTGTGCTTCGAAGTGTGCTTACTTTGATGAATAAGTAGTAAATTTGTAATCTCAAAACCATAAAGTGATATGAAAGGAATTATTGGAGCCATTGCCGGCGATGTCATTGGGTCGGCATACGAGTTTAACCCGACTAGGGACTACAACTTTGAGTTGTTCACACCTAAAAGCACTTTTACCGACGACACTGTGCTTACCATGGCCAACGCACAGTGGCTGCTTGATGATGAGCAGCACACCCACGAGCGTTTGGTCGCTATCATGCAGGACCTGTGTACCCGTTACGAGGGTCGTGGCTATGGCGGTCGGTTCGCCCAATGGATTGGAGCAAGGGATCCTCAGCCTTATAACTCCTATGGCAACGGGTCGGCAATGCGTGTGAGTCCTGTGGGCTATTATGCACAATCGCTCGAGGAGGCATTGTCGCTGGCTAAGGTTTCGGCCGAGGTGACTCACAATCACCCTGAAGGCATCAAGGGTGCCCAGGCTACTGCCGTGGCCGTTTTCATGGCTCGCAAGGGCAGGAGCAAGCAGGAAATCCGTGAATATGTGGAGCAAGAGTTCGGGTATAATTTGAGTCGTACGCTAGAGGAAATCCGCCCCACCTACACTTTTAATGAGCTGTGCCAAACCACAGTACCCGAGGCAATTACATGTTACCTGGATGGCCGAGACTATGAGGACGTCATCCGTCTTGCCGTATCACTTGCAGCCGATGCCGACACCCTTGCTGCCATCGCTGGCCCTATCGCCTCAGCTGTGTGGGAGGTACCCAACGAGATTTCGCAGCCCGCCATTGCTCTGCTGAGCGAGGAGTTTTGTACAACCCTGCTGCGATTCAACGAACTCGTGGCACAACGTGAGAGTGAAGCATTATGATGGACATGAACAACGGCATCCTCAAGGTGGTGAAAAGCCTGGCTGCCAAGAAATATCGTGACGATGAAGGCTTGTTTGTCGCCGAAGGCACCAAGTGTGTGCGTGACACTTGGCAGCACTTCAACTGTCGCTGGCTCATTGCCAAGCGCTCGTGGTATGAGCAGTGTGGCACGGCCGAGCATTATGACAAGATTGTGTTTGCCAACGGCCAGCAGATGGCGCGCATCTCGCAGTTTGACACGCCCAGTGATGTCATTGCCGTCTATGAGAAACCCGAGGATGTCATCGATAGCGGGCGCGTGGCTAGTGCTCTGAACATTGTGCTGGACAACATCCAGGATCCAGGCAATTTGGGCACTATCATTCGCTTGGCCGACTGGTTCGGCATCCGCGACATCTTTGCTAGCCGCACGACTGTCGATGTCTATAATCATAAAGTGGTGCAGGCAACGATGGGCGCAATCGCCCGTGTCAAGGTGCACTATGGTGACCTGGAGGCCCTCTTCGAGGACTATCCTGACCTGCCTATCTATGGTACTTTCCTTGACGGCAAGGATATCTACAAGAGTGAGTTGGGCAAGAAGGGCTTTGTCGTGTTCGGTAACGAGGGACAAGGTATTGGTGCTAAGGTCGCCAAGCACGTGGATCAGCGCTTACTCATTCCCAAAGCCAAGACTGCCGGCAGCGAATCTCTTAACGTGGGTGTCGCAGCCGCCATCACCATCAGCGAATTTTTCCGTCGATAACCTCCAACACTCAATCCGGTTATGGCCAAGCAGCAAGTCAAAACCACGTTCTTCTGCAAGAATTGCGGGAACGAGTCGCCCAAGTGGCTCGGCAAGTGTCCTGCCTGTGGGGAATGGAACACCTATATTGAGGAACCTAAAGCGCCTAAGTCGGCGCCGGCCCGTTTTGCAGGAGCAGGAGAGGGTAGCCACAAGGTGCTCGAGCCTGTCAAGATTTCGGAGATACGTGCCGAGGACCAGCCCCGCATCAACCTGCCCAGCAATGAGCTCAACCGTGTATTGGGTGGCGGTCTGGTGCCTGGCAGCATTGTCCTGCTGGGTGGTGAACCGGGCATCGGCAAATCCACACTTGTCCTGCAGAATGTGTTGCGCATCCGTTCCCGCCGTGTCCTCTACGTGTCGGGCGAGGAAAGCCCTCAGCAGTTGCGCATGCGTGCCGACCGCATTGCAGGTGGACGCATGGATTGTGAGTGCTATCTGCTGTGTGAAACTTCTTTGGACAACATCTTCAGCAGCATCCGTTCGTTCCAGCCAGGTCTCATCATTGTGGATTCCATCCAGACGATAGCCAGCGAGCAGTTGGAAAGTGCGCCTGGCAGCGTGACTCAAGTGAGGGAGTGTGCCGCAGCCTTCCAGCGATACGCCAAGGAGACCTATACTCCCGTAATCCTCATCGGCCACATTAATAAAGAAGGTAGCATTGCCGGTCCCAAGGTGCTGGAGCACATTGTCGATGCCGTCATCCAGTTCGAGGGCGACCGCAATTACCTGTACCGCATCCTGCGCCCGATCAAGAACCGTTTCGGCAACACCAATGAAATTGGCATCTATGAGATGAAAGAGGATGGCTTGAGAGAGGTGACCAACCCCAGTGAACTGCTCTTGAGCGACCGTGAGACGGACCTGTCGGGCACTGCCATCGGTGTGACAATCGACGGTATGAGACCGTTCCTCATCGAGGTGCAGGCATTGGTGAGCACTGCTGCCTACGGTACGGCACAGCGCTCAGTCACGGGCTTTGACCAGCGGCGCATGAACATGTTGCTCGCTGTGCTGGAAAAGAGATTGGGCTTTAAGCTGGCGCAGAAGGATGTCTTTCTCAACATCGTGGGAGGCATCAAGGTCAGTGATCCCGCCCTTGACCTCGCTGTCATCAGCGCCATCCTGTCATCCAATGTCGATATGGCTATTAATAATAATGTGTGCTTCGCTGGCGAGGTGGGGCTATCTGGCGAAATCCGTCAGATCACTCGCTGCGAACAACGAGTTACCGAGGCCCAGAAGTTGGGCTTCGAGACCATCATCATTCCCAAGAATAACCTCAAGGGCGTGAAACGTGACGCTTGGACCATCCGTGTTGTCGAGGTCGCTCGCGTCGAGGACGCTTTCCGTTATCTCTTCGGCTAAAATTCTTGCCTGGTTTGTTTTTACATTGGCAGTCTTTGCCGCAGCCACAACCACAATCGCCACCCTTGCCGCGTGTCATCTTGATGACGCGCTTGAGCACATATACCAGTGCCACGGCAACGATGCCCAGCACCACAATCGTCTGTATGAGAGCAGATGTTGTCATAATAACCTAAAACCTAAAGACTCAGATCATCCTGGCCACTTGGTAGAAGATGAAGGACACCAGCCATGCCACACCAGTGGTGTAGAAAATCTCGAATATCATCCACTTGGTTCCCGCCTCGCGCCTGATGGCTGCAAGTGCTGCGATACATGGGAAATAAAGCAGGATGAATAGCATGAACGAGTAGGCCACTATCGGGTCAAACACGTGTTCCCCGTTGGCCTTGGTGGCGGTTTGCAGTTTTTCCTTGAGCGAAGTGCTCTCCTCGTCGGCGTCAGACTCTCCTGTGTAGAGCACGCCCATGGTCGAGACTACAATCTCCTTGGCGGCGGCGCCCGTGAGCACGCTCACGCCCATCTGCCAGTTAAAGCCCAAAGGCTCGACAACAGGCTCAATCGCCTTTCCCATCATGCCCATGTAGGAATTCTCAATCTGTTCCTGAGGCGTCTGACCCTCATGGCGCGGGAAGTAACCCAAAGCCCACACGATGATGGAAGCGGCCAGAATGACGGTTGCCATTTTCTGCAAGTACTGTTTGCCCTTGCTCCACATGTGTATGGTCGCATTGCGGGCTGTGGGTTTGCGGTAAGGAGGCAACTCCATCACAAATTGCGTCTTGTCATGCTTCAAGAAGGTCTTGCTCATCAGAATGGCCGTCAAGGCTGCAACCAGGATGCCAATGAGATAGATGCTCATCAGAATCAATCCCTGCTTGGCCGTGAAGAAGGCAGCCACCAGCAACAGATAAGCTGGCAGGCGTGCCGAGCAGGACATGAACGGCACGGTCAAAATGGTCACCAGACGGTCACGGTGATTCTCGAGGGTGCGTGTCGCCATGATGGCAGGCACGCCGCAGCCGAAGCCGATGAGGTAGGGGATAAAGGATTTGCCGTGCAGGCCCACGCGGTGCATGATGCGGTCCACGATGAATGCCGCACGCGCCATGTAGCCGCTATCCTCGAGCAACGAGATAAAGAAGAACAATATCAGAATCTGCGGCAGGAACACGAGCACGCCGCCCACGCCGCCGATGATGCCATCTACAATCAGGTCGCGCAGGATGCCCTCGGGCAGTGCCTTGCCAATCCACTCCCCAATCCAGGCGATACCGTTCTCTATCCATCCCTGCGGATATGCGCCCAAGGTAAAGGTCGCTTCAAACATCAACCACATCAGCACCAGCAGTATCGGCAATGCCAGCCAGCGGTTGGTCAGCAGGCGGTCTAACGAATAGCCGGGCTTGGTGTCGCCAGTCTCACGGTCAGGATTGGGCGTGAGGGCTTCGGCGAGTGCGCCGCGCACAAAACCGTATTTCAGGTCCGTTACGATGCTGGTGATATCATCGTTGAAGTCGCGTTCGATGCGTTGGCGCATCTCTGCAGCCTCTTTTTTGACTCGTTCGCCGTTCTCTTGACGATTCAGCAGTTCAATGGCGTGCTGGTCGTTCTCAATGATTTTGAGCACGGTGTAGCGGTCCAGTTCCGGGCACATATCGCCCAATTCCTTCAGACAGTTCTCAATGAGTGGGCCGTAGTTCACATTGTGGTGTAGTGTTTCCTGCTCGCTCTCGTCAATGGCATCCATGGTGGCTTGCAGCACCTCTTTCACGCCGTGGCCGTTATAGGCTGTCATGGGCACCATGCGTGCGCCTAGCAGGCGGCTCATCATTTCGATATCGAGTTTGTCACCGCTTTTCTCAAGTTCGTCCCACATGTTCAGGGCGACCACCATCGGGATGTTCATGTCCATAACCTGGGTGGTCAGATACAGGTTGCGCTCCAGGTTGCCGGCGTCCACGATGTTGAGGATGGCGTCCGGATGATTGTCGCGGATATAGGTGCGCACATACATCTCTTCGGGTGAGTATTCGGTCAGCGAGTACGTACCTGGCAGGTCCACCAGCTGCACCTTGCGGTCGCCGATAGTGAACCAGCCTTCCTTACTGTCAACGGTCACACCGCCATAGTTACCCACTTTCTCCTTGGCTCCGGTCACGTAGTTAAATAATGACGTCTTGCCGCAGTTGGGGTTACCGATCAGTGCCACACGCAGCACGTTGTCGGCCAGCGGGTCAACTCCTGCCACCGTGGTCTCGACAATGCCATTATAGGCGTCTTCCATGTCACAGAATTCAGCATCTTTATCGGTGACCTCGATTTGGGCGGCTTCGCTGTGGCGCAGGGAGATGTGCGACCCCATAATCATGTATTCCACGGGATCCTTCAGGGGAGCGTTCTTGATCACGGTTACTTGGGCACCGCGCACGAAGCCCATTTCCAGCAGCCGCTGCCTGAAGCCTCCTCCTCCCATCACGCGTACCACCTGTACCGTTCTGCCCACCGGCTCGTCGTCCAGCAGACGCGTGATATTGTTATCGTTTTTATCGTTGTTTTTAATCATGTGGCGTAGATAGTTTTTTTCACGTTGCAAAATTACTGCTATTCGTAGTCAAGAACAATCCCATTTTTTGAGGTTTTCCCCTAAAAAACTATCCCCATTTATGGGGATAAATACTTAGGTTTAAATGTTTAAATCTTAACAAATGTTAAATATAAGTTTCCCATTAAACCTTTTCGATAAATATCAGTCTTTATTATAACTTCAATGAAGATATTACCGCTTCAAACGAATAAAACTGACTTTTTCTTAATAATAAAACACTTCAACCTTGTGCCGAACTGCTGACGAAGCATCACTAGACACAGAACATATAGGTCCCGATTGACAATTCAGTCTCGGGACTTTTGTTTTTTATACATCCAGTAGAAATATTCCAATCCCGCATGCTGCCAGTTACACGCCCCCATTAGTATAAAGAGCGTAATTCGCAGATAAATATTACATTTTCAGGTAGAAGGCTTTGGTCAGGGCGATGTATTCGCTAGTGAAATTGCCGTTGCTATGGGCAATGGTAATAGAGTCTTCATGGTAGGATGTATCGCGGTGAGACAGGATCCGCAGGGTGCGCTTGGGAATGGAGCCCTCGACGGGGATGACACGGGTCATGCGGCGAACGGGTAGGGAAGCGAAGGTTGCCGCCTCGATGATGTCGCCTTCGGCATCGGTAGGCGTGATAATCGCCAGCATTCCGTCTTCTGTCAACAGGCGGGCTGCGCCCTCGATGAGGCTCCGATAAGTGAGGGACTGGGTATGGCGGGCTGTGGTGCGTGCATCGCCTGTGGGCAAAATGCCGTTAGTGAAATAGGGTGGGTTAGAGACGATGAGGTCATAACGGGTTTCCAAATCCATGTTATTGAAATCTCCTTCTGTGGCAGTAAGCCGCTCGCCCCAGGGTGAACGGGTAAAGTTGAGGGTGGCTTCATCGATGGCGTCATGATCGATGTCGATAGCGTCTATGACAGCCTCATTGTTGCGCTGAGCAATCATCAGCGCTATTACGCCACAACCAGTGCCCACGTCAAGAACACGCCTTGCCCCCACGACGGGACACCAAGCACCGAGCAGAACACCATCGGTGCCCACTTTCATGGCCGTACGGTCATTTACTACGGCAAATTGCTTGAATCTAAAAACTTTTTCACGTCCCATATCTGCTGCAAAGATATATATTTTTGGAAACACTTTATTAGCACCGACCCTCAAAAGCCGCCCCCTAAAACCTGAAGCCTAACTCCTATAACCTAAAAATGGCACGGTTTTTGCTATTGTCCGTGTGCGTTATTTCGTTAAAATTGCCACATTTAGCATTTTTTCACTGACAATTGCATTGCTGATAATTTTTAACGTTATAACTTGCAACGCATTTTTAAAAGATTTAATACTCATCTTAAACTTTTTTAAAAGATTGTGGTCTAAATGACAAAGAAGAATAATTAATGAATTTTTAAAACGTAATAACTATGAAGTACCGTATTTTCACACTGTTAGGCTTGCTGGCGCTAGGCGCTGGTTCAGTGTTACAAGCCCAGGACTATGACGACATCTATTTCGATGCCAGCAAGTCCACTGGCGCGGTGAAGACCAAGGTCGAGACGCCCGCCAAGACTGTCGCCGTTTATGGCGAAGTCCCTGACAAGTACAAGGTGGTTGCCAAGAGCAATTATCGTGTTGAGCGCGATGAGGACGAGTACAACCGCCGTGTTACCTACGAACCGGAGTATGAGGTGGATATCAATGGTGACACCATCTATATCTCTAACGACTCTATCTATGATGATGAGGCTTTTGCCAACACCCGCCTCATCGAGCGTTTCTACAATCCCGACATCGTGATCCTGAGCGACGATGATGATCTGGTAGAACTCTATTACGACGAGTCTCCCACGATTAATCTGATTGTCGGATCTGACTGGGGCTGGAACTATTATTATCCTTCCTATTATTGGGGATGGGGTTATGGTAATTATTGGTATGACCCCTGGTATCCCACCTGGTATAGGCCTTCATGGTACGGCTGGTATGGCTTGTATGGCTGGAGCTGGCACGGTCCTTCACTCTGGGGATGGCCCTATCGTCCCTATTGGGGTGGACCTCACGGATGGGACTCCTGGTATGGATGGCACCACGGATACACGGACTACTGGACCGGTCACAAGGGTGGCTATACTTCCGATGGAAGACGTAGTTGGCGTGACTCTGGTGGACGCGTAGGCACCGCAGTCAACCGCAACGGTCGCGGACGCACCGTGGCAGCCAATGGTCGCAATGGTATCGCTCCCCGCAGCAATGACACGAACCGTGGCACACGTGTAGGAACATCAACAACTGGTCGCTCTGGAGGTGCAGTTTCGCGCAATGGCGGTAACATTGGTACCCGCGGCGGCAGCGTTGGAACCCGCGGCGGCAACGTCGGAACCCGCGGCGGTGGCAACATCGGCACTCGCAGTTCTGGTGTCGGCACCCGTGGAACTTCTGGCGTATCACGCCCGTCGTCAGGTGTATCGCGCTCAAGCTCTTCCTCATACGGTGGCGGACGCTCCTACAGTGGTGGCAGCACCTCGCGCAGCAGTTCCTATGGTGGCAGCTCACGCAGCGGTAGTTCCTACAGTGGCAGTTCGCGTAGCAGCGGCAGCTCTTATGGTGGCTCACGCAGCAGCGGCGGTTCCTACAGTGGTGGCGGCTCGCACAGCAGTGGCGGCTCCTATGGTGGAGGCGGCTCACACAGCAGTGGTGGTTCATCGGGCGGTGGCGGTCATCGTCGCTAATCGGGAACATCCGTTAAACTCACACACTAGTTTTTATTTGAACACATTTTTTAAATTCTAAACTGTTTGAAAGATGAAGAAGAAAGTTTTTGCCCTCCTGTTGTGCGGACTTCCTCTTATGATAAACGCTCAGGACGCCTTTGATGTCCTGCAGATGTCTCAAACCGAACTCCGGGGTACCTCGCGCTTCCAGTCGATGGCGGGGGCCTTCGGAGCCCTCGGAGGCGATATCTCGGTCCTCACCCAGAACCCTGGCGGCATCGGTGTTTATCGCAATTCTGACTTGGGTATTACCATGGGATTGGACTTCAACAGCACCAAGGCAGGTGTGGACAAGATGAGTCAGACCAAGTTCAACGTCAATAACGTGGGTTATATCGGCGCCATCCGTCTGGATAGCGAGGCCGTACCCAACCTGAACTTCGGTTTTTCATTCAACCGTCTGCAGTCCTATAACCGTCACTATGTGGGTGGCGTGGGTAATATTCAGACCTCGATGAGTAATTTCATCGCCGACGAGTTTGTCAATATGCCGGGCTTCAATCCTGACGAACTGCTCTACGGTGAGGACTATAATCCTTACTTTGACGGCTATGCTCCCTGGGCTGCCGTGACAGCATTCGACATGCCTACCAAGACCAATGGCTATGTGGGAATCATCAACGTCCGTGATGACGACTATATGCAGGGCCTCTATGGTCCGGGAACCACTGGTGCAGCCTACTACGAGGTGGACGAGCGCGGCCATGCCGATGAGTACAACATCGCCTTCGGTGGCAACTTTGCCAACAAGCTTTATTGGGGTTTGGACTTCGGTATCATGGACCTGGATTATACGAGTGACCAGTACTATGACGAGGAGTTGGACAACGCCTATATCATGCTTGATGATGAAGACTTGTACTATAGTCCAATTGATAACGAAAACACTGGGGCTGATTGGGGCCTGTACAACTACCTGCATACTAAGGGAACTGGTGTGAACTTCAAGCTGGGTTTCATCTGGCGTCCCACTCAGGCTTTGCGTATCGGTGCGGCTTTCCACACACCCACCTACTACGACATGCGTGACACCTACCTTGTCAGCACCTATCTCAAGGGTTACGAGCACAATAACTTGATCTACAATGCCGACAAGAGCAGCAACGACGGATATGCTTACAGTAGTTCTTATACGATCAGCACCCCGTGGCGCTTCATGGGTAGTGTGGCTGGTGTGATCGGCACTCAGGGTATCTTGAGCCTTGACTATGAGTATGTAGCCAATGAAACGATGCGCATCGGTGACGACCGTGGTAACAACTATCCTGATGTGACCGACAATGTGAAGGCCTACTTCAAACCCTCACACATCGTCCGCTTGGGTGCCGAGTACCGCGTGACTCCCAACTGGAGCCTGCGTGCTGGTTACAGCATAAAGACTTCCCAGGTCGAGAAGGGTGTGGACAAGTATGACTACAACATCTCCACCGTGGGCACCAATCCCGCTTATCAGTATGACAACACGGTACATCACATCACCGGTGGTGTGGGCTATCGCTACAAGTCATTCTATACCGACCTGGCCTATGTGCACAAGATTCGCAACAGCGTTTACAATGCCTTCTCGCCCATCAATGACCAATACGGCTATGAGCCCAATGTCAGCGCTGACGTGAAGGATAACAACAACCGTATCTCGCTCACATTAGGCGTAAGGTTCTAAAAGAAATGAAACTTTAAATCCCAGAAAATTACGTTTATAAAATTCATTTTGTTGACTGACGATGCGCGGCGACCGCGCGTCGTCAGCTTTTTTTATGGGCTAATCATTGACCTATAGTTCTGAGCTATCGTTTGAGAAAAAACAATATCAGGCGGTTGCTCAATGGGGCGACCGCCTGATAATTATATCGGTAAGATGGATTGGCGTGAATTTACTTGGCAGCAGGGATATTGGGAAAGATTTCGTCGAGTGTTCGCTGAAAACCGAGGAGTTGTTCCTTGATGCCCTTGAGTTGCTCGATAGCATCAAAGCGCTTGTCCACGCCGTCACGGTTGTGGCGGATCTGGGCCTGTGCGGCATCCAGTTTCAGGCCCTTCTCTTTCACGAGATAATACACCTTGCTGATGATCTCAATGTCATTAGGGGTGTAGTAACGGATGTTTTTCTTGTTGCGTTTGGGCTTGATGATGGTAAATTGAGTCTCCCAATAGCGCAATGTCGATTCGGGGATGCCTAAAATCTCCGAAACGTCACCGATTTTATAGAATTTTTTATCCAGTTCACGCATGGTCTTGCACAAATAAATGGAAATAATTAACTTTGCAGGTTGTTTACAACCCCGCAAAGATAAACAAATAGTTTAGACTTTGCAACAAAAATTGAACATTAATAGTAAATTAAGATATAAAATTATGCTGACTGCAAAAGAAATCCGCGAGACGTTCAAGCGTTATTTTGAGGAGCATGGACACCACATCGTGCCCTCGGCTCCCATGGTAATCAAGGACGATCCAACTCTCATGTTTACCAATGCCGGTATGAACCAGTTCAAGGACATTATCCTGGGTAATAAAGAAGCACAATGGAAACGTGCTGCCGATTCCCAGAAGTGCCTGCGCGTTAGCGGCAAGCACAATGACCTGGAAGAGGTAGGCCATGACACCTACCACCACACCATGTTCGAGATGCTGGGCAACTGGTCCTTTGGCGACTACTTCAAGCACGAGGCCATCGATTGGGCCTGGGACCTGCTGGTCAATGTTTACAAGATTGATCCAAAAATCATGTATGCCACCGTGTTTGAGGGTGATGACAGCATTGGCGTGAGCCGCGATGACGAGGCTGCTAAGTTCTGGGAAGCCCATTTGCCCAAGGATCACATCATCAACGGCAATGCCCATGACAACTTCTGGGAAATGGGTGATACTGGTCCCTGTGGCCCCTGCAGTGAGATTCACATCGACCTGCGCAGCGAGGAGGAGAAGGCCGCCGTTCCTGGTGTGTCACTCGTCAACAAGGACCATCCGCTGGTAATTGAGATTTGGAACCTCGTGTTCATGCAGTATAACCGCAAGGTGGACGGTTCGCTTGAGCCACTTCCCAACAAGGTCATCGATACCGGTATGGGCCTGGAGCGCTTGTGCATGGCGTTGCAGGGCAAGAAATCCAACTATGATACCGATGTGTTCCAGCCCCTCATCTGCAAGTTGGGTGAGATGTGCGGCAAGAAATATGGCGACAACAAGGACGTGGACATCGCCATGCGCGTGGTAGCCGACCATGTGCGCACCATCGCGTTCTCGGTGGCCGATGGCCAGTTGCCCAGCAATGCCAAGGCTGGTTACGTGATCCGTCGCATCCTGCGCCGTGCAGTGCGTTACGGCTACACTTTCTTAGGCTTCCGTGATGCCTTTATGTACCGCCTGATAGATACCCTCATCGAGAGCATGGGTGAAGCCTATCCCGAAATCAAGGCTCAGGCCGACTTGATCAAGCATGTGACCAAGGAGGAGGAAGACGCTTTCCTGCGCACCCTGGAGACGGGTATGAAACTCATCGAGAAGGTCATCAACGATACCAAGGCCGCCGGCAAGACCGTCGTCGAGGGTAAGGAGGCTTTCACCCTGTATGATACCTTCGGCTTCCCGTTGGACTTGACGGAACTCATCCTGCGCGAGAACGGCATGACCGTCAACGAAGAGGAGTTTAATGTCGAAATGCAGAAGCAGAAAGAGCGTGCCCGCAATGCTGCCGCCGTCGAGGCCACCGACTGGGTGGAACTGAAAGACGGTGTGACCGAATTTGTGGGCTATGACCTCACTGAGTGTGACGTGAACATCCTACGCTACCGCAAGGTGACCCAGAAGAACAAGTCTTTCTACCAGATTGTGCTCGACCGCACTCCGTTCTATGCCGAGATGGGTGGTCAGGTGGGTGACCGCGGAACCCTCAAATTGGGTGACGAAGTCATTGAGGTGACCGATACTAAGCGTGAGAACAACCTTCCGGTACACATTACCTCAAAACTCCCGAGCGACGTCAATGCTACTCTACATGCCACGATTGATCTCGAAGCACGCCATGCTACTGAGTGCAACCATACTGCGACTCACCTCTTGCATGCTGCATTACGCCATGTATTGGGCACCCATGTGGAGCAGAAGGGCTCTTATGTTGACCCGATATCCCTGCGCTTTGACTTCTCCCACTTCCGCAAGGTAACGCCCGAGGAGATCCGTCAAGTGGAGCATCTGGCTAATCAGATGATTCGCAATGCAATTCCGCGTGAGGAACACCGCGAAGTGCCCATTGATGAGGCTAAGCAGATGGGTGCTATGGCGCTCTTCGGTGAGAAGTATGGCGACCATGTTCGCGTCATCAAGTATGGCGAGTCGGTTGAGTTGTGCGGTGGTACTCATGTGCCTAACACCGGTAATATCGGCATGGTGCGCATCGTCAGTGAGAGCAGTATCGCTGCAGGTATCCGCCGTATCGAGGCTGTCACGGGTGCTCGTGTCGAGGAGATGCTTGACCAATTCCAGGATATGATGGGCCGCATCAAGGAGATGCTTAACAATGCCCCTGATGCTATTGCCGCTTTGCAGAAGTCGCTCAGCGAAAATGCCGACCTCAAGAAGCAAGTCGATGATTTCATGAAGCAGCGCATTGCCATCCTCACCAAGCAACTCATTGCCGAGGCCAAGTCAGAGAATGGAATGAATGTAATCCTCCTCACGGGCAAGCGTTTGCCCGACGTGGTAAAGGGTGTGGCTCTTGCCATCAAGGCCGAATGCCCTGAGGCAACGGCTTTCCTTGCTGCTACTGAATACGAGGGCAAGCCCATGCTGACCGTGATGCTTAGCGAGGATATCGTCAAGAAAGGCATGAAGGCGGGCGACATCGTGCGTGGCGCTGCCAAGTGTATCCAGGGCGGTGGTGGCGGTCAGCCTCACTTTGCTCAGGCTGGTGGTCGCAATCCGCAAGGCCTTGAAGACGCTATGAATGCCATGCGCCAGGCCCTTGGACTGTAAACTCATCGATTAGATTACAATGGATTACCTGTTGCTCGTGGTTGGCTTGGGCATATTGTTGCTCGCGGCCAACTATATCGTGGATTCTTCGGTGGCGATTGCCCAGCGTGCCAAGATTTCTAATTTCATCATTGGCTTGACCATTGTGGGAATCGGCACCAGTGCGCCCGAACTGTTTGTCTCAATTTCATCAGCCCTTAAGGGGAGTGGTGACATTGCGATGGGTAACGTCATTGGCTCCAATATTGCCAACATCCTGCTCATCCTGGGTGTGACGGCAATGATTTATCCTTTTGCCATAGAGCGTTTGCAGCGCAATCGTGACATCCCGTTCTTGATCATTGCGACCATCTTTGTCACCCTTATCGCCAATGACACGATACTTCCCGGGTTTATCAGTAACTCGCTCAACCGTCTCGACGGAATTGTGTTGCTGGTGTGCTTTGTCGCTTATATGGGGTGGGTGATAGTCCAGAAGGGCAAGAATCCCAAGAAGGCGCTCGCGGATGCTGACGAGGAGGCATCTTCCTCGCTGACGGGCAAGCATCCATTGCTGTTGTGGACCATTGCAATCGTTTCGCTGGCAGGACTGATTTATGGTGGTAACTTGTTCCTGGACAGTGCCAAGAACTTGGCTCGTGCCTGGGGAATGAGCGAGGCGGTGATTGCTATCACCATTGTGGCTGTGGGCACCTCGTTGCCCGAACTGGTGACCGCCATTATTGCCGCCACCAAGAAGAACCCCCAGTTGGCTTTGGGTAATGTCATCGGCAGTAACCTGTTCAACCTGTTGTTTATCTTGGGCACGGCCTCCACTGTTAAGCCGTTAGTGTTCAGGGATATCAATATCTGGGACTATGCGGTGATGTTTGTGGCTGCCATTATGCTCTATGTGGTGGTCCTCACGTTCAAGAAGGACAAGATGGACCGCATCGAGGGCGTAATCTTCTTTGCAGCCTATGTGGCCTATACCGTTTATCTGCTCCTGCGTTAAACCATTGGGACTCATTCAAGTCCAATGTTCATAATTAGTTGATCAGTAGTCTATGAAGTACCGCGAGTTTATATTGTCAGCGTGCTTTGTCCTCATGGCCTTTGCACTCTCAGCTCAGGGGCGGGTGGATACCCGTGCCCGCGTTTTTGACAACAACGTGCGTTCGGTCAAGGTCTGCTTGGCCAATAACATGTATATTCCTCCCATCATCATGATGGGCGGTGATGAACGTCTGTTAGTTAATTTTGACTATTTGGACTATGACGTGCACTACTTGCGTTACAGCGTTACACACTGCAATGCCGATTGGCAACCGTCTCAACTGCTTGAAAGTGAGTATGTCACAGGCTTTAACTATGCCGATATTGACGACTATGCCAAGAGCGAGGCGACCTATGTCCACTACTATAATTATCAGTTCTTGCTACCCAATGATGACATGGATTTTCTCGTGAGTGGAAATTACATGCTTTCCGTCTATGAGCAGGATGACCCCAGTAAGATTCTTTTTCAGACGCGTTTCTCGGTGTGTGAGGGAGCGGTGAGTGTCCTCCCGGACGTGACTTCTCGTACTGATATAGAGTATAACAACCGTTTCCAGCAGGTATCTTTTGACGTGCGCTATAAACCCAATCAGATCAAGGATCCCTATAGCGAGTTTATCTGTGAAGTGAGCCAGAATTCGCGTCAGGACAATGCTGTGATTGTCCGTCGGCCGATGATGGTCGGAATGGATTACGTGACCTATGACCACAATCGCGACTTGATTTTCCCGGCAGGCAACGAGTTCAGACGCTTCGAAACAGTAAGTGCCCGCAATCTGAACATGGGCGTTCAGTCGATACGTTACTATGAACCCTTGTATCACGCTACGCTGATGGTGGATGAACCCCGCAACGAGATGCAGTACCTGTACGATAAGACACAGTTCGGGCGGTTCACCATCCGCAATGCTGAGGCTTATGGGGAGAATGCGCTGCAGGCCGACTACATGATCACCCACTTCACCCTCAATACGTTAGGGAAACTCAATGGTGGTAATGTATGGCTCTACGGCGAGTTCAATGAGGGCTATCCTGAGTCACAGTCCATCATGAAATATGACGCAAGTTCAGGATGCTATACGGCGGATATTCTCCTCAAGCAGGGAGCCTATAATTACATGTATCTCTGGATTCCAGATGGCACATCGGTCGGCCAGACCGCCCGCATCGAGGGCGACCACTACGAGACCGTCAACGAGTACCTCGTCAAGGTCTATGACCATCCCATGGGTGCCCGCTATGACCGCCTAGTCGGCTACGGAGTCGCATACTCCGGCAAATAAATCCCCACCTAATCATTTACTGAAAAGAAAAACACGAATATCCATAAATCCCCACGAATGTTCATGAATTTTTTTAGGCTATTCGTGGGGATTCATGGTCATTCATGTTAAAATGATTACTGGCTTTTTTTAGCTCATGCGGGTCTTGTAATCGATGTAATCAAATTCCCGTAGTACTTCTGTCGTGCCATCCATTCGCTTGAGAAGGATTGACGGATGCTGAATGCCGTTGAACATATTAGTCTTGACGGTTGTGTAGTGGTTCATGTCCTCAAAGGTGATGCGGTCACCACGCTTCAGCGGTTTCTCAAAACTCCAGTCGCCCACATAGTCCCCGCTGAGGCACGAATTGCCGCCCATGCGGTAGGTGGGTTTAGACGGGTCAACCTCGTCGAGGGCTTGAGTGATTTTGGGCTTATAGGGCATCTCCAAGCAGTCGGGCATGTGACAGGCGAACGACACATCTACAATCGCCGTGGTGATGCCGCTATTGCTCACTACATCGACAACCGTCGCTTCAAGGTCACCCGTTTGCCAACACCAGGCACTGCCAGGCTCAAGAATCAGTTGCAGATTGGGATAGGCTCCCTGAAACGCGCCTAACACTTGCTCCAAATGCTTGATGTTGTAACCTTTACGCGTCATCAGGTGTCCTCCGCCCATGTTGAGCCATTTGAGCCGTGGCAGATACTCTCCGAATTGCTGCTTCAACGCCAACAGCACCTTCTCTAAGTCAAAACTTGTGCTCTCGCACAAGGCGTGAAAATGGAAACCTTCAATCCCTTCGGGCAATTCTTTGAGATCACTGGCCAGCACGCCAAAACGCGATCCAGGGCAACAAGGGTTGTAAATGTCGGTTTCTATGACTGAGCACATGGGATTGACGCGCAAGCCACAACTCACTTGTTCTCCTGGCCAGTCAGCATTGTGTTGCTTCACTTTGTCGGCAAAACGATTGTACTGCTCGATGGAGTTAAACGTGATGTGGGAACTGCCAGCGATATAGGCATCTATGGTGTCTTCGGTATAGGCTGGACAATAGGTGTGGGTGCGGCATTTGAGTTCATCATTTGCCAGCAGCATCTCGTTGATGGAACTGGCTGTGGACTCGATGCCATATTCCCTGAATATGTCAAAGGTGCGCCACAAGGCATTGGCCTTGAATGCCATAATGATATCCACTCCCGTGCGTTGTGCAACACCAGTAATCAACTCGATGTTCTTGCGCAATTTCTCCTCATACACGATATAATAAGGCGTCTTGTATTCCATTGCAGTATAGTGTTTAAGATATGATTTCAAATTTCGCGAATTTCAACAAAAGTTTGCGTGGTGTCCCGTCACTGAATTGGACGTCAATTTTGGCATCACCCTTGGTGTCGATGTCGGTTACTACGCCTCGGCCGAACCGCTGATGCAGTATCTCGCTGCCCACATTCAACTCATCAGCCGTGTGAATGGTAAAATTGCCGCTTGCTGCCGCTGCAGGTGGGGTGGGGGCCGGTCTGGACGGGCCGCTCGGACTTGCTTGAGTGGGCAATTTGGCTGTCCTTGTGGTTGGAGCAGTTGGGCGTTTTAGGGGACTTGGCGCTTGCCGTGACGGGATTTCCATGTCATCATCCCAACGAGTGCGCTTGCGGGATGGAACAGGTGCTGTATTAGTGCTGCCCATGAGCAGGTATTCAGGTGCTATATCGCGCAGGAATCGGCTCATGACACAAGTTTTAGTCTGACCGTTATGGTAGCGTGACGTTGCATAGGTGATGATGCAGTTCACCTCGGCACGGGTAATGGCGACGTACAATAACCGCCTTTCTTCCTCAATCTGATAGAGGGAATCCATGCTCATGGCGCTGGGGAAAAGATCTTCCTCCACACCGACGATAATGACGTTTTTAAATTCCAGGCCTTTGGCGGCATGGACCGTCATCAGTGTTACCTTTTCACCGTCAGGGTCATTCATGTCCTGGTCGGTGAGCAACGAGGTCTCTGCGAGAAAATCGCCAATCTGGAAATGCTCGTCACCACTTTCCCCCTTGCCTTGCTGGAAGTCACTGACCGCGTTTAACAACTCATCAAGGTTTTCGATGCGGCTGATGTTCTCTGGCGTGTTGTCGCCCATGAGCACACTCTTGATTTTAGTCAGTTTGACGGCTTCTTTGGCAACGGTCAATGCATCACTTCCGTCTTGATTTAATTGGATGAGCTCACTCATCATTTTCACGAAGCCCTCTAATTTGCCGAGGGTGCCGCGGTTCACGTTCAGCCCATATTGATCAGCATGGTTGATGACCTGCCACATGCTCACACCGTTTTGGGTGGCACAATGGGTGATTTTACCCACGGTAGTGTCACCGATGCCTCGTGTCGGGTAATTGATGACGCGCCTCAATGCCTCGTCATCATCGGGATTGATGATAAGCCTAAAATAGCAGATGGCATCTTTCACCTCTTTGCGTTGATAGAACGACAGGCCGCCGTAGATGCGGTAGGGGATAGCACTGCGCATGTTGCCATGCTTGTCGCGGCGTCCGCCATTGCTCAGGGCTTCCTCCAGTACACGCGACTGGGCATTGGTGCGGTACAGCACGGCATAGTCCTCATAACTGTCGCCCTGGCGTGCCTTGAGAGCCGCAATTTGGTTAGCGACAACATAGGCTTCTTCATAGTCGCTATAGCACTGAATCACGGGAATCTTATCACCGATAGCATTCTTGCTGAACAGGTGCTTGGCGATCTGTCGGTTGTTTTTCTCAATGAGGCTGTTGGCCGCTTCAGTGATATTTTGGGTAGAGCGGTAGTTGCGTTCAAGTTTTAATGTCTTGATGTCAGGATAGAACCGCTTTAACTTCAATATGTTATCGATGTTTGCTCCGCGGAAACTGTAGATGCTTTGGGCATCGTCACCCACGACACACAGGCTGTTGTATTTCTTGCTCAACTGGTGTACAATCAGGTGCTGTGAGAAGTTAGTGTCCTGGTACTCGTCCACGAGAATATAGCGGAAAAACTCCTGATAGCGTTCCAACACGTCGGGATTGTCGCGCAGAAGGATGTTGGTATATAGCAACAAGTCGTCAAAGTCCATTGCCCCTGCGATGTGGCATCGGTTCCAGTAGGCTTTGTAAATGCTCACGGTTTCGGGACGTTGCGCGTTACGGTCGGCATCTAGAAGGCCTTGGTTGCGGGCATAGTCTTCAGGGGTGATCAAGGCATTCTTGGCGTTGCTGATCTGAGTCTGAATCGTTGCGGGTTTATACACTTTGTCATCAAGTCCCATGTCCTTGACGATCAGTTTGATGAGCGAACGTGAATCGCTCTGGTCATAGATGGTGAAATCGGGTTTAAAGCCGATACACTCAGCATTGCGGCGCAGTAACCTCGAGAAGATCGAGTGGAATGTGCCCATCCACAACTGGGCAGCGACTTCGGGTCCTGCCA
The DNA here is from genome assembly GCA_902776435.1 of uncultured Bacteroidales bacterium. Taxonomy (GTDB): domain Bacteria; phylum Bacteroidota; class Bacteroidia; order Bacteroidales; family Muribaculaceae; genus Sodaliphilus. The sequence goes on along the minus strand of CACYQB010000013.1, from coordinate 86,648 downwards.
GCGGCTCAATGCGTTCGCGCATCTCGCGGGCAGCCTTGTTGGTAAACGTTAATGCCATGATGCGCCATGGTTCGTACCCTTGCCTCAGCAGATGCACGATTTTATAGGTCAGTACACGCGTCTTGCCCGACCCGGCACCGGCAATCACCAGTTGCGGCCCATCACAATACTCGACGGCCGCCCGCTGCTGTTCATTCAATTTCTCCAGGTAATCTTCATTCATGGTTACAAAAATACTGCTTTTGGGGATTATAATTCATTGTAAACTGGCACATTTTCCAGAAATTGGTATTTGTTGTTCTCGTAGTCGATTTGGCAACAATAGTGGTTCATGCCATTGCTCACGATCAGGTAGCGGGCATGCAGTACCATGTTGTAGCGGACAATCTGGTCAAAGGTCTTCTGCGTGATTTTGATGCTTGGCGCCTTATATTCCACGATGACCAGCGGCTGGCCCGTATGGTCGGCCACCACGGTGTCGCAGCGTCGTGCGATGCCGTTCTGGGTCAGAGACACTTCGTTGCCCATCAGCGCTACAGGGAACTGCTTGTCAGTAATCAGCCACTCCACGAAGTGCTGACGAACCCATTCTTCGGGCGTCAGTGACACCCAGCGCTCCCGTAGCCGGTCCCAGATAGCCCATGAGCCGTCCTCCCGCTTCTTCACCTTGTAATCATATTCCGGTAAATTCAACTCCACCATGATTGCCTTAAAAATCTTTCTACAAAAGTAGAAAAAAATACCTATCTTTGCAAAAAAAACAAAGATTACTCATGAAACGGATTCTATTTATTCTTGTACTGGCCATGATGTCTGTCATCGCGATGGCGCAGCAGTTTGATGAATTTTTCGATGGCCGCACCCTTCGGCTGGATTATATCTTTGCCGGGAATCATGATGCCCAGCAGATTTATCTCGAGCAGATGTATGTCACGCCGCAATGGGCGGGCCGCAAGAGCCGCCTCGCCGATGTCCCCCTCAAGGGAAACGGACAGATTCAATTGAAAGACCACGCTACTGGCCAGGTGCTGTTTGTACACACTTTTTCAACGCTGTTCCAAGAGTGGCTGGCAACTGAAGAAGCAACCAAGGTGAGCAAGGCATTTGCGACCAGTTACAACGTGCCGATGCCCAAACAACCCGTTGACATCACTGTATCGTTGACCGATTTTCATGGACAAGTGGTGACAAGTCTGACTCATACGGTAGATCCTGCTGACATTCTCATTCGCCACATCGGTGACAACGGCATACCCGTCCACTACATTTGGAAAGGCCAGACTCTTCCCATTAAGGAAAAGGCTACTGATCAACCCGGCAAGCGTGACTACATGCCCACCGAGGGGTCGCTCGATGGAGAACCGGATATTACCAGCTGCATCGACCTTGCCATCGTGGCCGAAGGCTATACCCGTGCTCAGATGGGAAAATTCTACACCGACTGCCAGCGCGTGGTTGATGCCCTCTTTGCCCATGAGCCCTTTACCTCGATGAAGAACCGCTTCAACGTCGTTGCAGTGGCTGCCGAGTCTCTGACCAGCGGTCCAAGCGTTCCGCATCTGGGACGTTGGAGTAGCACACCTGCAGGCACCCACTACGATACGTTCTACACCGACCGCTACCTGATGACTCAAGACATTCACCGCCTGTATGATGTGTTGTCAGGTGTCCCCTTTGAGCACATCATTGTGTTGGTGAACAGTGATACCTATGGTGGTGGTGGCATATATAATCAGTTGACTGTTACCACAAGTGATCATCCCACATTCCATCAAGTGCTGGTGCATGAGTTCGGGCATGCTTATGCCGGTTTGGGAGATGAGTACTTCTATGACGATGCTTACGAGTCGATGTATCCTGCCGATACCGAACCATGGGAGCCAAACCTCACCACTCTCGTGGATTTCCAGTGCAAATGGGCTGATATGATACCCAAGGGAACGCCTGTTCCCACACCTCCTGACCCCAAAGTGCCAAATTATCGCAAAATCACCAACGAGAAAGAGCAACGACTGCTTGATGCCGCCACCCAGCGTGTTGGTGTGTTTGAGGGTGGGGGATACCAGTCAAAGGGAGTTTATCGTCCTGCTCAGGAGTGCCGCATGAAAATCAATGAAGTCGCTCATTTCTGCCCAGTTTGCTCCCGTGCCATCGTGCGCATTACCGACTTTTACACGTCTCATTAACTGAAAAACACTGAAATCAGATATGGCAGTAAAACGTGAAACGGTAACCTTTACCGCATTGAATAAGGAAATCAAGAGCGGTAAGTTCTGGAATATCTACGTCCTGCAGGGCGAAGAGCCATATTATATCGACCGTCTGCAGCAACTTATTATCGACACTGCTTTGACCGAAGACCAACGGGACTTTAACTTGTCGCTTTACTATGGCAATACGGCTAATGTTCGCGAGGTCATCAGCGCCTGCCAGCAGTATCCCGCTTTCTCTCAGTACAAGGTTGTAGTCGTTCGAGAGGCGCAACTTATACCCAAGCAGCCTGGTCACAAGAATGATTTGGATCTCTTCGCGTCTTACGCTGAGAAGCCCTTGCCTTCTACGATTCTGGTAATTTGCCACAAGGAAGGATCCCTCAAGAGCAAGCCATTTACTGATGCGTTAAAGGCCACCAAGTCAGGTATCGTTTTTGATTCTAACAAAGTGCGTGAAGGACGTGAACTGGAAGCGCTTATTGTCAATTATGCCAACTCGTTGGGAAGCAGCATCGATAATAAAGCAACGAGCATGCTGGCCGACCACATTGGAACTGACATTGCCCGCTTGTACAGTGAACTTGACAAGTTGGCGATGCTGGCCAGTGACAACAATATCACGCCTCTGCTGATTGAGCAGAACATTGGTATCAGTAAGGATTTTAATAATTTCGAGTTAGAGGATGCGCTCGCCAGGCGTGATGCGGCCAAGGCGTTCCGCATAGTCGATTATTTTGAGCGCAACCCCAAGAATAATCCATCGGTGGTCAGTGTGGCGATGCTGTTCTCGTTCTTCTCCAGCGTCTTGTTGGCAGCAACGGCCAGCGATAAGTCAATGGAGGGCATTATGGCCGCAGCGGGCACCCGCAGCCAGTGGCGCGCCCGCAAGTTCCTGGACGCAACCCGCATGTATAACACCCGTTCGTTGGTCAACATCATCGGCTTCCTGCGTGAGTGCGATACGCGCAGTAAGGGCATCGGCTCTCGCCAGGATCAGTATGCGTTACTAAAGGAGTTGATTTATAAAATACTGCACGCATAAAAAGAAATTAGTCATTACATTAGATTAGATAATATGAAGAAAATCATTTTTTTGTGTCTTTGCCTCATCGCATGTTCAACTATCACGAGCCATGCTGGCCGTAAGTATGTGGGTGGAGATATATCATTGCTTACAAAGTATGAAGAAAAAGGTGCCATTTACTATAATGAGAATGGCGCCAGAATCACTAACATGCTTGACTATCTGAATACAACAGGACTGAACGCCATGCGCGTGCGTCTGTTTGTTGATCCCTCTATGGCTAATGCCGAAGACCAGGGCGAGGGCGTTTGCCAGGACTTGCCCTTTGTGTTGGCATTGAGTCAGCGCATTAAGGCGGCTGGCTTTGATTTGCTGCTTGATATCCATTATAGTGACACTTGGACTGATCCCGGCCAGCACTCCACACCAGCGTCTTGGACGGTGGCCAGTGCTTTGGGGGATAGCGTGTATAGTTACACAAAGCGAGTACTTAATGCCTTGATTGCGGTAAACGCAAAGCCTGACTTTATCCAGGTTGGCAACGAGGTGACTTATGGCATGTTGTGGCCCACGGGCCATTGTTACCCCAGTGGCGCGAACTATGGAAATAATGGCACTTTTGATAATTTTGCCAATTACCTTATGCAGGGTATCAGGGCTTGTCGTGAGGTGTGCCCCTCATCCAAAATTGTCGTCCATACCGAGATGAGCAAGTCAAGCAATGTGATTTCTTTCTATCAGAAACTCTCAACTTATAACCCTGATTATGACATCATTGGGTTGAGTTACTATCCTTATTGGCATGGAGACTTGAACGTTCTGGATCAGTTGTTAACGACGCTCGAGAATTCTTATCCTGACAAGAAGATTCAGATTGTTGAGACGGGTTATCCTCATGCTTACTATCCCAGCGGCGCTTCCTATGACTTGCAGTCTGTTTGGCCAGCAACCGAAGCCGGACAGAAGGCTTTTACTGCGGCTTTAGTGGAGACACTCAATGCTCATAGTAGCGTGAATGGCCTGTATTGGTGGTTCCCTGAAGCCAATGAGTACGGCATCAACTACACCAACCATGTCACGACCGACTGGTACAACTGTGGCTGGTGGGATAACCAGAATGGTCAGGTGATGGATGCATTATTCGAGATGCCTGCATTCCTTATCGGAAGCGGTGACGATCCCATTGAGCCTTCGGACAGCCTGAACATCTATATCGTGGGCGGTGAAGGTAACTGGAGCCTGACGGAGCCCATGGGCAAAATGACTAATTTGGGTAATGGCACCTATGTGGACACATTGACCATCAGCTCACCTGTCTATTTTGTGTTTGCCGATGGTAGTCCCGAAGCTTGGAATAATGACTGGCCTACATTTAACGGAACATACCGTTATGGCCCCACAGTCACTACCACCATTGCGACAGGTACTACTTATGCCACTGCCAAACGCGCCAACGATTATTCTTACTACTTCACGGGTGACGGGAGCGACTACCTCTTCACGTTCGACTTGGACAACCTCACCTTCAGTTTGAATGTGATTGAACCTCAGCCCGAGGTCCACTTGGGTGATGTGAACGATGATGGCAAGGTGGCCATTAATGATGTTACAGCTCTTATCGACTACCTGTTAGGTGGCAGCTTGGAGCACTTCAATGAAGTGAATGCCGATGTGAATCAGGACAGAAACATCACGATTTCTGATGTGACGGCACTCATCGACTTGCTTCTGTCGTCTAATAGCTAAAAGCACTGCGTGATTTGTTTTTACTGAAATATTACTTCGATTGCCCAATAAACCAAAATATTCCTGCTTTATGAAAAAAATATTGATAGCAGTAATTACATTTCTGTCGTTGAGTATTGCGTATGCTCAGCTCAACAAGAACTTACCTGGATCAGTTCAACTCTTTCTAGACGAGATGGAGTTTTCTCGTCAATCATCTTTATCTTCGGTTAATCTTGGTACTTCACCTGTGCAGTACAAGTCTCGGTTTGCACCGCCTCGCTTAGTTGATGGCACCATGATGATTGACGCTTTTATTGGCATTGATAGTGAAGAGGTTATTGAGCAGCTTAGGGCAGCTGGTGTGAAGGTGGATTGTCTATTCGGTGATTTTGTAACGGCCAGGATTCCCGTTGATCGGTTGACTCAAATATCCCAAATTCAGGGTGTCAATGACGTGGAACTCAGTGGATTACTCGAACCGTGTACAGATAGTACGCTCAGTGTGACACACGCTGGTGAACTCTTGAAGGGGCGTGAAGCAGGTCTTCCGACAATCTATGATGGCCGGGGAGTGATAATAGGAATCATCGATGGCGGTTTTGATTATCAGCACATTGCTTTTAAGTCGGCTGATGACCCCTCCCGGTCACGCATTGTCCGCGTGTATGATCCAGAGAATTCTAATGGTCATCCTGTCATCTTTAATGGATCAGAACTTCCTGGTTCTGTTTTTATGGGTAATCAGATTGACACATTGACGACCGATCAAAATGGTGGTTCTCATGGAACTCATACAGCCAGTATTGCTGCCGGTACACATGTGAACGGCTATGGCGGTATGGCTCCTGCCGCCGACATTGTTATGTGCACATCTCGTTCATTAAACACAGGTATGTCAACCACTCAGGTAGCCAATTGCATCAAGTATATCTATTCCTATGCTGATAGTGTCGGCATGCCTTGTGTTATCAGCATGAGTGTCAGCAATTCTTTTAGCTCACACGATGGCAATGATTATTTGTCAAAAGCAATTAAGAGGTACACGGGTCCCGGGCGGGCTTTTGTTATCTCGGCAGGCAATAATGCCAATTCCATTAAAAATGCAGAGGGACCAGCGACGAAGACCAAACCTCTTAACTTTTTGATCAATAGCTCTACAACTGGACCTACGACTGAATATGGTTACTATTATCCAGAAGTAAGAACTGATATATGGGTTCGTGATCATGGTGCAAAACCATGTCTTCGATTCCATATTCTCGATAGGCAGACGAATCGCATTGTATGGCAATCTGACTCGATCACAGACAAGGCTTATATTTATACAAGTGATTTCAGTGATTATTTTCAGCCGGATTATTCTGTTGGTGGTCTTGCATATATGTATGCACTTATTTTTTCGAGTGTTTACTCCAATAGAATGAATATTCAGACTACTTTCCGTAACCTGAAGAGTAAAGCCTATACAGTCAATCCCAATGGAACCATTGTTAGCCGCTACACTATCGGTATAACCCTGTCGCCCACAAATGTGGATAGTTGTTACATTGACGCGTGGACAGTTTCTGGTTCTACACAATTTGGACGATATAATGCTCCAGTATATGTGGTTGATTCAGTGACTGTTGATGGCGATACAATCATGTCACAGGTGAATGGTTTCTATGAGATACCTCGCAATTATGCGTCAATCAACACGCATGCTGTTTGTGATTCGGTAGTTTCGGCTGGAGCCTATGTCGGGCGTAACTCCTTCTACTCTCTCCATCGCGATTCGGTAGTAGTTGAAACTTTTGCAAGGGTAGGAAACATCTACTCTGCTTCCAGCTATGAACTCGAGGGCTACGGACCCACGGGTAAGGCCTTACCCACGATTACCGCACCTGGATTTGATGTCATTGCTGCCGGCAGTCGTTACTCCTATTTCAAGACCAATCCGAATCACCGAGACTTGGTTATGATGTCCGAGGGTGGCTATCCTTGGGGTGTAATGACTGGTACATCGATGGCTGCGCCCACGGTTGCTGGTATCATCGCTCAATGGCTGCAGATTAAGCCAGATTTGGCAGTTAGCGAGATTCAAGACTTGATTGCCCGCACAGCAATTAAAGATAACTTTACGAATGCGTCGCGCCAATTTGGCCCCAATGGCAAGATCGATGCTTTGGCTGGTGCTGTATATCTGATTAACAACAATCCAAACTTTGTCTTGGGTGATGTTAATGGCGATGGCTCTGTGACCATCAAGGATGTCACTTACTTGATCGACTACCTCTTGGGTGGTGAATTGCTTGTGTTCATTAGTCCTGCGGGTGATCTGAATCAGGATGGTCTGATAACCATCAAGGATGTAACTGCATTGATTGATATGTTGTTAGATGATTTGGAAGGAGAAGCATCGGCTTCATTTTAAGCCCTGCTTTTTGCAATTTAGTATATCAGGGTTCTCTAAATTTATAGATGATGAAAAGAGTATTTTATTTGTTCGTGTTGTCTGTGCTGTTTTGTGCCTTTTATGGCTCGGCGCAGAAGTTGCTGCCTCTCTCGGTTCAGCAGTTTCTGGATGAACGGGCATGGAGCGGCAGTGCGGGAATGTGCCAGTATTCCCAATATGCATCACCTCGCGTGATTGATGGCGTTGAGATGATAGATGCGTTTATTGCCATTGATAATGAATCCACATTGACTGCCTTGCAGCAGTTTGGCGTGAGGGTTAATTGTGTCTTTGACGGCTTTGTCACTGCTCAGATTCCCGTTGATCAACTTTCCCGCGTATCCACCATGCCTGGTGTTAATGATGTGGAAATCAGCGCTAGGGCTCAGTTGTGTACCGATTCTACTATGAGCGTGACACACGCTGGCCAGCTCATCTATGGCACCCAGAATGGTTTGCCTCGCAATTTTGATGGAACTGGTGTTGTAGTTGGTATCATTGACAAGGGTTTTGATTTCCAGCATAGGGCCTTCAAGCATAATGACAACGTGAACCGTAGCCGTATCGTCAGGGTCTATCATACCGAGAACAACACCGGCCATCCTGTTTATTACAAGACTTCCAAATTACCCGGCTCGGTATTTATGGGCGCTCAAATCGATACGTTGACCACTGATGATAGGGGTGGCACTCATGGTACGCACACGAGCAGTATCGCTGCCGGATCCCATGTCAACGGCTATGGCGGTATGGCGCCTGGCGCTGATATCGTGCTCTGTGCGGTTTCTAGAACCGATGGAGGCCTGTCGGTAGTGGAAATGGCCAATTGCGCACGTTATATCACCAGCTATGCTGACAGCGTCCGCAAACCTTGTGTTATGAGCCTGAGCATCAGCATTCCTGGAGGGCAGCATGATGGAAATGATTATCTCTCCAAAGCAATTGCCCAAGTCACGGGGCCAGGGCACATCTTTGTCATTGCCGCTGGTAATGGCGCAGGCGGTAAGCAATACGCCCATAAGCAGTTTACTATGGACAATCCGATGAATCTGCTGTTCAACTGCAATATGTCTGATGATGCCGACCTCACCTACAACTACAGAACTTATCTGGCATCTGTTTGGATGCGCAACTCGTGGAGGCGATTCAATTTCAAGATTCATATTCTTGACAAGAATACCAATACCATTGTTTGGGAATCAGACTTGTACGATGATGGCATGCAGCTAGACGCATCCAGTTTCAGTTCTTATTATAATTACAATCCCGAGGTTGACACTAACGCCTATATCAAGGTGACGCGAAGGACATCATCCGATGGCAAGAAGTCTGAATTGTATGTATATATACGCAACCTCATCTGTCAGGACTATACGGTGATCAATGGTGTGAAGCATAGCCGTTATGCGATAGGTATGTCGTTCTGGCCCCAGACCGATATCGTATGTGATGCGGATGTGTGGACGGGTAACTCTTATAGCAGCATAGGTGATTATGATAATCCGGTGACTGGTTTTGATGGTTCCTATACGCCGTCAGGATTCTATACGCATGGCAGTGACTCTTGCTCAATTGGCACCTATGCGGTCAATGACTCAGTCATCTCTGCCGGTGCCTATGTGGCGCGCAACAGCTATTACTCCTATTATTGGGGGAAAACCATAACCGACAATTCTGTGACTATTGGTGACATAGCACCGTTCTCTTCCTATCAGGCCGCAGGTTATGGGCCAACGGGAAAAGCCCTTCCTACAATCTGCGCTCCTGGATATACTGTTGTTGCAGCAGGCAGCCGTTACTCCTATTTTGCTAGTACCCACATCAGTACAGTGATGAAAACCGATGATGGCAGCTGTTGGGGAGTAATGACAGGCACGTCGATGTCATCACCCACAGTGGCTGGAATTATCGCCCTGTGGTTACAACTTAATCCTAAGTTGAGTGTGCGACATATAAAGGAGATTCTGGCACAGACAGCTATCCGTGACAACTTCACCACAGGAAGTAAAGCAGCTCAATTCGGTCCCAACGGCAAGATCGATGCCTTGGCCGGTATGAGACTCATTATGAATGAGATGGGTTACATCTGTGGTGATGTTGATGGCGACGGATATACAACCATCAGCGATGTGACGGCGTTAATAGACTATCTGTTATCAGGTTCTTCAGTCATCAACACTGCAAATTCCGATGTTGATGGTGACAGCAAGATAACTATCGGTGATGTTACCGCACTGATAGATATACTCTTGAAAGGCGCCTAAAAAACGCCGATTCAATAGTCTGACAATCAATTCAAATGACTTTGTCTGATTAAGGCGGAGCCTTACTTCGTCACGTCAATCAGACCATGACCTGTCATCTCTTTAGGTTGTGGCAGACCCATAATCTGCAGTATGGAGGGTGCCACATCGGCCAGACGGCCGGTATTGATGATGAGTTCAGGATCTTCGGTGACGTAGATGATGGGCACGGGGTTCAATGAATGGGCCGTGTTTGCTGTGCCGTCGCTGTTGATGGCATGGTCAGCATTACCATGGTCGGCGATGATAATGACCTCATAGCCCGTGGCGCGTGCAGCTTCTACTGTGTCATGGACGCAGCGGTCAACAGCCTTGACAGCCTGGGTGATTGCGCCATAAACGCCTGTATGGCCCACCATGTCACCGTTGGCATAGTTCACCACGATAAAGTCGTACTTATCCTCGCGGATAGCGGCTACCAGCTTGTCGCGCACCTCGTAGGCGCTCATTTCTGGCTTCAGGTCATAGGTGGCCACGTCGGGTGAGGGCACCAGGATGCGGTCCTCGTTCTCGAAGGGCTGCTCTCTGCCTCCACTGAAGAAGAATGTCACGTGAGCATACTTTTCGGTTTCTGCGATATGCAGTTGGCGCTTGCCCTGGCTGGCCAGATATTCGGACAGCGTGTTGTCCACGTTCTCCTTGGGGAACAGGATGTGCATGTCCTTAAAGGTCGGGTCGTAGGGGGTCATGCAGTAATATTGCAGTCCAGGGATGATTTTCATGCCGTCATCGGGCATATCCTTTTGGGTTAGAGCAATGGTGATCTGCTTGGCGCGGTCATTGCGGAAGTTGAAGAAAATCACCACGTCGCCCTCTTGGATGCGGCCATCAACGGTCGAGTTAACGATAGGCTTGATGAACTCGTCGGTCACTCCCTCGTCATACGACTCTTGAATAGCCCTTACCATGTCGTCGCTCTGCTTGCCGACACCTGCAGTCAACATGTCATAGGCGACCTTGATACGATCCCAGTTGTTATTGCGGTCCATGGCATAATAGCGGCCGATAACGGTAGCCACTGTACCAGCGCTCTGCTTGCAGTGCTCGGCTACAGTATTGACAAATCCCTTGCCGCTCTCGGGGTCGGTGTCGCGACCGTCCATGAAGCAGTGTACATACACTTTTTCCAATCCGTACTCCTTGGCGATATCGCACAGGGCCATCAAATGCTCTTGGGAACTGTGAACGCCACCAGTGCTTGTCAGTCCCATGATGTGCAACGACTTGCCGTGTTCCTTAGCATAGGTGTAAGCGTTTACAATCTCAGGATTCTTCAGGATTGAGCCGTCCTTGATGCTCTTGTTGATTTTAACTAAGTCCTGATAGACGACGCGTCCGCCACCGATATTGAGGTGGCCCACTTCGCTATTACCCATCTGACCGTCGGGAAGACCCACATCTTCGCCACAGGCCTTCAAGGTGCTGTGGGGATAAGCCGCACGCAGGAAATCAAGATAAGGCGTCGGTGTACTGTAAATAGCGTTGCTGTGACCCTTGGGACCCTCGCCCCAACCGTCCAATATCATCAATAATGCTTTCTTTGCCATGATAGAATATTTTACCTAAATTTTGTGTTAAACCTGATTTTTGAACCGCAAAGATAATGAAAAGTTTTCAAATAACACCAATGGCCATGAATTACCACCAATTATTGATGGTTACTTCATGGCCATTTGGGCTATAATTGGTACCTGAAACCAGGTGTTTTATTTGGCTTCGGCGATGAGTTCGATCTCAACAAGGGCGCCCTTGGGAAGATCCTTGACTGCGAAGGCGCAGCGGGCAGGGTAGGGAGCGGTGAAGTATTCGGCATAAACTTCATTCATGGGGCCAAAATTGGCAATGTCGCTCAGGAACACGGTAGTCTTCACCACATCCTTAAGGTCGAGGCCCTCGCTCTGGAGAATGGCACGGGCATTCTTAAGGCTCTGGTGGGTTTGCTCCTGAACACCTCCCTCGGGGAATGAACCTGTCTCGGGGATGATGGGCAGCTGGCCTGAAACGAAGACGATGTTGCCAGTGCGGATAGCCTGGCTGTAAGGACCAATGGCAGCGGGTGCCTTATCGGTGTTTAATGCTTTCATTGATTTGATAAGTTGTATTGTTGTTAATAATGTGAGTTAATTAGATACTGCAAAGGTAATACTTTTTTACTGAACAGTGAAGCGTTTTCCTTGATTTGGCGTAACGTTTACTGTTCATGAAAGTTTGTGGCGTTTCAACAAGATGTCAGTGGGAGTGGGCACCTTGAAGGCTTTGGTGTCAAGAGGACGGCGGCTGTAGAGGAGATAGCGTGGATACTGCTTGTAGCCGATGCCAGCGTCGGTAAAGTCATAGCGGTGGTAACCTGTGGCATCGAGAAGTGCGACCATCTCGGCGTTGTCGGACATGACAAAGACGACGTCGCTGCGCTGCTGCTTGACGGCATCAAGTTGGTCATCTAGCATTTCTTGGGTGTGACCCACTTGCAGGCTCCAATACTTACAGGCGGGTAGAGCCTCGCTGGGAACGCCTTCGCCGTGGTCGTGGCACATCAGGTAGAGCGTGCGTGGCTTGTCATATTGTTGCATCAGCGTGGAGTAGTAGTACCAGGCATCCTGCTGCGGAGTGCGGCTGTTGAACAACGACGATCGGTCGGTCATGTAGAATAATGCGGCAAGTACGGCTATGGCCAACGGCAGGATGACGGCCCAGTGGTGGAACCAGCGTCCAAGTAACTGGGCAATAATTCCGGCAAAAAGCACTGTGAATACCGAGAGGACGTTGAAGTAGATGGCATCAGTACCGTTGAGCATGATGACTGCTAAGAACCAGATGAAGGCTAACACGGCCCAGATGCGGTGGGTCGTGGCACGCATCAAGTATAAGACCATGCCAGCAACCATGCACAGGGAGAAGATGGCCAGGCGCTTACCCAAGAACATCTTCAACACTCCCCTTGCGGTAATCCATGTGCCGTTCATGTTATCAAATGTGCTGGCTGTGACTAGGAAATACTCGTTAATGAATTCACTCAGGCAGCCCTGTACGGCCAAAACGATGACCATCGGCAACACGGTGAGTACACAAGCGAGGGCGCACCACCCAATGGCTCGCCAGACGGAGTAGCTGCATCGACTAGACACCACGATGCAGAAGTAGGGGATGAAGATGGCTAGCATGAGCGTGCAACTGTACTTGATAAGAAAAGTATAGCCTAATGCTACTCCAAGCACAATGGCGGACTGACGGGCAAAGCGACGACTTTCCTCGTGCGAGAAAGTGTGCCGCATAAACCTGTAGAGTACGGCCAACATAGCAGGATAGCAGAAGTCCTCGGTTCTCACCTCGATGTGGGTGAAATAGCTGAGGAAGAACAATGCCGACAGCACCACGGCAACCAGCGATAGGCGCACGTCGCGCGTGAAAATGAGCGCACACTTGTAGCAATAGTAGAAAATGACGGCATAAAGCACGCATGCAATCCAGAAACATCCCACGTAGTCATGGGGACTCAACAGGTAACCAATACCATAGATGAGCCACAGCAGCGGTCCCTTGCTGTCCGCAAAATCGACATAGGGTGTCATGCCGTTCATCCAAGCCTTGCCGCAGGCGTAGAACCAGATGACGTCATGGTGTTGCCACAGATCATAGAGATAAGAGTCCCACGAGGTGAGCAGTATCGCAAGTATTGCAAAAACTGTAATCGCTAAGATGGCAGGCACGTTGCTGCGTGCGTGGTCAAGTCGGTCGGTTATCATGATCGGGTCAATTTTGATATTACTGGATGCAAAGTTAATACATTATTGGCAAATGTCAATGCCGTGGCTGGCGTAAATAAAACGCGAGGCCCGCAAACCGACATGTTTGCAGGCCTCGATAGTCATTCGTTTTGTTAAGAGATGGAATTACTTCTTGATGCCCATCTTCTTAGCAATCTTGGCAGGGATGGCATCCTTGTGAACGAGGATGTTCAAAGTCTTGGCGCGGAAGAAGGCCTCGCTGCAGTAGAAGTAGCCTTCATACAACTGGTTGGTATCCCAGCTGTTCTGCACCTTGAAGTACTTGTTGCCTTCCTGGTCAACAGCCTTGCCCATGATGACCATGCCATGGTCGTCGGTGGTCTCCTTGTTGTCGAACATCTCTTGACGCTCTTCAGGGGTTACCCACTGCTCTTTTACCGGGCCCTTGATGTCCCAAAGCTCGGCCTCACGGTCCTTGTCGCTGAGCTGTGCCCAACGTGCCATGTCGGTACCCTCTGCATCTGGAACGTCCTTCTTGACGGGCAGGATAGCATAACCATTGCGCCACTTGAAGCCTTTCTCGCTCACGTCAGAGCCCCAAGCGATGCTGTAGCCGTTGTCGATGGCATAGTTGGCAATCTCGAGCAGCTCGTCGATGGGTACGTTCTGATAGCTGGACCACAACCAGTTGTCGGCCACCTCAAGGATGAAGGGCTGATAGTAGGGGTGGTGGGTAAACGATGCAATGGGTACATAATCATCCATGTTCAGGCCCAGGCTGGCAGCCCAAGTCTGCGGGGTGTAGGTCTTGCCCTCATACACGAAGTTCTCGGGCATCTTGCCCATGTAACCGTCGAGAATACCCTTCAGACCGTCCATCCAGGCGGGAGTGAGCTTGCCGCGGCTGTTCTTGTTGATAGTGCCGACATAGCCGCTCAGCAGTGTGGTCAACTCGTGGGTATCAAACTTCTTGTCACCATAGGTCATGCCGGTGTACACCTCGTTGGGCACCATACCGTATTTGCGCCATACGTAGGGCACATCTTCGGCAGCGCCACCCTCGGCAAAGTTGATAGTGCCATCCAAGCGGATGTACTTGATGGCCTTGTCATAGTAGCAGTGGTTAACCACAAAGCCCTCGCTCAGGTGAACCTCCTTGCCGGTGAGGCGCAGGATCTCATTCTCAAAGAAGGAGTTGGTCGAGTAGCACCAGCACGTACCGGACTTGTTCTGGTCCTTGACGGGGGTGTGCTTGATAACCTTAGTGTCGGTGAATTTGAAACCGGTGCTGTCGGGAATGACAACTTTGTCGTCGGCCATGACGTTAATAGCGATGACCGAGGCAAGCATTGCTAAAAATAATTTTTTCATACAGTTTTGTTAGTTAAAAATATATTTAGGTTAATTACTTTAAATGGTTAAAACACGCAAAGATAATCATATTATTTTGAATAATGGGTAATTTGGTAAGATAAAAATAAAAAAGCGCTCCGTTATGGCTGTTAGCGCAGCCAACGGAGCACTGTTTTTCCCGGATCAGATAGATAAGATTTGATTGATGATGCCGCAAATATACAAATATTTCGCCGAATGACGAAAAATGACTAATTTTGTCACATGATTTATCCCGAAAACTTCGAGACAAAGATTGGCTTTGATGCTGTGAGGCGTGAGCTGGAAAGACACTGTGTGAGTGCATTGGGTGCTGCCAATGTGCCACAGTTGCGTTTTTCCACGCGTCGTGATGAAGTGCTGCGATGGTTGGAGGAGACCAACGAATTCTTGTCTATCGTGCAGACGGGCAAGGAGTTTCCGTTGAGTTACTACTTTGACCTGCGCGTAGTCCTCAAGGAGGTGTCTACCCCGGGCACCTTTCTGTCGGCCGAGCGTCTGTTCGACTTGCAGCGCCTGTTGGTGACCGTGAGTCAAGTGGTGCGATTCTTCGCCAATGACAACGAAGGGCAGTCCTCCTATCCTCGGTTGCGAGAATTGACAAGCGGCTTGCAGGCATTTCCTGAACTAAACCAAGCCATCGGTCATGTGCTTGACAAGGCTGGTAATATCAAGGATACTGCATCCCCCCATTTGCATGAATTGCGCATCTCCATCGCTCGTGTGACCAGTAGCATCAATGGCACCTTGCGGCGCATCATCGCCCAGGGCAAACAGGATGGCATCCTCGAGAATGATGTACAGCCTTCGTTGCGTGATGGTCGTTTGGTGCTGCCAGTGAGCGCGATGAACAAGCGTAAACTTCACGGAATCGTGCACGACGAGAGCGCTACGGGTAAGACCGTGTTTATCGAGCCTGATGCCATAGTCGAAGCCAATAACCGTATTCGCGAGACCGAGGCCGAGATTGCCCGCGAAATCATCCGTATCCTTACTGAGGTGACCGACCAGATCAGGCCTCATCTCTCTGAGTTGGCAGGTGTGCTGGAGACATTGGGACAACTGGATTTCATCCGAGCCAAAGCTTTATTTGCCCGTGACGTGGGCGCGCAGATGTGCCATGTGGACCGTAAACCCGTCATCGAATGGTACACCGCCATCCATCCTGCCTTGATGCTCTCATTAAGGAGTCAGGGCAAGGAGGTGGTGCCCTTGAACATCAATCTGAATAAGCAGGACCGCATTCTGGTTATCTCGGGACCCAATGCTGGTGGCAAATCAGTATGCCTCAAGACTGTAGGCGTGGTGCAATACATGATGCAGTGCGGCTTGTTGCCCACCTTGAGGGACAATTCCCACATGGGTATCTTCCGTGACATTTTCATCGACATCGGTGACCAACAGAGCATCGAGAATGACTTGAGTACCTATAGCAGCCACCTGCAGAACATGAAATTGTTCCTGGCCAAGGGTGGAAAGGAAACCCTCATACTCATTGACGAGATGGGCAGTGGCACTGAACCGCAGATCGGAGGGGCTATCGCTCAATCTATACTCGAACAGTTGAACGAACATCAGGTGATGGGTGTAATCACTACCCACTACCAGAATCTGAAACATTTTGCTGAGGAAACCGATGGCGTTGTCAATGGCGCGATGCTTTACGACCGCCAGCGCATGCAGCCGTTGTTCCAGTTGTCGATTGGCTATCCTGGCAGTTCGTTTGCCATCGAGATCGCCCGCAAGACAGGTTTGCCGCAGCAGGTGATTGAAAAAGCAAGCGAAATCGTAGGCAGTGACTACATCAATATGGATAAATACCTGCTTGATATCGTTCGCGACCGCCGTTACTGGGAGAACAAGCGTCAGGACGTGCGAGCCAAGGAGAAACGTCTGGATCAAATGATTGCTGACTATGACGAGCGATTGGACAATATTCGCGCCGAGCATCGCCAGATTATCCACGACGCGCGCAACGAGGCCGAGGAGATTCTGCGCACCAGCAATGCCCAGATTGAGCGCACTATCAAAGCAATACGTAACGAGCAGGCCGAGAAGGAGCGAACCAAGGAACTTCGCCGCCAACTCGATGAATTCAAACAGAGGCTGAATGCCGAGGAACCCGAGGCACCTGAGCGTCTCAAGGAACTCACACCCAAGGATAAGGCCCACCGCAAGCCGCCCAAGAAGAAAACGCCACCTAAACAGGTTGCCAAGGACCGTCCCTTGCAAGCCGGTGACAATGTGGTGCTGAAGGGTACGACAACCGTGGGTACACTCATTAGCATTGATGAGAAATATGCCCTGGTGGCATTTGGCAACATCAAGACGCGCATCGAGGCCGACAAGGTGGAACGTACGATGCGCAAGGAAAAGACGCCTAAGGTCGAGTCTTTAGGCCGTAAGACGACCGACGAGATTCGTACCCGTCAGTTGAATTTCAAGCCCGACATCGATGTGCGTGGCATGCGTGCCGATGAGGCCTTGCAGGCGATTACTTATTTTATCGACGACGCCATCCAGTTTAACGCTCAGCGAGTACGCATCCTGCATGGCACTGGCACCGGGGCGCTCAAGGTGGCTATCCGCAATTACCTGCACTCGGTCAATGGTGTAAAGTCTTACCGTGATGAGCATGTGCAATTTGGCGGGGCAGGGATTACTGTCGTCGAATTGGAATGATTTGGTTTAGATATTACTGAAAAAAATGATAGAGGACAATATTTTTTATAAGCCGTTTAGGACAACGGGTGGGGCAGTGCCGTTTGACCGCATCACTACTGCCGATTATGAGCCTGCCATCCTGCGTGGCATCGAGGAACATGATGCCGAAGTTAAGGCGATTGCCGAGAATCAGGCAGAGGCGACGTTTGAAAACACCGTCGTGGCACTTGAACGTGCCGGCTCAATGCTGAACCGTGTGTTAGGCGTTTTTTATCCCATGCTGTCGGCCAATGCCGATGATGTCTTTATGGCAGTGAGCAGCCGCATGGCACCGATACTGAGCACCCATTTCAACAACATCACGCTCAACGAGCAGTTATGGCAGCGTGTGAAACATGTCCATGACCACTTTGATGCCTCGCGACATGATGTTGAGGACCAGATGCTCATGCGTGAAACCTATGATGGCTTTGTGCGTAGTGGTGCCAACTTGCAAGGTGAAGACCGTGAACTCTACCGTGAATTGTCAAAGCGCTTGACCGAATTGACGTTGAAATTTGACCAGAATGCCCTCAAGGAAACCCCGAGGTTTGAATTGTGGTTGTCAGAGGACGATTTGGCCGGATTGCCTGAAAGTGTTCTTGACGCCGCCAAGCAAGCCGCCAAGGATAAAGGGCGTGAAGACGCTTGGCTTGTGACACTTGATGCACCAAGTTATATCCCCTTTATGAAATATAGTGACCGCCGAGACCTGCGCGAGAAGTTGTATAAGATGTACAACCGCCAGTGTACCAGTGGTGAATATAACAATCTGGACGTGTTGCGCGACATTGCCAATGTCCGCTTGGCAATTGCAAACCTGATGGGACGCGATACCTTTGCCGAGCACAAATTACAGCACACGATGGCTGAAACGCCCGCTGCTGTCTATGACATGCTTAACCAGTTGCGTGACGCCTATCTGCCTGTTGAGCGCGAGGAGATGCAACGCCTGACCAGGTTTGCCAGCGAACTTGAGGGTAAGCCTGTCAAAATCATGCTGTGGGACTATAGTTACTACAGCAATAAAGAAAAGGACTCGATGTTTGAAATCAACGACGAGTTGTTGAGGCCCTATTTCGAGTTGAGCCGTGTGACCATGGGCGTTTTTGGTTTCGCTTCTCGGATGTACGGCTTGCGTTTTGTGCCCAATTATGATGCCCAAGTATTCCACCCCGAGGTCGAAGTATATGACGTGACCGACGAGGACGGCAAGGCCGTGGGCATGCTGTACCTGGATTTCTTCCCGCGTGCTACCAAGCAGAGTGGGGCATGGATGACGAGTTTCCGTGAACAGTATATCGACGATTACGGCAACGACGTGCGTCCATTGGTGACACTGACGATGAACTTCTCCCGTCCTACCGAAACCAAGCCATCATTGCTCACTGTGCGTGAGGTCGAGACGTTTATGCATGAGTTTGGCCACGCCTTGCATCAGTTGTTGACCCGTTGCAAGTATCAGTCGCTTTCGGGAACTAACGTCTATCGTGACTTTGTCGAGGTACCCTCACAGTTCAATGAGAATTACGTCTATGAGCGCGAATTCCTGGACAGTTTTGCACGCCATTACCAGACGGGCGCCCCCGTTCCGCAGGAGTTAATCGACCGCCTGCTGGCGTCGTCACAGTATGGTGCCGCCTATGCCTGTGTGCGTCAGTTGGGATTTGGCTATATTGACATGGCTTGGCACAGTATCAGTGAGCCTTATGAGGGTGACGATTTCAAGTTTGAATATGATGCAGTGAAAGATGTACAGGCTTTTGAACCTGTTGACGGCTGTATCATGTCGCCACAGTTCACCCACATTTTCTCGGGCGGATATGCCGCTGGCTACTATGGATACAAGTGGGCCGAGGTGATAGAGTGTGATGCTTTTTCCAAGTTCCAGGAGGATGGCATCTTTAATCGTGAGACAGCCCGCTCTTGGGTGGATAATGTCCTCTCTCGTGGCGGCACCGAGGCTCCGATGACGCTTTATAAGCGCTTCCGTGGACGCGAGCCGCACATCGACGCCATGATGCGCCGTGACGGCATTATCCCCACGAAATGAATTCATTAAAAAACCATACTGTTATGAATAGGATGATTAGGAAGGCTGTGAAGAGCGATGTGCCGGTGATTATGCGGCTCGTTGAGGAGGCGCGCGGCATCATGCGCTCCAGTGGAAACATGAACCAGTGGACCGATGGTTATCCCAGTCGCGAGACCATAGAGGCCGATATCGACAACGGTCATTGTTTCCTGTGTGTGGAAGAGGGTGGGGAAATCGTGGCATCCTTTGCCTTTATCCCCGGTCCCGAGCCGACCTATAAGGATATATATGAGGGCCAGTGGCTGGATGACAAGCCTTATTATGTGGTGCACCGTTTGGCCAGCAGTGCCAGCAGTCATGGCGTTTTCAATGATGTGATGGATTACTGCTTGGAAGTGGCCGGTAATCTGCGCATCGACACCCATCGCGACAACGTCATCATGCGTCATGTAATCGATCGTTACGGATTCACCTATTGCGGAATCATCTACCTGCTCAACGGTGACGAACGTCTGGCTTATCAGTTAGGACGAGAGCAATAGGTAACGTGAGTTCGATAATATTATTCTCTAAAAATCAGCGCATTAGCATCTCCCCCTCTAAGATTAGAGAGGAGCTCCTCCCCCGCCTGGGGGGAGATGGCACGAAGTGCCGGAGGAGGGGGAGTGGGCAGGGGCGTTGATGCTACCGCGACAGTGGATGCCTTAGACGGTATCGACGCCCCCCGGCCCCCTCTTATCCAAGAGGGGGAGCTGAGTATCAGCAGTTTATTTTCATCGAACTTACATTAGGTGAAGTTTCATGCGTGCTGTGGCTCCTGGTCGCGGCAATTCATGAAAACAATCAGGGCTGACCCCAATCGAGTCAGCCCTGATTTGTATAAAGGGATTAATCTTTTTTTGTCTTAGATTACTTCTTCAGCTCGTCAGCTACAGCCTGAGCAGCCTCAGCGCCTTTCTCCTTGGCAGCGTCAACAGCATTGCCTGCGGCATCCTTAGCAGCCTCCTTAGCGGCGTCAACCTTCTCGGCAGCAACGTCGGCAGCAGCGTCTACAGCCTCACCAACCTTCTCAGCAGCCTGCTTTGCAACGAACTCAGCGAAACCAGCCTTCAGGTTCTCGGGAACATCGATGTAACCGGTCATCTTCTCGGCCAGGGTCGGGATCTTAGCGAGGATGGCTTCCTTGTTGTTCTCCCAAACGGTCTTCAGGATGTTGATGATGTTGAAGTAACCAGCCTGGTCACCACCATTCAGCAACTCCTCAGCCTTAGCCTTGATGCCATCGAGGAAGCTAACAGCAGCAGCCTCATCAGCGCAGTTCATGAGCTCAGCAGCAACGCCGTCAACGGTGTACTCAGCTACGGGAGCAGCCTCTTCAACAACAGCCTCCTCAGCGGGCTTGGTTTCGGTCTTGCAACCAACAAATGCGATAGCAGCAACAGCTGCAAACATCAATAAAAACTTCTTCATAATAAAACAACTTTTAAAAATAAAAAATTAATAATAAAACGATTCAACGCCGCAAAAGTAACGGCTATTTTTGAATTGGCAAATTTTTTGCTCTAAATTTTCATTTTTTAATACTTTTATTTGCCTTTTAAGGCGTTTTGCGGGTAAAAATCTATAACTTTGCAGGGCAGATTTTTGTCCAGCACGTTTTGCTACAATTTTCGTGCCAATTTGCTGAACTAACTAAAAAATTTTGAATCATATGTTTATCTACATTTTAATGGGAGGTATCTTCATTCTGAGCATGATTGTCCAGAACTCCCTTAAGTCCAAGTTTGCAAAGTATAGTAAGGTGCCTCTGGGCGTCCCTATGTGTGGACGTGACGTTGCCAATGCCATGCTGCAACAGAATGGGTGTGGTAATGTGCAGGTGACCAGCGTGAGCGGGCAGTTGACCGACCACTTCAATCCTGCCAACAGCACGGTGAACCTCAGTGAACCCGTTTATGGAACCAATAGTATTGCCGCTGCCGCTGTCGCTGCCCATGAATGTGGACATGCCGTGCAGCACAAGGTGGGTTACAGCATGTTGCAGTTGCGCACCAAGATGGTGCCTATCGTTTCATTTGCATCCAATACGATTCAGTGGCTCTTGCTTGCTGGTATAGTAGTTTATGAGTTTACTGCTCTTCCCTTATATATAGCAATTGCCTTGTTCGCCACCACGGTACTTTTCAGTTTTGTTACTCTTCCTGTTGAGGTGGATGCCAGCCGCCGCGCTGTGCAGTGGCTCGAAGGATCGGGCATAGTCAGTGGCCAGCAATTGGAGTATGCCAAGGATGCCTTGCATGCTGCTGCCTATACCTATGTTGTGGCTGCAATCGGTTCGTTGGCTACATTATTATATTATGTTGCTATGATCTTTGGCGGAAGCCGTCGTTAAATCAATACACAATACATTTTAGACATACATTAATTAAATAATGGCACAAAAACCATCTATCCCTAAAGGGACACGCGACTTCTCCCCGATTGAGATGGCGCGTCGCAACTATATTTTCAATACGATCAAGGATGTGTTCCTGCTTTATGGATTTCAGCAGATTGAAACACCGGCGATAGAGAACCTGTCCACGCTGATGGGCAAATATGGTGAGGAAGGTGATAAACTGCTGTTTAAGATCCTGAATAGTGGTGACTACTTGAAAGATGCCCCCGATGACTTATTAGCGGCTCATGACTCGTTGCACTTGACGACCAAAATCAGCGAGAAAGGTCTGCGCTATGACTTGACGGTGCCTTTTGCGCGCTATGTGGTGCAACATCGCAACGACTTGCAGATGCCTTTCAAGCGCTACCAGGTGCAGCCTGTGTGGCGCGCCGACCGTCCCCAGAAGGGCCGTTACCGCGAGTTTTACCAGTGTGATGCCGATATCGTGGGTAGTGACTCCCTGTTCAATGAGGTGGAGTTGGTGACCATGATTGACGAGGTGTTCAACCGCTTCAACATCAATGTCGCCATTAAGTTGAATAACCGTAAAATCCTCAGCGGTATCGCCGAGATTATCGGTGCCGCCGACAAGATTGTCGATATCACTGTCGCTATTGATAAACTCGATAAGATCGGTATCGACAATGTCAATGCTGAGTTGAAGGAAAAAGGCTTGAGCGACGAGGCGGTAGCCACGCTGCAGCCACTGCTGTCGCTCGAGGGTTCCAACGAGGAACGGCTTAACGCCCTCTCTGGTATGCTGGCTAGTAGCGAGGTGGGTATGAAGGGCATCGAAGAAATGCGCTATGTGCTGGATCATGTGGCCGCCCTTGGAACACGTGCCCAGGTGGAACTTGATGTTTCGCTTGCCCGTGGCCTGAACTATTATACGGGAACAATCCTCGAGGTCAAAGCCCTGGATGTGGCTATCGGTAGCATTACGGGTGGTGGCAGGTATGATAACCTGACCGGAGTATTTGGCATGCCTGGTCTGTCTGGCGTTGGCATCAGTTTCGGTGCTGATCGCATTTATGACGTGCTCAATGCCCTCGACCTCTATCCTGCCGACACAATGGCGACGGCACGGGTGATGTTTGTCAATTTCGGAGAGCAGGAAGCCACGGCTTCGTTGGGCCACATCATGAAACTGCGCCGTGCAGGCATCAGCGCTGAATTGTATCCCGACAGCGCCAAGATGAAGAAACAGATGAACTACGCTAACGACCGTCAGATTCCCTTCGTGGCTATTGTCGGTGCCGATGAGGTGCAGAATGGTACCATCGCTCTCAAGAACATGGTTACTGGCGAGCAGCAGACTTTGACCGTCGAACAAGTGATAGAACTGTTAGGTAAATAACACCTGAAACACTAGATTGTGCGATCATGAACAGTATGTACCAACAGTTAATGCAGTTGCCGCTCTTCCAGGGCGTCAGTACCGATAGTATCACGCAATTGGTCGAGAAGTTTCCCTTCCATTTTCTCAAGTACCGCAATGCGGAACAGATACTTGCTGCTGGTGACATATCTGCCCACATCAGGTTTGTCGTCTCGGGTAAAGTGCGCCTTGAAACACCCTGTGCCCACTTGAGGGTATCGTTGTTGCAGACGTTGTCCACACCCAATGTTTTGGCACCTGAGTATCTGTTCGGCCGTGAGACGGTTTATCCTTACACGGCAGTCGCTGCCGGTCCTTGTGGCATCTTGCAGTTGCGCAAGAGTGATTACATCAAGATGATAAATAGTGATAAGGTGTTCTTGTTCAACATCTTGAATTATTTGTCATCGGGAAGTCAACGCGGTATGGCATCAGCCTTGTCGGTTAAGGATGGCTCTGTGACCGAACGCTTGGCTCAATTTGTGGATATGCTTACTGTCCCTGGTGCCACCGATATCATTCTGCGGTATAAGCAGAAGGACTTGTGTACGCTAATGAGCACTCAACGCACAACGCTGGTTTCTTCGCTTGATAAATTGAGCGATCTGGATATCCTGGACTATGATAGCAATGAGTTGCGGATACTGGATTTCAGAAAATTAATGGATTTAATCAAAGAATAACTTTTTATGAAATATACCTATTACCCTCAAGGCACATGTTCCTCCCAAATTGACTTTGAACTCGATGAGGAGGGCGTTATCCGTGACATCCAGTTCACGGGTGGCTGCCATGGCAATCTGCAAGGGATTTCCACGCTGGTACGCGGCATGAAGGCCGAAGACGTCATGGGCAAACTGCAGGGAATACGCTGTGGGTACAAGAATACCTCTTGCCCTGACCAGTTGGCGACAGCCCTGCGTGAGGCTATGAAGAATCAAGAATAAACATCATAACATTATAACTATTTCATTGATAATTATGAAGAAATGCTTTTTAGTGATTGCGATGATTGCAACACTTTCATTAGTAGGTTGTAAAGAAGATTATAAAGCTAAGGGCGAGCAGATGGCCAAGCACCTTGACGAACTGTGTGAGAAACAGGATTCGGCTGCTGTTTTAGCCTATGAGGATAGTATCCGTATTGCCGAGGAAGAAATTATGGCAACGGGTGACACTGCCGCCATCGCTGACTTCCAGGAGGCGCTGAAGGAGTCGCGCGAGCGCAACACACCTTACATCACGGCCCTTAAAGTGAAGAATGGCAAGAACCAGAAAGAAGCCCTTGAGGAGGTCGTTGGCGCTGCTTTGAACGGCGATGTCAACATCAGGACTGTGACCGAGAGCATTGACAAGGTTCTCGAACAGAAGCAGGAGGAAGAGAAATAATTCTGGATGCGACAGCGGTTGCGTTGGATATCAGAAACCTATGGTCATGCGGTGGTGGGGATTGCCTTGTGCATCCTTATGGCCGCATGTGGCACTGGTATTGAGATGACCGAGCATGTCACCGATAAGGATGTGCGCAAGGTCTTGGAACAAGCCGATAGCAAGCAGGCTTCGGTAACTCTTGAAGCCTATACGGACTCGTTGGCCGCATGGAAGACAGGAAAACGCTTCTGGGTGGCCGATGATCAAGTAAAGCAGATGTTGCTCTATTCCGGTTTTGACTTGGATTCGCTTCATCTTGCAGGTCATGTCTTGAACTATGATGGCTGGGTGACCAGCGGCTTGTTCACCGACGATAACCGTAAGGTCGATATCCGATTTGTTGACTCGATTACAGGCCAGGCGTTTGTTTACCGTTATGGTAAGGCGGTCGAAGCCTTCAGGCCTGGTTTTACCTTGCCCATGCTCATTGATTTGGACATGGTGGAACACATAGCCCGCCAGGTTCAAGGCAAGGACTATTATATCCGCACGCCTATTTGGTATGATCAGCAGACCGAACAGATGAAGGGCGGGCGTCATTTCATTAAGGTTCATATCGACAGCGTCTTGCCGGGCAATGCCGTTATGCCGTTGCGCGTTCTTTTCACTACGGCAGACACGCGTGAACGCGCCATGGTGTGGATGAGTGACAACGCATCGACGATGCATGGCCGCGACTTTGATGCCCTGTTTGTCGCCAGCGACCCTCATCTGGCACATCCCGAGATCAGTGATGCAAACTGGCAGAAGATTACCCGAGGTCAGGTGGCCGAGGGTATGACCAAGATCGAATGTGGATTGGCATTAGGTTCACCTAAACGTATCAACGAGATTCCTGACCAGCGGGGCATGAGGGAGTATTGGTATTATGATGGCGGGGCCTACTTGTTTTTTGTAGATGGCTTGCTTCGACAATTCAATAAATAACGTCAACTTGATGAATTTGCTCGCTAAGAATCAGTGCGTTAGCATCTCCCCCTCTAAGATTAGAGGGGGAACTCCTCCCCCGCCCGGGGGGAGGTGGCACGAAGTGCCGGAGGAGGGGGAGTGGGCAGGGGCGTTGATGCTACCGCGATGGAGTGCCTTAGGTGGTATCGACGCCCCCCAGGAGACTGTGTCATAATTCATTTGTCGCAAATTGAATCGCGCTTAGCGCGAGAAATTAGACAAAATTATTAATAAAATTAAATAAAAATGATATTTCGATTAATTTTTATAAAAATTTTTGTTTAATTTCTCGGCCGTTAGGCCGATTAAAAAACTTGAAGCATATTATGACACACCCTCAGCTGAGTATCAGCAGTCTATTTTTATCGAACTCACGTTAAATAAACGTCAATGTTGAAATGCTGACGACTTTGGAAATAGAATTTTTGGGAACAGGCACCTCAACTGGTGTCCCCATGCTGCGTTGCCAGTGCCATGTGTGCCTGAGTTGCGATCCACGTGACCAGCGCTTGCGTACTTCGGCTATTGTGCGTTATCAGGGTGCCAGGATTCTCATCGATTGCGGTCCGGATTTCCGAACTCAGATGCTCCGGGCTACTGACGACAATTTGGATGCCGTGCTCTTGACACACATTCACTATGACCATGTAGCAGGCTTGGATGATTTGCGGGCTTATTGCTTTGAGCGCCCGTTTCCGCTCTATGCCCGCGCCGACGTATTGGAGAACTTGCACAAGCGCATCCCATATTGCTTTGCAACGGACAACCCCTATCCGGGCGTGGCTCAGTTCGAGGAG
Organism: uncultured Bacteroidales bacterium; assembly: GCA_902776435.1. Taxonomy (GTDB): domain Bacteria; phylum Bacteroidota; class Bacteroidia; order Bacteroidales; family Muribaculaceae; genus Sodaliphilus. Next base: position 60,097 of record CACYQB010000013.1, on the reverse strand, counting down.
CATGTCATTGGTGATGAACCCTTCCTGGTCGAGGGCGTGCGTGTGGAGCCTATTCCCGTGATGCATTACAAATTGCCCATCCTCGGTTTCCGCATCGGTCCCTTAGCCTATATTACCGATGCCAAGACCATTGACGATAGTGTGGTGGAGCCGCTCAAGGAAATTCCCTTGCTGGTGATCAATTCGTTGAGGGTGGGGCAGCATCTGTCTCACATGTGCCTGGACGAGACACTAGACATCATCCGTCGCGTTAATCCTGGCCGTGCTTATCTGATTCACATGAGTGATGGCATGGGACTGCATGCTGAATTATCCCGCATGCTACCGCCAGGCGTCGAACTAGCTTACGATAAGCTGATTGTAAAAGTGTGAAAAAGAATATGAAAGAGGATATTAGCATCACCGAGGTCAGGCCGGTTATTGAAGAAAAGACGGTGGGACCGCAGTTCTTTGAGGACCGGGTGCAGGCGGGCTTTCCCAGTCCTGCCCAGGGAGAATATGCCGACAGCATCGACTTGAACAGGGCGCTGATAACCAACCCTGCCGCCACCTTCTGTGCCCGTGTGATAGGTAACTCAATGGTGGAAGCGGGTATCAACGAAGGTGACTTGCTGATTATTGACCGCTCGCTGACGCCTCATGACGGGAATATTGCTGTCTGCTTTGTGGATGGGGATTTCACGGTCAAGCGTCTAAGCGTGCGTGATGATGGCATTTATCTCACCCCTGCCAATGCCAAGTTCCCCGAACTACGTGTCAGTGAAGATAGCAATTTCCAGGTGTGGGGTGTGGTCTCGCACATCATCAAGAAGCTTTAGCCTTTGAATCCGTCAAGACGACATATCGAGCGATACGGCACATGGTTTTTTGTGTTCTGTGTTGCTGTTGCCGCTTGGCAGTGCTTTATTGTTGCTCTTGACACCCAGTTGGGTGGAGTGGAGCGCATGTTGCACGAGTGGCATGTGGTAGCCATATCCATTGCCAATGCCCTCCTGCTCCTGTCTCCTTACTGGCTGCTGCGTCGCCGATGGAGATGGCTGGTGTGGGTTCCCATGACTTTGCTCGTCATCTGGTGCCTGATGCAAACATGCTATTGCCGCGCCTATGATGACTTGATGCCGTGGCGCAGCCTGACCTTGACCGAGAATGTCAATCCGACTTTGGCGTCGAGCACGATAGCCCTGTTGCGCTGGCAGGATCTGCTCATTGTGATTCCTTATCTGTTGCTGATAGCGCTCTGCTTGATAAGCCATAGAGTCAGAGATAATAAAGTGGGTTTCAGGCAATTCGGATATTCGTTAATAGCCTGTGCAGCATTTGCGCTTTGGGGTTATATTCATGGAGACCAGAGTTTCAATGATCGCTTTTTGCACAATTTCAATAACCGTGGATACTTTGCGCGTAATGGTTTGGTTCCTTATGGCCTGTTTACTTTGCACGACGCCTTTAAAAGTCGCACTGTAACCGATGAAGAGCGGGCTAGGGTTGAGCGTTTTCTTGAAGAGGAGTGCCCACATTACACGGACAACCGCTATTGTTCCACTCCGCGCCGCAACCTCGTGATGGTTATTGTCGAGTCATTACACTCTTGGCCGATAGGCATGGAGGTGGATGGCCGTGAAGTAACCCCTGTTCTCAATCGTCTCATTGCCAGTGACAGTGTGATTTATGCTCCACACATCATGTTCCAGACCAGCCACGGTCATTCCAGCGATGCCCATTTTATATATAATACCGGACTGCTGCCTTTGCGTGATGGTGTGGTGGCGGTCAATTGGGGCAATGGCCATTATCCGTCGCTTGCTGAAGCCCTTGAAGGGTATGATTGCCGTGAGGTCATCTGCACGCCTGGCGTGAACTGGAACCAGAATGTCACGGCAAGGACCTACGGCTTTGACACCCTCTACACACGTGACCACTTGACGGCTGATGGCGCCCTGCTTAGGCATAACAATGTTGATGATGCCGCCTTGACCGATTTTGCTGCCCGCTTGGTTCCCCAGATGCGTCAGCCTTTCTTCCTGGAAATGGTGACGATGACGATGCATTCACCTTATCCCGACAACAAGGTGCGTCCCACATGGATTTTGACGAGCGACACACTGAATGCCGAGGCTCGCAGTTACCTCAACTGTGTTAACGTGACTGATAGTTGTATCGGAGCGTTCATGGACGACCTCGACCGGATGGGGCTGTTGCACAACACTGTGGTGGCGATAGTGAGCGACCACACCCAATTATACCTCAACCGCATTGAAGGTCGTCCCGACAGCATCTCCCGACCCATTGACTGGGGTATTCCGATGATTATTGCAGGCTGTGACACCACATTGTGTTACAATTCCGTTATCGGTCAGGTGGATGTCTTTCCCACAATTCTCGACGTGATGGGAGCGAATGCCTATCGCTGGAAAGGGCTCGGTCACAGTGTCTTGCGTTATCCGGTCCAGAGTGCAATCTTCCCGCGCAATATGTCGGTCATCGGCGATAGCACCTCCTTGACGCCGCAGCAACGCCAGGCATGGGACATTAGCCAGTGGATGATTTATGGTGGCTTGTGGAAATGATTTGCTGGAATGAAGAGGAATTGCTAATTTTGTACACGTTTATAAACAGTTATTATATAGTCAATGAAAGATTTCAAGTCACGTCTATTCTCGAGTGAAAGCCGTCTGAGCGACCTGATCACTGCTTATCCGTCAATACTCTCGTTGTTGACCAGATTGGGCATTTCGCTTGGTTTCGGCGACCGTTCCATTGCCGACGTGTGTGAGCAGAGTGGGGTGGATACCACTTTCTTCCTGCTCATCTGCAATGTATATACCTTCAATAACTACGTGCCTTCCACTGCCACAATTCTGGGAACGGATATGACAGGCTTGGTGCCCTATCTCGAGAAATCCCATAAATACTATGTCGAGAAGCGACTGCCTCATATCGAGCGTCACTTGGACTCCATCGCCCAGGAATTAAACGGGCGCATCGGCAAGGTGTTCATCAGTTTCTTTGAACAATACAAGCAGGAAGTAGAGGCTCACTTCATGCATGAGGAACGTGATGTGTTCCCGCACATCCGCGCCTTGATGGCCGGCAAGCGTGACACGACCTATGGCATCGATGGTTTTCTGCAGAACCATAGCGACATCGAGGGTAAACTCGATGACCTATTGAATATCGTGTTCAAGTACCTGCCGCCTCAGGTAGATGATGACAATGTGCTTGATGTGGTTTATGATATCTTGAGGCTGAGTGAGGACCTCAAGAAGCATACCTTCATCGAGGAAAAAATTATGGTTCCCTTGGTACGTCACCTCGAAAAAGCCATTTTGTCATGAAGCAGCGCTTGTTGATAGTTGAGCCGTCGGAGGTCATCATTGAGGGGCTGAAATCAGTTTTGGAGAGCCAGTCCCGTTTCAAGTTGCTGGAACCAGAGGTGAGTGCCGACAATCTGGAGGAACGCATTCTGTCCACCCATCCCGATGTGCTTCTGGTGAATCCCACGATTCTCAATAAGAACGTCTCCGCTTTGCGCAATGAGTACAATGTGGCTGTCGTGGCGCTGGTTTATCAGTATGTCGAGCGGGATGTGCTCAAGGGTTTTGACGGCGTGGTTGAGATACGTGACGGTCGCACCATGATTATCGAGACCCTGGCTCAAGCCTCACCCGTGGCCGAGCAGCACAGTCAGAACAATTATGAACTCACTAAACGCGAGACGGCTGTTCTCATTCAGTTGGCTCAGGGCAAGACGAACAAGGAGGTGGCCGATGCCCTCAACGTCAGTGTTCACACGGTCATCAGTCACCGCAAGAACATAACCCACAAGACAGGCATCAAGAGCATTGCAGGCCTTACCGTGTATGCCATGCTCAACAATCTCATTGACGAGAGCGCCCTGTTGTAAAAAGTGGCATCTAAGAACCGTTAACTGAAAACTTTTTGCTACATTTGCAGGTTGTAATTTTACGAAAGGTATGTTATTGACTAAAATGCTCGATAAGTTTGGAGACTACTGCATGTTCATGTGGAGGGTTATGGCCATCCCTGACAAGTGGAAAGTCTTCTTCAAGCGCTATGCTGACGAGATAGGGAAACTGGGTATTGACTCGATTCCCCTGATTATCATCGTGTCGCTGTTTATTGGTTCACTGTGTACAATATTGATTAAACTCAATATCTCCAACCCGTTGTTGCCCCGTTATACTGTGGGATTGACCACGCGTGAGATTATTCTGCTGGAGTTCTCATCGACGATTCTGTGTCTGATTCTGTCTGGAAAGATCGGTTCGAACATCGCCAGCGAGATTGGTACCATGCGCGCTACCGAACAGATTGACGCCCTTGACATTATGGGCATCAACAGCGCCAACTTCCTGGCATTGCCCAAGATTCTTGCATGGATCACGATTCTGCCGTTCCTGGTGGTGATCTGTATGGCTACGAGCCTGTTTGGCGGTTGGCTCATCTGCATCATCACTGGCATTGTTGACCCTGATACCTACATCTTCGGTATCCAGTCCCTGTTCATCGAGTGGTATGTATGGTTCGCGTTGATTAAGTCGCTGGTATTTGCATTCCTGATGTCCACCATTGCCTGTTACTACGGCTACGCTGTGAAGGGTGGCTCGGTCGAGGTGGGCAAGGCCAGTACCGATACTGTTGTCATCAGCAACATCATGATTCTGGTGGCCGACGTAATTTTAACCCTCTTATTACTGTAACACAATGATTGAAGTTAAGCATCTATCCAAGACCTTTAAGGAAGAAGGGGGTGACCGCCAGGTGTTGTTTGACATCAATGCCAAGCTCTACGACGGCAAGACCAACCTCATCATCGGTCAGTCGGGATCGGGTAAGACAGTGTTGATTAAGAATATCGTTGGCCTGTTTGACCCCGATGAGGGTGAAATCCTGTACGACGGCCGTGATATCACGCGGATGGACCGCAAACAGCGCAAGGAGTTACGCAAGGAAATCGGCATGCTTTTCCAGGGCAGCGCGTTGTTTGACAGCGAGACGGTAATGGGTAACGTGAGTTTTCCGCTGGTGATGTTCAGCAAGATGAGTGCAGGGGAAATCCGTGACCGTGCACAGTTCTGTATCGACCGCGTGAACTTGACCGGCAGCGAGAACAAGTATCCCAGTGAGTTGTCGGGCGGTATGCAGAAGCGCTGTGCCATTGCGCGTGCCATCGCCCTGAATCCCAAGTACCTCTTCTGTGACGAGCCCAATTCGGGCCTTGACCCCAAAACGTCGATTGTCATTGATGAGTTGTTGAGTGACATCACCCATGAGTTCGGCATTACGACCATCATCAACACCCATGACATGAACTCCGTAATGGGCATTGGCGAAAACATCGTTTTCATCAACAAGGGCCATGTGGGCTGGATTGGCACTAAAGAGGAGATCTATGACCAGGACAACGATGACCTGAACAATTTTGTCTATGCCACCGACTTGTTCCGCGATGTGCGCAAGTACCGTCGTGAACACGGGTATAAGCCGAGTAGGCGTTAGGTTTTAGGCTTTAGGTGTTAGGTTTAAGTTACAATTGAATGATATGAAAACAAGTGATAAAGATTGCAAAGAGGAAATCCTTGAATTGCTGCGTTCTACCGGGCGCGAGGGCATCGAGGATGTGATAGGCGATTTAGAGGCTTGGGGATTTTTCACGGCTCCGGCATCGGCAGGCCATCACCTGAATACTGAGGGCGGCTTGGCAAAGCATTCGCTCAACACCTGCAAGGCGGCTCTCACCGTGTGGGAGGCCATGACGGCGATTGAGCCCAGTCTTGAACACGAGGTGAAGCGTGACAGCATCATCCTTGCCAGCCTGTTGCATGACGTCTGCAAGTGTGACATCTATAAGCGTTCAGTCAAGAAACGCAAGAATGCGCTGGGCATTTGGGAAGATGCCGAGGGCTACAAGATCACGTACAAGGGTTTCCCGATGGGGCATGGCGAGAAATCGCTGACCTTGCTGTTGTGCAGCGGCTTGCCCCTGAATGACGACGAGATGCTCGCTATCCGTTGGCACATGGGCGCTTGGGGCGTGAACCAGAACAGTTATGAGGACGTCCGCAACTATGATGCCGCCCGCAAACTTTATCCCCTGGTGACCATTATCCAGACGGCCGACGGTCTGGCAGCCAGCATTATGGAACGCACAGGTGAGGAAATTGATGAGTTATGATCCGCGTCAATATCCTGCTGTGTGACACCTTCCCCGGAAGGTTGCCCGATTTCATCCCCAACTACGAGTCACTGTTTATGGACCTGTTTGCCTCTATCGGCGAACAGGTTTCATACAAGATATTCCAAACGTGGCAGGGCGAATTGCCCCTATCGATCAATTCTGACGAGCTGTATCTAGTGCCTGGCAGCTTGGATTCGGCCTACGATGACAAACCGTGGATTGTCGCGTTGGTCAAGTGGATTGAACATGCCTATTGCTGCGGAGCCAAGTTGATGGGCGTGTGCTTCGGCCATCAGGCGATAGCCAGGGCGCTGGGAGGTGAAGTGAGGCAATATGAAGGCGGCTTTGGTGCAGGAGTGCGGGCTTCAAGGGTTCTGGATGAGTCGATGAAGGCCTATTTCCCGGGACAGGAGATGCGTTTACTCTACAGCCACCACGACCAGGTGACCGTCTTGCCACAGGGTGCTACGCTGTGTGCCACCAGCGATTTCTGCAAGAACGAGTCGTTCAGGATAGGCAGTCAGGTCGTCACTTTCCAGGGCCATCCCGAGTTCACGGTAGCCTATAGCCGCCACCTGCTCACTAACTGCAGTGACGATGTGGAACCCTCGGTAAGGGATGCCGCGCTGCGCAGTCTCGACGCACTCGTGCCACAAGGCGCCGAGGCAGCACGATTCGCTATTGACCTGCTGTTCAGGCAAGGTTAAAGGCCATTTATGACTCACGGGTGCAATATTTTTAGTACCTTTGCAGCCCAAAACGCAAAATTTCACTGATTTTTATGTCAAGAACAGAACAAGAATTAGAGGGTGTAACGCTGCTCGGCAACCAGGGTACGCAATATGAGTTCGATTATCGTCCCGACGTGCTGGAAACCTTTGAGAACAAGCACCCCGAGAACGAATATGTGGTGACTCTCGACTGCCCCGAGTTCACTTCGTTGTGCCCCAAGACGGGTCAGCCCGACTTTGGCCACATCATCATCAATTATATCCCGCGCGTGCGCATGGTCGAGAGCAAGAGCCTGAAGCTGTACCTCTTCAGTTTCCGCAACCACGGCGATTTCCATGAGGATTGCGTGAACATCATCATGAAGGACCTGGTCAAGTTGATGGACCCCAAGTATCTGGAGGTCATCGGCCTGTTCAACCCTCGTGGTGGCATCAGCATCAAGCCGTTTGCCAACTATGGCGACAGCGATCATCAGGACATGGTGCGCATGCGCCTCATCAGCAACTTCCATAACGATTGATATGGCAAAGGACGCAGTTATCATCACCTCGGGCGGCATGGACTCGACGACCATGCTTTATGAGTACAAGGACGAGATTGCCCTGGCCATCACCTTTGACTACGGCAGCACCCAGAACGGCCGTGAGCGCCGCTGTGCCATCATGCACTGCCAGCGCCTGGGCATCAAGCACCTGATCATACCATTGGATTTCATGCACAAGTATTTCAAGAGCGCCCTGCTCGAGAGTGCCGATGCCATCCCCGACGGCAACTATGATGACGAGAACATGAAGGCGACCGTCGTTCCCTTCCGCAACGGCATCATGCTGGCGATCGCATGCGGCATCGCCGAGAGCAACGGCCTCAAGCGTGTGATGATTGCCAACCACGCCGGTGACCACAGCATCTATCCCGATTGCCGGTCGCCCTTCATCGAGGCAATGAGCACGGCCATGATGACGGGTACCTACGAGGGCGTTAAGGTTTATGCCCCCTATACCGACTTGAGCAAAGCCGACATCGCCCGCCACGGTGCAGCCCTGGGGCTGGACTACAGCGAGACCTACTCCTGCTACAAGGGAGGCGAGAAGCACTGCGGCACCTGCGGCACCTGCACCGAGCGCCGCCAGGCCCTCAAGGACGCAGGCATTGATGACACTACGGAATACTTGGTATAAGATAAAAGAGAAAAGATAAGAGATGCTTATTCGTCGAATGACGATGAAAAAAGCATCTTTTATTCTTATCTTTATATCTATTATCTAAAAAAGTGCTACCTTTGCAGCCGATTTGCAGAAAAAATTCCGTAATCAACATTATTATCAATTATAAAAGAGACAATTAGACAATGAAAGCATTCGTATTCCCCGGTCAGGGCGCACAGTTTGTCGGTATGGGCAAGGAGCTGTATGACAACAATCCCCAGGCCAAAGAATTGTTTGAAAAAGCCAATGAGGTGCTGGGCTTCCGCATCACCGACCTCATGTTTGAAGGCACCGAGGACGACTTGAAGCAGACCAAGGTCACTCAGCCTGCCGTATTCCTGCATTCAGTGATTCTCGCCCTCACGATGGGCGACGAGTTCAAGCCCGACATGGTGGCTGGTCACTCGCTGGGAGAGTTCTCGGCACTGGTAGCCGCTGGTGCACTGCCCTTTGAGCAGGGTCTGAAACTGGTCGAGGCTCGTGCCCTGGCCATGCAGAAGGCTTGCGAAGCTGCTCCCTCGACGATGGCTGCCATCATCGGTATGGACGACGCTAAGGTGGAGGAAATCTGTGCCACTATCGATGGCATCTGTGTTCCTGCCAACTATAACTGCCCCGGTCAGGTGGTCATCTCGGGTGAGATTGCCGCTATCGAGGCCGCTTGTGAGAAATTCAAGGAGGCTGGCGCTCGCCGCGCGTTGCCCCTCAAGGTGGGTGGCGCTTTCCACTCGCCCCTGATGGAGCCCGCCCGTGCCGAACTGGCCGAGGCTATCGAGGCTGCCGACTTCTCGGCTCCCGTTTGCCCCATCTACCAGGACGTGGACGCTAAGCCCCACACCGATCCTGCTGAAATCAAGGCCAACCTGCTGCAACAGTTGACTGCTCCCGTTCGTTGGAGCCACATCGTTGCCAATATGGTTGCCGACGGCATGACCGAGGCCGAGGAGCTTGGCCCCGGCAAGGTGCTGCAAGGCCTTATCGCCAAGACCAGTCGCGACGTCGTTCTGTCTGGCCGCCAGTAAGATACTCGCCCTGCTCGCAGTATAGAGTTAAGGGTTTAGAGATTAAAGAAACGTCCGCATTCCAGCCACTGGAGTGCGGGCGTTTGTTGTTTGATTACAGTTTGTTGCGTTGACAACGCAACAGACGGTGACGGTTTGTTAGCGGATGTTGAGAATGCGGTGGGTCTGCAGGGATAGTCGCCACTCGGGGTGGTCGAGAACGGCCTGGACGGTGATCAGCATGTTGCGGTAACGTTGCGCTTCGTCGCTCACCCAACAGGGTTGCAGGTAGCGGTGGTCGGCCTTAATACTGTCATACTGTGACAAGTCTTGTCCCAAATACACCACCTTGAGTTCATCACAATGGTTGAGCACCACAGGAATGTTGCCGCTGTTGCCGAGGCCTGTTTTTGGGGAAAGTGTTACCCAGTCGAGGTTGCTGGGCAGGAAATGGGTGCCGTTGGTCTCGATGGCAATGCGTTTGCCTGTCATCTGTTTGAGCCCCGACACAAAATCCTCATCAATCCACAACGACGGCTCGCCGCCCGTGAGCACGATGAGCGGTGCTAGCGGATATTGCATGACCTCTTCCACGATATCAGGCAACGACATCATCGTCCCCTCCTCGTGCTGTGTGTCACAGAAGGCGCAATGCAGGTTGCAGCCGCTCAGCCTGATGAACACGCTGGCGGTACCCGTGTGGTAGCCCTCGCCCTGCAGCGAATGGAAGATTTCATTAACTTTCCACATGATAAGTCCCTAGTCCCAAGTTAGATGTAACTCCTCACTCCTCACTCCTAACTTCTAATTCCTCACTCCTCCTCGTCCTTGACGTAGATGGCCAGGTTGTTGGCGCTCTCACGCACGTCGGCACGGTAGCAGTTGGGGACGGTATCGACGATCCAGCGAGCGATGTTTTCGGCTGTGGGGTTAAAGTCGAGTACCTCGTTCAGGTTGCGGTGGTCGAGTTTGCCGTGCACCATCTCCTTGATAATGGTGAAGTCGGTCACCATGCCGTTGTCGTCCAGTTCCTTGGCTTTGCAATAAACGTTCACAATCCAGTTGTGGCCGTGCAGGTTCTCGCACTTGCTGTTATGATCAAGATACAGCATGTGGGCTGACGAGATTTCCAGTGTCTTTTGTACGTAATACATATATTTAAAGTTTAAAGTTTAGAGTTTAGAGTTTAAAGGGGCATCCGCACTCATGCATTTCAGTTCCTCTTGTTCTTTTTTTGAGGTACTGACTCGTTAAATCGCATGTAGTAGATGCCGCTGACGATACCGCTGTCATAGCCGAGGGTCAGGGCGCTTAGGTAGTCGCTGCAGAAGATGCCATCCCTGGCCAGGACAAAGCCCTTGGTGCCCAGACGGCTCTCCACCTTGTTGACGATAGCGGGCTCGGTGCTGGGCGGGCAGTGCTTGACGTTGAGTGACATGATGACGCATTTCACGCGGGCATCGTAATTGAACTCTGCGCTGGTGCTGTCGGCATTGGCCGATGCTACTTCACGGTCAAACACATACTGAATCATGTAGGGACCTTGGGGCAACATCAACGTATTGTTGCCGACGTACATGCGAGCGTCAGTACCCACCATGCCGTTCATGTCCATGAGAGTGGTCGACGCGTCAGCGCCACAGCAAGTGGTCTCGTCAAACATCATCATCATGGCTGCGGCAGCCAGGTCGGTGTCAATGAAACCGCGGGCTGCGTAGGGGTTGTCCTCGCTCACGTGGGCGTCGCTAAATTTGGCTTGTCCCACGGCCTTGCCGTTGCGGTCCACGATGTGGTAGGTGTCACCGTCCACGGCAATGAAGCGCTCGCCGTTGATGTCGATGAGGTTGTCGTGCTCGATGGGAATGAGCACATGGTTGCCCTTATCCACCATACCGACCTTTCCTTCCTTGACGACGATATAGTCTCCTGATGGGGTGCGTGAAAAGTCAGTGTAGCCGCCTTTCTCAACCTGCTGCTTGTCGTCGATGGGATTGGCAACCTCCTTGCCGTCCTTGCCGAGGCAGACAATAGAATCCCCCTTCACCACGGGCAGAACACCATTGATAAAGTAGGGCTGAACGGGCTGGAACTCATTGCTGCCAGCGGTGAACATCACCTTACCGCTCTTGTCGATGACGCTGAAGTTCACGATGCTGTCGTTCTGCTGATGGGCATCGACGACCATGGCATAGTCATCATAGAGGAATAGGTTGGCGCTGCTGTAATTGGCTGGGATAATGGTGTCACCGCTCGCGTTGATATAGCCCCACTGGCCGTTGTCGTTCTGGAAGGCGGCCATGCCGCGGGCAAACATAGAGCACTGGGACACATCCTTGGGCAACTCCTTGACGACCTCGCCCTTGCGGTTAATGACGCACAGGGAACCGCCAATACGGCTGGCAACGGCCACGCCGTCGTCGCTGAAGGAGGTCACGCTGCCATAGTGGCCAGCCACAGGCTGGGTGGGCGCGCTCACGTCATAATAGTCGTAACTGCCCTCGCTGTTCATGACGTAAAACATGCCGTCCACAATAGGGGAGGGGGCGTTGTCAAATGCGTCCTTGGCAACCACCTCGCCACTGTTGATGTCCAGAATGCTCCACTTCTCGCTTCCCACGAGTTGTACGGGCAGGTATTGAGTCTTATACTGGTAGGTGGCGTTGTCGCTGCCACAGGCGGTCATCAGCAATGCCGCGATGGCGGCAAGTGCCATTCTTGAGAAAAACTTCATTTCTGTTTAGTACTAAGTATTTTGAGGTTGCAAAGATAGTGCAAGCCGCGCGGTGTACCAAAAAATAGGACCTCAATTTTTACCCATCATTGCCCGTGGCCCACGTGTTGAAGCGCTTCACGGCTTAAAAACGGCGTGAGGGGGGATTTTTTCGCCAATTCCCTTTGCCGTGTCGCCGATTGTAACTACATTTGCAAGTTATGCGCGTCAGATTTCATGCTGAAAACTGATTACCGCAAGACAGTTAGCAACCAACATGGAAGGACAACAAACCAGTAACCGCCTTATCGCCAAGAACACGGTCATGCTCTACATCCGCATGATTGTGGTGATGCTCGTCACGCTCTACACGAGCCGTCTGGTCCTGGCTGTGCTGGGCGTTGTGGACTATGGCATTTACAGCGTGGTGGGAGGCTTGGTCGGCATGTTTACGATTTTGTCGGGCTCCTTGTCGGTGTCCACCAGCCGTTACCTGACCTACGAGTTGGGGCGTGGGGACTTTGCCCAACTCAAGAAGACCTTTGCCACAGTCAGCGCCATCCACATTATCTTGGCCGTAGCCATGTTCATTATTTGCGAGATACTGGCCATGTGGTTCCTGAATACCCAATTGAACATACCTGCAGGCCGCATGAGGGCCGCGGAATGGGCGTTGCATTGCTCAATCGCCTGTTTCTCACTCTCGCTGCTGACGGTGCCCTATAATGCCTCGGTCATTTCTCACGAGAAGATGACCACGTTTGCCTATCTGAGCATCCTGGACGTGGTGATTAAACTGCTCATCGTGTTCCTGTTATACATCTCACCCATCGATAAGCTGATATTCTACGCGATTCTGGGCTTTATTACGGCTATTATTTATCAGGCGATATTTTTCATTTACTGCTGGGTGAAGTTTCCCGAGTCCAAGACCTTGCCGGCCATTGACCGCAGGATTGTCAAGGAGATTTCGATGTTTGTGGGTTGGACCTTCCTGGGAAATGCTGCCGTGGTGCTCAAGGACGAGGGTGTGGTGATGCTGTTGAACATCTTCTTTGGCCCTGTCGTCAACGCGGCCCAGGGTATTGCCATGCAGGTTAATGGCGTGGTGACACGTTTCATCAGTGGCTTCATGACCGCCGTGCAGCCGCAAATCACCAAGTCCTACGCCCAGGACGAGGCCACGCGCCTGAACGACCTGCTGGTCAAGAGCACCAAGTTCTCGTTCTTCTTGACGGTGATTCTGATTTTCCCGATTATCTGCAACACGCGTACACTGCTTGACGTGTGGCTCGTCGAGGTGCCCGACCATGCAGTGAGTTTTTCTAACCTGATTCTTGTTTACACTTTCATTGACTGCTTTACCACACCGCTCTACACGGCTGTGCTAGCAACGAGCAGGATCAGGGTTTATGAGATTGTGCTCACGGTGCTCTATTTCCTGAATGTTGTCTGCTCCTATCTGGCCTTGAAGATGGGCATGGCGCCTGAATCGGTCTTCGCCTTGGCCATTTTGTTCAAGTTCCTGGTCCTGGTGCTGTTGTTGCAGCAGAGCAAGCGGCTGATCAACTTCGACACCCGCCGCTACTTTAGGATGTTCCTGGTGAGGGTTATCCCGCTACTGGCGTTTGGCGGCTTGGTTTCGCTGGTCTATCTGACATTTGTAGGCAATGACACCTTCTTGAAGTTTATCGGGTTCTCACTGGCGTTCGAGGCAGTGACCTTGCCGTTTATCTGGAAAGCGGGCTTGACTGTTGCTGAGCGGCAGTTTGTCAAAAATATCGTTAAAGAGCGTTTACATCTTAAATAATCATGATACGGGTTTCTCACATAAGAAAAGAACATCTGCCTGAATCACAGGAGTTTCGTCTGGTGTGTGACATTGATTGTCCATTCTCGCAGAGCAAGCAGTTGTGGTTCTCGGTTCCCGAACAGTATGGGGACTGGCTGACCGATGACGTGTACGACGCCTTCATGGTGGCCATGCTGTACCCCGCTATGTATTATAATGAGGACATCGAGATTGACGGCTGTGTGTCCGAGAAACTCTATGATAACATCACCCACTACGTCCAGTTGTGTGAACAGGCTTATATCGGCAACTCGTTGACCGAGGTAAATATCAAGGTCGCCGGCTTTGCTAATACGGTTAAGACAGGCCACCTCGTGGGCACGGGCTTCTCGGGAGGCATTGACGCGTTTGCCACCTTCTATGACCGCTTTGTCAAGGAGAGTAATCCCCATTACCGCATATCAGCCTTGTTCTTCTTTAACGTGGGCTCCCATGGCGGTGGAACCGACAAGGCTAGGCGCAAGTTCCACACCCGCTATGACTACCTCTTGCCCTTTGCCCAGGAAGTGGGGCTACCCTTTGTCCCCATGGATTCCAACCTGTTTGACTTCTACCTGTTTGAGTGGGAGTATGACGCAGGAGTGCTGTGCCGCAGCACGGGCATGCTGGTATTCCAGAAAGTCCTTGACAAGTACTATGTGGCCTATGACTATTCCTATTGGGAAATCGTACACATGACCGCTGCCGACTACGCGTCAATTACCGATATGTGCAATGACTATCTGCTGGGTACCGAGACGCTTGAAGTCATTGTTGACGGTACCCGTTACCGCCGCAGCGACAAGACGTTCCTGCTGATTGATTACCCGCCCTTCCTGCGTTACCTCAACGTGTGTGTGGGCGATACGGAATCGGTCAAGAACTGTTCCTTGTGCCACAAGTGCAAGCGCACCATGCTTCTGCTTGACATCATGGGCCAGCTGGAACGCTATGTTGGCTTGTTTGACGTGGACAAGTTCGAGAAGGTCCGTTTCAGTTACAAGTGCCAGACGGTGTTGCAGACACGAACCGACATTTACGCTCAGGACAACTATGAACTGGCCAAGAAATTGGGTTACCCCATGCCGTCCTATATTGTGGCATGGCTGTACTCCTCTCCGCAACTGCTGATGAAAACGGCAAAGAATATTGCAAAAAAACTTCTCCGTCGTCACAGTCCGGGGGATGATAGGCATTATCCGACTTGATATTCAACCATTTAAATGAATTAGACTTTATGATGCTAGCTCGCAGAATCATTAATATATTCAGACCCGTCAAAGTGACCAAGGCCAATGTCTATACCTTGAATGCCGCCAAGAGGCTGGACGGGAAACGGATTATTGTTACCGGTGGTACAGGGGCTTTGGGACAGGCAATGGCCAAGCGCTTTGTTGCCGAGGGTGCCAAAGTGTTGATTACTGGCCGCAACGAAGAGAAATTAAGGCAACTGGCATCAGAATTGGGATGTGAGGCCTTACCCTTTGACGTGACTTGGACTGAGGGCATTGACACTTTTGTTGCTCAGGCCATTGAGAAACTGGGCGGCATTGACTGCCTGGTGAACAATGCTGGAATATCCCTGCATGAGTCGTTCCAGACGGTTACGCCCGAGGGCTTTGACCAGCAGGTCGCCACCAATCTCAAGGGACCATTCTTCATGTCCCAGCGTGTGCTGGCCTACATGGAACAGCAGGATATCAAGGGGCAAGTGCTCTTCGTCTCCTCCGAAACCGGCGAGACGGCCGACATCCGCCCTTATGGCTTGACAAAGGCTGCTGTCAATAGCCTTGTGCAGGGCTTGGCCTACCTCTATGCCAAGCAGGGCATACGTGTCAATGCCATCGCACCTGGCGTGACGGCATCTGCCATGACCGGGTTTAACGCCGACGAGAACCTGAGTTGTTCCTACAATGTGAGCGGCAGAGCATATCTGCCCGAGGAGATGGCTGAGGTGGCTGCCTTCCTGCTCTCGGACGCCTCGGGTTGTATTTCTAGCCAGATCATCACCTGCAACAATGGCAACACCGTTAATGCAAGGTGGAAGTGAACGATGAGGGTGTGTACACCTGAACGAAATGAATGAAACGAACAAAATGAAAACTCAATATGGATAAATTCTATTCAGCAGAGCGTAACGTGCAGATTCTTGTAGCACTGCTCAAGGCCCACGGCATCAGGTATGTGATAGCATCGCCTGGCACAACCAATATCAACTTTGTGGCGAGTGTCCAGAATGACGCTTACTTCAAGGTGTTCTCCTCGGTTGACGAGCGTTCGGCGGCCTATTTGGCTTGTGGCATCGCTAGCCAGAGTGGCGAACCGGTCGTGTTGAGTTGCACGGGGGCCACCGCTTCACGCAACTATATTTCGGGATTGACCGAGGCCCATTACCGAAAATTGCCGGTGCTTGCAGTCACTTCGACGCAAAATCCCATCAAGGTGGGCCATCTTGTGCCCCAGGTGATAGACCGCTCCCTGCAGCAGGCCGACACAGTCCATGAGTCTATCTTGCTGAATATGGTGCGGAACGCCGACGAGGAGTGGGATTGCGAAATCAAGGCCAATAAAGCGTTGCTCGCCCTGCGCCGTCATGGCGGTGGCCCGGTTCACATCAATCTGGAAACGGGTTATAACCAGGACTTCTCTCTGCGTGAATTGCCACCGGCAAGGGTGATTCGCCGCATCATGCCCCACGATGACTTCCCCGCCTTGCCTGAACAGGGAAAAATCGCTATTTTTGTGGGCGCTCATCAGCCCTTCAGCAAGGAGTTGACTGCAGCTGTCGATGCCTTCTGCACCAGCCACGATGCGGTCGTCATGTGCGATGTCACCAGTGGCTACCATGGTGCCTATGAATTCCATCCTGCATTATTGGCTTCCCAGTTCAACTGGGGCAAGGAACCCATACGTCCCAATCTGATGATTCATATCGGTGAGGTGAGTGGAGACTATTCCATGGACAACCTAGTGCCCGATGTTGTGTGGCGCGTGAACCCCGACGGCGAACTGCGCGACCGTTTCAAGCGTTTGACCTATGTGTTTGAGATGGAGGAAATCACGTTTTTCAAGCATTATTCCCAGAACACAGGCAAGCAGCACGCTTATTTGGACACCTGCCTGAATTATCATCAGCAAGCACTTGCCGCGTTGCCCGACTTCCCCTTCTCCAATGTGTGGATAGCACGGAACTGTGCCACACGCATCCCTGACGGGGCCATCTTCCATGTGGGCATCTTGAACTCGCTGCGATGCTGGAGTTACTTCGACCTGCCGCAGGGCGTGACCACAGCCTGCAACGTGGGCGGCTTCGGCATCGACGGTGATGTGTCAACGCTCATCGGCGCTTCGCTGGCATGTCCTGATAAGTTGTGCTTTGCTGTGGTGGGTGACTTGGCCTTCTTCTACGACATGAACGTGTTGGGCAACCGTCATGTGGCCAGCAATGTTCGTATCATGCTCGTCAATAATGGACGTGGCACCGAGTTCCATAACAGTGACCATCCGGCATCACGTTTTGGCGAGGATGGTGACAAGTTCATGGCAGCAGCAGGCCATTTTGGCAACAAGTCGCCTGAGTTGGTCAAGCATTATGCCCAGGACCTTGGCTTTGAGTACTTGAGTGCCGGCAACAAGGAAGAATTCCTTGCCTCATGTGACACGTTCTTTAGTCCAGAACCCAAGGACCGTCCCGTTGTGTTTGAGGTCTTTACCGACTCGGATGACGAGAGTGATGCCATACGCCTGCTGCGCACCACGCTGGCCGATAGCACTGGGTCGCTCAAGCAACTGGCCCGCAATGTGCTGGGCGATAAGTTAACTAGCAAAATCGGCCAAATCATTAGGAAATAAGCCTTGCTGTAACTCATCAACTGCTTGACCACGTTCTGTTCATCAGGGCGTGGTCAAGTTGTCATTGTCCATATTGGCAGGGTGGGGTGACAAAATGTCGGTCATGAGGTGGCTTTTGCCCGTTGGCACACTCGTTGCAGTTTTGCTGGTGGATTGATAATAACTTATAAAACATAATTAAATTATTAAAGTAATCATGACTATTAAACCATTAAATGACCGCGTTCTCATCGAACCGGCAAAGGCAGAAGAAGTCGTTGGCGGAATCATCATCCCCGACAGCGCAAAGGAAAAACCTCTCAAGGGCAAAGTTCGTGCAGCAGGCAATGGCACCAAGGACGAGGAAATGATCGTTAAGCCTGGTGATACCGTGCTCTACGGCAAGTATGCCGGCAACGAAATCGAAATCGACGGCGAGAAACTGCTCATGATGCGTCAGAATGACATCCTGGCCATCGTTATGGACTAATTCATTTATTACTGAAAACTGAGAACTGAAAACTGAAAAATTGTTATGGCAAAGTTAATCAAATTCGATATCAAGGCTCGCGAAGAGCTCAAGAAGGGCGTTGACCAGTTGAGCGACGCCGTAAAGGTTACCCTGGGTCCCAAAGGCCGCAATGTGATTCTCGACAAGAAATATGGTGCTCCCCACATCACCAAGGACGGTGTGACCGTTGCTCGTGAAGTGGAACTGGAGGACGAATTCCAGAATATTGGCGCACAACTTGTTAAGGAGGTCGCCAGCAAGACCAACGACGATGCCGGTGACGGCACCACCACTGCTACCGTTCTGGCCCAGGCCATTATTACCGAAGGCTTGAAGAACGTGGCTGCCGGCGCTAACCCCATGGATGTGAAGCGCGGTATTGACAAGGCCGTTAAGGTTGTTGTTGACTGCATCAAGGATCAGGCTCAGGAAGTGGGCGACGACTTCGGCAAGATCGAGAACGTGGCTCGTATCAGCGCTAACAACGATGATGCCATCGGTCAACTCATCGCCGAGGCTATGAAGAAGGTAAAACAGGACGGTGTAATCACCGTCGAGGAGGCCAAGGGTACCGAGACTCGCGTTGACGTGGTTGAGGGTATGCAGTTTGACCGTGGCTATATCTCGCCTTATTTTGTCACCAATGCAGACAAAATGGCATGCGAGATGGAGCGTCCCTACATCCTCATCTTTGACAAGAAGATTTCTGGCTTGAAGGACATCCTTCCCTTGCTGCAGGGCGCTGTACAGGCTCATCGTCCCATGCTCATCATCGCCGAGGACGTTGACGGAGAGGCTCTGGCTTCGCTGGTAGTTAACCGTCTGCGTGGTTCGCTCGAGGTTTGCGCTGTGAAGGCTCCTGGCTTTGGCGATCGTCGCAAGGAGATGCTGCAGGACATCGCCATCCTTACCGGTGGCACCGTCATCAGCGAGGAAACGGGCCTGACTCTCGAGAAGGCTACCCTGGAGATGCTGGGTACTGCCGAGAAGGTTACCGTTGACAAGGAGAACACCACCATCGTCAATGGCGCTGGCAATAAGGACATGATTGCCGATCGCATTGCTCAGATCCGTGTTCAGATCGAGAATACCAAGTCCACCTATGACAAGGAGAAACTCCAGGAGCGCCTGGCTAAGTTGTCCGGTGGTGTGGCAGTCCTCTACATCGGCGCACCCAGTGAGGTCGAGATGAAGGAGAAAAAGGATCGCGTGGACGACGCCTTGAGCGCAACCCGCGCCGCTGTTGCCGAGGGTATCGTGCCTGGTGGTGGTACCGCTTACATCCGCAGCCTCAAGGCCCTGGAGGGCATGAAGGGTGACAACGATGACGAGACCACGGGTATCCACATCATCCAGCGCGCTATTGAGGAGCCTCTGCGTCAGATCGTTGCCAACGCTGGCCTGGAAGGTGCCGTAGTAGTGAACCGCGTGAAGGAAGGTGAAGGTGACTTCGGCTATAATGCCCGTACCGAGAAGTTCGAGAACCTCTTCGAGACTGGCGTGATCGATCCCGCTAAGGTGGCTCGCATTGCTCTGGAGAACGCTGCCAGCATCGCCGGCATGTTCCTCACCACCGAGTGCGTCATCGCCGAGAAGAAGGAACCCGAGCCCGCTATGCCCGCTGGTGCACCTGGCATGGGTGGCGGCATGGGCGGCATGATGTAATGAAACGGAACTCTTCTTTTTCATAAGTTTAATATTTCTCCCCTGTCAGTTCCTTAGGGCCTGACGGGGGATTTTCTTCATTAGTGAGTTAGTGCCCTCGGCAGTTCACAGGCAATTTTATCTGAAATTATTTGCGTAGTTTGTCAAGATTTGCGAAATTCGCAAGGTATAATCCTAATGGACGTGAATTGACAAAAATGTTTGCTGATATTCAGTGCGTTAGCAACTCCCCCTCTAAGATTAGAGGGGGTGCCCTAAAGGCAGGGGCGTTGATGATACAATGACAACTTAGTGGTGGTATCGACGCCCACCAGCCCCCTCTTATCCAAGAGGGGGAGCTGAGTATCAGTAGTTTATTTTCATCAAACTCACGTTAATAACTACCGAAACTAGAATGAAGATTTATTTCCAATATTTGTTAGCCGCGGTGATGCTGGCATTGTTGAGCCTGAATCTGCAGGCTGTCACTGTCGAGAAGGGTGTGTCGCGTGCTTTGGCCCAGTACCGTTCGAAAAATCTCTCGGGCATTAGTTATTCACTCACGTTCACGGTACCCGACAGCAAGCAAGAGCCTGTCAGTTTCTTTGAGACTTTGCGTTTCCTGTGGAGGGGTGATGAGGACCTGCAAATCGATTTTCAGGGAGATGCCGACCAACTGGATGGCAGCATCATGGTCAATGGCAAACATGTCAAGACAGAGTTGCGTAACGAGCACATTATCATCTCACAGCGATATCTGAAACTGGGTGAGAATAAGGTCCTGATAGGCGGTTATAGCGGTGACCAGGCCCTGAACCGTCACGAGGACTACATGTACACGTTGTTTGTGCCGGACCATGCCCGCAGCGCTTTCCCTTGTTTCGACCAGCCCGACTTGAAGGCGACGTTTAATTTGGAACTTGAGTTGCCTGCAGGGTGGGTGAGCATCAGCAACAATACTGAGAAGCCTATCCCGACTTACCTTTTCTCGTTTACTGCAGGTAAGTTTCAGGTGCAGACCGTTACACGTGGTGATTACACGTTGACAGGCCTTTACCGCGAGACGGACCCTGATAAGGTGGCACAGTTGCCCATCGTGTTTGACCAGGTGGCCTTGTCGTTGCGTTGGATGGAAGGTTACACTGGGCTGAAATACCCTTTTGAGCATTACGGTTTTGTCGTGTTGCCAGGCTATCAGTTCGGAGGTATGGAACACCCTGGCTGCATCCAGTTCACTGACCATGAGATTTTCCTGGGTGCTAACCCGACTCCCGACGAGGAAATGACGCGCCTCAACTTGATTGCCCACGAGACTGCTCACATGTGGTTCGGTGACCTGGTGACTATGCGTTGGTTTGATGACGTGTGGACCAAGGAAGTTTTTGCTAATTTCATGGCTGACAAGATTTCACGTCAGCAGTTTCCTGATGTGAACCATGACCTGGCTTTTATCAAGACGCATTACCCCCTTGCACTGAACACCGACCGAACTGAGGGCACGCACCCCATTCAGCAACCTCTTGACAACCTCAATCAGGCTGGTTTGCTCTATGGCAACATCATTTATCACAAGGCGCCCATCATGATGAGAAAGCTTGAGCAGGAAAAGGGCTATATTGACCTGAGGGAAGGCTTGAGGAGTTACCTGCTGAAGTATGCTTACGGCAATGCCACGTGGGATGACCTGATTGCCGAACTTGACAAATACGCTCCGGAGCATAGCGCCCGTTCCTTCAGCGACGTCTGGGTTAAGCAGAAAGGCTTGCCCACTGTTACCTGTGAACGTGAGGAGAATGGCAGCTTGCTGATTACGCAGCAGGATCCTTATTCGAGAGGCCTGGCATGGAAACAGGCGTTTGAAGTCGGTTATCTGGTTGATGGCAGGTTAACGGGCAGCGATGATGTTTATATGTATGATAGGACGGTTGCAATTGATGTCCCTGAGGATGCGGTGCCGATTCTGAATTTCGGAGGGGATGGCTACGGTCGGTTTGCCATGAGTGAGCAGGCGCTCTCGGTGCTGTCGAGGGTTGCCGTGTTCCTTTCCGATGAGAAATGCCGCTATGCTGCTGTTATGAATCTATACGAGAATTACCACTTGGGCAATATCTGTGCCGATGCGTTGCTTGAAACCCTGCTTACTATCTTGGGACAAGAGACTAACGAACTGATTGCCTCGACGGTTTGCAGTGACATCGCGGCCCTTTGCTCTCGTATAGAGGATTCCCAGCGACCTTCGCTGGAACAACGTTTATTGGAGATGGCGCAAAGCCACGGCTTGCAGTCGGTTCGCCAGACACTCCTGCGTCACTTGGGAACGACGGCCGTTTCTCCCATGGTTGTGGAGTGGCTATATGACATCTGGCAGAATCAAGGTTCCCCGTTGCTTAACCAGCGCGACTATACACGCATGGCCTATCATCTGGCCCTCATGCGTCCCGACAACTGGCAGCAGATTCTTGATACCCAGCGCACGCGGCTCAAGACCGATGACGAGCGAAACGAATTTGATTTTGTTTCTCGTGCTTGTGACCCTGAGGAGGCAGTTCAGCAGCAGTTGTTTGAGGCACTGCTGAAGGTCGAAAACCGCAGGGTGGAGCCTTGGGCCCGCACGATGCTTGCCTTGCTTAATGACCCCACGCGTGAACCCTTTAGCAACAGGTATTTAGAGCCTGGCCTTGACGCTATTGAGGAAATTCAGCGGACGGGCGACATTTTCTTCCCGGGCTACTGGCTCTCCAGCCTGTTGGGCGGACATCGCAGCAACGAGGCTCGTGAAATTGTTCAGACCTGGATCAACGGGCACACGTCACTCATGCCGGCCTTGATGAACAAGGTCAACGAGAATGCCTACTGGTTGTTAAAGCGGTAACCTAACCCAAGAGGCAGTATTTCGCAATGGTCTAGGTGCTAATCCCTCTAAGAACTAGGCGGTTTCCTCTTTTTGTCGTCGGGTGATTTTCCAGCCGATGGCAGCAATGAACATGGTCATCAGCGGGCTCAGGTAGTTGAAGAAGCAATAGGGGAGATAAACCATGGTGGGCACGCCGAGGACTGTGGCTTGCGTCATGCCGCAGGTATTCCAGGGCACGAGGACCGAGGTCACCGTGACGGCATCCTCGGTAGTACGGCTCAGCAAGCGTGGTTCGAACCCTTCACGGTCATAGACTTCACGGAACATGTCGGCCGACAGGACGATGCTGATGAACTGGTCTCCCGTGGCAATATTCATGAGTAGGCCAGTCACCACCGTTGAAGAAACGAGGCTGAAGCGGGTGCGGACCCACCTGAGAATGACGCCTGTGATGCTGTGAATCATGCCGCTTGCCACCATGGCGGCGCCGAAGCACATAGCGCAGATAATGAGCCAGATGGTGTTGAGCATGCCTGCCATACCTCCCGTAGAAACCAGGTCGTTCAGGGCGCTGCTGCCCGTGTCGATGGCTGTGGAGCCGTAGTAGGTGATGGCAAGGCCCTTAGTGAGGGCGCCAGCCGTTGAGAGTGAAGTATCGGCGGCAATTTCTGTCAGCAGATGAGGCTGCAGCACCAATGCCATAATGCCCGCCATGACCGACGAGGCAAACAGCACGATGACCGACGGCACACGCTTGGCGATGAGGATGCCCGTGAAAACAGGCACCAGAAGGGTCCATGGTAAAATATTGAATGTTGCTGAAAGGCCGTGGGTAAATTCCTCGACATGAATACCTCCGCTTGCTGCTCCATGCCCGAAGCCTGCTATCAGAAAGATGATCAGCGTGATTGTGATGGTGGGCACTGTGGTATGCATCATGTAGCGGATGTGCTTGAAGATGTCCACCCTCACGGCCGAGGAGGCCAGGATGGTCGTGTCGCTCAGAGGAGACATCTTGTCGCCGAAGTAGGCACCGGATATGATGGCACCGGCAGTCCAGGCATCAGCAATACCTAATGCCTGGCCGATTCCCAACAGGGCAACGCCGATGGTGGCAATCGTTGTCCAGGAACTACCGGAGAGCAACGATACCAGTGCGCAGATGGCACAAGCGCTGATGAGGAAAAACTTTGGGGATAGCATTTGCACGCCGTAGTAGATGAGCGTGGGGACGACACCGCTCACCATCCATGAACCCGACAACATGCCGACCGACAACAGGATGAGCAACGTGATGAAAATGCCGCCCATTGTCTTGTTCATCTGCTGTTCAAATTCTTTCCAAGGCACATGGTAAAATGTCATCGAGATGAATATGCACACAGCCATGCCCATGATCAGGGCTACCTGGCTGCCTCCGCTCAGCGAGTCGCTGCCGAACAGGGTGATCACTATCGCCAATAGGCCAATGAGCACGGCCAGTGGGATGCAGGAAATGAGCGGATGTGGGAGTTTGCGGACGGTCATATATATCGGTTCTGAAAGAATAAGATTTGTTCTGAGGTGCAAATATAATGAAAAAACGCTAAAAACAGGAAACTCTCTGTTTGAAAACACATGGCAAATTTTCTACATGAAATCATTATTATATGTGAAAATGTTAGTATATTTGCGCCAATGTTGATGATTATTGGGCTATAATGCAAGTTTATGTGACTCATGAGAAGCGGATACGCTATTAAATAGTTTTTATTAACCTAATAAATTTTAATGAAATGAAGAAATTTTACTTGATTCTCGCAGCAATCGCTGCAATGACTTTTAATGCTCAAGCCGATCACACGGTAAGCCGCACGTTGTATGTTGGCGATTATGAGAATGCCGACGTGATTTACAATGGCTCATACTTTGACATGGCGCCGACCAACTTCTATCTGGCCCATACGGGCGCCCAGCTGATTTACACTGCCGACGAACTGGCTGACATGCAGGGCAAAAAGGATGCTATGGTGACTGGCATCTCATTCAAGTTCACCAACGGTGGCGCGTTTGAGGAGATTACCCGCACCGTGAAGCTTTATCTCCAGGAGATTGACGAGACGGCCTTTGCCGTTGTCGAGGGCGTGAAGCAATTCTTCACATTTGACAACCTGGTTACTGAATACGAAGTGACCTATGACATGTACGATTTCATGTATGAGGACAACGAGGTGGTGTTCGACCTGACAGACATGCCCTTTGCTGTTACTACTGGCAAGAGCCTGCTGATGACCATTGTGTTTGATGCTCTCGACGATGACAACTGCACAATCGGCTCAGACTATGCACCCTTCTACACCACTGGCATCCGTGGCAAGGGTATGGTTTACACCAACAACTGGACTGGCTTTGAGGCTTATGCCGAAGGTCCGGACTTCCCCGATGCAACTGCAATGCTGGGTTGCGGCACCAATGTGGAACTCCCTGTTACCAAGATTGACTTCTGCTACAGCGAGCACTCAACCAGCCTGAATGAGGTGAATGCCGCTACCGCTGATGGCGCTTACTACAATCTGATGGGCCAGAAGATGAATGCCAACAATCTGCCCGCTGGCATCTACATCCACAATGGCAAGAAGGTACTCGTGAAGTAATACCTTTCTTACAGTAAACAATAAAAGGATGAGCAATAACTCATCCTTTTATTGTTTTTGTGTTTGGCGGATGCAAGCTTATAGGGACTTGACGGCCGCTTCGAGTTGGCGCATGGCTTGATGGATGACGCTGCGGGGACTGCCCATGTTGAAACGCATGTGGCACTTGCCTGCTTCGCCAAACATGGAGCCCTCGTTCATCGCCAATCCCGCTTTGTCGCGGAATAGGGTGACTACTTCGTCATGGCTCAGCCCCAGTCCTGTGCAATCGAGCCATAGCAGGAAACCTGCTTGGGGCTTGACGGCGACGATGCCGGGGATGTGCTCGTGGCAATACTGCTGCACCAGTTCCACATTGCCCTCGATGTAGTGCAGGCACTCCTCGAGCCAGGGACCGCCATGGCGGTAGGCCGCTTCGGTGGCGATGATGGAAACGAGGTTGGCGTTGCACAGTTCGTTAATCTCAATCCACTTGAAGAACGGTTCCCTCAACTCGGGGTTCTTGACCACACACCATGAACTCTTGAGACCGGCGATATTAAAAGTTTTGCTCGGTGCGCCGCAAGTCACGGTCACGGCGGCAGCGTCCTCGCTCACCGTAGCCATGGGCGTGTGGCGGTGGCCGAAAAGTGTCAGGTCGCCGAAGATTTCGTCCGAGAAGACAATCACGCCATTCTCACGTGCCATTCTTGCCACTTTACGCAAGATGTCGGGTTCCCAAGTGATACCACCGGGGTTGTGGGGATTGCACACGACCATCATCGTGGGCTTTTCCTCCCGCATGAGGCGTTCCAGTTCCTCAAGGTTCATGCTGTAGAGACCGTCGGGGGAGGGGAGCAACGCGTTGTTGATGCAAATGCGGCCATTGCCCTCGATGACGTCCTTGAAGGGATAATAGACGGGCTGCTGGATGATGATCTTGTCACCCGGGCGGGTGAAGAAATTGACGGCTAGGCCGAAGCCTGTCACGATGCCGGCGACAAAGGTCACCTCGTCCTGTGTGAATTCGAAGCCGTTGCGCTCACGCTGCCAGTCAATGATGGACTGCCAGTAGCCGTCATAGAGGCAGGTGTAGCCGTAAATCGGGTGGTCGCCCAGGCGGTGCACCAGTGCCTCGGTAATCTCGGGGCACACGGCAAAGTCCATGTCAGCAATCCACAAGGGTAAGAGGTCATCACGTCCATAATCCTGCTTGAGCACTTCAATCTTCTTGCATTGCGTGCCATGGCGATCAATGCATTGGTCGAAATTATATCTTGCCATATTATTGTACAAGGTTTAAGGTTGATATGAAAAAAATCTAAGGTCGATATACGATTGTTGTTTATTTGGCGCAAAGTTAATGTTTTTTTTCGATATGCAATTTGATTATCCAATTTAATGCTTAATTTTGCAGAGATAATTGATGTAAAGCAATTCTAAATAACGTGACTTTGACAATTTCTTCACTGAGATTCAGCGCGCTAGCGATTCCCCCTCTTAGATTAGAGGGGGCTAGGGGGCGTTGATGATACCTCAGGGGGCTAGCCTTTCGTGGCATCGACCTTTTTATCCGAGAAGGGGAGTTGAGTATCAGCAATTGAATTTCGTCCGATTCACATTTAAATACTGATTCATTATGACCGATAAAATCCATTTCATGAAAATGCACGGGGTGGGCAATGATTACATCTTTGTTGACACCATGCTTTATCCCATTCCTGATCCGCAGGCTGCAGCCATCGCCTGGAGTCGTCCCCACATGGGCATCGGCAGTGACGGCTTGGTGCTCATCGGACGTTCTACGGGCCCCGAAGCCGACTTCACGATGCGCATCTTCAATGCTGACGGCTCCGAGGGGCTGATGTGTGGCAACGCCAGCCGTTGCATCGGCAAGTATGTGTACGAGAACGGCTTGACCGATAAGACCAGCATACGCCTGATGACGGCATCGGGCATCAAGATACTGCAACTCTCGGTCGGTGACAACGGGATTGTCGAGGCCGTGACCGTTGATATGCTGGAGCCCAAATTCAATGATGAGGCGCTGTATCTGCCCCAGGGTGAACCCTTGCCTGACGGCGTGTTTGTCTCGATGGGCAACCCGCATTACGTCATCTTCGTTGACAATATCGATGCCGTTGATGTGGCCCGTGAGGGCTCACTTCTTGAGCATCATTCCCGTTTCCCCGAGCGTTGCAACATCGAGTTTGCTGAGGTTCGTGCCGATGGTATCCGCATGCGCGTGTGGGAACGTGGTAGCGGCATCACCATGGCATGCGGGACAGGCGCATGTGCCACTGCCGTAGCCGCTTCAGTGACGAAGCGAGCAACCCGCCAGTCCAGAATCATCATGGACGGCGGCACCCTCGACATCGAGTGGCGCGAGCAGGACGGCCACGTCTATCTCACAGGCCCCGCCACCCACGTCTATGACGGCCAAATCCCACTCCCATAATTATATGCTCGCTGCGCTCGCAGTTTATAGTTTAAAGGGGGTTCCGCGTTCTGATCATGGTGCAAGCAGAATGTTGTGCCTGTTGTTCAAATGTTGTTATGGTTGTCTGATTAACGTGCGTGAAATGAATGAAACTAATGCTCACGGTGTTTTTCTCATAAAATAAAAAACAAGCGGCTGAATTTCAGTCGCTTGTCCTTGTTTTGTGGAGCATAGCGGACTCCATCCATTGATATGATATGTCATGATAATTTCATCATAAATTACTGAATGTCTGATAGATAATTCAAACCAATCAGACATAGTCTGACAATGTATTGACATTATTTTACCATTTTTATGACAACAGAATGACAACGGAATAAATTTCTTTTGTATCTTTGCAGAACCAAATTACAATAAAAATGGCAGGCATACAAATATCAATCAGCAAAGGTGGTGGAGCAGAAGCAGAAGTGCGCTTCCGCTTTAGCGCGACGCAGACCATAAAGCCCTTTTTCTCAACTGGCATCCATATCATTAGGGAATACTGGTCACCCAAGACGCAAAAACTGAGCACGTCAATCAAACAGGTGCCCGATGATGATCAACGTGAGCGGAACGCGAAAATCAACAAAAGAATAACCAACCTTAAAGCCCACCTGCTTGAAGCCTATACCGCGCAGGGCGGTCTCAACGGAAGGAGTTCAGAAGAACTGAAATTATGGCTCTTGGAGGAGACGAACAATTTCCTGCATCCTAAAAAATCAGAAACTAAAAAGAAGAAAAACAAGACACTCATGCAAATTGTGCATGAATTCTGCTCGGATGGCAAGGAAGGAAGATTGCTGAATGATAACGGAGAACGCCTCAAGCCGAGTTCCGTCCGTGTCTATGCCCAGGTTGAGGGCTGGCTCAAGAAGTTTTGCAAACATTCTTCCGTGGCCGATTATGAAACAGATGAGCTCAATGAACGTTGGTATGCCGCGTTCGTGAAATTCCTGTACGACCAGGGACTGCGTAAAAATAGTGTAGGAAAGCACATCAAGAGCCTGAAGACTGTTCTGCGCAAACGAATCGACGATCCCGAGCAGGCGGCCAAGTGTGCCTTCATTGTTCGTGGCAAGTGCAAGGTGCTGCACGAGCGAGTGAAGAATGTATATCTGGATGAGAACAAGCTTCACGTGATGGCCAATGCCCGTTTAAACGGTTACATGGATCGTGTAAGGGACCAATTCTTGTTGTTGTGTTGGACCGGCCAACGCTATAGTGATTTAGGTCAACTTATCCCGGACAATATCGATACAACAGATGATGGGAAGCACCGCTTTTTCAAAGTCAAACAAACAAAGACGGGTGCTCTCGTATATATTCCGGTATTGCCCGAAGTAGAGCCATTGCTGGAAAAATACAGGGATGGCTTTCCGGCTCCTATCAGTAATCAAAAGTTCAATAACTTCATCAAGGATGTCTGCAAGACTATCTCAGAAACGGATGATGGCAAAGAGGCGGGTTTTGATGATATAGTGGAGTTAGAACGGACATTGAATGCCGAGAAAACCACGTTAAGCGAGAAATTCTATAATCTCGTGACTTCTCACAGCGGCCGCCGCAGTTTCGCCACCAACATGTTTGAACGCAACTGGCCGACACAAATCATCATGGGCATCACCGGCCATGAGACTGAGGAGGTGTTTAGGATTTATATCGAGAAAGATCCCGAGGAACTAAGAAAACACCAAATCGAGTCATTCTTCAAATTCTTTGACAATGGACAACAATAGCATGACATAATACATCGAGAAACAATGGCAAAAGAAGAACCCAAAAAGAGAAAACTCACCAAGGAGGAAATCAATGATCGTTTGGAGACTTACGTTAATTACGCTTATGTGAAAGTTATGCCACATGTCACTACTAGTGAAAGAGGCATAGAGTTGAAAATAGAGGAGTTTGGCAACCCGTTTGGCGGGGATGAGGTCGAGCTGAAGCGCCTTAGATACGCCACTGCAGGGTTTAACCCTGTGATGATGCAAATGTTGCTGGAACTATTGCAGCAGATCAACCAGGATGCGATGCGGGATGCATTCGATTATGTACTCAAATGCATCAAGCTCTCTCCAAACTATCATGGTGATATTCCTCAGATATATTATCTTGAGAAGCCCATAACCAGTGGCCAGGCAATCGTCAATTCGTCGCCTATTTATAAATTTGCTATCAAAGAACTGTCTCAACGGTTGGAACGACTTGGCATTCCCCACGCTGTTGACATGAGTTTCTCGCCGTCTGTAAAGAACGACCGAGAGCCCGAGTGTCAGCCTGAGAGTCAACCTGAGAGTCAGCCCAAGAGTCAGAAAACGTTCAATTGCTCCAATAAGGTGAGGGTAAAGAAGATCCATGCCTACCTTGTCGAGACTGGCGTTATCAAGCCATGTGACTATGAGGATTTCTTCGTTTGGGTCAAGAATGGCCATTTCCCCACTGATATAATTCAGGCAAAAAATAAACTAAAGTTCTACTATGCCATGGAACAAATCTCATCACTTATCATTGATGAGGTCAAGAACTGGAAAAAGTCAGTCTTGACAGATGGACAATGGAACTCGCTGAGTGCTTCCAAGTCCTCTGGTCAGTCCCATATTGCGAAACAATGGCTGCGTAACTTCCCCTGATAATGTATGGGAATTATGCATAAGTTATATTTCTTATAAAACTATTTTTTTGAATTTATGTATTTAAGTCCTGTAATCCAAGAGATTACGGGACTTTTCTTGATTGGCTTCATTGTCCGTTTTTCTTATAAAATCATTCGTTTTGGTTATACATTTGGGTGTGAACTTTGCAATGCCGATGACAACGGAGTCAAGGCATTAAATTTTAAACATTATGAAAGCGACAAATCTAATCTTGCTTACGGAGGACGATTACAATCAGTTGGCAGAAACGATTGCTAATCGCGTCATCCAACAATTGCAAGGAAAAACACACAATGTTGAACAACCCAAGTCTGATGACGGCTTTGTCTTTCAGGAAGAAGCTGCAAAATTACTCAAGGTAAGCCTGCGCACGCTTATCCGATGGGACAAGAGTGGCTATCTGCCCAAGCGCCATGTTGGGCGTCGCGTGGCCTATCGTCGTGAAGACATCAATCGCCTGGCAGGAGCAGGCCAGCGCCATGATTAGCGAATTGATGATACCTCTCTGCTTTTTGACATTGCGGAGAGGTGTCCTCATATGCGTACTTTGCAGAATAATCTTAATATTCTTGTACCATGAATGATTTTTCTGAAAACTCACCCACGGGCAATGTCATTGACCCGATGAGTGCGACGATGTTAGCCGCTAAAAACGGAAAAGACCGTCCAACGGCTGACCAGTATGCCGCTAATGGCCAGCTCGTGCCCGAATCGCTGCGCATGCTGCATGACGTTATCACTGCCGCAACTGCCTATGAAAGTGAGGCAGACCAGATTGACCCCGGCGCTGTAAAGGACATCCTTGATTCTGGGCGCATCACGCCCGAGGAAGTGGACAACGATGACTGCGACGAGGTGCCCATCCTGTATGCCGGCAGTAAAGAATCGCCGATGATGACTCTGCAAAACTTCTCGGTCATCATCGGTGTGCCGGGTACACGCAAGACTTTCGGCTGCCTGCTGCTAGTGGCCGAATACTTGAGTGCATGCACCCGCCCACGTTCCAACTATTTCGTCCGTGCCGATGCCGAGCCAGGTCGTGTGTTGTGGATTGACACGGAGCAGGGTAGAGGCAGGGCACGACGCATCAAGCGTCGCATGAGGCGTATTCTTGACTCTGATGCCGCTTTGCTTGAAGTCTTCGACCTGCGCGAAATAGACCCGCCCAAGCGCCTGATGGCGTGTGCACTGGCTATCGAGCAGTATCGTCCGTCTCTCGTGGTCATCGATGGCATCGCCGACTTGTGCAATGATCCCAACCACATTGTTGAGGGTGCCATCATCCAGCAGTTTGTGATGAAGTTCTCTTCACACTACAACTGCCACATCCTCACTGTCATCCACGCCAATCTGAATGACGTGATGAGCGGAGGAAAGGTGCTGCGTCCGCGTGGCCATGCTGGCTCTAACCTGTACCGCAAAACTGAAACGGCCATGGTTTTCAACGCCGATGGCGAGATAACGAAAGTCTCCTTCGAGAAGGCCCGTGGAAAGCGCCCAGAGGACTTTTGTTTCAAAGTGAACGACCAAGGCTTGCCAGAGGTGGTGGGAGCGCCACAGGACAATGGCCCCACGATGAATCAGGAGGTGCGCTGCAATGCCATCGCCATCTACTGCCGCGACGTACACGGCGGTAGTCGTAGCACCGATATTGTAAATCAGGTGATGCGGGCATACAAAGTGAGCAAACGAACCGTCATGGAAGACATCAAACAGACTATGGAAGCAGGCCTGATTGTCAAGCGCGACAATGGTCTGAATTATGCAACCGATGGTGAAGCTACGTAGGTGAGGTGCAATTTATATCACCCCCTATAAAGGGGGTGTAATATATAAACTGCACCACCCCTCGACACCGGAGCGATTGCACAAGTAGTGAAGTAATCATAATTACCGTTGCACCAACAACTCTAAAATAACAGAAACCAATGAAACGCACTTTTTCTTCTCACACTGCCAGCGATTATGACTGGAACGACATCCTGCGTCAGGTGGACGTGATGCAGGTTGGTGGCCTGGATGACCACGAGACATGGTACCGGGCCTGCTTGTCGCTGCGTGCAGCGGCCATCGAGTCACCAGCCGATGAGGAAACTCTGCGGGAGCTGTGGCTCTCGTTGAGCCGTAACAGTGGCGGCTATAAGGGCGACCGTGACGTGATGTCGCAATGGCGCAGCTGCCGCGCTCCGTCACGAATCTCCCCAGGCACCATCATTGCCCATCTGCGGGCGAATGGTGTGACGATGACACGAGGTCACCACTCGCTTCCCTATATTCCACGTCGTGTTGCACCAGTAGTGCAATCACGACCGGAGCCGATCTACTACGAAGAGAGATGGGAGGATTACCAACGCACGACTCGGCCTAATGTGATTGAAATGTCCAATCTGTACAGATTTCTCAAGAGCCTTTATCCTGGCACTCATGAAGCGTTCAAGCGCTACGAAGTGGGGTATGACGGCCGCCGCACGATGTTCCGCTACCTGGACGTCAACCATCGTCTGCGCCAAATCAAGGCGATGGCTTATTGCAGCGACGGACACCGAGACAAATCGATATATCCGCTCATTTATCGCAAACAGCCTCAAGAGGGCCAGCGTGCCGAATTGGTTTACTTTGGGGAGCACCTGCTTTCGCGGCACCCCGACTTTCCAGTAGCCGTCGTAGAAAGCGAGAAAACCGCCATCATCGCCTCGATGGTGATTCACGGCGTGATTTGGCTGGCTACAGGCTCAAAAAGCAACCTCAATGCACTGAGTGAGCGCAGCGTGCTGAATGGTCGTGATGTAACACTCTATCCTGATGCCGACGCCATTGCCGACTGGCGCAAAATCGCCCAGCAGCACCACTGGCACGATGCCTCACTGCTCATCCCCGATTACGAGTCTCTGCTTACAGCCATCGCCCCGACTGCCGACATTGCCGACTACTTCGTCAGCAAGTCAGAGTCAACCCAAAAGTCCTCGTATTGATGCTTAATGAGGTGCGCACTTCTCGTGCTGGTATTCGCATTTCAACGATGAAGTTCTTGCATAAATCCAAAAACACCCATTTAGGTATTGGCGTTTAGTGTAATATTCAAGTATTTTTGCAACGTCAAAACTGATAGCGAAAAAAATGAGAAAAAAACTCCGTTTGGGGTTTAAAAAATCGGTTTCTGTGTGTATATAGAGTGTATGACAGACAGAGAAAGACATATCGAGGGGCTGTTCAGGCAACATTACAGTGCGATGCATCGGCTGGCTTACCTGCTGTTGCACGACGATGACGACAGCAAGGACGTTGTGCACGACGTCTTTGCCAAGTTGCTTGTGGAACAAACGGAACTGCGTGAAACGACCGTCTTGCCTTTTCTGTTGTCATGCGTGCGCAACCAGTGCCTGAACGTGATGCGTGACCGCAAGTTGCATGCCCAGTTGCAGCAGTACCTCATTCCCGACACTGTAGCGGAACAGACTTCGCCCGAGGACCTTGAGCGCGAAATTGAAGTGCTCAGCAAGGGCATCGATGCTCTGGTTCCGCCTGTGTGCCGAGAGGTGATACGCCTGCATTTTCATGAAGGTGTAGCCTTGACCGAGGTCGCTCGTCGTCTGGGCGTAAGCCATACTACCATCTACAAGCACCTGCACAGCGCACTCGATCAACTTCGTATAACACTTAAGAGAAATGAGGCGTAAGGAGGGCGGATGCCAACTTAAAACTTACAACTTGAAACTTAAAACTAAGCAGCAATGAACAAGACCGATTTACTATTCCAGATGCTGGAACAACCCGAGCGTTACAGCGAGGCACAATGGCAAGAGATCCTTGCCGATGACGAGTGCCGTGAACTTTATACCCTGATGGCGAAAGTCAAGAGTACCGCCCCGTCGCCCGAGGTGAGCGGCGAGACCATTGATGCCGAATGGCAACGTCTGGCCCAGTCGCAACGTCCTCGCGCTACCATTATCCCCTTGTGGCGCAAAGTCGCCGCGACCGCCGCGATTGCTTTGGTTCTCTTCGGAGTCTCCTATGCCGCCGTTAAGACAGGTTTCTTCGGCCTGCAAAAGCAGACGATAGAGGAGACAGCCGTTGTCAAGCCTGAAACCCCTGCCGTCACCGCCGACACGGCTCCAGAGACTATTGAGCAATCCACCGACTCATTGACGGCTACTGTCATGGCCGAGCCCCGGCTCTATGACAACGTACCGCTGGAGCAGATGCTGGCCGAACTCGCTGCCTATTACCACGTTGACGTGGAATACCGCACCGACGATGTGCGCTCGTTGCGTCTCTATTATGAGTGGGAGCCGGACTATTCCCTCGATATGGTCGTGGACATGCTGTCCCACTTCGAGTCGCTCAGCATCTCTCGTGAGGGCAACAAACTCATTGTTGAATCAGCACAGGAGGGCAAGTAATGAAGAGACTATTTACCATGATACTATTGCTGTGCTCCTTAGCAGGCATAGCACACGCGCAGCGCATAACCCGTAACTTCCAGAACGTGTCGATGAGCGACGCGCTGGCAGACAGGCAACCACAAGATCGTGTTTATCTACAACGAACTGGAAGACTTCACTGTTACCACCCATGTCAAGAACAAACCTGTTCCTGATGCCATTCGGCAGATCATAGGTTTTTATCCCATCGAGATGACTCTGGGTGATAACAACGATATTTATGTGGAATGCATTCACAAGACCGAGCACCACCTCAAGGGGCTGGTGGTTGACGAGAACAACCTGCCACTGCCATACGCCAACGTCACACTGCTCAACCCTGCCGACTCGACGATGGTGGGCGGCGGTGTGACCAACGAGAGCGGCCGTTTCGTCATCCCCAACGACCACAGCAAGGTCATCGCCCGTATCACCTACGTGGGCTACAAGCCTACCTATCTCGTGTGTAGCCGTGACAACGTGGGCACCATCAAGATGCAACTAGATAACTTTACTCTTGACGGTGTAACAGTCAAGGGTTCCAAACGATTAACCCGACCAACTGACCGCGGTTTGCTCGCAAATGTCCAAGGCACAGTGTTGGAACAATTTGGCTCTGTGACTGAGATGCTGTCTCACTTGCCCTTGATGATGGCGGACGGTACCATTGCTGGCCATGGCACGCCTGAAATCTATATCAACAACAAGAAAGATTCTGTCAGCAGAGATTATCACCAACCCCGGCCCAGAATACGGTCAGGACGTGAAATCTGTCATCCGTCTCAAGACCGTCAAGAAACAAGGCGATGGTCTGAGCGGAAATGTCAGTGCAGAGTATAACCAAAAAAATGTGGCATATGAACGGTTCAATCTGTCCCTTAACTATCGGTTGAAGAACGGCATGGATTTCTTCACCCGTGGGCAACTTATGGACTGGAACCAACTTTCTTCGGCTGGCGTTATTGAAACGATGTCCACCTCAAGCATTTGGGACTATAATTCTCATTCTAAGAACCGACAAAACAGTGTCTATCTAAATGGTGACTTTGGGTGGAACTGGCAAATTAATGACTATCATTCAATCGGTGTGACATACTATGCATATAGTTATGTGGGAAATGGCACGTCAGAAGAGGATGGAGAGAAAGAGGTCTATAAAGACGGAGAACTCGTTGATGTTATCCACACCTACAGTAAATCTCTATCCAAGCCTCGGATTAGTCGAACTGTAAACGCATATTATCTGGGGCAAATTGGTAAGTGGACCTTGGATTTCAGCGCAGATTATTATCGCAATCGATCGGAGCAAGAAATCAATACAACCACTAATGGGGAAAACAGTGCAAGTAGCATCACACAAACGAAGAACCAATTTTTTGCAGAGAAACTGACGATTACCGCTCCTGTCCCAAAAGGAGAACTGACCTTTGGTGAAGAAGTGACTAATGTCAATCGTTATAGCGATTTTATTCAGAGCGGTTATGCTGAAGACAACCATATTCATCAACTGACAACGACTTGGTCTCTTTATGCAAATTACGGTTTATCCCTTAATAGGTTTTCATTGAACACAGGTGTTCGCTGGCAGAATGAGATTAACCGTTATTATCTCGACAGCAAACGAGATGAGGAAAAGAGTCCTAACTTTCATGTCGTGATACCATATTTGTCTGCGAAGTATCTGAAAGATGATTGGAGTCTTGGCATGGCCTATCGCTGTTATCGGCTGAATCCAGCTTATAGTATGCTATCATCGGCAGTTGAATACAATAACAAATATAGTTATAGCGCCGGAAATCCATTTTTGCAACCCCAAGTCCATCAAGACTTATCTTTAGAAGCCATGTGGAAATGGATGTATGCTGATTTCACATTCGGTCATGTCGATAACACTTATACAAGATTCTTCACTCCATTTAATGAAGCCACACACCCAGGTGTAATCCTATCAAAGTACACTACAATGCCATCAGGATATTATTACTATTTGCGCTTAAATGCTTCACCCAAAATTGGAATCTGGCAAATGAACTATTCTGCCACGATATCATATACTGACAGAGATCTAGCGCCCATGGGCATAGCACAAACATTCCATGGCATTGAGGCGGATTTCACGTTTGACAACACCTTGACTCTTCCATATTCATGGCTGCTGAACATTCAAGTCAATTATTCTCCTTATTATGAATCTGGCTTCACCCAAAGAAAGGCATCATGCACAATGAATATGCGCATCGGTCGAAGATTCTTGAAAGACAAGAGCCTGAATGTTGCGGTGAGGGGATCGGATATATTCAGAACATACAGGAAAAAGTATGTTTATTATAATGGTTTGAGTTATCGAAGAGACTACAACTCTACAAGTCGCATTCAAGGTATTAGTATAGATGTATCTTGGAGCTTCAATGCTACCCGTAGCCGCTACAAAGGCAGCCATGCCGGCCAGGCTGAGCGCAACCGACTTTAACTAAATTATAACAATACATAACGATTATGAAACATCTTATATTTATATTCTTGGCATTGGCCATGCTGAATCTTGAAGCTATTGACGGTATTCATGGAGGTGTGTTTTTCTGTGATGGTCAAGTACATCCTTATACAGTTAGTCTAACCAACAAGACTGGAGATGAAGTCTGTCATCAGTTCACCGACTCTGCTTTCACGATAGAGTATCATGAAAATTGGGCGACAATTACGATCACTTCGGCAGGCTATCAAACTACGGTTGACACTTTGGTAATGAATGATGATTGCCTAGTGAACGGCTATTACAACTTTGGTGCCTACGGATTGAAACGACTAGGGCAAACTGATTTCACAAAAGACGGACAATATAACCAAGACGAGCGCAACCGCCTGTAATGAAAATAAATAGCTTCTTTCGGCAGGCAGCTGATAGACTTGACACTGATGCTGCCTGCTTTTACCAAGAATAAGACGAAAATAGATGAAACGAATTCTAATCATCATATTGTTGATATGTGCCTTGGCAGAAACAGCTACGGCGCAGCGCATTACCCGCAACGCAGACAGGCAACCACAAGATCGTGTTTATCTACAACGAACTGGAAGACTTCACTGTTACCACCCATGTCAAGAACAAACCTGTTCCTGATGCCATTCGCCAGATCATCGGTTTCTATCCCATCCAGATGATCCTGGGTGATAACAACGATATCTATGTGGAATGCATGCAAAAGACCGAGCACCGCCTCAAGGGGCTGGTGGTTGACGAGAACAACCTGCCACTGCCCTATGCCAACGTCACACTGCTCAACCCTGCCGACTCGACGATGGTGGGTGGCGGTGTGACCAACGAGAGCGGCCGTTTTGTCATCCCCAACGACCACGGCAAGGTCATCGCACGTGTCTCCTACGTGGGCTACAAGACCGAGCATCGCCTCTGCAATCGAGACAATGTCGGTACCATCAAGATGCAACCCGACCAGTTCACCCTCAATGGCGTCACCGTTAAAGGCTCTAAACAACTGACCCGTCCCACCAGCAGAGGTATATTAGCCAACGTGCAAGGCACTGTGCTGGAGCAATTCGGCTCTGTGACTGAGATGCTGACCCACTTGCCCTTGATGATGGCGGACGGTACCATCGCAGGCCACGGCAAGCCCGAAATCTACATCAACAAGATTCTGTCAGCAGAGATTATCACCAACCCCGGCCCAGAATACGGTCAGGACGTGAAATCTGTCATCCGTCTCAAGACCGTCAAGAAACAAGGCGATGGCCTGAGCGGCAATATCAATGCGGCTCACAAGCAAAGTAAAGTGACATCTGATGATATCAATGTCAATTTAAACTATCGCCTGAAAAACGGAATGGATTTCTTCACTCGTGGACATGTGTCTGACTGGACCAATTACAGCACATCAACAAATAATGTTCGAATGATGACCTCGAACACTTGGGAGTACAACAGCAGTTCTATAAACCGTAGTCACTATTCGATTTATTATGCTGATTTAGGATGGAACTGGCAGATAAATGATAAACATTCTGTCGGCATCACTTACACAGCGATGAATTTTATCGGGAAATCAAAAGATAAAACTGAAGGAGATCAATTCGTAACAAAAGATGGTGAATTGGTGGATGAATTCCACGCGATCAGTGAATTGATCACAAAGCCGAGAATCAAACATGTGATCAATGCATACTATGTTGGACAAGTAGGTGAGTGGAAACTGGATTTCAGTGCAGATTATTACAGCAATCGTAATGAAGAGGAATCAACATCCATGACTAATGATGATGAAGCTACGGCAAGCAGCCAAACGCATACAAAAAGTCAACTCATTGCTGAAAAACTGACTATCTCTGCTCCGCTTCCCAAGGGCGAACTGACTTTCGGTGAAGAAATCACAAATGTTGATCGTCACAGTATGTTTGTTCAGAGTGGCTTTTCTGACGATAATGATATTCATCAATTGAGAACAACTTGGTCATTATATGCCAACTATCGTGTTCCAATCAACAAATTCTCTGTAAACGCTGGTGTTCGATGGCAAAATGAACTTAACCGATATGAGCTTAATGGAGAAAGAAAAGAAGAGATTCAACCCAATGCTCATGTGCTCATTCCGAGAACTTCCATCAGTTATAGCAACAATAACTGGTATCATAGTCTCTCTTATCGCTGTGGCAGGTATGTTCCAATCTATCATCATTTGTCCCCGAATGTGACATACGAAGATAAATATAACTATAGTACTGGTGATCCTTGTTTGCAGACCCAAGTGCATCACATTATCTCTTGGTCATCCAAGTGGAAATGGCTTTATATAGATCTTACATTTGGACATGTCAAGGGTTCTTACACGACATTCAGCACTGCCGTTGATGATATCACTCATCCTGGTGTCATCCTTAAGAAATACGTGACAATGCCCCCAGGCAATTATTATGTATTATCATTGAATGCCTCACCTAAGATTGGAATCTGGCAGTTGAACTATTCTGCTAATTTGAGGTATACCGATAGGGATTTGACCCCAATGGGTATAACAAAAACATTTAAAGGTATCGAAACAAGCTTCACGTTAGACAATACGTTGAATCTTCCTTATGCATGGCTGCTGAACATTCAGGCCTATTTCTCTCCATATTATGAATCCGGTTTCACCCAGAAAAAGGCATCAGGGGGCTTGAATCTTCGCATAAGCCGGCAATTCCTTAAAGATAAAAGCCTAAATGTTGCATTAAAGGGAAGTGATATTTTCCGAACAAACAAGACAAATGCGGTTTACTATGATGGTCTAAATTATCGCAGAGATGTTGACTCGTACAGCTATACGCAGCGTGTAAGCATCGATGTCTCTTGGAAGTTCAATGCAACCCGCAGCAGGTATAAAGGTGGCCATGCCGGCCAAAGCGAGCGCAGCCGCCTGTAATCAGAAATAGCTTCAATACCGAGTTCAGCCGAGGGACAATAACACACCCTCGGCTGGCTATTCACCCTTTTGGGTATTGCGGGCATCGTTTTTGATAGGTGTTTTTGTCTCGCCAAACTGATATCGAAAAATAACGAGAAAAATCTCCGTTTGGGCACCTGTCTCTAAAATATTCTTTCCACGTCACTTTTCGACATCCTCATTCGTTATATAAATGAGCGAGCTCAAACGAGATTAATGAAAATCATTGTATAACACATAAACGTAGAGATTATGAAATTTGGTGAAACGATTCTAATGTTTGGGATTTTTGTTGTGCTGCCAATCATCATCGTGGCAATTGTAGCACGTGCGAAGACAAACGCCACCAATAAACGCGCCCAAATTGCGCTGGCCGCTATTGAGAAGAACTCTGATGTGGATTTGGAGGAATTCTTCATGAAGATGAACCAACCTCGCCCCAGTATCAAGGAGCGACTGCTTGACAAGCTATTGTACGGTTGTATCTTCACCCTTTTTGGTGCGGGAATCTATGTGGCTCTGGCTATGTTCGGTTTAGTCATTGATGAAGTCAATGCTGACATGTTCATCGGACTGTCCTTCGTAGCAGTACCGTCGTTAGGTGTTGGGCTTGCTTTCCTTATCAATTACTTTGTGGGGCGAAAGGTACTGAAGCAAGAGATTGAGGCTGAAGCCAGAAACCAGGCGTGACCCGCGAGCAATTCATAGAGATTATCAATACTGAACAGGAAGCGCTTAGGCGCTTTCTTCTCGCACTCTGCTGTGGCAATCGGGATGAGGCAGACGACATCGCACAGGATGCACTGGTAAAGGCTTATCTGTCTCTCTCCAAATACGAGGGCACTACATGGCTCTACCGCATTGCCTACAATATGTTTATCGACACGAACCGCTGTCGCCGAACCATGCAACCCTTGGATGCGCTCGAAAAACGTGAGGATTCCTCTTTTGCAGCCGACCGCGAATTTCGTTACCAAGCTCTCTACATAGCTTTGGAGCAATTGCCGTCAAAAGAACGAACCGCAATATTGCTCTTCTATCTTAAAGGTTATTCAATCAGGGAAATAGCCGATATTGTAAATGTGACTGAAGATGCTGTGAAGAAGCAGTTATCACGAGGCAGAGACAAACTTAAAACCCTTTTGAAAAATGAATGACGACAAAAGAATACAGGAACTTTTCGACAGTTTCACCCCAGCGCTTAAGGACAACGAGTTGTTCAACAAACGGTTGGAAAGGAAATTCGCCATGATTGATGAAATCCAACAGGCAGAGACGAAGCAAATACGCCGTTACCGCATGGCTGTGGTTGCAGCCTTCGTGGCAGGTATTGTCCTTGGCAGCGGACTTCTAGTCTTCATCCTTGCCATACCGTCCGACACCCCCCTGTTCACTTTCGGCATCAATTTCTACCCGCTACAGTTCATCGAGCAGAACAGTCGCATGATTTGTGTGCTGCTAACCTCGCTGATGATTGCGTTCTGCATCATTGCTATGATGAATACCAGCGAAATGGTGAGCAGAATAAGAGGCAGGGAAATGTAACAAAACAGGAAAATAGGGACGCACCCTTTGATGTCGATAATTTTTTATACGACAATAGCACACTGATTTCACAAAAGACGGTCAAGATAACCAAGAAGAGCGTAACAGCCTGTAGAAACTAACGCACAGAAATAGCTTCTTCAATATGGTGGTCAGCCGAGGATAATAACTTGCCCTCGGCTGACCCATATAATACACCTTGCCATTCCACAATGTCACCATGTTTGGACGATTTTCATGAAACAAGGATCGATGCATACAACTCATAGATACTTCTACAGTCATCCGTTTTTAATTTTGAAAAATGGAAAATGTCGCAAATAAGGTTGTAATGATCAACCATTTTAAAAATAATTTGTACTTTTGACACAGTGAAAATGATGTAATTTGTTAATCTAGAGAGATATGGAAACATATTATTTAGGAGCTTATCTTGAAGGTGCTTTTCGGGCAGCAATAGCGTCTGGTTTTATAAATGGGAAAATCTCTGAACAACAAATAGATAGTCTGAAAGAGGCTATTTCGAAGTTCAGAGAATATGAGATTGAGCATGCTGCGATCATGCCCGAGAGGAGAGAAGAGCTGAAACGACAATGGAAACAATGGCTTGAGGCGACGACCCAAGGAATAAAAGATGAACTGAGAGCTAAAGGAAAATTGGGT
This sequence comes from uncultured Bacteroidales bacterium, assembly GCA_902776435.1. Classification (GTDB taxonomy): domain Bacteria; phylum Bacteroidota; class Bacteroidia; order Bacteroidales; family Muribaculaceae; genus Sodaliphilus. The sequence goes on along the minus strand of CACYQB010000013.1, from coordinate 17,770 downwards.
TGATATAGATACTACCTATGTAGTGAGCAGGCCAATTGGTCACTGTGGATCCCTCGGTCCGCCTTTTGTTTACTGCAATTGAGTGTGTGTTGAATTAATCCAACAACTTGACCAAATCCTTTTTATATTTTGCTTCATTTTAATGGGCATTAAAACGATGCAAATCGATTAAATTAGGGAATGATGTAACTATGTTTTGACAAGAATTATCCTGAGAGATGTCATTTTTGGGCAAAAATCATAGTTTGTGATAAAAAAGTGTGGAATTTTTGCAATAATTCGGGTTTTATCAATTTTGTTTTATAAAAAATTCCTAACTTTGTAAGCCAAACTTAATAATCTCACCTAATTCTTATTAAAGATAATTTATATGAGTATCAGTAAAGATGTTATTAAACAGTGCCTGATTAGTAAGCAATGCGAGGTGGATGAGGCGGTGATTGTAAACCGTCCCATAGACTTTGAAGAGAATGGCAACTATGTGATAGTTGGCGTGAGACATGCGGGTAAGTCGTACCTGCTATATCAGCGTGTGCGCCAGCTGCAGGCTGCAGGAAAGGGATGGGACGAGATTCTTTTTGTGGACTTTGAGGATGAGCGTCTGGCTGAATTTCAGACAGAGGACTTCAACAGTCTGCTGGAGGCTCATCTGGAACTGTATGGCAAGAAACCTATAGTGTTCTTGGATGAGGTGCAGAACATTCCGCATTGGGATAAGTTTGTGCGGAGACTGGCTGATGCTAAATATAGGGTATATGTGACGGGCAGCAATGCGAAGATGCTGAGCAAGGAGGTGGCAACTACGTTGGGCGGAAGATTCTTTATCTATGATGCGTACCCATATTCATTTAAAGAATACTTGGCAGCGCAACAGGTGGAACTGAAGGAGCACTGGAAATATGACACGATACAGCGGAGCGAGGTGAAGCGACATCTGAACGAGTACTTCTATTACGGTGGTCTGCCAGAGATCCTGTCGTTTAAGAATAAGCGAGCCATGCTGTCAAGCCTATACCAAAAGATTTATCTGGGTGACATCTGCGCACGAAACAATATTAAGAATGACCGCGTGATGAACATCTTGATTAAGAAGATGGCGGAGAGCGTAAAACAGCCGTTGTCGTATAACAGATTGAAGAATGTAATCGTGGCAACGGGAGCTCCTATCAGTGTGCCAACGACTATAGATTATGCTGGATATGCTGCTGACAGTTGGCTGATATTACCCATGCAAAATGAGGTCGGCAAACTGACAGAGAAGGAATCGCAAAAGAAATATTACTTTATAGACAACGGCTTACTTAACCTCTTCCTGATGAATTCCGAATCATCGCTGCTGGAGAATATGGTAGCAGTGGAACTCTGTAGACGGTATGGTAAAGAGAATGTTTATTATATGAATGCAGATAAGGAAATTGACTTTATCATACCCGAAGAGAAACTGGCCATCCAAGTGTCGTACAGCATCAAGGATGAGACTACTTACAACAGGGAGGTGTCACCACTGGTGAAGTATGCAAAAGGACATCAAGATTGGAAGTGTATGCTCATTACTTACGATGAGGAGAGCACGGAAGAAGGAATACCCGTAGTGCCAGTGTGGAAGTGGCTGATGGACGTGTGACTTCGGGAGTATGAGCATTTCTCCGAAAATGGGCAAGGGGATGTGCTTGCTTCATCGAAAAAGGACGGTAATGATAATATCCATTTACCTTCGGCCATCAGAGCACTGAGCGCAGGGGTGGAGGAAGTGATGAAAGATGCCTTCAAGACGGCATAATCAAACCGACAGCGAGTCTGGAAAAGAAGTAACGAGGCTGACACCGAAGAGGTGCCAGTCTCGACTTCTTTTTTTCGGTTCGGTTCGGTTGGTTCTGGTGGTAATGAGTTGCTAATTAGACACTGCTGCTCCCAGGCAAGGATGTACGGCATCCTAAATAAAGCCAAAAGTACCCGTTTGGGGGTTGTGGGTGTGGGTTTTGATGGGAAAAGGGTTTAGTAAATCGACCTGAGTGTGTATATAGAGTGTATGACAGACAGGAAACGACAAATCGAACGGCTGTTCAAGCAGCATTACCGGGCCATGTACAGGCTGGCCAGCATCCTCTTGCACGACGAAGAGGAGAGCATGGACATCGTGCATGATGTCTTTGCCAGGCTGCTTGCCGACCGCCGTCCGCTGCAAGAGGCGACTGCCGAAGCGTTCCTGCTGTCATGCGTGCGCAACCAGTGCTTGAATGTGATGCGTGACCGCAAGATCGATGAACGGGCCCGACAACTCCTGATGCTGGAGAGTGAGGTTTCCGGCCGTGAAGCAGAGGACATCGAGGCCGAGATCAGTGCGTTGCATCAAGGTGTCGCCGACCTGGAGCCGCCTGTGTGCCGCGAGGTCATCGTGCTGCATTACCGTTACGGGCTCACCTTCCGCGAGATTGCCGAACGGTTGAGCGTGAGCGAGACCACCGTTTACAAGCATCTGCGCAGCGCACTAGACCAACTTCGTTTAACATTAACACCACCAGAGCGATGAACAAGACCGAACAACTGTTGAAGATGCTTGAGCATCCCGAGCAATACACCGAGCGGCAGTGGCAGGACATCCTTGCCGATGATGAGTGCCGCGAACTCTACTCGTTGATGGCCAAGACCCGCAGCGCCCTTGCCAGCGAGCAAGCCGCCGAGCGGCTGAGCGACGAGATGATTGACGCGCAGTGGCAACGCTTGGCTGGGGAGCAGCATGAGCGGGCCGTCATCGTGCCCCTGTGGCGCAAGATCGCCGCCGCAGCCGTTGTGGTAATGGCTTGTGTGGGCATCGCCATTGCAGCGGTGCATACAGGCTTTTTCGGCCTTAAGCACAGCGAAAACCAGCCCGAGAAGGTCGTCCAGCAAGGCAATAACCCAGAGAATACCGTCACCGATGAAGCGCTGGCACCCACGCCCGACACCTTGTCGATGGCTGCCGGTCCCCGCCTGTTTGAGGAAGTTCCTCTGGAGCAGGTGCTCGCCGAACTCGCTGCCCACTATGGCGTGGAGGTGGAATATCGCTCGGACGATGTGCGCTCACTGCGCCTGTTCTATCAATGGGAACCGGAATACTCGCTGGACAAGGTGGTCGAGATGCTCAACAGCTTCGATGCCATCTCCATCCGGCACGAGGGTAACCAGCTGATTGTGGAATCGAAAGACTCAAAGTAATCTTATCCATGAAGCGAACCATCACATTGCTCATGTGCATGGCATTTGCCCTGCTGCTCACGGCCGTTGCACAAAGTATCACGCACACCTTCAGTGACGTGTCGATGAGCGATGCCCTGAAGTACCTGCAACAACATACCAGCCGCTACAAGATCGTCTTCATCTATGACGACCTGGAGGACTACAAGGTGACGACCACGGTCAAGAACAAGTCCGTGCCCGACGCCATACGCCAGATGATCGGTTTCTATCCCATCAAGATGACCCGGAAGGAAAACCGCGAAATCTACGTCGAGGCCATCCTTAAGACCGAGCGCCGCCTCAAGGGCGTGGTGGTCGATGAGCACAACCTGCCGATGCCCTATGCCAACGTCACCCTGCTCAACCCTGCCGACTCGACGATGGTGGGAGGCGGCGTGACCAACGAGAGCGGCCGCTTCGTCATCCCCATCGAGCACGGCAAGGTCATCGCCCGTGTCACTTACGTGGGCTACAAACCCGCCTATCGCCTGTGCAGCCGTGACAACGTGGGTACCATCAAGATGTACCCCGACATTACCGCCCTCAAGGAAACCGTGGTTACTGCTGCCAAGATGCAGATTGAACGCGACGGCGCCAATTACACCCTGCGCAACCTGGGCGGCACCATCATGGGTAATGCCGGCAACGCACTCGATCTGCTGCGCTGGACGCCCGGTGTTATCGTGGGCATGAACGAGGACATCTCCCTCATCGGCCGCGACGGCAAGACCGAGGTCTATATCAATGACCGCCGCATCACCAACAACGCAGAGCTGAAAGCCGTCACCTCGCAAAATATCAAGCGCTTGGAGATCATCCGAGAGCCTGATGCCCAATATGCCTCCAATGTGGCCGCCGTTGTCAAGCTGTACACCCACAGCCCTTACAAAGACAATTTGGGCGCCAGCCTGATGAATGTGCTCGACATCAGACACAAGAAATCCAATACCACTACCGTCACCATCGATGGCAAGCGCGATAAGTTGTCGGGCAACGCCTCATTCTCCTATGGCCATTTAAACACGGTCGCTTTTACTCAAGGGTTGACCGAAATCGCAGGAAATGATACGGAACCGTGGAGTTATACAAAAACTGACTCGACATCCTACCAAAGCAGCGGGGATGATTTCCAGTTTTTTGCTGGTTTGAATTACGCCTTCACACCCAAGAGCGTCTTCGGCTTGCAGTTCAATGGCAATTACCGCAAATTGAATCTCGACCAATTCTCAAGGCTGAAGACCGCCCAATACCTTCACGGATTCGCAGTTACTGAAGACATCATCAAGCGCAATAGCACATCGGCCAGTTACCTGTGGCAACGCAATGACCACTCACAACTGCTGCTGATAGCCGACTATGCGACATCACGACAGCGAGACGACCAAAATCTCTATGAGTATATTAAGCCTACTCTTAACCCCGACGGTGAGTCCTCCACAATCATTAAACAATACTTTATAGTCGACACCAATGATTATAATATCGTGACGGCTTCGGCCAAATATGACTTTGTTTCCGACGGGTGGAATAATCACACGGGCATCGAATGGGGTTATACTGCGAGCAATGCGGTAATTCATCAGAACGACCTCACACAAACCAACAAACGTGACAATGACTGGCTCGGCGTCTATTACACTCTGGCTAAAACTTGGGGCAGGTGGCGCCTGAATGCGGGACTGCGCTATGAGTATGACCACACCCGCACCGATAGCAAGGGCTTTGTCCTCAACAAGACATATCACAACGTGCTGCCCAGTGCCAGTGTGGGATTCAAGCCGTCGCATGATGTTGACCTGGTGCTGTACTACGGCCGCATATTGAGGCGACCCACCTACAACGAACTGCGCCCCACGTCCTATTACATCAACACCTATCAGGAAACGACAGGCAACCCCTTGTTGCAGCCGTCGGTGACTCATCGGTTGGCCCTGAATGCTAACTACAAGGGCTTCACCTCCTCGCTGAGCTATCGGCTCATGGACAATGCCATCCAGCGCATTGTGGAGTATATGCCATCGGGCATCATCAGTGAGCATCCCATCAACATCAAGCACTCACATGCCTGGTCGCTGGACTTGGGCTACAACTACAGCAATTCATGGGTAAACCTGGGCGTGCAGTCGAGTATGACACTGCCCCATGTCGCCTATCCTTATCTGGATGGCACGAGGATTGAGGACAGGCCCTATGCCGTTCTCTCGCTCAATGCCCAGTTCACCGTGGCGCGTAAGTTCCTGCTGGGATGCAATGCGCTCTACAGCACACCGTGGACCAGCGGATTCACAAGAAACAGCTCAATCCTTGGGGTGAACTTGAGTGCCATGGCCTCTTTGTTCAAGAACCGCCTGCTGCTGGGAGTAACCGCCAATGACATCTTCCGCCGTAGCACGCCGTCCTGGAGTGAAACACGCTACATGAATGCGCATAATGAGACCTATAGTTATAACTACACACGGGGCATCTCGCTGATGGTACGTTGGACCATCAACTCCATCAGTAACCCGTTCAAGAAGCGCAGCGGCAACGACGCACCCTTGCGCCGTACCCAAGACAATTAATCATCACAATCAATAACACAACTATCATGAAGAATTATTTATTTTTCCTTATCGGAATGCTGGCACTGGTGTCTTGCACCAACGAAAGTGACGAACCCAGGCCCAATCCCACCGGGGGCGAGGACCTCTATTTGGCCACACATGGGTTTATGGGCCATCCTGAAATGATCTATAACCTTGATGGCGACACGATTTATCAATGTGCTGAAGATGGTCGCATCCTTGAGCTGCTGAGCGAAGGCAGCGACTGGTATGCTTCAATTGCCAATCAAGATGGCTCCTATAGTGTGGTCAAGGATGGCACGACAGTGTGCACGACCCAGGAGACCATCTGGTGCATGGCCGTTGAAAACGGTATCGTTTATACTGTCCAGGAAAACACTGCCGACAATACCGTGTGGGTCCATAAGGATTTCGAGCGGCTATATGAATTAGACAGGAACGTGAATTTCAACACAATCTGTGTCAGCAATGGCATTGTCTCTTTCACAGTCTCTGCCAGCAAGCCTTATACCTGGATCAACGGAAGGACAGTCGAGTTTGGAGGACTGAACTCCGCCCCAGAGGAGGGATTCGGACACACCTTTGGCTGTGACCGCAGCGGTTATGATGTCTTGATTACCTATGAGAGCTATCAAGTGGGTGGGAAATACATGTACTGGTGGAACGGCAAGAATTACGATTTGCCCCAGACATTTATTCCGTCGGCATCACGCCTGGTTAATGGACACGCCTTCATCCTGGGAGCTGAAAGGACTACGTTGAGTCCTGGTGGCGCTCATTATGTCCCTGCAGTGTTTATCGATGGGATGAAAACCGTCTTGAATGATGAGTACGATTTTAAGGCGACACAAGTTGTTGCTGACGGAATGGACACCTATGTTCTGGTAAATGATGTCGGCGGAAATTTCAGGCGGTCTAGAATCTACAAGAATTTACAGCGCATGATACTGCCCGAGAATATAACCATTCCCGAGGATATTATAGAATACTATGAAATGATCTTTTACGATAGCAAGACCATTTCATTAGACAATCTGGGCATCACCGCCATTGCAGTGGTGAAGAATGGCCGATAAACATCAATTTCAACTTAATCATAAAACTAACCTAATCATTTTATAACATCATGAAGAAGATATCATTGTATTTACTGATGATCCTCGCTACCGGTATGTTTACCTCGTGTGGCGATGATGAACCTGAAATCACGCGTGTTCAAGACGGCAATGGCAAGGTGTTTCTCGAGACAGGAACACTCGTGGATGCCAACCTCAATTTCTCTGAGGCTGAATTAGAGCAAGCTCTGAGTACTTACAAGTGGGAACGGGAATACAGTTTCTACTATGACAATCAAACAATATCAAACAGGTATGAAGTCAAAGGTTTGCCCACTGTCATGCATCCTGATGGAACCATTGAATTGGAATCCCTTTCAGGCGAAGCAAGCACAAGCCATTACGTTGTTAGGGATAAACACATCTATGTTACTAGCGAGCCTGAAGCCTGGTCTGACACCCACTACTCAATAGATGCTATGAAAGTCGTATCGCTTGATTTGACCGAGGGTGCCGGCAGAATGATCACTGACCGCATCGCTCCTAAAGGATATGGTAAAAGCGACAATTATAATACGACCTATATCCGAATGGTTTGGCGAGCAGTCAAGCAGTAACTGTAAGAAATAGAAAGGAGAACAATCATGAAGAAGATATCATTTTATTTGATGATGCTATTTGTTGCTGGCTTGCTCACTGGTTGCAAGGAAGAGGTGACAACCGGTCCCGAGTCCCTGCAAGAGTGCCGCACCAAGGGCATTTACGAGGCAACCATCGTCGAGTTGCCTTTAAAGTCCGATGCGGTCGTGGAATGGTATGATCCTGATTTGTGGGTGTGGTGTGAAATCACCAAAGCCCCCGAGGATGCCAAGGCCAAGGGCGCTCCTGTCAATGGAAATTATCTATACTTTCAACGCAACGACTTCCCTGGGCAGGTTCTGAAACCCGGCATTACCGTGAAGTTCCGCATCTATTGCTTGGCGCTCATCCTGCAGGACAAGAACGAGTACCCCTTTGCATTCTCTCCTGATCGTCAATACTACTATGGCTTTGTCATGCATGAGTAATCAACAATGAAAGCAAAACTATTTCTAGCGGTATTTGGGTTGTGCAGTCTCTCCTGCCTGGGGCAGGAGGGCAATGTGTTTCAGCATTTCAGCCTGTCGGGAGGTCTTGGCTCTACTGGTCTCACGATTGACATGGGCACGATGATGACCGACCATTTCGGCCTCAGGGCTGGTGTGGATCTGCTGGGAATCTATTTTCATGGCTATGAGGACTATGAGGATCTCAACAAGAAGCTTTATCTGCTTGACCCTGACCTTGAGCCATTGCCCGAGCAAAAGGCTGATACCCATCTCACTAATTCATCGGGACACCTGTTGATGGACTATTACCCCTTCAAACCGTCAAAATCGGGCTTCCACGTGACCGTGGGTGCATATCTGGCTTGGCATCGGCGAGTGGAATCTCTCGAGAATGCCGATTACGGGGCTTGGAGAAAGATTGCCGACTTCAACGTTCGCCGCGGCGACTATGCCGACGTCCCTGCCGAAATGGGCCCTGCGACGATCGGGTATTATGGCTATCTGGTTCCTACCAGTGCCGAAGGTTCGTTTAGTGCCTACATGCTAACGAACCGTTTCCGTCCCTACCTGGGTATCGGTTTTGGCCGTGCGGTTCCCGGCGCTCGCCGCCTGAACGTACAACTTGACCTCGGCGTGCAGTTTTGGGGCAAACCCAGGCTCTATGACGGAATAACCGGCAAACGCCTTACCCAAGTAGCGTATAAGAGCCAAGCCTCCTTCGGCCGCAACACGGTCTATCCCGTCATCACCATCCGCCTTGCAGGCCGCATCTTGTGATACTAGCCCAAGAAGTGTTAACAAAATGTTAAAATGGGGGGGGTAAAAGTTTTCCGAAAATATTATGTATCTTTGCAAACCAGAATATTACTAAAACCGATTAATCATTTACGGAGATGAAAAAGACATTACTTTTATCGATTTTGGCCCTGCTGGGATGCATCGCTGCCATGGCGCAAGAAAGAACCGAGCGCAGCATCTCTATCGAAGCCTTGGGTGTCCATAACATTGTCGGTGTTAACTTTGACAGCCGTTTTAAGGGCAACCACGGTTTTGGCTATCGTGTGGGCGTCGGTTATACTCAGGGCACACACGCTTACATGAGTCCCAGCGCCACTAAGGTACAAGGTTTTGCTTTCCCGCTTGAAGTTAATTACCTGCTGGGCAAAAACGAGCAGAAACTGGAATTGGGTCTCGGTTGTAGCCTGGGATACTATGGCGAACGGATAGAGTTTCCAGAATACGGTGGACATGCATATTGGCCAACGACGGACAGGAGTTTCGGATACTTCGTGTTCGGCAATATTGGCTACCGTCTACAGACCAAGAGTGGCTTAATGATTCGTGCAGGCTGGGCTCCATCCATCAACTACGAAGATTCCAGAAACATTCGCCGTCGACCGCTCACTTCACTCTATATCAGCGTCGGCTGGAGGTTGTAACGAGAGAAATTACCTAATTCTAATTGAAGCCTAAATCAACTTGAGAAATAGAATCATAATAACACATGAACATGACAAAGAAACTTATGACCCTGCTGCTGGCAATGCTGGCACTGACGGGATGCAAGGAGAGCAAGGACGAGCCTACGCCTGACGGTAAAGTAGAAGGTGAAGTTTATGTGCTGGTTGGCTCCTATGACCGAGACTTCGTCTATAATTTGGATGGTGAAGCCATCTACAGTAGCCCTGAGGGAAGCCATATTGCCTCGCTGCAAGCCGAGGGCGGCGACTGGTATGCCCTGGTCAAGTATAACAACCAGTCCAATCAAATTCTAAAGAATGGCAAATACGTCATGTCTACCACGCAAGAAATCACTGAGTTTGGCGTCGGCAATGGCAAGATTTTTACCTTGCAGCGCGTAAAACGTGGCGATGATACCTACCAGTGGGGATTCGGAGAGGACAACAAGCCTCTTTATCAGTTATCTGAAGATGAGTTTTATTCTTACAGCAATCTGATTGTCTATAGCAATGGACCTACGGGCCAGAGCTACTACTTCTTTTTAGAATTCAACGAGGACAATGGTTCCAGCTTGCTTAGTAAATTCTATAATTATGAGACCACACAAATAGACGCAATAGATTTGGTCTATGGCTATGTCACGTCTTGTGACTTTACACCAGGCGGATTCATCTACTGCTACGAGGACTGGGATACCAACAAGAACATTTACTCATGGAACGATGAGAAGCGAGATCTCGGTTTCATTCCCACTCAAGTGCGCGTGTTTGACCGCAAACCTTACGTTTTGGGTAGCATGGCCACCAAGCAGATGGGTAGTGGTACCACTCGAGAGCCTGTCGTGGTAATTGACGGCGAGGAGACGATACTCAGGACCGATTTCCTGCCTAGAGACTTGGTAGACGGTGTGAGAATGCTACAGCATGGCAATGATGTCTACATCCTGGCCACAGGAAACGGTTGCTCGTGCATTTTCAAGAACCTCAAGCCCATTGAAGTTCAAGCAAAGATTCCAAATCCCGGGCATCTTACTGACATGATTTCTCTTGCCCACTGCGTTTACAAGGACTTTGTCGTTGTAGATCGTCCAGAAGAGTAACACAGATTTATCAACCTATAATGAGTTTTCACATGAAAGCGACAAAGAAACTGATTATGCTGCTTGCGATGCTGGCTTGCATGAGCGCCAGCGCGCAAGTGAAATTCGGTGCCAAGGTGGGTCTTGACTTGACCAACTTTTGGGGCAAGGAATGCGGACACCAAATGGTGCTCAACTATCAAGCAGGTCTGCTGATGGAATACAAGTTCCATCCCCACTTCGGCATTAGCCCTGAAGTCGTGTTTGCGGCTCAGGGCGGACAGGAAAAGGCTGATGATGGAAGTGAAATGGGTGCGTGATGCTCAAGTATTATCCGACCCAAGACTTCAGCATCGACTTCGGCCCGCAAGTGGGTTTCAACGTGTATAGCAAGTACACGATGGGCAAACACGAAGCCACAAATTACAAAGACAAGACCAAAGCCGTTGATTTCGGGTTGGGCCTTGGGTGTACCTATAACCTTGATAAGAATGTCTTTATTCAGCTGCGCTACACCTTGGGACTCACTAGAGTATTCGAACCGATAGCAGAATACTGGGTTAGAATAGAGGACTACCGCAAGAACAGCAACGCCCAACTTGCTTTCGGCTTCCGTTTCTAAGCCATAATTTTTATTACAGACTTGTTGGCTCACCGATGACCTCGGTGGGCTTTTTCTTTACATGCCTCAGATGGGGAAAAACGGATAATTCGTGGTAGAATGGCATGCGTTTAAGGGGGTGAGGGTATGGGGATGAACCTAAATTTATGCAGAATGAACTTTTTATTTTTATGGATGCTGAAAATCAATGGATTAGGATTTGTTAAATGAAGTCGGATGTTGTGATTGTTTGGTGTTTATTGAGTAACTTTGCCATGTCAAGTTCTTGACAGATCTTCCCGAGAACATCATCAACACGATATAACAATGATACAGACATTTTACAGGCACCTGCACATGGTGTCGCTGGTGTGTGCCATGGTCTTGCCATCCATTCCTGTTGCCGCCCAGTCGCGGGACGACGAGGTGATGGTGAGCAAATGCAGCGAGGTGTATGAGTTCAAGATGAAAAGCGGCCAGCCTATTGTCAAGAACAAGACCGTTATTGAGTATGAGTCTTTGCGACAGTATGACGTGAAGATCCAGCCCGCTGTCTTCTATGGGGACAACATCAAGCTCGATGAGGCACGTTGTGACGGCTTCAGCGCGAACTATCGGTCGGCAACGCCCGAGAATGTGTTCTTTGACGACTCCCGCGTGTGTTATTTCGACGTGACCTTGGGCAAGTGGGGCCGAAAGCGCAGGATGACCTATGAGCGCACGTTTACCGACCTGCACTATTTCACGCGCACCGTGCTGGGCGAGCAATACTTTGTCAAACACAAGACAGTCACCTTCATCCTGCCCAAAGGATTTGAGCATTACCGATTGATCGACAAGAACATGTCCCCGGCAGTTACCATCGAGCACAAAGACAAGGGCGGAAGTAGGGTAGTGACCTACACGATCAACGACATGGCGCCCATCAAGCAGGAAGAAGCCATGCCGACCGTGGCAAGCGTCTATCCCACGGTATTTGTCGTAGGGTCGTTCAAGGATGCCGCCGACATGTTTGCCTGGGGACGGCAGCTGTCGGACGTCGATACCGCCATATCCAACCTGCCCCAGATTCTTGAACAGATTAATCAAGGAGGAAAGAACGAACTCGACAGAATCCGCAACACGCTGGCCTGGGTGCAGGAGAATGTGCGTTATGTCGCTTTTGAGGCAGGTGTGAGCAAACACCAGCCCGATACCCCGGCCGAGGTCGTGCGCAAGCGTTACGGCGACTGTAAGGGCATGGCGTTGTTGCTGAAAACGCTGCTCGTGGCCCAGGGTTTTGATGCCCGCTTGACCGATGTGGGCACCCGTGAGGCTTCGTGCCTGATGAGCGAGATTCCCACTCTTGCAGCCATCAACCATGCCATCTGCACATTGGAGTGGCAGGGCAAAACCTATTACCTGGACGCCACCTGCAACCATATCCCGCTGGGCCACATCCCCAGCAATGTGCAGGGCATGGAAGTCATGGTCGAGGAGCCGGGAGGTGCCCCCTCGTTGCGCACCGTGCCCGTTCTCCCCGCCAGTGCCAACTGCGACAGCGTACACATCACGTTAATGCTCAGCAAGGCCGGCGAACTCACGGGGACGATCACCCGTTGTGTCAAGGGCGACATGAAAGAGATGCTCCTCAGTGCCTACGACAGTCGGGAATCGCAACAACGACTCATGTTTGAACGGAACTCCCTCAACGACGATGACCATGCCAACAAGGTCTCGGAGGCGACGTGGGTAGACAGAGACTGCCGCAGCGAGTGGGCGGTGTTAACGGGTAAGATGACCGATACCCATTCAGTCCAGCAGATCGAGGGAGAAGTGTATGTAGAACTTGATCCTGATAACATGCTGATGACCGCCCCCATCGACACCACCGACCGCAAGAACGACTATGTACTGCCTTTCCCATGTCGCCAGGTGCGAGAAGTGGCATTAACCCTGCCCGCGGGTTACAGGTGCGAACAACTGCCTGATGACTATGACCGCCATACCGATGTAGCGAACCTGTCATGCACCTTCAGGCAGGAAGGCAACACAATAATTTACCGCAAGGTGATATCATTGCACCATCCCCGTGTGCCGCTTGATAAGATCATGGCATGGAATGCACAGCTCAAGCAGTGGAACGAGCATGCCCACGAGCAGATTGTGCTTGTCAAGAACTAGTGGAGAATAGTTGAGACCTTTATACAACCAATTGCAAAACGATATGAGACAATCAATGATCAAACTCCTGGCATTGCTGGTGATGCTGCTGACGCTGACCCCGGCACATGCCGATGACGAGAAAAAGTACCTGAAATTTGCAGCTGAACTGCGCGAGAAGGTATGGAGTGACGACGACCCGATGTTCAAGAACTATACCTGCCCGCAGCAGTACAGTGACCCTGACGTGTGCTCGGCGGTCATCCTGGCCAGCTGCACTGATGCTGAGGTGACCCGCAAGTCTCGCTTTTACATGACGCTGTGGATTCCCCAAACCAGCAAGCAGCTAGGACGCCATGAACTCAACCGCATGCTCATCAAGCTCAATGATGCTGCGGCGCTGAAGAAATTCTCGGAATTTGACTATTCCACGTTCAAGAAGGCACGTTCGGGTGCATTCACCGATGAGCATCGTCAGGTGCTGGGCGTGCGCGTGATCAAACCCGACGGGCGCATCGTTGATGTCAACACCGACGACTACATGACCACCCGCGAGGGCAAGAAGGATAAGGACGTGAGCCATAAGTTGGCAGTCCCGGGCCTCGAGGTGGGCGATATTCTGGACATCTTCACCTATGACGAACTCGTTGTCCATGACCGCAACGTGCCGCACTTCAGGTTCTGGTTCCTGGAGGAGTATCCCATCCTCAAGCAAAAGGTGAGATGTGTCATCGACAAGAAGTTCACAGTGCAGTACCGCACCCTGAACGGTGCCCCCGACTTTGCCAGCAGCCTTGACGACGAGGGCAACACCGTGCTCGAGGCCGAAGTCAACAATGTGAACAAGGTAGAACCCACGCTGTGGTACAATCCTATCGAGCAGTCACCCGTCACCCTGCTCTATATCTTTGACAAGAGCGTGACCAACAAGCAGATGAAGAGCGTGAAAAACCGTGATGTGCAGGCCAACCCCGACTTCAGCAGCATCCTGGCCGATGACCTCAACTTCATGAAGGCCGACAAGAAAATTATCAAAGAGTATCTGGACTGGCCCGAGAACAAGAAGCAGATGAAAGACGAACTCGCCACCGCTAAAAAACTGGCAGACAAAGAGGAAGCAGCCAAGCTCATCTACACCGGCCTAGTGTACACTTACAGGGCGTTTGACAAATATGACACCTATTCGCCATTCCGCTTGATACTGATGATGAGCGAGATGCTGGACATGCGGGACATTCCCTACCAGTTTGTCGTCACCACTGACTATGAGAATGAACCGCTCGACCAGCTCATCTACAACGGCAACACAAGCTGGCTCATCAAGACCGAAGGCGGCACCTACTTCGCACCGCCCACCTACCAGGGGACCACAGCAGGACTGTTACCCGCCTGTTTCCAAGGGCGCCGTGCTGCAGTGGTCAACAAACTCAAGGGCGACAAGTCCCAAAGCGACATGGTAACCCTGCCGCAGTCCACTGCCGACGACAACGTCAACCAGGTGACCGTGAATGCCAGCATAGACGGGATGGCTATGGACATTGAGCGTACCGAGTCGCTCACTGGCGCCATGAAAGAGTCTATCGCCACCATCATGACCGACGAGCAAGAGTATGACGCCTATGACCAATATCTGGGACGCAAGAAACCCTACATGGAGCGTATTTCAGGAGGTGCGAAAAAGGGCACGACGCAGAAGTTTGCCAAGGAGCGTGAGGAACAGCAGGACGATTTCAAGGAAGAAATCAAGGCCTATCATGATCAGGCCGCTGCCAGCGTCATCAGTAGCGAGATACTCAATACCGGCATCAACCCCAGTGAGCCTGCATTCGTCTATAAGACCCATTACACGATGGACGGCTGGGTGAAACGCGCTGGCTCCAATCTGGTGGTGAGCGCCGGTAAACTGATTGGTGCCCAAAGCAAGGTCGAGGGCAGTAACCGCCGCCGCTCCTTCGATGTGAACAGGCGCTGCCCGGCGCTGGTCAGCTGGAATATCACCATCAATGTGCCCGACGGCTATCAGGTGTCACAAGAGAGCCTGGCCAAACTGCAACAGCAGGTAAAGAACTCAGCAGGCGAATTCAACGCCACTGCCAGTATCGAGGGCAATCGGCTGACGCTGGCGGTCAATATGCGTTACAACAAGGGTGACTATCCAGTATCGCAGTGGCAGGATCTGCTGCAAATCATTGATGCTGCCGACGAATTTACCACCCGCCAAGTCGTATTCAAGAAATAAACCGACATAATAAGATAAGATAAGATGATGAAAAAGACATTCATTACATTACTCGTGCTCTTGAGCGCGCTTGTGGCAAGAGCCGACATGGGCGAATTTGCTCTGGGAACACAGGCCACCTATGGGACCCATAAAAAAGCGGTGGCAGCTGGTGTGTCGCTGAAGTATAATTTCTTCTATCACTGGCGCATCAACCTGCTTGCCGACTTTTACTTCAAGAAAAATGACGTGTGGAGCACCGATTTTGCCCTGGAGCATAATTACCTCATTTATTTGGGCGATAAGGTGAGGCTGTTCCCGTTGGCTGGATTAGGATTACAAATCGATCATATCACCTTTGAGGGTTTAGGTGGCAGGGAGACGGATAGCGACGAGCACATGACCGCCTTCGCTGGCCTTGGAGCGGAATACCTCATCGGTGAACACCTGATGCTGGATGTCAAGTCAAAGTGCCACTATAATGGAGACAAGACCCAAGGGCTTTTCAGCATTGGGGTAGCTTGGCGATTCTGAATAGACGATTTCTGTGCTATAATTTTTTTATAAATCTCTAAAAAACTCAGTTACAATGAAAAAGGTTTTATTGATTATGCTGATGGCCGTCACTTCGATGATGGCAAGTGCCGACGTGGGCGAGTGGTCCCTGGGCGGCCAGTTTGTGTTTGGCACCGAGGGCAGCATGCCTGGTGTGGGTTTGAAGTTCCAGAGCAACTATTCCCACGCATGGCGCTCGGCCGTTTCGGGCAATTACTTCTTCAAGAAGAACGGGGTGTCCTGCTTTGACCTCAACGCCGAGCAGCACTACCTGTTTGAGTTGGGCGACAAGATCCGTCTCTATCCTCTTGCCGGTATCCGTGCCGCTTTCTGGAAAGTGGATGACATCAATGCCAACGTGGGTGATGTCCACATCAAGGTCGATGGTGACAGCGAAATGAAGATTGGCTTCAACGTGGGTGGCGGTATTGACTACCTTATCGGCGATCACCTGATGCTCAACGGTGAAATCAAGTATGAGTACCTCAAGAATGCCGACTGGGTACTCTTCTGCGTAGGCGTGGGTTACCGCTTCTGATACCCCACGACACACTAAGGGAAGGCAATAAGTACAACAAGTTCAACAGCGCCAAGGCCATTGTTTTTATTGTACTTATTGTCTTCCTTTTTAATTTTGTCAACGGTAGTTGTTGACGAAGTCGTCGAGGTTGTTGACGCCGAGTTTCTTGGCTATCTGGATTTTCTTGTTGGAGACGGTGCCAAGGCTGCTGTATTTCATGCAGATCATGATGACCGTGCGGGAGAAGCCGTAGCAGTACAGGGCCAGGAAGTTCATCTCGCTCTCGTTAAGCGTGCCACCGGCGATGCGTTGTGCCTCATCGAGCACGCCGCTGTGCAGCTCATTGGTCAGGCTGTGCAGGTTGTTCCAGTAGGAGTCGGTGGGGATGGCACCCTCGACGGGCAGTGTCATTACTTCGTTGAACTTGCGGGTAAAATTCGTCTCGTTGGGCTGATAGGACAATTCCAGCAGCTGGCGAATCACCTGTATCTGGTTATCGACGATGGAACGCATCTCATCGCTCTTGCGCTGCTTAGCTTCCAGGGCCGCAAGTTCCTCGCCCATGCGCTCTTTTCCTCTCAACTCGTCCTGTGCAGCTTTCAGTTCCTGTTCTCGAGTGCTAATGGTCGTTCTCATCTGCTCCAGGCTTGTCAGCGACGCATCGAGGTCGGTTCGCACTTCTTGAGTTCTTCCAGCTGGATGTCATATTTCTTCTCAATGGCCAGGTAGTTCTTGTTGACGTTGGCCACCAGTATCGAGTCGGCCATCTCGTTGGCACGGTCATAATAGGTGGTGTATTTATTCCAGTCCTTGTTGGCTTTGGCGATTTCACTCATGAGCCGACAATACATGACCGTGTCACTGGTGTGGTTGCTCATCATGCCACTGGCGGGCACATGATTCAGATAGTAGAGGGCCGAGTCGGGCCTGCCCAGGTTCAGATAGGTCTCGGCAGCGACATAGTGTGCGCGTGGATGGTCAATTTCATCCTTGCCGGCTGCTATGGCTTTCAGGATATCAACCCGGGCCTTGTCATATTCTTTGGTCAACAGGCAGTACATCTCGGCCCGTTGATACAGGTTCTGGAACAGGAACCAGTTCTCGTGCTCGGCCTCAGACAGCTGGATGGCTTGATTGATGTAATAGAGGGCGCTGTCGCGTTTATCGGGCAAACTGCGGTAATAACCGCCCATGTCGGTCAGACACACAATCTGGTAGTGCTTGTCGCCCAGCTGGTTGTACAGGTCAAGGGCCTCCTTGTATTTCCTGATT
>CACYQB010000012.1 GCA_902776435.1 uncultured Bacteroidales bacterium | reverse complement strand
TATCTCCAAAATCTCATAATCCGTTCTTCGTTTTACTGTTCTCATTTTAGTCCTGATTTTATCTGACATTTTTGTCAAACTATTTCAGGACGATACAAACAACCACAACAACTCTTTTACAACATCGACAACAATTTTTCAATAATAATATTTGTTTTTGTTGTTTGAAAAAGAGGGGGTCATGCTGAGGCTTGCTGGAACTTGAAGCGTTGCATGATGATGACCGCTACGACAAAGGCCACAAAGTCACTGGCTGGCAGCGAGGCCCAAACGCCGTCCAGGCCCCATATCGATGAGAACAATAGCAGCATGGGCAGGAGGAACAGCAGTTGGCGCGAGAGCGACATGAAGATGCTGATGCGCACCTTGCCGATAGTCTGGAAGAAATTGGTCACCACCGCTTGGTAGCCGATAACGGGGAACACAAGCATGTTGATGCGAATGCCGCGGATGGAGATGGCAATCAGCTGTTCGTCGTCAGTAAACAAGCGTGTGCACGGACCCGGCAATAACTCGCCAATCACCCAACCGACGGTCATGGCAATCACCGATGCCGTAATCGTGAGTCGCAGCACTTGCTTGACGCGGTCCATATTGCGGGCACCATAGTTGTAACCAGCGATGGGTTGGAAACCTTGGCAAATGCCCATGATGACCATAAAGAAGATGAATCCCAGGCGGTTAGCGATGCTGTAGGCGCCTACAGCCAGGTCGCCACCATAGGTCATTAGGGCGTTGTTCATGAAGATGGCGACCACGCAACCCGTGAGCTGCATGGCGAACGGCGAGATGCCGATGCTCACGATGTCCTTGACGATATGGCGTGCGGGAATCAGGTAGCGCCACTCCAGGTGCAGCAATTCTCGCTGGCGACTGAACTGCCATAGTTGCCAGCACAGCACGACAGCCTGGGCCAGGATTGTGGCGATGGCCGCACCCTTGATGCCCATGTGCAGCGGCCAGATGAAGATCGGGTCCAGAATGGTGTTCAGTACCACCGTGACAATGGTGGCCACCATCGCCGCTCGTGGCTTGCTCGCCGAGCGCAGGGCGGCATTCAGGCCCAGGTAGAGGTGGGTGATGACGTTGCCCACCAGCAGGATGAACATGTATTCATGGGCATGAGGCAGCGTCTGCTCGCTGGCGCCAAAGAAGGTGAGGATAGGATCCAGGAAGATGATGGACACAATGCCCACCAGCAGGCCAGTGATGATGTTCAGGGCCACCATGTTGCCCAGGACGTTGTTCGCCTTGTTATACTGGCGTTGTCCCAGGCGCAACGACATCAGCGTGGAACCGCCAATGCCCACGGCGGCGCCAAAGGCGGCTCCGATGTTCATCAACGGAAACGAGATACCCAAAGCGGCCAGTGCCATCGATCCCACGCCGTGGCCGATGAAGATGCTGTCCACCATGTTATAGAGCGACGACGCCGTCATCGCTATCACGCCAGGCAGGGCGTACTGCCACAGCAGCCTTCCGACGGGCTGGGTGCCAAGTGCTAATGTCGCTTCCTTGTTATCTTTCATGATTCAATGTTCAAACAACTCTAACAACATTGAACAACAATAACAATGACTTAGAATAAAAATATGATGGTTATTCAAGTTGTTGCTTGTTGTTTCTGTTTTTGTTGATTACTCCTCGAGGCCGAAGCATTGCTTGATGGCTCGGCGAATGGCGTGGGCGTTGTCGCTGTTGCCCTTGAGGATGTTCAGCACGCCACGGATGTAGTCGTCCTTGCTCTTGAAACCGCAGAGCACGGCAACATTGCTCTCAACGAGCATGAGCTTCTGGTTATAGACCTTGAGGATGCTGTCATAGTCATTGTTGTCCTCATACACGTGGAACTCACGGCACAACTGGTCGTACAAGCCGCGGGGATTGATTTCGCTCACCAGTTCCACCATGTGGTTTTCCAGGGCGTTGATGCTGGTGAACTTCATGTCGATGCGCATCTCCACGTCACGTTTCACGCGGTGACGCACATGCTGCAATGCCTGTTGCTTGAGTTCCTTGGTAAACATGAGGATGACCTTCTTCTTCACCTTGGGGAAGACGATGTCGGGGTTGCGGCGCTTGTGACGTGCTACGGCGCGGATGACGCCTTCGAGCATGAGGATATTCTCGACCTCGGCCACATTGGGCACGAGGATGTTCTTCTTGCGCAGGTATTCCACCTCCTGATCGCTGCGGCGGTCGCGGTCCACGATGCCTCGGCTCTCCAACTGATGGAAATTCTGCAGATCGCCAAAGGAACGCACCGTCTCGATGACCTTGTTGCAACTGCCCAGGGGCTTGACGGTGTATTCCGGGAAGATGAGCGGATAGAGCCTGGAATCGATGCTGTGTTTGTCATCACCCTCGATAAAGAGGACGGGCTTGCGGCTGCCCAACAGGTCGAGCAGGGCGGTGTCCAGGTCGCGGCTCGAACTCATCACCTCATAGTCCCATGCCACGGCCTCGGGGTCAAACTCCTTGACCCACACGCACTGGTTGTCGATGCGTGAGCTGGCAAAATCCACATCATGGGTGTTGTAGATGAAGGTGCAGTCAGGGCGCAACTGCTCCAGCACGTTCCACAGCGTGCGCATGATGCTGCTGTGGATAAAGGTCTCAGGGTCATCGACCAGGATAGCGGCATCGGGCATGGCATAGAGCACCGCGCCAATGTAGTAGAGCACCGACTTCTCGCCGTCGCTCAAGCGCATCAGCGGATATTTGTCCTCATAACCCTCGGTGGCGAACATCAGTTTGCCATTCTCGCGCAGCACCTTATTCTTGGGGAACACCTCCTGCCACTTTTTGACGGTTACGTCGAGTTTCGTCTTGGGGAACTCAATCTTTTCATCCATGAGCTGGTGGGCCTTGAAGTTCATCAGTTCACGGAACTCGTCGTTGAGCATGACATAAAACAGCTTGTCAAACTCGGTCTCGGCCAGGTTCTTGATCTGCGGGTTGGCCGCATTCATGCGGTTGAACAGGTCGTCGATCGAGCCGGGCATTATCTTGGCACTGGCGGGGGAGGGAAAGAGCGCCTTCAGGGCCGAGATGCGGTAGGCTTTATCGCCCAATTCGTCAACCAGCGCCGAGCAGAATCGGCTCTTGCCGGCGCCATTGGTCCCGATGACGGTAATCTGCTTGGACTCAATCAGCACGTCAGGCTGATGGCCGTCCATCCTCTTGGGTAGTCTGATGTCCATATCTTAATATCGCGTTTTTTCCAGTGTGTAAAATTACGGTTTTATTTTTACAACACAAAGGATTTGCCATGCAAAGTACCGAAAAAGGTATTTTTTGTCGAATTAAAGCGGTCGATATGTCTTTTTATTGCTAATTTTGCCTGCAGTTATGATGGACTATGTGAACGCTTTTGTGTCGATGCTGAACAGCATGTCGCCCTACCTGCTGCTGGGATTCCTGATTGCAGGATTGCTGCATGCCTTTGTGCCGTCGGCGATCTACAGCCGTTATTTGGCTGGGACCGGGCTGCGGTCGGTAGCGACTGCAGCAGCCTTCGGTGTCCCGCTGCCACTGTGCTCTTGTGGCGTGCTGCCCACGGCAGTGGCCCTGCGTCGCAGCGGTGCCTCGCGTGCCGCCTCCACTGCTTTCCTCATTGCCACGCCCCAGACGGGCGTCGATAGCATTGCGGCAACCTACTCGATGATGGGTTTGCCCTTTGCCATCCTGCGTCCTGTAGCAGCGTTGGTGACCTCGCTGATGGGTGGTTTGGCCGTCGGGCACTGGGAACGCAAGGGAGCGCTCGATGATGTGCACGATGCGGCCAGCTATGAGTTCAGTGAGTTGCCTAAGGGGCTGTGGAACAAGGTGAAGGAAACCTTCAAGTATGGCTTCTTTGATATGATGCAAAGCATTGGCCGTTGGTTGTTGATTGGTCTGGTGGTGGCCACGCTGATTACCGTGCTCCTGCCCGATGACTTCTTCTCGACGTATGCCCGCTGGCCACTCTTGAACATGTTCATCATCGTGCTGGTGGCTGTGCCGATGTACGTTTGTGCCACAGGATCCATTCCTATTGCTGCTGCGCTGATGCTCAAGGGCATGTCGCCTGGCTGCGCCCTGGTGCTGCTGATGGCGGGCCCTGCAGCCAACGTGGCCTCGATGTTTGTCGTCAACAACGCGTTCGGGCGCAAAGCGACCATCGTCTATTTGCTGTCAATTATTGGCGGTGCGATGGGCTTTGGCTTACTGGTGGATTATTGGCCCGGGCTGCGCGAAGTGTTTGTGAATGCGCTGCCCTGCCACGTTATGCACCACGGCATGCATGGAGCCTCATGGTTCAACACCGTGTGCAGCGTGTTCCTGCTTGGCATGATAGTTGTGGCAATAGGGGCAAAGTACTGGAAATCCTATCAAATCAAGAAAAATAAAACTACAGCAATGAAAGAATTTAAAGTTAAAGGCATGATGTGTGCCCATTGCAAGGCTAATGTCGAGAAAGGTCTTGCTGCCCTCCCTGGTGTGGAAAAAGTCACTGTTGACCTTGCCAAGGGCACCGCACTGGTCGAAGGCTTTGTGCCCGACCAGTTGATTATCGACTGTATCGAGGACCTGGGCTACGAGTATGTACCTTAACGGATCAGCGGCTCAAAAACAAAAACCTAAAGCCTAAAACCTAACACCTAAAGCCTATTTAACCGCGGTGTATATGGTGCAGACGCCTAAGGTCAGGCGTTTGTAGGCTGTGTCGTGCAGGCCAGCGTTTCGCATTAGCTCCAGCATGTCGTCGCCCTGGGGGACGGCGGCAATACTCTGTGGCAGGTAGCGGTAGGCGTTCTTGTCACCGCTCTTGAGAGAACCGATCCACGGGATAATGTGCAAGGAGTAGAGGTCATAGAACCAGCGTATCAGCGGGTTGGTGGGCGTGGACAGTTCCAACACACACAGCATTCCGCCGGGTTTAAGCACCCGTGCCATTTCGCGATAACCCTGCTGCAGGTGCTCGAAATTACGCACCCCGAAAGCCACCGTCACGGCATCCATCGTTTCATCCTCCAGATGCAAGGCCATGCAGTCATCCTGACGGAAGGTGATGTCCTGTTCCAGACCTTTTTCCTTGACCTTGCGGCAGGCCTCGTCAAGCATCTTTTGAGACAGGTCGATGCCCAATATTTTGCATGGATTCAACGAACGGTGCAATTGCAAGGCGAAGTCGCCCGTTCCTGTCGCTACGTCCAATATGGCATGAGGCTGGAGGCGTTTGAGCCGCTTCACAGCGAGCCACCTCCACCAGATGTCGATACCCAAGGTCATAGCGCGGTTCATGAAATCATAGGCCGGCGCGATGCTGTCAAACATCTGCCTGACCTGCTCGGTCTTGGCCGTCTCATGGGTGCCGAACGGGGTCACCTGCTCGACGCGGTTGCCTTGGTCTCCACTCATGCTTGTTCGGTTTGTTCGTCAAATCGCTTGTAGTCGTCCCGGCCTTCACGGCGCTCAGCGTTGTAGAGTTTATTTTCCTCCTGGAAGCGCTCATAGGCCTCGACAATGCGCTGTACCAACTGGTGGCGCACGATATCCTTTTTCTCAAATTCCACCTTGCCGATGCCCTTCACGCCGTCCAGCACACGCAGGGCATGAATCAGGCCACTGGTGACGCTGCGCGGCAGGTCGATCTGGGTGGTATCACCCGTGACAATCATTTTGGAACCCATGCCCAGGCGGGTGAGGAACATCTTGATCTGATGCGTCGTGGTGTTCTGTGCCTCGTCGAGGACGATGATGGCGTCATTCAGCGTACGGCCGCGCATGAACGCCAGGGGTGCGATCTGGATGACATTGTTTTCCATGTATTCCTTGAGTTTGGCCTGCGGTATCATGTCCTCGAGCGCATCATAGAGCGGCTGCAGGTAGGGGTCAATCTTGTCCTTCATGTCACCAGGCAGGAAACCCAGTTTCTCGCCAGCCTCAACGGCAGGGCGGGAGAGAATGATTTTGCGGATTTCACGGTTCTTCAAGGCCCGCACGGCGAGTGCCACGGCCAGGTAGGTCTTTCCTGTTCCCGCAGGGCCCAATGCAAACGTCAAGTCATTATGCATGAAGGTCTTGACCAGCAGCTGCTGGTTGGGCGTGCGGCCGCTGATGGGCTTGCCGTTCACGCCATAGACGATGACGTCATCCATCTTGAGTTGCTTGGGCGGAGTGCCCTTGATGGTGTCGATGATGACATCCTCGGGCAGGGTGTTGTAAGTCGCGCAATAGTCGGCCAGGGCATGTACTTTCTGCTCAAACTCGGCTGTCTCGGCATCGTCACCGATGACGGTGATGACGCTACCCCGGGCCGCCATGCGCAGCTTGGGAAACAGGTTACGAATAAGTTGTATGTTACTGTTGTTCACCCCGTAGAAGGTCACGGGATCCACGTTGTCGATGATAATGTGCCGTTCAATCATTCAAAATCCTTAAATTTCCAAAGCACAAAATTACACAATAATTCCATTCCAACGACATCCTGTATCATTAAATTATTTACACCACTCAAAAAAATGGCGTATGAAAAATGGGCCGTGGGTGAAAAAAATTATTTAATTTTGCATTTAGATTGCAGTAAAGCAGTCATGATAGAGATGCTGGAAGCAGGCTTATACTTGATTCCCTGCCAGTTGAGCGATGGGCCGCTGGAGAGGGTGCTGCCCGCACACAACATTGAGGTTGTGCGCGGCATTAGGCATTTTGTCGTCGAGAGTCTGCGCTCTGCCAGGCGCTTTATCAAGAAGTGTGACCGCAATATCGATATCGATAGCCTCACGTTCAACGAACTGAACGAGCACACAGACCTCAAGGATACTACTGCCATCGAAGCCTTGCTGGCCCCCATCGGTCGCGGCGAGGCCGTGGGAGTCATCAGCGACGCTGGCTGCCCCGCCGTCGCCGATCCTGGGGCTGACCTGGTCGCCATCGCCCAGCGACGCGGCTACAAGGTGTTTCCGCTGGTGGGACCGTCAAGCATCCTGATGAGCCTGATGGCCTCGGGCTTCAACGGGCAGCGCTTTGCCTTCGAGGGTTATCTGCCTGTTGACAGCCATGCGCGCCAAGCCCGCCTCAAGGAAATGGTGCGGCGCATCGAGCGCGAGCGTCAGACGCAGATTTTCATCGAGGCGCCTTACCGCAACAATCAACTCATTGCCGACCTTGCCAGCCATCTGCCTCCACGCATGCGGCTGTGTGTGGCAAGCGACATCACCGGCGAGAACCAGAGCATCCTCACGCGCACGCTGGATGAGTGGAAACGCGCCAAGTATGATTACCACAAGATACCCACCATCTTCCTCTTGTTTGAATAAACCACACGACACGATATGGCAGGACACAAATATAAAGGATATACCAATGATGGAAAGCCGCTCAAGATAGCCTTTGACGTGGACGGCGATGACACGCCCCATGATCAGGATACGGTTGAGCCAGCCGAGGTCAAGCCTCTTTATACGGGGGTTGGCAAGGGGCTGTGCTTCATGAGTTTCAGCAGCGGCAGCAGTGGTAACTGTGCCTATCTGGGTACGCCGCGTGGCGGTATCCTGATCGATGCCGGCATCAGAGAGCCTGTCAAGTATCACCGCAAAAAGAAAAAACCTGAACGTCCAGATGTCCCCACGCTCGACCAGGCCTTTGCCGAACTCGAACGGAACGGTATCAGCCGTGACATGGTCAAGGGCGTATTGCTGACTCATGCCCACCAGGACCACATGCGTTGCCTGTATTCCGCCGTCAGTGCCTGCCATTGCAGCGTTTACTGCACGATGGGAGTAATGGCCCAGATGCTGCAGCGTTGCCGCATCAGCAGTCGCATCCGCGACCTCCATGTGCCCATTTTCAAGGAGATTCCGTTCCGCATTCTGGATATGGAAATCACCGCGTTTGAAACGTTACATGACGTTAAAAGCGTGGGCTTCAGCATCGAGTACGAGGGCGAAAAATTTGTCGTGGCGACCGATATGGGCGTCATTACCGACAGGGCGGCCCACTATATGAGCCAGGCCAACTACTTGATGATTGAGTGCAATTATGACCGTGAGATGCTGTTACACGGTGGTTATCCGCAGATGCTCAAGGACCGCGTCATGGGAGAAAAGGGACATCTTGACAATGAAATGGCTACCCGGTTTGTCGCCGAGCATTACCATGAAGGACTACATTACGTGTTCCTGTGCCACTTGAGCAAGGACAATAATACCGAAGAAATCGCATTGACGACGATGCGTAATGCACTGGAGGATCGCGGACTTAGCGTCGGCGACGGCTCCAATGCCGTCGACCAGCGTTTCCGTAACGTCCAGATCTACGCTTTGCCCCGCTATACTTCGTCTTCTTGGTTCGTCTTGGCTTAACGACAGGCTTCGTTACCGCCTTCTTGCTTACCGCGGTGTTGATTGCCGGGGCCGTTGACCGTGGGTTGATGTCCTCGGGCTTGGGATTCTCCTTGTAAACCCAGAAGCCCTCGTTATTGTCCACCAGCAGTTGAAAGTCCTTGGTCATGAACTCCTTCACTTTGTCATAATCCAGCAGGATGTCGATCGAGCTACTGGAGATAGCCCCCTGTTTGAACTGGAAGATGATACCGTTCTTGCGGCAGCAGATTTCGGCGGGCACGTTCAGTGCATGTTGAAGCTGCTTGTCCTCGCCACGGCCCTTGTTGAGTTCATCAATCTTTTTGTTGATGGTCTTGAGCAGCTTGCTTTCCTTGTCTATATCAGCCATGAGGATGTCCAGGCGCGAGAGCACGCGATGGCTCTGCCTGTCATAGTGGATGTAGTAGGAGTTTTCAGTAGTGGTGCTGCCGTTGTACTCCACCTTGTCAATTTCCATGACCAGGAGGCGTAATGAGGTCATGTAAGGATAAACAAGCACCTGAGTCACGTTGCCGTAAATGGGATATACCTTGGGGGCCGAAGACAAGGTGTGATACTCGCCATCGCCCAACGGCTTGTTGAAGTTAGGCGTCTTCAGATAGACATAACGGGCGTCTTTCATCTTGCCCTGGCTGTTCCCGAATGCCTTCTTGATCAATTCCTTGTTCAATGACTCGAACTCATCGTCCCCGTTAATCTTTTTGGGCCAGCGCACCTTGACATGCTTGGTACTGGTGTAATAGGAGGTTTCATCCCCCTTGATGTTGGGCGAGTTGGCGATGAAGTAGTAAGTGTTGTTCTGCATTGCATCGAACACATCAGCCTGTGTCGCCGAGGTCACAGTGTCGGCCATGGCGATGACCTCGGTGGAGTCCCGCTGGTCAAACAGGCTCTGGCTCTTGCCGCTGGCCTCGATGCGGCGTGACATATACCAGCCCGCTGCCACCAGGTCGATGATGGTCAGCAGTATGATGACGATGATGAGATTCTTTTTGGTCATGTTCTTATTTGGCTGTTAGCTTGATTGGTTGTCAGTAAGTTGTAGGACGGCGTCGCTCACGCGTTGCATGAGCCAACGGGGTGTCGATGTGGCGCCGCAGATGCCGATGCGATCCTTGCCTTGTAGCCACGACGGGTTGATGTCGCTCTCGCCACTGATGAGATAGGAGTTCGGGTTGGCGTCCTTGCACTCGGCGAACAGAATGCGCCCGTTGCTGCTCTTGGCGCCGCTGACGAAGAGGATAATCTCGTGCTGGGCGGCAAACTGGCGGATTTGAGGGATGCGATTGGCTACAGAGCGGCAGATGGTGTCAAAACTGCGGAATGTCACTCCAGGGTTCACACGGCGCTTGATTTCTTCGACGATGCGCAGGAATTCCTGTACGCTTTTGGTCGTTTGGGAGTAGAGGTAGATATCGCGCGAGTAATCTATCTTGTCGATTTCATCGATGTTTTCGATGACTGTCGCCTGGCCTTGGGTTTGGCCGACGAGGCCGAGGACTTCGGCGTGTCCCCGCTTGCCGTAGATGACAATCTGCGGTGCCGGGCTGTCCGCCTCGTTGCCGTGATAGGTGGCATGGATGCGCTGTTGCAGTTTGAGCACTACAGGGCAGGTGGCGTCAATGATTTCGATGCGGTTGCGGCGGGCTGTTTCGTAGGTTTCTGGCGGTTCACCGTGTGCCCTGAGCAGCACTTTCACGTCATGCAGTTGCTCCAACTGCTCGTGAGTAATGGTCTCCAGACCACGGCTGGCTAGACGGTCCACCTCGGCGGTATTGTGCACAATGTCACCCAGGCAGTACAAGTGCCCGGTTCGTCCAAGTTCCTCCTCTGCTTTGCGGATGGCTGTCGTCACCCCAAAGCAGAAGCCTGATCCGTTATCAATCTCGATAATCGCCACGTTTGGTTGAGGTTAGTTGATTGTCAGTTACCGTGGCGGAGCCACGGCCCACGTAACACGTCCCATGTAACAGGACCCACGTAACACGTAATACTGACGGCGGGTGGACAATTAGCAATTAGCTCGTGAAAGGTAAAGTTGGTATAACCACTCATTTTGCTCCTCGATAGTCATGTGGGAGTTATCGAGTACCATAGCATCGTCGGCTTGACGCAGGGGGCTTTCCTTGCGGGTACTGTCGATGCGGTCGCGCTCGTTGACATTAGCAAGTACCTCGTCAAATGTCGTTGTGGTATCACCCTTGGCGCGCAGCTCGTCAAAGCGGCGCTGGGCGCGCACCTGAGCACTGGCGGTAGCAAACACCTTCATTTCGGCATCGGGGAACACCACAGTGCCGATATCGCGGCCGTCCATCACCAAGCCCTTGTCTTTGCCCATGGCCTGCTGCTGCTTGACCATAGCCTTGCGCACGAAGCCAATAGCGGCGATGATGCTCACCACATTGCTCACGCGCATCGAGCGGATGTAGCGCTCCACGTTTCGGCCGTTGAGCACCGTCACGCTCTTGCCCCCCTTGGTGGGGCGGAAGGTGATGGTGATATCACCGCGTTTCAAGTGTTCCTTGAGCGTTTTCTCATCAACCTTGTCACCCTTGATAAGCTTATTGCGCAGAGCAAACAAGGTCACCGCACGGTACATTGCGCCCGTGTCCACATAGGCATAACCGATGCGCCGAGCCAGAGCCTTGGCCATCGTGCTCTTGCCGGTTGACGAGTGCCCGTCAATAGCAATCGTAATTCTCTTGAGACTCATTGTTTTCAATTAATGTTGATTATCTGCTGCAAAGATAGTGCAAGCCGAGCACAGAACAAAAAGAATTCATTCTTTTTTTATGTCAAGGCGCCGCCTATCTTAGCCGAAGGCAACGTAGTGCAAGCCGAGCACAGAACAAAAAGAATTTATTCTTTTTTTATGTCAAGGCGCCGCCTATCTTGGCCGAAGGCAACGATAACAAAAAAAATAAAAAAACAGGGGTGATTATTGACGTTTGTGCCAATTATTTGTAATTTTGTGGCTAAACAGAATATTGACATGAAATATCTGCTGCATATATTGATGATATTGGCACTGCTGCTTGGCAGCTGTGCCGAGAAGAAATCCCCCCTGGATGCCGAAGCTCGTGACAGCGGCATGAGGGCTGCGGCTGCACTTGTGACGGTGGATCACACCGACACGATGTCGATGGAGCGCGCCGTGATGGATGCCAAGGCCAAACAGAGCGTGTATGCGCTCAAGCGCGACTCGGCAGCGGTGCGTGCCTTTGACGAGGCTTTCCGCGCCTACCTCAAGGAGAAAGACCGTCCTTTGTACCAATCCATATTCCCAGAAGACAAGAAATAATGAAACGATTACCACTTTTGTTTTTAGGCCTGATGTTGCTGATGACCGCCTGTGGCGATGCCAGCCGGCGTGGTGAAGCGGCTGGGCGAGATTTCTTGGCTGCCTGGGGTGACACTGCGGCGATGCGTCAGTCAGTGCAACGCTTCAATGCCCTGCGCAACGATAGCCTGCGCTGGATATGGGAGGTCAAGGCGGCCAACCGCGCGTTTGCCGGAGTGTTGATGGATGACGGGCGGGATTCGCTATTTCAAGCCTCGCACGTCATTGTGCTGTCGCCTGTTGAACTGGCGCAACTCAAGGTGCCTCGCATGCTTGAACTGTTAAGGCTTCGGGAGTTTGACACCGATTCGGCGGCCGATTACCTGTCACTCATCCACTGGCTGTGTCACACGGTGGGTTATGAACGCCATGTAGAGGTCTATGACAGTATGATTCAGGTCACAGTAGATGGCTTCTCGATGTATGAGCAGATGTGTGCCTATGCCCAGTCGTCAAGACCCGCCGCGCTGGGAGAGGCTCTCGCCGATGACGCCAACCAGCCCGGTGCTGACATGGAAGACATCAATGCCCGCATCGAGGTGTTACGCGAGCGTGTATATGAACCAGAGGAGTTCGCTGTGTTTGAAGCTGCTTACAAATCGTCCTTGAAAACAGACAAAAAATAAAGATAACGTAATATGAAAGCATTCCAAGAGTATCTCGATATCGTTAATGGTGCGATAGCCGTTATTCCCTATCCCTTGCAGCCTAACCAGCTGTATGAACCGATTGCCTATCACATGGCCCTCGGGGGCAAGCGCGTGCGCCCCGTTCTCACGCTGATGGCGTGTGATGCGATGGGTGGCGACCCGTCTCATGCGATAGACGTTGCTGTGGGTCTGGAGATGTTCCACAACTTCACTTTGCTGCACGATGATGTGATGGACAATGCCGATGTGCGGCGTGGCAAGCCCACCGTTCACCGCCGCTGGAATGACAACACGGCCATCCTGAGCGGTGACACGATGCTGACTATCGCAACCCAATACATTGCCCGCAGTGCCAACTGGCAGTGTATGGACCTGTTTAACAAGACAGCGATCGAAATTTACGAAGGCCAGCAGTGGGATATGGATTACGAGGACCGTAACGATGTCACAGTCGATGAATATATCATGATGATCCGTTTAAAGACGTCGGTCCTGTTGGGTTGTGCCCTCAAGATGGGTGCTCTTATCGCCGATGCCGACATCACGGAAGCCGACCTGCTCTATCAGGCTGGCGTGAACATGGGCTTGGCTTTCCAGCTCAGGGACGATGTGCTCGACGTGTGGGGAGACCCGGAAACCTTCGGCAAGGAAATCGGTGGTGACATCATGAACAATAAAAAGACCTTCCTGCTCATTAATGCCATGCAACTTGCCAAGGGGGATGACGCTGACGAGTTGCGCCATTGGTTGAATGACCCCTATGCCACTCGTGACGATAAAGTGAAGGGCGTTACAGCCCTCTATGAGCGTTTGGGTGTGCGCCAATTGGCCGAGGATGCCATCACCCACTACAACGATTTAGCCGTTGCCGCCTTCAATCGAGTGAAAATGAGCGATGACGACAAACAGGCGTTTGTAACTCTGGCCAACCGCTTGTCCGGCCGCCAGTATTAGTCAGACAACAATAACAACCTTAAGAACAACAAGGGACAACAAATGATAGTTGTTATGGTTGTCAATAATGTTGTCCAAGTTGTTTGAAAAAAAGATGATTGATTCGCATAGTCATATTTACTGTGATGCGTTCGATGAGGACAGGGACGCTGTAGTGCAAAGGGCACGTGAGGCTGGTGTGCGGCATATCGTTCTGCCCGGCGAGAGTCCCGAGAGTGTTTCGGTACAAGTCGCACTGCACAAGAAATATCCCGATTATATTTCGCTGGCATTGGGGCTACACCCCGAGGAGGTCAACGGCGATTATCTTTCAACGTTGGCAAAATTGCGCCCGATGCTTGATGAGTTTCCCCTTGTCGCGGTAGGTGAAATCGGCATCGACCTCTATTGGGACAAGACTTGGCGCGAACAGCAACGTCATGCGCTCGATATCCAGCTGCACTGGTGCCATGAATTGGGCGTGCCTTTCATCATGCATTGCCGCGAGGCCCTGGACGACATCCTGGATGTCATCGACCATCTCGACTGCCCCGTGCCGCAGGGTGTCTTTCACTGCTTTGCTGAAACGCCGGCCGATGTTGAGCGTGTCCGCCGCCGGGGTGATTTCTACTTCGGAGTGAACGGAGTGGTCACTTTCAAGAAAAGCACCGTGCCTCAATTGTTGCCTGTCATCGGTCTGGACCGACTGCTGCTTGAAACCGATGCCCCTTATCTGACTCCCGTTCCACATCGTGGCAAACGCAACGAGAGCGCCTACATTCCTCCTATCAATGACTTTGTCGCCAAAACGTTAGGCGTTACCCCCGAGAAAGTCAGTGAAGTCACCGACCGCAACGCGATGAACCTATTCCACTTGCCTCTATAGTTATCAGAGAATAATAATGAGGGCCCGTAACTTGACGCTGCGGGCTCTCATTGTGTAGTGCTGAAAACCGATTACCAGATGATGGCGCGGTCGGCAGGATCGAGCCACATCTTGTCACCAGCCTTGATGCCGAAGGCGTCAAAGAAGGTGTCGATGTTCCTCAGTGTGGCGTTCACGCGATAGCGGCCGATGGAGTGGGGATCACTCTTGGTCTGCTGGAAGATGGCTTCCTCGGTCATATTGTCGGCCCAGATGCGGCCATAGCTCAAGTAGAAACGCTGTGCGGGAGTGAAACCGTCAATCATCTTACCCTCGCGGAACTGCTGCGTGTTGCGGAAGGCATCATAGGCGATGCGCAAGCCGCCCTGGTCAGCGATGTTCTCGCCCAGTGTCAGGTGACCGTTGGCGTGCTGGTCCTTGACAACGATGATCTGGTCAAACTGTGCAGCGAGCTTCTCGGCAGCCTCTTGGAACTTCTGGCTGTCTTCCTCGGTCCACCAGTCGGTCATGTTGCCATACTGGTCGAACATGCGGCCCTGGTCGTCAAAACCGTGAGTCATCTCGTGGCCAATCACAACACCGATGGCACCGAAGTTGGTGGCATCATCGGCATCCACATCAAAGAAGGGCGGTTGCAGGATGGCTGCGGGGAAGCAGATCTCATTGGTCGTCGGGTTGTAGTAGGCGTTTACCGTCTGCGGAGTCATGCCCCATTCATCGCGGTCAACGGGCTTGCCCATCTTGTCCAGATTGCGGCGGGTCTCATACAGGCTGGCGGCCTTGATGTTTTCATACATGCTCTTGCTGGGATCTACCTGCAAGCCGCTGTAGTCACGCCACTTGTCGGGATAACCGATCTTGACAGTGAAGGCGTTGAGCTTCACGAGGGCGTTGATCTTGGTCTGCTCGCTCATCCAGGTCAGGCCAGCGATGTGTGCGGCCAGCGATTTGCGCAATTCACCGATGAGCTTCAGCATCTTCTCCTTGCTGCCGTGAGCAAAGTACTTGTTCACGTAAACCTCACCGACTGCTTCGCCGAGCAATCCGTTGGGCAGACCCAGGGCGCGTTTCCAGCGGGGCTTGCGCTCCTTCTGTCCGCTGAGCATGCGGCCATAGAAATCAAATGAGGTCTCGCCGAACTCATCGCTCAGGTAACTTGACGAACCCGTGATGAGCAGGCCTGCCATGTAGTCGCGCATCTGCTGCTCGGTGAGCTTGGTCATCAGGTCGTTGGCAACAGCCATCACCTTGGGCTCGGTCAGGATGACCCATTCCGTCTGAGGAACGCCCATCAGGTTGAAGTACTGCTTCCAGTCGATGGCGGGATAGTCCTTCTGGAGCTGATCCAGCGTGCGGATGTTGTACAGCTTGTTGTAGTCACGTGCTTCTGCGCGGTCCATCTTGGCCTGGGCAAACTTGTACTCGATGTCATAGATGGTCTTGCTGGCGCGGTTAGCCTCTTTCTTGCTGTAACCGGCGAGCATGAACATCTTCACCAGATAGTCCTTGTAGGCCTGCTGGATTTTCTTGCTGTCGGCGTCGGTGTTCAAGTAGTAGTCCCTGTCGGGCAGACCACTGGTACCGGCGCTGAGCCACATCACGTTCATGTCACTGTTCTTGAGGTCGGTCTCCACGCCGATGCCGAAGAACGGGTTGCCAATCTTCAGGTGCTGGTCGGCGATGAAACTCGTCATGTCCTTCTTCTTGAAGGCTTTGATTTTGGCCAGGTCGGCCATCATGGGCTGAGCGCCCTCACGGTTCAGGCGGTCGCTGTCCATCGCCATCTTGTACAGGTCGGCGACTTTCTGGTCAACGGTACCGAACTTGTGGTCGGTCTTGCCCAGCTCCAGGAACATGTCGCGCAAGCGGTTCTCGTTCTCCTCGGCAATCACATTGAACACGCCATAGCTGGAATACTCGGGATGCTTGCTCAGCGGGTTGGCCTTCATCCAGCCACCACCGGCATACTCATAGAAATCCTCACCCGGCTTAACGCTCAGGTCCATGTCGGCACGGTTCACGCCGTGCGTCACTTGTGCCTGTACGCCAGGCACGGCAGCCAACATAATGGCCATAGCTAATAACATTTTTTTCATCGTATATAAATAAACTATAGTTTAGGTTCAGGTCGCAAAATTAACAAAAATAATAATGCTCGCCCTAGTTGTTATGGAAATTCTGGGCAATCCAGTGTTTTTAGAAGGGTGTATTGGTGTCTTCGGGGCCTTGCAGGAAGTCCACATTGGGGGGCGGAGGGGTGAATCCGTCGTTGATGGGCGATGCATTACCAGTGGGGGCATTGCCGGTGTTCATCTTGGACTCGTAGGTGGTCTCGCCTCCCAGCAGGTCTTGTTCACCCTGGTTCTCAAAGCGGGCGAACTTGCTGACGAAGTGCAGGTTGATGGTGTCAGTGGCACCGCTACGGTGTTTGGCGACAATGAATTCGGCCAAACCGCGGATGTTGTTGCCTTCAGCATCCTCGCTGGAGCGGGTGTAGTACTCGGGACGGTGGATGAAGCACACGATGTCGGCATCCTGCTCAATGGCACCAGATTCACGCAGGTCGCTCAACTGCGGACGCTTGCCCATCTTGTCATCGACGGCACGTGTCTCCACGCTACGGTTCAGCTGTGACAGGGCGATGATGGGGATGTCGAGCTCCTTGGCGAGTTGCTTGAGGTTACGCGAGATAGTGCTCACTTCCTGCTCGCGGCTGCCGAACTTCATGCCCGTGGCGTTCATCAGCTGCAAGTAGTCGATGATGATGATTTTCACGTCATGCTCACGCACGAGGCGGCGCGCCTTAGTCCTCAACTCAAAGATGGAGAGTGACGGAGTGTCGTCGATGTAGAGTGGGGCAGTGCTAAGGGCGCGAGTGCGCGTCATCAAGTTCTCCCATTCGGGCTGGGTGAGCTGTCCGCTCTTGATTTTTTCGCCCTCGAGCGAGCACACATTGCTGATGAGGCGGTTAACGAGCTGCAAGCTCGACATCTCAAGCGAGAACACGGCAACGGGATAGTTGTAATCAACTGCCATATTCTTGGCCATCGACAGGACGAAAGCCGTTTTACCCATGGCAGGACGGGCAGCGATGATGATGAGGTCGCTGTTTTGCCAGCCGCTGGTCAAGCGGTCGAGTTTGTGGTAACCTGATTCCAGACCGCTCAATCCGCTCTCGCGGTTAGCGGCTTCCTCGATTTTCTTGATGGCATCCTGGACGGCGTTCTCGATGGGGATAACGTCGCGCTTGAGGGTGTTCTTGCTGATTTCAAACAATTTGCCCTCGGCCTCCTGCATCAAGTCATAGACGTCGATGGACTCGTCGAAGGCCAACGACTGCACCTGGCTGCTGTAGCTGATGAGCTCGCGGGCAAGGTACTTCTGAGCCACGATGCGTGCATGAAACTCGGCATTGGCGGCACTTGACACCAAACCTGTCAGTTCGCTGATGCGGATGGCGCCTCCCACCTCGTCAAGCACCTTGTTAGCACGCAACTTGTCGGTCACGGTGAGCATGTCGATGGGTTTGCCTTCGGCAGCCAGTGACTGTATGGCCTCGTAGATCTTTTGGTTGGCAGGATTATAGAACGCCTCGGGCTTGAGGATTTCGCACACATTATTATAAGCGTCCTTCTCCAGCATCAATGCACCCAGCACGGCATCCTCCATCGAGGTGTCCTGAGGTGGCAGTTTGCCGAATTCGCCTATGATTTCGGGCTCATGCGTGGGGCGCGTGCGGCGTCGCGCCTGTTTGCCGGTTTCAAATTCTTCCATTATCTTTATTTAAAACTACGTATTTTGCGAATTATACGAATGGCATCCGCGTTCTTAATTATTTCTAATTGCACGAATGGCATCCGCATTATTTTTGTGAGGGCAAAATTACAACAAATCATTGGTATATCCCGCAGGGGTTGTTTACATTCTATTCACATGATGTTGACAATGTTGTAATTTTTGAATGAGAACGGTTGATTATTCCAACAATAGTTAGTAATTTTGCAACAAAGTAAATAACAGATCCGCATTATGACAGCAGAAGAAAGAGACAGAGAAATTGAATGGTTGATGGAAAGCATCAAGCGATCGGCTGCCGGAGGACATGGGATGACTTTTACGCTCATCTTCGTATCTGTTGCATTTATCTCCTTTGGCATTTTTGCGTTGTTCTTCTTTGATAGGGACAATGACTATATGATTGCTCCTTTCTTATTGATAATGGGAGGAGCGTTTCTCTTATCGGCACTGTTTAGTTATGTTTCTAACAAAAGAATTACCGTTGCCAAGACTCCCCGGGAATTATTAGCCGCCCATGACAGGATGTGGGTCATTCAATCAGCATTTCTTATGGTTGGCATTGTTGTCTTAGCCGTATTTAATAAAGGCAATTTTTTGTCTAAAACATGCTTAGTGTTTAGCGGGTTATTGCTGGTAACCGCTGGATGGCTGGCCATGCAACAACGGCTGAGATTATGGGTAGGTATAGCTTTGTTGATGGCAGAAAGCGCTTTACTCTATTTTTCTGGTGTTGGCCTTCTCGTGGGTTTACCCCTTCTCTTAGTGATGCTCTCAATTATTAAGGGAGAAAAAACATTATTTGCAGCTAAAGAGAGTGAAGGCTTGGATGAAAACGATGAACTGGATATCAGGCGACTGCGAGAACTCGTGAAAGAAAGCGAGTTACACAATTGATAAAGAATACAAACACAAATAATTAATAGAAATGCTATGAAACTTTACAGGATGATGACTATGGTCGCTGTGGCGATGCTGGCGATGACCGCCCTAGCGCAGCAGACAACCATGACTTTTAACGATGCGACACGTCACCAGACAGTCACGGTGACCGCCGTTGGTGAAGACATCGTGCGCGTGGACGTGGTGCCCGACGGGTGGAACGGCACCCGGTTGCCCTCGCTGGCGCTGGACAAAACCGCCAATGCTGAGATTAAGGTCGAAGAGTTGGAGGACATGAGCGTGATGCGCACTGGCAGCGGCATGAAGGTGGTGCTGGACAGGAGCATGGGCAGCATCATGGTGGGTAGCCGCAATGGCTACTACATTACTGATCTGTGTGACCGCACATCATCGACATTGAGCCTACTGCATCATGGCGGCGAGTCATTCTATGGCGCTGGCGAACGCGGTTATTCGTTTAACCTCGCAGGCGACACGCTCATCAATTACAACGCTCAGAATTATGGCTACCAGATGGGCGAGAAGCGCACCAAGCAGATGGGTATCACCATGCCGATGGTAATTTCGTCCAAGGGCTATGGTGTACTGTTTGACGACTTCTGCAAGTCTTCGCTCTACCTGGGCAATCAATGCATCGAATATAACTCCACATCGCCGCAACCGCTTTCCTATTACGTCATCAACGGCAACGGCAGGGTCGAGGACGTCGTGAAGAACTTCACGTGGCTCACGGGCCGTCAGGAACTGCCGCCACTGTGGACG
The DNA here is from genome assembly GCA_902776435.1 of uncultured Bacteroidales bacterium. Lineage (GTDB taxonomy): Bacteria > Bacteroidota > Bacteroidia > Bacteroidales > Muribaculaceae > Sodaliphilus. Next base: position 78,529 of record CACYQB010000012.1, on the reverse strand, counting down.
CTGGGCTATATCACCTCCAAGTATGGTTACCATGACCAGCGCGAGAGCGAGGGCGTGGTCGATACCCTCAAGCGCGAGGGCTATCCGCTGGACGGCATCGTGTTTGACCTGTACTGGTATGGCAAGGAGGAGGACATGGGACGTCTGGAGTGGGACAAGGAGCAGTGGCCCGACCATCGCGGCATGTTGCGCGACTTCAAGGCGAAGGGCGTCAACGTGGTGACCATCTCACAGCCTTACGTGCTGACCAACGGCCGCGCCATCGATAACTACCGCCTGCTGGATCCCCAGGGTATCTTCTGCAAGACCGACGGCACCGACACGACTCACACGGTGACCATCTGGGTAGGCCAGGGCGGCATGTTTGACGTGTCCAACCCCGCTACGCGCCAGTGGCTGCGCAACCGTTACAAATCACTCACCGACGAGGGCGTGACAGGCTGGTGGGGTGACCTTGGAGAGCCTGAGAAGCACCCGCTTGAAATCCGCCACTACAACGGCTTGACCGCCGAGCAGTACCACAACTACTACGGCAACGAGTGGAGCCGCATCATCTATGATATGTTCAAGGAGGATTATCCCGACCGTCGCCCGATGGTCATGATGCGCGCCGGCACGGCTGGCCTGCAGCGCTATTCCGTATTTCCCTGGTCCACTGACGTTTCCCGCTCGTGGGGCGGATTCCAGCCTCAGGTGACCATCATGCTCAATGCGGGCTTGAGTGGCTTGGGCTATATGTCGCACGACGTGGGCGGCTTTGCCGTGGATCCCAATAACAAGCGCGATGGCGAACTCTACATCCGTTGGCTGCAACTGGGACTGTTCTCGCCCATGCTGCGTACCCACTCGACCTATCATGCCGAGCCTTACCACTATACCGAGTTTGGTGACCTCACATTGCGCATCATCAAGGAGCGCTACAAGTGGCTTCCCTATAACTACACTCTGGCCTACGATAACGCCCGCAACGGTCTGCCGATGGTGCGTCCGCTGGGCTTCTACGAGGACGACAACAACATCAGCCGTTATGACGGCATCTGGGACCAATACCTGTGGGGCCATGATGTGATGGTGGCTCCTGTGATGAAACAGGGTGCCGTGAGCCGAGAGATTACCTTCCCCGAGGGCACTTGGGTTGATATCAACCATCCCGAGAAGCGTTATCAAGGTTACACGACGATCAACTATGCCGCACCTCTGGATGTGCTGCCGCTGTTCGCTCGTGCCGGCGCCTTTATCCCGCAGGCCAATTATGCGATGGATAATGTTGGCGACTACAACCCTGACAAGCTTGATATCGTTTACTACGCTAGCGACTTCCCGTCATCATTCACTCTGTTTGACGACGACCTCCATTCCACGGGCACACTGGCCAGGGATATGCATCGCGTGATCCAGTTCACCGCCACCCCCCAGGGCAAGCGTAACTGCATCACCATCCAGGGCCGTGGCAACATCAACGGTGACGTTCCCAGCAAGGATTATCGCCTCATCATCCCCGCCATCAAAAAGCCTGGCAAGGTGACCATCAACGGCAAGAAGGCCAAGGATGTGACTTATGACAAGCGCACTTCCACCCTCACCATTCCTGTCACCATCGCCGACATCACCGAGACCACTATCATCGAACTCGATAAGTAGTAGAAAACAAGAAGGACAAGAAACACAATGCCATTAGGCAGAACAGCAGAACCATTGATACAATGTTTGAGCAAGAGATAAAGAAGTATGACCAATTGGCTAAGCTTTACTTAGAGCGAATCGTAAAGCCGATGGGCGACTTAGAGTTCAGAAAGCTCTCTGAGATCATTTTCTCGTGCCACAGTTGCGGCATTGAGGGCTCCTCGTTCTCGGTCGATGACACTCGGGCGCTATTTGAAGAGGGCCTGGGCTACTATCCGGTGGGAAAATCATTGTTTGAATGTCAAGAGATGGCCGACCACTTCAAGGCTTATGAATGGATGCATGACCATCTGGATCACCCCTTTGACATCGAATTGATGAAGACGCTCAATCGCTTGGTCACGCTCAACACCTTACCTTATCGGGTGCCTGGTGCTGTGCCTGGTGAGTTTACCACGGTAGATATGGCAGCTGGTGACACGCTGTTTGGCGATCATGAAAAACTGATTGCCCAAGTGCCGCGCCTAATGGAATCGACAGCAAGGGCGATGGCCGATAAAAACATTCATCCCATGGTGCTGGCTGCGCGTTTCCATGGCTTCTATGAGTACCTGCACCCCTTCCGTGACGGTAATGGCCGCACTGGGCGTTTGCTGTCCAATTTCATTCTGCTGCAATTTCAATTGCCTGAACTCATCATCTTGAAAGATAACCGTCAGCAATACATTACCGCCCTCAAAGCCAAACGGACTGAGGGCACCGATGAACATCTGATAGCCTTCTTCTTTCAAGCAGCAATCAAGCAGTTGCAGGACGCGCTAACTCAAAAGAGCACCAATAGTCGCACCATGCTCTTCTTCTAAAATGATCAAACAATAGGGACAACTTGATTAACGACATTGACAATGATAAGTTGTCTTTGTTGTATAAAACAAGTTGTCCTTGTTGTTTGAGAGAGTCGCGATCAGATGACGACGGCGGTGCCGCTGGTGGCGACCATGAGCATGGAGTTGCTCTCGCCGATGGTCTCGTAATCGATGTCGATGCCCACGATGGCGTTGGCGCCCATTGCCTGTGCACGTTCCATCATCTCCTGCATTGAGGTATCCTTGGCCTGTCGCAGCACTTTCTCGTAGCTGGCCGAGCGGCCGCCCACGATGTCGCGGATGCCTGCAAAGATGTCCTTCATAAAGTTGGCGCCGATAATGGTCTCGCCTGTCACAATGCCTTTGTACTCACGGATGTTGTAGCCCTCAATTTGGGGCGTTGTTGAAAGTATCATTTCCTAAATCAAAAATTAATGGTTAAAAATCTCTGATTATCAATACAGCAAAAATAATGCCAAAAAAATGATCCCTTGTGTAGTTTTTCGCTACCTTCGTGCGTCTAAAGGGTAGAAACAACTAAAATATAACGATTATGGAAGAAGAAAAGAAAGATTGGGTCGAGAAATTCAGCAAGGATGAACTGATTGAGGACATTCAGCGCGAGTTTGCCACCGATGCAAAGAACAACACCGGCTGTGGAGGCTTTCTCCTGCTCCTTTTAGTATACAATCTTGTCAATGGTTTTATCACAGGCGATTGGTTGTCTCAACTATGGTCTTTTCCGGTTCTTCTCCTTCCACTCTTTGTTTTTGAAATTTGGTGGAAAAAGAGAATGAGCAAATGTGAAGACGCTCATCAGTTGGTGGATATGTACCAAAAGTATAATAAGGCAAATAAAATCTTGGGCTACCTGGCAGCGCTTGCGTTGGTTTTGTACATTAGTTATGACATCTACTCTGATTTCGGAGAAGTCAGCATGACAAAAACTATAGTGTTTGCAGCTATTGGTGTTATCCTTATTGGTGTTCTCGTTTGGTCCCTGTTTCGCAAGAGAGACAAGCGACCCGTTGAAAAAGAACTTGATCGCTTGCGCGACATGATTTCAAAAGAATGATTCCTGGAGAATTAAGAATTGGCGTCAAGCCATCAGGAACAACTTAAAAAAACTGTTATTAGTTGCAACTTTTTGTATGGCATCTACGTCTATTATATAGGAATAAAAACTAACTAAACTCAAGTAAATAATATGAAAACTACATTGGTAAAAAGATTGTTGTGCGCCATGCTGGTCACCCTGATGAGTCTTATCACGGTGGCACAGGATTTTACTGGCGCTTGGAAAGGCAATATTGTAGCCGGTCCCTACACTGTCCCCATCGTGTTGAACTTGCAACAGACCGATGAGGGCGTGACCGCCACGCTCGATTCGCCCGAGCAGAAAGCCTTTGGCATCAAGGCCAAGGCGACTATCAAGGGCGACCAGATCAATGTCGATATCAACGAGATCGGCGCCAACTACAAGGCGACCCTCAAGGACAACACCCTGGACGGTACTTATAGCCAGATGGGTTACTCCACCGCACTGAAACTGACGCGCGAAGTCCCTGCTGTCGCCGATAACGGCGACGAGGACTGGATCAACGACTCGCTGCTGAGCGTGTTTGACAACATCCAACTGAAGGATGTGACCGTCACCGCCCAACGCCAACTCATCAAGCAGGAAGTGGACCGCATCGGTTACAGCGTCGCCGATGATGCCGACAGCAAGACCAACAACGTGTTGACCATGTTGCGCAAGGTGCCCATGGTCAGCGTGGACGCCCAAGACGAGATCCGTGTCAACGGCCAGACCAACTTCAAGATTTTCCGCAATGGTCATCCCGACCCCTCGCTCTCGCGTAATGCCAAGGACATCCTCAAGGCGATGCCCGCCAGCAGTGTGAAGCGCATCGAGGTCATTACCGAGCCGGGCGCTAAGTATGACGCTGAGGGTACTACATTGATTCTCAACATCGTTATGGCCGACAATTCCACTATCAAGGGCGTGTCGGGCATGGCGTCGGCCAGAACTGACCACAGAGGATCGCTCGGTGGCTCGTTGAACATGACCACTCAGCTCGACAAGGTGGTGATGTCGGTTGACTACGGCATCATGTATGATGGCAGTAATGGCCAGGGTTATAAGACTTCCTCGTTGTCACACTACAAGGAGAGCGGGGCCGACCTGTTGAGCGACGGCACTGTTGACGTGAAAAAGATGACGGTCCACTTTGGTGATGTGAGCGCCAGCTGGGAGCCCGACACCTTGAACCTCGTCTCGTTGTCGCTGAGCGGATTTGCCTATGATTACACGGCAAATAGCCTGAACAACAACCGCATGCTTGATGCAGTCGGTCAGCCCATCTACAGCTACGGCATGGGCAGCAAAAACACCGCCGACAGTTACAGTTTCGATAGCCGCCTGGACTACCAGCGCCGCACACACCTCAAGGGTGAGGCCATCACCTTCAGTTACATGCTTTCGGCATGGCACAACAAGAATAAGGACTATTCACTCTATAACGACGTGTTCAATCTCCCCGTGCTCTATTACGGCATTGACTCTGACGGCAAGGAAAACTTCAACGAGCACACCTTCCAGCTCGACTGGACCCGCCCCCTGGCCGAGAAGCACACCCTCGAGACCGGCGCCAAGTACATCTACCGCCTGAACCGCAGCCACAACGTGCTTGACTACCTGGGCACCGAAGATTTTACCGACATGCGCTACAAGCACGTGACCCAAGTGGGCGCCGCCTACGTGAGCTACACCTTCACCAGTGGTCCGTGGAGCGCCCGTGCTGGCCTGCGCTATGAGCACAGCTACCTGCGTGCTACCTATCCTGATGGCCAAATGGTCCCCTACGAAGCCCATCTCAATGACTTCGTGCCCAGTGCCAGCCTGCACTACAAGTTCAACTTCGCCAACAGCCTCAAGTTGTCCTATGCGGCCAGCATTAACCGTCCGGGTATCAGTTACCTCAATCCTGCCGTGATCGAGAGCCCCACGAGCCGTTCCTTTGGTAACACCGACCTGGGTAGCGTTCACTACCACTCCGTGAGCTTGACCTACATGCGCGTGGGTCCCAAGTTGACCTTTAACATCACGCCGCAGTTCCAGTTCAGCAACAACGGCATCGGTGCCGTGAAGTGGGCCGACGGTCTGGTGCAGGTATCGACCTATGCCAACACCCTCAAGACCTACTCGACTACCCTGTCGGCCTTCGTGCAGTGGATGATGACTCAGAAGACCAACATCATGCTCAACGGCTCCATCGGCTACAATTATTACAAGAGCAACGAGCTGGGCCTCAAGAACGACCGCGTTAGTGGCAACTTCTTTGCCAACGTGACCCAGTTCCTTCCCTGGAAAATCCAGTTGTCGGGCTTCGCCGGCATGTGGGGCGGTGGTATCAGCGACCTGTATGGCCGCATGGGGACCATCTTCTTCCACGGCTTCAGTCTGCAGCGCTCATTCCTCAAGGAGGATCGCCTGACTGTCCAGTTGCAGGCCATCGTGCCCTTCAGCGGCAAGTACATGAGCATGAAGAACTATGTGACGCAGGGCGATGTGACGGGTTGGAGCCGTTACCAGCAGCAGTCACGCCGATTTGGTATCAACATCAGTTACCGCTTCGGTTCGCTCTCAACTCATGTCAAGAAGGCTGATAAGACCATCGAGAACGACGACCTCATCGGCAGCGGCAAGCAGTCCGGCGGCGCTGGCAACAGCCCCACCGGCGGCATGGGAGGACAGAACTAGAATGATTAGTGATTAGTGATTAGAGATTAGAGAGTAACCCGATATCTCACTCTAAGACGCTAAGTCGCTAAGATTTAGCGTCTTTTTTCTGCGAGCCACTGGCTCGCAATACTCTGACATGACGATTCTTTTTACGAGCTAGCGGCTCGTAATGCTTGGATGGTACTGAGGGGTTATAGGGTGGTGAAGAAGGTGACGAGGAAGGGGACGGAGAAGTCGACGAGGAAGCCGTGGAAGAGGGAGAGGATGACGAAGTCCTGGCCGCTGCAACGGGTAATGATGGGCAGGGTGGTGTCCATGGTGGTGGCTCCGCCGCAGGAGATGGGGGACAGGGGGCCGAAGTACCTGACCAACAGGGGGGCGCCGAGGAGTGTGAATACCTCGCGGATGATGTTGGCGAGCAGGGCCACGGTGCCTAACTCCGGGCCGCGGTACTGGGTAATGAGGATGCTCGACAGGGAATAATAGCCGAAGCCTGAACCCACGGCGAGGCAGTCAGTCAATGAGCGGCCAGGCAGGCCGATTGAAGCAACGGCGGTTGCGGTGAGGGTGCCGAAGATGGTCATCAACGGCAGGAGCATCAGGCGGGAATCGAGTTGTCGAAAACTTTTCAACAGTTCGGTGTTGTTGCCTACGGTGACACCGACGCAAAAGAGCAGCGCACACAGGGTGAGGAAACTCACGTTGCCGTAGGCGTTCAGGTCGGGTAACCAGTGCATGAGGCCACACAGGATGCCCAAGATGAAGAAGGCGATGATGATGAGGCTGCCTTTCATGATGAGGGGCCACCTCCTTTCTTTTTCCGGCCGCGCGTCCATCGCCATAGCGCCCAGGAGAACAGGATGGTTCCCGCAATGCCCGTCAAGGAGAGCCACATGGCCTCAAGTCCCAGGTCGCGGATGCCGTTGATGACTTGAGGATTCTCGCCGACCTCGACCCCTAAGAAAAAGAGCAACAGCCAGATGAGCACCGTCACCGCGTGAGGCACCACCCGCAGGCGGCGCTTCCTCAAGAGGAAGCCCACGGCCATTCCACTGAGCATGATAGCAACGACCTTCAACATAATGCTGCAAAATTAGAGAAAAAATACTACCTTTGCCACGAAAGTAGGATATAAAAGGTCGAAAATATGAAGAAAATGTTATGGATTGCGGCGCTTGCCGCCGTGTTGGGTGCCTGCACGACAGGAAACCATGTGGCTGATGCAGATCATCAATCCCTTGACACTTCGGGATTGATTGAGCGAGTTAACGGTATTTATCAAGGCGCGTTTGAGCAATATAACCTCATGGACTCGCTCAGGAAGGCAGGTGAGAACAATATCACTATGGCCAACCTCGACAGCCTGTACTGCACCCAGGACTGGAATGCATGGGTCGGACGCGTGAACGAATTTGACAAGCAGCACAATGATGGCATGGTGGGCTTCTTTGACGCCGACTACTGGATTATGGGCCAGGATTGGCAGGACCTGAGCGTGAGCGATGTGGCTGTCACAGCAATGACCGACTCTACTGCTACCGTCGCACTCAATCTGCACAACTGCGGCAGTGTGGCCCCAGTGCGTCTTGAAATGGTCAAGGAGGCTGACGAATGGCGAATCGACGACTTTATTAGCAACGATCCCGCCATTGACTGGAAGGCATCCATGAAAGAATACCTGACGGAGAAAAAATGATTGAAATGAAGAAGACATTAATGGCGATGGTGGCCGCAGTGGCGACCTGTGTCCTCATGACGGCTGCGCCCGCCAAGCCAGGGCGGCTTGTCCACGTGCAACGTGACGGCTCGACAGTGACGCTGGTGATGCGGGGTGGGGAACTGCACCGCTCGATGGAGACCATGGACGGCTTGACGGTGGCCATGGACAGGAACGGTGATTACTGCTATACTGTGGCTGGCTCGCTGAGCGATGTGCCTGCCCACGACAAAGGTCACCGTGGCATCGAGGAGATGGCCTTTATCGCCGCTTACCGTGACCAGATGGCTACAGATGCCGCACCGCAGCGCGCACCGCGCCGTGGCGAGAACGACAATCCGCAGGTGCCCACTATGGGCTCGCCGCGCATTCCCATCATCCTGGTGAACTACAGCGACCTCCGCTTCAAGAGCGATAATCCCGTTGCCACGTTCCAGAACCAGTTCAACGAGATGGACAAGAGTTGCCTGCACTACTTTGAGTCGCAGTCCCGCGGTGTGTTTTCTCCTCAGTTTGACATCCTCGGTCCCGTCGATTTGCCGCAAACCAGGGCTTTCTACGGCGACAATGTGCGCAAGTATGGCACCGAGGTGGATGAGCAAATCGGCACGATGATTTATGATGCCTGCACGGGCCTGAACGACGTGGATTTCAGTAACTATGATAACGACGGCGACGGTTATGTCGATGTGGTGGTCGTGCTCTATGCCGGTGTGGGCGAGGCCCAGGCATGGTACTCGGTGCCCGAATGTATCTGGCCCTGCCAGTGGGACATGCAGGAAACCTATGAGTGGGGCTGCAGCACCATCGGCCCGTTCCAACTCGACGGAGTGACCATCGACCGATATGCCGTGTTCAACGAACTTGAGGGCCCTTATGACACGACCGACCAGATTGACGGCATCGGTACCTTCTGCCACGAGTTCGGGCATTGCCTCGGTCTCCCTGACTTCTATCCCACCAACGGTGGCAACTATTACGGCATGAACACTTGGGACATCATGGATGACGGATGCTACCAGGACAATGGCCACACGCCAGTGGGTTACACGTCCTATGAGCGCCATTTCATGGGCTGGATGGACCTGATAGAACCCGTGGAGAATACCCGCTATACCTTGTCGCCGCTCAATACCGATGCGGGCAATGCAGTCAAGGTGACCAATGATGCCAACCCTGACGAATATTACCTGCTCGAGTACCGTACCCGTACTGGTTGGGATTCCTATATCGCCACCGAAGGCATTATGATCCTGCATGTGGACTACGATAAGTCTGCATGGGACAACAACACGCCCAACAACTCGTGGAACCATCCCCGCATGACGATTATTCCTGCCGATAACGTCCTGTCGAGCAGCACCAACCGATTTGACCTGTGGCCTCAGGAGGGCCGGACCGCCTTGACCGACGAAAGCACACCTGCCGCGGATGTCTATACCGGAGGCAAAATGCACAAGCCCATCACGGTCATGACCATCAGCGAAGACCAGAGTACCGCTTCGTTTGGTTACATGCTAAAGGCTCCGACGCCCGGTGACGCCAACCAAGACGGAGAGGTGAACATTGCTGACGTGAACACGGTCATTGACGCCATCCTCTCTGGGGCTCATGATGCCAATACCGTCTGGTATTGCGACATCAACCACGACGGGGAAATAACGATAGCCGATGTCTCGATGATTATCGACATCATCCTGAGTTAAAAAACGATTGCTAAGAGTATCATAAAATCTTAAAACCCGATGAGAAAGATGAAGAAGTATTTACTGATGGTGGGCGCCGCGATGCTGGCGGCGCTGAGTGTGACTGCCGAAAGTGTTGACAAGGAGCAGGCCCAGATGGCCGTAGCGCGGTTTCTAAGCACACATGCACCGCGCTCAATACAGGCGTCGGTCCGCCCGCTGCAGGTGGATTATGTGAAATCATCGGCCATCAAGGCTGATGCCGCCGACTATTATGTCTTGAATGCCGATGACGGCAGCGCGTTTTATATCGTGTCGGGTGATGACCGTGCACGTGAGGTGCTGGCATGGGGTGACCATGCCCTTGACATGAACAATGTGCCCTGCAATCTGCAATGGTTGCTTGACCACTATGCCGAGGATATAGAGTGGCTGCATGCCCATCCTGATGCCAGTGTGGAACGTCCATCCCTTGATGCGACGCTTCGGGTGGATCCCTTGCTGGTGTGTACCTGGAGCCAGGGCACGCCCTACAATGACCAATGCCCCGTCTATAAGGGCGAGCACTGCGTGACAGGATGTATCGCCACGGCGATGGCCCAGGTGATGTATTACTGGAAATTCCCTGACGAGTTGCCACCATTGCCCGCTTATGTGGCACATGCCTATAACATCGTGGTGCCCGCACTGCCCGGCACCCAACTGGACTGGGACAATATGCTGGATGGCTATACGCTGGAGTATAACGACGAGCATGCCGAGGCTGTATCCACGCTGATGCGCTATTGCGGCCAGGGCGCCTCGATGGAATATGGCACCAACGGCAGCGGCTCCGGTTGCTGGAATCAGATGGTGGGCATGCAGGTGTTCGGCTACAACTTGAGCGCGAGTATAGTGCATCGCCGCGATTATAGCAACGAGGAATGGGAGGCCTTTTTGCATGAGGACTTGTCCAAGGGCTATCCCGTGCTGTATTCCGGCTATGGTGATGCGGGCGGACACGCTTTTGTTGTGGATGGCTGCATCGGGAGCTATTACCATGTGAATTGGGGCTGGGAAGGCGGCGGTAACGACTACTATTCCATCGATGCCTTTGTGGTGTCGGGCATGTCGTTCCAGAGTAACCAGGAAATGATTCACGACCTGTACCCGTTTGTCTATGGTATGGACGTCAGGCCTTATGATTTCGAGACTGGCGGCGTGTGCTATAAGATTAAGGGCAATGAGGTGGCTGTCGTCAACCGCGAGGAGCGTTATGGCTCTTATAGCGGGAGCGTAGTGGTCCCTGAGACGGTGAGCTACAATGGCGTGAACTATCCCGTGACAGAGGTGGCCAATGGCGCTTTCCGTGAGAGCGCAGCCTTGACCAGCGTCATGCTGCCCAAGAGCATCAAGCGCATTGGCAAGTATGCCTTCAAGAACTGCAAGGCGCTGACGGTAGTGAATATTCCTGAAGGAGTGACCTCGATTGATTATTGCGCGTTTGAGGCCTGCACCAATCTCAAGACTGTCTCGTTTGGCGCTAACCTTGAATCCATCGGTTATTATGCTTTCTACGGTTGCCGCAACCTGACGCGTGTCGTGATACCGGCGAGCGTCAAGACCATCGAGTGTGGCGCATTTGCCAGTTGCAGGAACTTGAAGAGCGTGATTGTCGGTAACGGCACCGAAATTATCGGCCCCATCGCCTTTTATGGCTGTTATGCCCTGAAAGAAGTGACTATTGGTGACGGATTGCTGACACTCGGCGAGGCTGCCTTCTACGGCTGTTACAACCTCGAGACAGTGAAGATGGGCTTGAGTGTGGAAACGATAGAGGCGTTTGCTTTCTCGGGCTGCTATGCGTTGTCCCGTCTTGTCATGATGTCCGAAGTACCGCCCACGGTGGAAGACAGGAACGCCTTTGAAGAATATCATTTTACCAATACGAAGCTTGTGGTCACCCGCGAAGCGAGAGACAATTACATCTGTGATTTCGTGTGGACTGATTTCGAGAACATTGTCTGCCTGGAGGACGAGATAGTGCCTGGTGACGTGAACGGCGATGGCGAGATCAATATTGCTGATGTCAATGCCCTGATTGACCAGATTCTGAGCGGCGCATCCTCGCCCGAGGGCGACGTAAATGGCGACGGCGAGGTGAATATTGCCGACATCAATGCCGTTATCGACATGATTTTGCAGTAGCGTTGTGATGCTGTTGGAGCCAGATACCACCTTCATGAAGAATGAGGGTGGTAAAGTCTCCCCTACTGAATTACCCGAATTTGCAGTTTTTGGGTGGCGTAGGGGAAATTTTGTGTGTGAGATACCTCTTATATCATCAAGAATTCATACTTTTGGGCTTTTATTTTTTAATTACATTTAAATCTATGAATTATTTGAAGCCTTTTTTACTGATGTTATGTGCCCTTGTGGCTATGAATCTGTCAGCTGGAGACGTTAATGTCCGTGATGCGCAAAACAAGGCGTTACGGTTTCTCAATCAACACTCCAGTACCTTAAATGCTAAATCCCCTCAAGCGTTGAAACTCATCCACACAGAGACGGCCCAGACAGGCCGCAACGTGGCTGATTACTATGTGTTTAATGCCGAGGATGGCAGCGCGTTTGTTATCGTTGCTGGAGATGACCGTGCGACCGATGTGCTGGCCTACGGTTCTCAGGCCTTGAATATGAAAACCATGCCTTGCAACATGCAGTGGCTGTTGAACCAGTACAAGCGTCAGCTGTCCTTCCTGCGCGAGCATCCTGATATGCGCGTGAGCAAGAACTCCATGCGCTCGACCTCGGTGCCTGTGTCTCCGCTTCTTTCCTGTAAGTGGAACCAGCGCTCACCGTTCTATAACCAGTGCCCGACCGTCGGCTCGCAGCATTGCCTCACGGGCTGTATCGCCACGGCGATGGCCCAGGTGATGTACTACTGGAAATTCCCCGCCGAGGTGCCTGCCATGGATGCCTACACGTCAGAAGTCAACGGCATGTCAGTGGGTGCTTTGCCTGGTGGCGTGCTGGATTGGGACAATATGCTCGACGAGTACACGACCAGCGCTACAACTCAACAGAGAGATGCCGTGGCCATGCTCATGCGTTATTGCGGACAGGCCAGTCACATGGGATATGGTACCTCTGCCAGTGGCGCTTACAGTGACGATGAGTTGGAGGGCATGAAGTTGTTCGGTTACAATGCCGGTGCAACCCTGTTGTCCCGCGATGACTACTCTGCCGAGGAATGGGCCGAAATGATGGAGGCCCAGTTGGCCGCCGGCTGCCCGATTCTGTACGGCGGCGTTGATGCTGATAGGGATATGGGCCACGGTTTCGTCGTTGATGGCTGTGGTGGTGGTATGTACCATGTGAACTGGGGCTATAGCGGCGCTGGCGACGGTTACTTTGTGCTTGACGCCTTTACTAATCTGAGCTATGTGTTCTCCAGTGAACAAGAGATGCTTTATCAGGTTTATCCGACGGGCTATCTGTATGACAGGATTGCTGCGGTAATGGAAGAGGCTAAAAATGTGACTTCTACATCGTTTACTGCTGACTGGACCGAATTGTCAGCCAGCGAGAATGTGACCGATTATACCTTGTATGTACAGCCTTATGAATCTTCGGTACACCAGGTGCTGCTTAATGAGACCTTTGCCGCTATTGACGTGAACACTGACGTGACGACTGCCCTGTCGTCCAATAAGGTGGGTGACTATTGCGACAATCCGGGCTGGACAGGCAGTTTTGTCTATCTGGGTGCCGGTGGTTGCTTTATCGTCGGCGGACAGAAGTATGTGGGCTCGCTCACTACTCCGCCGCTGAATGCGGGTGACAACGGCGTGATTACCGTTCGCTTCAGGGCGCGTTATTCAGGCAGCACCAGCAGTCCCGCTCATGTGACTTGTGGTGGCGTTGAACAGGTGGTTGAACTGTCCCGAATGGCACAGGAGTATGTCGTCGTGTTTGAGAACGTCGAGGACGGCGCGACGGTGACGTTTGGCAGCACGGGCCGCTATATGGGCTTTTACCTCGATGACGTGGTAGTAACTGCCGGTGATGACCGTGATCCCATCGAACAGGGTACCCTTACTGACGGCAGCCTTGTATTCCCCGGTATTACTGCAACTGATTACACGGTTACTGGTCTCACTGAGGGCGGAACTTACCGTTTCCTGGTTGTTACCCATTTTGCCGATGGAACGACCAAGAAGTCCAATACCGAAATTGTCACCTTGTCCGATCAGCCCGAGCACGGCTATAGAGTGGGCGACGTGAACCACGACGGCAAGATTGCCATCAACGATGTGACGGCTCTGATTGACTACCTGCTGGGTGGCAATGATAACGCTTGCCTCATCTGTGCCGACGTTAACGGTCAGGGTGGCGTGACCATTGCCGATGTGACGGCCTTGATTGACCTTCTCCTGAGTGGAGTGGAATAAGAAAAAGTGTGAATGGATAAGATGAAAAGGGAACGCGAAATCTATAAGGTGACGATTGTGGGCAGTGTCGCTAATGCGGCGCTGATGGCCATCAAGTTTGTCGCCGGCATCTTGGGGCACAGCTCGGCTATGATTGCCGATGCTGTGCACTCATTGTCGGATTTCGCTACCGACCTGATAGTGTTGGTACTGGTACACATCAGTGCCAAGCCGCAGGATGCGTCCCACGATTATGGCCACGGCAAGTATGAGACCATGGCGTCATTCATCGTTGGACTTGCACTTGTGGCTGCTGCCACGGGCATCATGATGAGTGGAGGAAGTAAACTCGTGGACTGGTTCCATGGGGAGCAACTCCAATCGCCAGGCCGACTGGCGCTGTGGGCTGCATTGTTGTCGATATTGGTCAAGGAACTGTTGTACCAATACACCGTCAGGCATGGGAAACATATCAACTCCCAAGCCCTTGTCGCTAATGCGTGGCATCATCGCAGTGACGCTCTGTCATCGATAGGTGCGGCCATTGGTATCGGTGGTGCTATCTTGCTGGGGGACCGCTGGACGGTGCTTGACCCCATCGCGTCGATTGTCGTGGGCTTGATGCTCGTCAAGGTGGCTGTCACCCTGCTGCGTTCCAGCATGGGTGAACTCACTGAGTCGTCCCTCCCTGCCGATGTTGAGCAGGAGATTGAAAATATTATATGCTCATTTCCTGACGTCAGCCAGCCTCACAACCTCAGGACACGGCGCATCGGTAACCGCATTGCCATCGAGGCTCACGTACGCATGGACGGTGCGCTGCCGCTCACCTTGGTGCACGAACGTGCCACCTCCATAGAGCGGGCTATCAAGCAGCGCTTCGGGTCTGAAACCCACGTTACCCTTCACATGGAGCCTATCAACCCCGACGCATCACAATCGGTCGAAAGATGATGAAGTCGATTTTATCTTCTTCTTAGCGTCTCGACGATTCTGGCCATCTGGTTGGGAATGCGTATCTGCTGGGGACACTTCTTCAGGCAGGTTTCGCAATCGGTGCACTGGGTGGCCCATGTCGATGCATCGGGCAAAGCCTTACGCAGGCCTTCGGCAAACTGATCCTTGCGGGTCATGTAGTCGGAGGCTTGTTTGTCGGGCAGGGGGAGTATCTTCTGGGCGACAGCCTCGTTATAATAGGCGAAATTGCCGGGGATATCTACGCCATAGGGGCAAGGCATACAGTAGCGGCAGGTGGTACACGGAATGATGGGGAAACCGGCCATCACGTCGGCAACCTCTTCTAGAATCTTGTTTTCGGCCTCGGTGCAAGGTTCGAGAGGTGAGAAGGTGCGGATGTTCTCTTCCAAGTGACTCATCTGGTTCATGCCGCTGAGTGTGGTAAGGATATTGGGGTGGGAGCCTACCCACCTGAAAGCCCAAGAAGCGGGCGTGTCATTAGGACGCAAGGTTGTGAGACGCTGATTGAGTTCATCGTCGATGCGTGCCAATGCACCGCCACGGAGGGGCTCCATGACAACGGTCTGCACGCCATTCTTTTCCATCTTGTCATAGAGATACTCGGCGTCAGCGTCCTGTTTCCAACCCGACTTGTTGAGTGAGGCGTGGCGCCAGTCGAGATAGTTCATCTGAATCTGGGCAAAGTCCCAGTGGTATTCATCCTGGTGGTCGAGCAGGAAGTCAAACACGCTGACATCGCCATGGTAGGAGAAGCCCAAGTGGCGGATGCGCCCGGCCTCGCGCTCCTTTAACAGGAATTTGAGCAGGCCGTTGTCGAGGAATCGGGCTTTGAGGTTATCCATGCCACCGCCGCCCACACTGTGGAGCAGGTAGTAATCGATGTAATCCACCTGCAGTTCGCGGAATGATTTCTCGTACATCTTGCGGGCTTCATCAATCTGCCAGAGGCTTTCGTCCTTCTGGTTCGACATCTTGGTAGCCACGAAATACTTATCGCGCGGGTGGCGGTGCAAGGCTGTTCCAGTCATGGCCTCGCTCTTGCCGCCCTTGTACATGGGCGCAGTATCAAAATAGTTCACACCGTGAGCGATGGCATAGTCCACGAGCCGGTTGATATCCTCTTGATTATCGGGCAAGCGCATCATGCCGAAGCCCAACAGCGAGACTTTGTCGCCCGAGCCATGTTTCACCCGATAGGTCATCTGATTCTGAGCGTTACCGCTTTCGATGGTTTGTGGTTTGCGGGTTTCTCCCGCCAACACATCCAGCGGATTCATCGCCATTACGGCAGCACCAAGTCCCAATTTCTGGAGGAACTTGCGACGATTCATATCCGAATTCTTGTTACCCATATCCGTATCGTTTTAAATGTTATGACCTATTAGAAGTTTAATATGCTGAATGCAAATTTATATAAAAATATTAAGTATTGGTCATTATGCAGTAGGTTTTTAAGGAATAACCATTACCGAGTAACCGAAAGGAAGAATATACCGCATTAAAAGTGACGATTGAAGGCTTTATCGGGAAGATTCTCATATAATGCCATAATAAATCAGCAAAAAAGAAATAAAATTGAGAAAATTGCATTATCTTTGTGCAACTAATTCTAATAAATATGATGAAGAATAATCGAGTGAACATTCAGGAAGAGGTGGCACGTTGTCTGTTGTGTAATGATGCGCCATGCAGCAAGACTTGTGGACAGTATGATGTCGCGCGGGCACTGAGGGCCTTGCGTTTTGGCAACGAGGCTATCGCCAGCAAGTGGATTGACGGATGCAGTGCTGACGATTTGGAAAAAGCCGAGCAGGCTTGTATACACTACGATCGCCCCGTGCGCATTAGGGACATTGTGGCACAACTGCACAAAGTACCGCAAGTCGATGAATTGCCCTCATTGGCAATAGAATTCTGCGGCTTGCATTGCGAGAATCCTTTTTTCCTTGCTTCTTCGTCGATATGCACCAACTATGAGATGGTGGCTCGCGCCTTTGAAGCAGGTTGGGCAGGAGTGTTCTACAAAACGATCTGCCTGGATGACATCCGAGAGGTTTCGCCGCGATTTGATGTTGTGCACCGAGAGGGCTCCAAGGGTGACTTCAGCGCATTGCGTAATATGGAGCAGTTGAGCGAGAATCCTGCCGAAGTTGATTTTGAAATCCTGCATCGCCTCAAGCAGAATTATCCCAGCAAAATCGTTGTGGCTTCCATTATGGGCGCTACTGAAGAGCAGTGGATTGAATTGGCCAAGATGGCCGAGGCCGCAGGTGTGGATGCCGTCGAACTGAATTTCTCATGCCCGCAGATGCGTATTGCAGGCATGGGTAGCGATGTGGGCCAGGATTCGGAGTTGGTGACGTTCTATACGGCCTATGTCAAACACTCGGTTTCCATCCCTGTTATTCCTAAAATGACACCGAACATCACCCTCATGAGTAATCCCGCTATGGGCGCTTATTTTGCTGGCGCTGATGCCATCAGTGCTATCAACACCATCAAGAGCGTGACCATGGATGAACGGGCCGAGGTGTCAGGGAAATGGACTGTTTCGGGCCTGTCAGGACGTGCTGTCAAGCCCATCGCCTTGCGCTTTATCCTCGAGATGGCTCAGAACCCTGTGATGAAGAATCTGAGACTCAGCGGTATCGGTGGTATCGAGACATGGCGTGATGCACTTGAGTTTATCCAGTTGGGTTGCAGCAATCTGCAGGTGTGCACTTCAGTAATGCAATATGGTTATCGCATCATTGATGACTTGACACTGGGATTGCAGTATTATATGGCTCAACGTGGCATCAAGAAATTGGCCGATCTGGTCGGTGAACAACTGCCCAATTTTGTGCGGCCCAACGAATTGGACCGAGAAACCGTTGTTTATCCCATTTTTGACCGCGACAAGTGCATCGGTTGTGGACGCTGCTACATCTCCTGCATGGATGGCGGGCACCAGGCGATTAACTTCGGTGAAGACCGTTTGCCTCATCTCGTTGGCACCAAATGTGTCGGATGTCACCTTTGCAGGCTTGTCTGCCCGACGGGTGCAATCGGTGTCTCAAAACGCGTGAAGAAGAAATCATCGGTATCGCAATAAGAAGCTGTGTCACAATAGGCCTCTGTCTTTTTAATCGGCCTCGCGGCCGAGAAATTAAACAGAATTTCATTAATATTGTTGTTTGATTTGGCTTCGCCGAGCTAAAGGTTCTCGCGCGAAGCGCGATTCAATTTGCGACAAATAAATTATGACAGAGCCACTTCTCTTCTAAGATTAGATAACGTAGATAGAATGAATCCTGTTTCCATCAGACTCCTTAACCAGCAACTGATTGCACCTCAGTTTAGTGGTCCTGCCGAGGTGGTGTCCTATATGGGAGCCATGCAGGCACAGGAGTATCGCATGATGCGTTGGGCGGTGGAGATGCGGACACGCAAACCGTCGGCCAAGGCTTTCAAACGGGCATTCGATAGCGGCAAGATTATCCGTTTGCACCTGATGCGAGGCACCTGGCAGTTGGTGTCGGCCGAAGACTATTGGCCCCTGATAGAACTGTGTTCGTCAAAGGCTATCGCCGTCACCAAAGGGTGGATGAACAGCAACAAGATTTCCATTCCGGACGAAGAACTGATGCACGTTAGGGAGATTCTCGTCCAGACGGCTGCTGACCATGGCAGTGTTGCCAAGGAGGATTTTATCGATGCGCTGGCTGCTAAAGACCTGCGGATGGACGAACACCGCCTGTCCTATCATATTCGCATGGCAGAACTCTCGGGAACCCTCTGTAGCGGTGATTTGATGGAGATGAAGGCAACCTATGCGCTCGCTGCCGAGAAGGTGGGGCCGGAGACCAGCATGGACCGTGACGAAGCCCTGATGCGTTTCACCCGCAAGTACTTTCAGAGTCGCCAACCCGCGACGCTGGAGGATTTTGTCTGGTGGTCTGGACTCAACGTGAGCGACTGTCGGAAAGGCATCGCGCTCTTGGGCAATACCATACATTTAGAGAAATGGAAGGGTAGGGAATTCTACTTGACAAACGATTGTCGCACACGAGGATTCAGAAAAGGCAAATTCCTGTTGATTCCTCCCTATGACGAATACCTCATCGCCTACAAAAGCCGTGACATTGTGCTCCCTACTGAGCACACTCACCACGCCCACAACAACAGTGGCATCTTCAAGCCCATCATTGCTTATGACGGAATCATCTGTGGCAACTGGGCGCCTTTCAAAGGGAGTTGTGAAGTGTCGTTCTTCCAGGATGGCCACAACATAGAAGAAGTGAAAGATGCATGGCGAATTTACCATGATTTCCGTATAACGTAGTGAAGCAGTGTCATAATAAGACTTTGGTTTTTTAATCGGCCTAACGGCCGAGAAATTAAACAAAATCATTTTTTTTCGCGCGAACCGCAATTCAACTTGCAGCAGATGAATTATGGCACAGCTCGAGTTGATGTATGCCTTCGGTGGCATCGACGCCCCCCGGCCCCCTCTTATCCAAGAGGGGGAGTTGATGGTCAGTAGTTTATTTTCGTCGAATTCACGTTAACGTAGTGCCCCTGGTAGTCTTTGGACCAACTACCAGGGGCACTATAGTTTAGGTTTGAGGGCGCTTGATTACTGGAAGGCGTTCTCGCTGAGGCCCTTGCCTCCGATGGCGAGATCCTTCATATAAGCAGGAACAGGCTTACCCAGATATTTATCCACATAGAGCTTCGCCAGGTATTGGCCGAGCATGAAACCGTGGCCACGCAGACCAGTGAGCAAGCCCACTTCAGGATCGATGATGTAACGCGGCTCGATGTAGTAGCCCGCCCATACGGCATGGAAGCCGACGGATGCCAGGTTGGGTATCCACTGGGCAAACATCTCGCTCACAATCTTGAGGAAGGCCTGACTGTTGTACTTCAGATTCTGGCGTGCCTCGTAAGCGTCGCAGTCGGGTGAAGCGCAGCCAATGATCTGACCGGTGTGCAGGAACTGCTGGCCGTAAACGGCGTTGAATCCCTTGTAGTGACGGCGGTCGATAATCATGTCGAGCGAGTCGCCGTTGACACCCATGTTGGGCAGACGGCGGGTGATGAATGCCTGGTGCTTGACAGGATAGAGTTGGGTGTCGATACCGAGCATGTCGGCAAACTTCTCAGAACCCCAACCCATGGCGTTGACAAAGTGGTCGCAGGTATATTCCACGTAGTGCTTATCGTGGCGGCGCACCAGTACGCGGTATTTGTCACCAACGCGCTGTACGCTCAGCACCTCGCAGTCTTCGAGCACCTCACCGCCATGCTGCTTACCCACGGTGCGCACATACTCGATGGTGCGTCCGGGAGTAGCCTGCCAGCAGTTTTCGGAAATCAAAGCGTGGCTGTAGATGTTATCGTTGGGATTCCAATAAGGCGAGATGACCTTGGTGAAGTCCTTGCGGTCAATCATATAGGCCTCGCTCCAGGCGCGAGAGGCATCGAGGGAGCGATAGGTGGCGTCGTCGTGCACGAGGTTGACATAGCGAGTCATCTTCAGGTCGATGTTGCGATGCTGCTGGTCGTCACGGAAGATTTCCAGGTTGTGCATGGCGATGTCGCTGATGTCGGGATTGGAGAATGCGGGACGTCCACCGCCAATGCAGCGCCACGTTGAACCGCGGTCGTAGTTGACCAGGACAACGCGCTTGCCGGCCTCGGCAAAGTAACGGAATGCCGCACTACCGGCCATACCACCGCCAGCGACGATGATTTCGGTCTCGGCCTTCTCGATGATAGAGCCGTGCTCAAACACGAAGGTTTCCTTAGCCTCACCATTGTACACATCGCCCAGCGTGACCTGGTTGGCCAACGGTGCACGCGGTGTGCTGTCGCCAGTCACTTCGATGCCGTGGGCACGCAGGATCTGCTTGGCGCGCGACACGCAGCGCTTGCCGCGGCAGGGACCCATACCCATGCGGGTGGTATGCTTGAGTTCGTCTACCGAGATATACTTGCGGTCACCCACAAGAGCCAGCAGAGTCTTCACGTCCACATCCTCACAGTGGCAAACAAACGACTTGCCTTCCTCGGGGTTGGTGAGAGGACGCAGGTTCAGAGGCTCGGGATAACGCTCCTTGATGATGAAGCCCTTCACTTGGTTCAAGTCATCTGCCTGGGTGGCCTGAACGCGGGCCACATTGGTCTTGTTGTCTTTCTTGAGGACTTTCTCGATGATGCCTTCGCCCACCTTGGCGCCATTGTCATCCACGAGGAATACCTCTTTGCCTTCTTCTACCTCATATTCTACGGGCAGGAACACCACGTTCTTGCGCTTGTCGTAGCCGAAGATGGCTAGGCCGGGGCAGTGGTTCACACACTGCATACAGCCGATACACTTGTCATAATCAACCACCGGTACCGACGAGGTGGTGGGCTTGGTGATAGCACCCTGCGGACAAGCAAAGGTACAGGGGTTGCAGGCGAAGCCGTAGAGGCAGTTGATCTGCACATAGGGCTTCAGGGCCATGCGCTCCTCGGTGGGGGTGTTAGGCTTATCGAGCAGACGCACTGGACGCTGCTGAGAGTCGATATACTGGCGGGAAACTTCCAGATAGTCTTCATAGGGGAAGCGGATGCCCAGTTCCTGAGCCACCTCATAGGCCACCTGCTTGCCACGCAGCACGGCGCTGGTGCCCTCACCGATGCGAACGGCATCGCCGGCACCATAGACATTGCGGCCAAAGACTGAACGGCCCTTTACGAGCAGTTGGTTGTCGGGAATCAGACCTGTGCAGATGTTGATGATGTCGATGTCGTCAATCACACGCTCGGTGCCAGGGATGGGCTGGAAATTCTTGCACTCGGCAATCACCGCACCGGTAACGCCCGTGTAATCCTCGTTGGGGATGGCGCGGATGAGCACGTGTGAAGTCATGATGGGGATGCCCAGACGGCGAACGCGGTTGGCCTGTACGGGGAAACCACCCTCGTGGTCCATGCCCTCGATGATGGCCTTGATTGAAGCACCTGCCTGCATGGCCTGATAACTGGTGAGGTAGCCGATGTTGCCGGCACCCACGGTGAGCACGCGTTTACCCAACAGGGTGTGCTCCTGGTTCATCATTTTCTGGAAAACGGCAGCAGTGTAAACACCGGGCACGTCATCGTTCTCAAACACGGGCATGAATGGAACGGCACCCGTGGCCACTACCAGATGGTCGGCGTCGATGTAGCTCACCTCCTGGGTGACGATATTTTTCAGTGCGATGCGGCGGCCTTCGAGCAAGTCCCACACAGTGTTGTTGAGCAGGATGCCGTCATGGTTGTCGCCAGCAAGCGTTTTGGCAATGTCAAAACCGCGCATACCACCAAACTTCTGCTCCTTCTCAAAGAAGAAGAATTGGTGGGTCTGCATATTGAACTGACCACCCTCGGTAGCGTTGTTGTCCACTACAATGTTGGGAATTCCCATTGCGGTGAGTTGCTCGCGGCAAGCCAGTCCGGCGGGGCCGCCACCGATGATGGCAACCGTGGTCTTGTAAATCTTGGTCTCGTGGGCCTCACGGGTTTTGCCCTCGGGCATGTAATCCTTGGAAATCTCACGCACCTCTTTCACGCCGTCAACGCTGGTGATACAGATGCGGCGAATCTGACCGTCAACGAGCATTTCGCAGGCACCGCACTTGCCGATGCCGCACTCCAGGCTACGGTTACGGCCCGTGGTGCTGTGGCTATGAACAATAAATCCAGCCTGATGAAGGGCGGCGGCAATGGTTTTGCCTTTCTGACCGCGAACGGTTCTCCCTTCAAATTGGAATTCTACGTATTCTTCTTTTGGAAGGTCAATAATAGGATGATTTTCAATTTTATACATAATGTAATGATTGGTTTATGATGTTTATTGTTTATGACTCAGCTATTTAACCTCGATGGGAGGCTAACGAAAATCCTAAATGTGCACAAAGATAGTGAATTTTTCATGTAATTTGTGTGAAACCGGCCATTTTTTTTGAGAAATAAAAACAGATTTATATAGCGTGTTTCAACCCATCACAAGGGGTGTTCTTAGATGAGTGCAATAATAGCGGTTATGATGATGGTGTGATGGAGTCTAGTGCATTGTGGCTGCATGTTTGTCATGCTTTTCCTTGAGTTTCTTCTGGATGATGCTTTCCACTTCAAAGAAGCGGCCGACCTGCTCCGCATTAAGCACGGTCGCCAATTTGTCTATATACTTCATTCTGATGCCCTGAGCCTGCTGCTGCATTTCCATCTTGCGCTTGGCCATGGCTGCGGCATCGCCGCTGGTACTGGGCTTGATGGGGCGTTTGCGGCTAGCCCACAGGGCACTCATTTCTTCGCAGTAACTGCGATAGATGGGCTCAAACTTCTTTTGCTGGTCGGCGGTGATGTGCAGCCGATAAACGAGTTCACGTACCTTGGCTTGATACAGCCTCTCATTGAGAGAGTTGTTATTGTCTTCGTTTGCCGTGGCGGTAAGGCCAAGGAGCACGAGAACCATCAATATCATGATCTTTTTCATCGTCTGATTCTGAATTTTTGGTTAGTATTCTGGGATTTCTTCCAATTCATAGAAGGTCAACTGGGCTGCCTCCTCATCGCTTAATGTGTTCAAGAACTCATCCAATGGTCCCTGGTCGTTCATCGTCACTTGATGAGTGCTTCTTGCATTGAAAAGGGCTATCCCGGAGCCGATGATGAGCAGAGCCACAGCGGCTGCCGAGGCTATCATCAACATGCGATGTAGGCTTCTCTTGGCCGTGGCATGGTGGGTAATGGCCTTTTCGGTCGCCCCATCAATCAGGTTGTCCAAATAGTCCCCGGTTTCCCGGAAAGGCATCCTTTTCCCTATGTCATCGAAATCATTATTCACGTTGTCTGTTCTTTAATGTAGTTCTTAATCTTTTGGGCCGCATAATGATAATTAGTCTTCAGTGATTGCACTGTTTTACCCGTGATGCTGGCAATCTCCTCATAACTCAATTCGTCATAATAGCGCAGGTTGAAGGCGATGCGTTGCTGCGTGGGCAAGGTGAGCAGCGCCTTCTGGAACATGATTTCCAGTTCATTGCCGTCAAGCGGGACTTCGGCTTTAAGCTTTTCCACAAGGGAATCACTCAATGCGTCAATGTGCTGGAACAGGTGTGTCTGCCGCCGCAGATGCTGCAGGGCTTCGTTAGTGGCTATGCGGTAGAGCCATGTCGCCAGTGATCCGTCACCCCTGTAAGCGTGGATGCTGTTCAAGACTCTGATGCAAGTGTCCTGTAGGACATCCTCGGCATCATCATGACCGATGACGATGCGGCGGATGTGCCAATAGAGGGCATGGCCATACAACTTCATGAGCATCCTGAAGCCCCCTTCGCGTTGAGAAGGGTCCGTAAGCATCTGATGCAGTGAGTTGTCATCGGTCTTGATAGCCATCCTACATATATTTGTCTTGGATTTTAATGCTCCCGCATACTCGCATTATTGATGCCCAAAAGTACAAAAAGTTAAATCGGGTTGCTTAATTTTGCACAATTTCTTTTCAGGATTTAACTTTTAGGCTTCTGGCGCATCTCTTGATTGTAAAACCTCAAAATACTTCAAAATTATGAATCACAGGATATTCAAACGATTGTTATTGGTATTGAGCCTTGTCTCACAGGCTTTTATTGCGCAGGGGCAGACGTGTGACCCCAGTGGCGACTGCGGGGGAGATGAGACGGTGGGAACTTATGACGTGTTGTCCCCCGTGGGGCAGTCGTCAGTAGAAATGATAGAACTCGCGCCTCGATTGGAAACCCTGGAAGGCAAGACCATCGCCCTCGTGGGCGGATCGTTCATGGCTAGTGTCACCCACTATGAACTCAAGAGGCTTATTCAGGAGTATTTCCCCACGGCAACAGTCTATGTGTTAAGCGAAATCGGTTCAGCAGGCTTGTTCCCTGGCCCTCGTGTACGCAAGCCTCAGGTCGAGCGTTTCCAAGAGCGGTTGCAGGAATATGGTGTGGATGCTGTCATCTCGGGAAACGGCGGCTGTGGTATCTGTACGCCCAAGGAGACAGGCAACTGCATTGCCGCCGAATATATCGGAATCCCGTCGGTGATGATTGCCGCCCCAGGTTTTGACACGCAGGCCAAGACTACCGCCTATAACAACGGTGTCCCGGTGCTGCGCGTCGCTGTCTATCCGGGTGCTTTCGCGTCACATACTGTGGAGGAACTCAAGCAAAACACCCGCGAAGTGCTGTGGCCTCAGATTCTCGATATGCTATGCGACCCGATTACCCAGGAGGAGATTGATGAGAATTCCCATCCTGAGGCTGCCGATCCTCAGGCCCCTGTCTTCAGCGGAACGATTGATGAGGTCAATGAATTCTATAACGATATGATGTGGAGTGACGGCCTGCCCATCATACCACCCACCATGGAACGAGTAGAGGAGTTCATGAAATACACCGACTACCGCTGGGACCGAACGATTGCTGTCCTGTCGCCGTCCTATCGCCAGAGCCTGGTGTGGCATGTCGCCGTCAATGGCGTCATGGCCGGTTGCAAGCCTGAGTACATGCCCTTGCTGATTGCCTTGACCAAGGCGATGACCTCAGGTGAGTTCCGCCGTACGCTGGGAAGTACACACGCCTGGGTTCCCTATTGCTGGGTCAATGGCCCGGTGGCACGGCAGTTGGGTCTGGATCATGGGCAAGGTCAGATCAATGAACAGGCCAATGTCGCCATCGGAAGATTCATGAATCTTGCCATGCTCAATCTGGCAGGCTATTATGTGAAGCAGGACCGCATGGGAACCTTCGGCTATCCCGTGTCGTGGTGCCTTGCCGAAGACGACGAAGCCTGCCTGCGCGTGGGATGGAACCCCTATCATGTGCGCCAGGGTATCGGCCTCAACGAGAGCGCCGTGACGGTGGCTTCTACGCTGCTGTGGGGTAATAATATGCCACCAGCAACAACCGATGGGGAAAAAATCATGCAGTTGCTGGCATGGGACATTACCGAGCGTTGCCAGTTGGCTCTGGGCAGCGGTGTGCAATTCACCCACCGTACCATCCTCATGACCGAGGAGGTCGCTGCCATTCTCAAGGATAAGTATGGCACTGTTGACAATCTCGAAGACCAGTTGATTGCAAACGCTCGTCGTCCGCTGTATGAACGCACCTATGCCCACTACTATGCCAACCCAGGCAGTGCCATTAATCCAGACCATACCTCACTGGAGGAATATATGGAGGAGTTGACCGACGAGGAGAATGCCGAAATGACGCCGACGCCCGAGTGGTATGCCACTGACGCGGCTCAGATGATGACAATCCCCACGATGGTCAAGGGCGAAACTGCTTTCCTGGTTACAGGTGATCCTTCCCGCAATAAGATTCAGACCATGCCCGGAGGCGCTATGTCCACTGCTGCCGTTGAATTGCCCGCAGCATGGGGCGCACTGATGGAGGAGAAGGGCTATGAACCCCTGCAATCGTTCTATCTGGAGCCCATCGATGACGCGGGTATCGATGTTCTCACGTCTGTCGATGAGGTAAATGTCGAGCCAGCACCTGCTGCAGACGCTAACGGAAAAAGAAGGGTGCGCTATTATAATCTGAATGGTCATGAGAGCGGAACCCCCTTTGACGGCGTGAATATTGAGGTGACTACTGGTAATGACAACACCCGTAGCGCCCGAAAATTTTACGTTCTAACTCGCCAAGGAGATGAAAAGTGTCGTAATAAAATATTGTCGGGCGGTTACTCTATTGATGGTGCTGGCACTCTCGTTCCAGGTCTGGGCGAGCGGCAACACTCGTGGTGACGTGAATGGAGATGGTCATGTGGCCATCAGTGACGTCACTGCGCTGATAGATTATCTATTGAGTGGAGATGAGTTATCTGTGAGTATGGCATGTGCCGATGTCAACCGTGACGGCCATGTGACGATCAGTGATGTCACATCGTTGATAGACTACCTCCTGGGCGGAGAATGGCCCGCGGACCCCGTGCAGACATTCACCGTGAACGGTGTCAACTTTGTTATGGTGCCTGTTGAGGGCGGAACGTTCTCGATGGGCGCAACAGCCGAGCAGGGTAGTGATGCCAGCAGCCGGGAAAAGCCTGTTCACCAGGTGACATTGACCTCCTATCTCATTGGGCAGACCGAGGTCACTCAAGAATTGTGGAACGCAGTCATGGGCAGCAATCCCAGCTATTTCCACGGGGGTGAGCTTCCTGTAGAACGGGTATCTTGGGACGATTGCCAAGCATTTATCGCTATGCTGAATGACTTGACAAATCAGAATTTCAGGTTGCCGACTGAAGCGGAGTGGGAATTTGCTGCACGTGGTGGCAATGATAGCCAGGGTTATAAATACGCTGGCGGCAATACCCTCTCTGAGGTCGCGTGGTATTCCTTTAACGACTCATGGGAGTCGCGTGGCTCAGGATATTATGGAACCCATGCTGTGGCCACCCGTGAACCCAACGAATTGCAACTGTATGATATGAGCGGCAATGTTCATGAGTGGTGTCAAGATTGGTACGGGGATTATGTAAGCGGTGAACAGACTGATCCCACCGGGCCCTCAACGGGAACGACACGGGTATATCGTGGGGGCAACTGGTACTTTGATGCATGGTTCTGCAGGGTGTCGTTCCGCAATGGCTTGTCGCCTGCCAACAGTAATTACGGTATTGGCCTGAGATTGGCTCTCTGACCTCATTTTTAGGTATTGTGCGTCTCTTTGATTGGGAGTAATTTTATACTCCAAAATCAATGAGATGCAACTGATCAGATATATCATACTGGCTTTATCTGCCCTGGTTCTACAAGTCGCTGATGCTCAAGGAGTCATCAGCGGCGTTGTGCTTGATGCCGAGACGATGGAGCCTGTCATTGGCGCCACCATTGCCGATGCCAAACGGGGCAAAGCCCTGACGGTCACTCAGGCTGACGGCACCTTCAGCATACCTAAAAATAATGAGGTCCGGCTAAAGATTTCCTCTATCGGTTATAAGCCGTTGGTGACTGCTCCAGTTGCCGATGGCCGCTACCTGCTGCAAGCCGAGGTGAGCCAGTTAGGAGAAGTCGTCGTTACGGCCCAAGAAAACCGAGGATTGACCACATCGTCACGCATCGAGAAACACGCGATGGAGCACCTGCAGCCATCCAGTTTCTCAGATTTGCTTGAGTTGATACCTGGCGGGCGCAGCATTGACCCGTCCCTGGGCACGCCCAACAATATCCACATCCGCGAAATCTCAACGGGGAACAGCAACTATGCCACATCGTCGCTCGGTACCAGTTTTGTTATCGATGGTGCGCCCATTTCTACGGACGCCAACATGCAGTATCTCGCAGGCGCATGGGATAATATGGCTACGAGTCGTGACAATACCAATGCCGGAGTGGACATGCGCGGTATCTCAACCGATGATATCGAGCGCGTGGAAATCGTCCGCGGTATCCCTTCGGTGGAATATGGCGACTTGACCAGCGGCTTGGTAAAGATTGAACGTCGTCGTGGCGGACATGACATGAAGTTCCGCCTCAAGGCCGACATGGGCTCGAAACTTTTCTATGCCGCAAAAGATTTTGAGTGGGAACAAAAACGGTTCTCCCTGAACCTGAGTGCCGATTATCTTGATGCAAAATCCGACCCTCGTAACCGGTTGGAGAATTACAAACGTGTGACAATCTCCACCCGAATGCAAAAACGTTGGGAAAAGGAGAATTATCAACTGACCTTTTCATCGAACATTGACTTTTCCATGTCGCTGGATAATGACAAGGAAGATGTTGACCAGACCTACAGCGCCGAGGACTCCTATAAGTCAAGTTACAACCGCTATGCGCTGATGGCCGCTTTGCAGTTCAAGACTAAGCGCCCTTCGTGGCTTAAATCGGCCGACCTGACCGTCTCCAGTTCGATTGAGAAAGACTTGATTGAGCGCACCCGACTGGTGCAACTGTCTCGTATGACCGTAGCACCCTTGTCAAAGGTAGAAGGAGAAAACGACGCCTATATCCTTCCCTATAAGTACATTGGGCATCACGAGGTGGATGGCAAACCCGCGAATGTCTTCATCAAACTCAACGCCCGCCTGCAGATACCAAGTAACACCGTGTCCAACAACTTGCTGATTGGTACGGACTGGAACCTCGACAAGAACCTAGGTCGAGGACAGGTATTTGACCCCACGAAGCCCGTATATACCAGCATGTCATCCCGCCAGCGCGACCTGAAAGATATTCCCGCTAACCATCGCCTGTCGGCCTATGCCGAGGAAAGCGTGAAATGGCCGACTGCCATCGGCACCTGGGAACTGACTGCAGGTGTGCGCGCGACCGCTATGCTGAACGTGGGGCATGACTATACGATGAACGGCAAGTTCTATTGGGATCCGCGTGCCAATATCGGTTACTCCTTGCCCCGCCTGTCGATATGGGGCAAGCCCACCTTTATCCGCATTGCAGCGGGTATTGGCCAGCATACCAAAATGCCCACCATGGAGCAACTCTTCCCTGACATGTTGTACATCGACTTCATCCAGTTGAACTACTATCATGATAATCCAGACTATCGGCGCATCAACCTGATGACCTATATTGCCAATCCCCGCAATACGGCCCTTGAGCCAGCCCGCAACCTCAAGAAAGAGGTGTCGTTTGATATCAATGTCGGAGGCAACAGGTTGGCGGTAACGGCTTTCCGCGAGAAGATGACATCAGGATTCAGGATGCAATCCCGATACCAGACTTATCAATATAAGCAGTATGATGCAAGCGCGATCGATGCCGCAAGCCTTACAGGGCAACCAGACATCAATGTGTTGCCTTATACCGTCATCAACGAACTGGCGGGATACGGTAATTACACCAATGGCAGCATGACGCTCAAGGAAGGTATTGAATACACCCTTGAGACCATGCGTTTCCCCGTTATCCTGACCCGCTTGACCATCAATGGCGCTTACTTCCGCACGGCCTATAACAACTCTATCGTGGATTCCTACCGTCCGAGCCAGGTCATCGACAACCGCCAGATTCAGTATGTGGGTCTGTATGCCAACGATGACGGTTCGGTGAGAGAGTCGTTTAACACGAACTTCACACTCGACACCGATGTGCCCCGTCTCAAGTTGGGTTTCTCCCTGTCCGCCCAATGCCTGTGGTTCACCACATCGCAACGCAAGGAAATCAGCAACTACCCAGTCCAGTACATCGCCCCGGACGGCAGCATCCACGACTGGAAGGATAGCGATGCCAATGACATGTACCTACGTTGGCTGGTGAGAGACTACACCCCGTCGCAGTTTGAGAAAAACCGTGTGCCATTCGCCATGAACGTGAACATGAAAGTCACCAAAAAACTCTTTGGTGACCGGCTCCACATTGCCATGTTCTGCAACAAGTTGTGGGACTACACGCCCGACTATGACAGCCGCGGCACGACCATCCGTCGTCATGTTACCCCTTACTTTGGACTCGAGATGAACATCAAGCTATGAAACATTTTTTCCAATCCATCATAACAATCGTACTGGCAATAGCCATCAGTGCTTGCGCTCCCGTGGAGGACGATATTTTTACTACCGCCCAAATCACAGTAGCGGCAGGGGACGAAGTGGTTATCACTCGTGTGCAGGCGCAAGTGAAACTGACCAACGTGAATACCCGCCAGGTGACGACGTCGGCCGACTTTGATGGTGCGAGCCTTACGGTCGAGGTGTTGCGCGGTGCCTACCAAATCGACATTGAAGGTGTCGCCACCTGTCAATCGCCCGACGGAAGAGTGCACATGCATCAATTCCGTTGTCAGAGCGACTATACCGAGTTCGTCAGGGATGGGCAGAACGACATTACACTTAACATGATTATCCTTGATTGACATGCGACGCCTATACTTCTTAATACTCCTGTCCATAACGATTACAGCGGCAACGGCTTCTAATGCCGATTCTGCCCTCGTTGAACATACGTCGCTGGGAAAATTGACGCTACAGCAGGCGTTGCGTAATCCCGCATTGCATGGCAGTTGCTATCAGATGCCGTTTTCACAATTGGCATTGGGCCTTGACTGGCAACATCAGTCCACGGCTTTCATTCCCGAGAAAGGCGATGGATACACCTTGCCCTATCTCGAAGTGAATACCTATCATCACCTGGGCCAGCGTTCCACAGTCTGGGGTGAAGCCTCTTACATGACGGGTAAGCAGCACGGCGTCAAGTGGAACTCTACCAGTGACTATGACCTGTTGCAACCCTATATCCTTGCCGACACCCTGGGCGGGGATACACGGCGCGAAAGATATACGATTTCCGGAGGATATGCCATGGCCATCAACCGATGGTCGCTAGGAGCCGAAATGCTTGTCAGGGCTGAACAGGAGTACAGGAGTCGTGACCCTCGCATGAGGGGCATAGTCACGGACTTGACACTGCGAATCGGTGGCGGTTATGACTTCAAGCGCTACCGCATTGGCGCCGCTATCGAAGGCAATATCTACAAGCAGACCAACAGTGTCGCTTTCTATCGTGAGGAGGGTGTTATCCCCGAGTACCAAATGACAGGCTTGGGCACAGAATACAGCCGTTTTTCGGGTGACAAGCGGAGCCTTTATTATGATGGCGGAGGCTTTGCTGTCATTTTGCATGCTTCCCCCGTCAACGGCAGCGGCCCCTATGCCGATGTCACGCTCGATTATCACCGTTACCACCGCAAACTCGCTGAATTCAACTCCATGCCCCTTACCGACCTTTACAACGAGCACGTTGGAGCGACGATAGGATGGAAACAAGAGAAGGAGCGCAATCTGGCTATCTTCGGACATATTGACTATACAAAACGTACAGGCAATGAACACGTGGGTGGTACATCCGATGCCCGCTATTTCCCTGTCATCGCTTGCCTGACGATGTATAAAGGTCATCTGCTGGATACCTATGCCGGAGCTCTCTACGGTAACGGGCAATGGCATGTGGTCCTGACGGCGGGATACAGAGATGGCCGTGAGAAATATGTCTATCCGCATCGGCAGATGGATGCCAGCCACCTTTACGGCAAGTTACAGGGGCAATGTTTCGTCCGTCCGTCCGGCAAATGGCTGCTGACGATGAATGCCGATGTGTCCTACCGGGCCAAAATAGGAGACAAGTTGCAAATGCCGTTTGCCAACATGGATGCCGCAATCACCCGATTGATACAGCACAAGTACAAGTTCGCAACCGCCAACTATACTGATGTCGGCGCTAAGGTGCGGGCCGATTACGCCTGGAAGCAGTCACGTTATGGACTCTTTGCCGAGTTGGGCGGCGGAATGACCTTGTGTTCTGCCAGTGAACATCAAGCGGTGCTGCATAGTTCAATAGGAATTACATTTTAAAACAAATAATTAATAATCAACCAATTAAACTCAAACAAAGAAAATGAAAAAGTTAATCTTGAAAGGCGTCATCATGATGCTCTCATTGACCGTGTGTTTATCATCTTGCAATGGCGATGACCCGATTCCCGTTATCCCCACGACAATGGTTACCCTGGAAGTTCCTGCCAACCTGGAAAATACCGTTCTGACCAACGCCAACGCCAAGTTGACCAACGTGGAAACCAAGCAGGTTATCACGGTCGAAGGCTCCAAATTTGTCAAAGATGGCAATGGCTACAAAATCATGTGCAATGACATTCAGGCCGGTACCTATAATGTCACTGTGAACGGTCATCTTGACTTCACCCTGAATGGTGTTGCCGGACAAAAGGACTTTGAGGTATCTTCTGAGAATGTGACCCTCTCGGAGACGTCGCATGACCTGAAAATGGTTGTCTCAACATTTACTGCCCAGGGCGGTTTCGTTATCAGCGAAATCTTCTTTACGGGTACCTCGACAGCCGAAGGAAAATCCTATAGCGGTGACCAGTACATCATCATCACCAACAATTCAGATGTCACCTTGTATGCTGACAGTATCGCTGTGCTCGAATCGGCTTTCCTGACCACTACCAAGGAGGACTACACCCCTGACATCATGTCAACACACTTCTCGGTGCAGGCATGCTACATGATTCCCGGTGATGGCAAGAGTGTCCCTGTTGAGCCCGGTGAGAGCCTCACACTGGCTGTCAACGCCATCAATCACACGATCGAACAGCCTAACTCCATTGATCTGACAGACGCAGACTTTGAATTCTATGACGAGACCTCCAACCCCAATTTCACCGACACTGACGGCGAGGCAGACAACCTTGACAAGTGGTATTGCTATACCGCTACGATTTATCAGTTCCACAGCCGCGGCTTCAACTCGATGGCGATTGCCAAGATGAAGACCAGCAAGGAAGATTGGCTTGAGAATTACGTCTATGACGCTACCTACATGTTTGTATTCGGCGACTTCTCCAAGGAGATGACCAAGAGCGGTATCTATAAAGTGCCCAACGGTTGGATTCTCGATGGTGTAAACCTGAGCGTTGAGTCGGTGCGTGAGTGGAACGTGCTTGATGCCTCGATTGACGCTGGCTGGACCTACTGCGGCAAGGTGGACCGTGACGATACCCGCTTCAACAAGTCCGTTATCCGCAAGCAGGATGCCAACGGCAAGTACATCGACACGAACAATTCTACCAATGATTTCATTCCTGAAGCACCCGCTTCACTGCTCAACTAATGAGAACGATGAAACGTCACACTATTTTATCCCTGATAGCACTGGTGCTGCTGCCCTTGTGGGCGGCAGCCCAGTTGCCTCAGGACCCCGATGTACGCACGGGTAAACTCAAGAACGGCATGACCTACTACATCCGCCATAATGCCAAGGAAGCCGGCCTTGCCGACTTCTACATCGCTCAGCGGGTAGGGTCAATCCTTGAGGAACCCCGTCAGCGTGGCCTGGCTCATTTTCTGGAGCACATGGCCTTTAACGGCACCAAGAATTTTCCAGGCAAGAACGGGAAACTCGGCATTGTCCCCTGGTGTGAGAGCATCGGTGTCAAGTTCGGTGCCAACCTCAATGCCTATACTTCAATAGACCAGACGGTCTATCACATCGGCTCGGCTCCGCTCGTGCGTGAGGGTATCATCGATTCATGTCTGCTGGTACTCCATGACTGGAGCCACTACCTGTTGCTCGAGGACGGGGAAATCGACAAAGAGCGTGGCGTCATCCATGAGGAGTGGCGCACCCGTCGTGCCGGCATGGCCGTGCAGCGCATGCAGGAACAAGTCATGCCCAAAATCTATGCGGGCACGAAATATGAGGATTGTATGCCCATCGGCTCGATGGACATTGTGGACAATTTCCCTTACCAGGACTTGCGCGACTATTACCAGAAGTGGTATCGTCCCGACCTGCAGGCTATCGTAGTCGTGGGTGACTTTGATGTGGACAAGATGGAAAAGAAAATCAAGAAGACTTTCTCGTCCATTCCCATGCCAAAGAAGCCTGCTGAGCGTATCTACTACCCCGTAAACGACAATGAAAAGATGATTGTCGCTATTGAGAAGGACGCTGAGCAGCCCATCGTGCTCTGCCATATCTACCAGAAACGTGACGCGACACCTGACAACGAGAAGAACAGTCTCGCTTACCTGCGTGGCGACTACATCGACAACCTCATCAGCACCATGCTGAATGACCGCTACGCCGAGTTGCGCCAGCAGCCTGGTTCGCCCATCCAGAGCGCCACGGGACGTGCCTCCACCTTCTTCATCAGCCGCACCAAGGAGGCGTTCTCGATGAGCATCAGCTGCAAGCAGGATAACATCCTGGGAGGTCTCATCGCTGCTGTCGGCGTTGCCGAGCAGGCACGTCAACACGGTTTTACCCAGAGTGAACTTGACCGTGCCAAGAGCCTCTACCTCAATGCTGCCGAGCGCCGTTACAAGATGCGTGACGACTTCCGTAATTCCCACTACGTCAACGAATGCGTGAGCAACTTCCTGTCGTGCGAACCGCTCATTTCGCTGGAATTTGAGATGAACAACACCCGTCGATTGACTGACGAGGTGACTCTTGACGAAGTCAATGCTGAAGTAAAGGAACTGATTACTGACAAAAATCAGGTTGTTGTCATGTATGCCCCCGACAAGGAGGATGTCGTTCTTCCCGATGAGAGACAGATCGAGCAGGTCATCCTTGCCGCCCAGCAACTGCCCTACGCCCCGTACACCGAGGCTCAACTGGCCGATCATCTCGTGAGCAACCTGCCGCAGCCCGGTACTATCGTCAGCGAGAAACCCTACAGACACGGATTCACCGAACTGACCTTGTCTAATGGCATGAAAGTCTATGCCCGCAAGACCGACTACAGTGCAGACGTTGTATCCCTGCGCATGCAAGCCGATGGCGGCACGTCACTCTATGGCGACGAGGATATTCCCAACTTCAGCCTTATCTCAAGTTGCGTGACCGAGGCCGGCGTGGGCGACTTCGATGCCATCACCCTGCGCAAAATGCTCACGGGTAAGAGCGTGAGCGTCGGCCCCTCGGTGGGCTCGACAGGACAAAGCATCAACGGCTCCTCGTCCATCAAGGACATGAAAACCATGTTTGAACTGGCCTACCTGTACTTCACCTCGCCTCGCCGTGACACTACGGCCTTTAACGAGTTCATCAGCCGTAACCGCGCTTTCTTGACGAACCGTAATGCGTCCCCCAAGGTCGATTATAATGACTCCATCAGGGCCATCCTGTACGGACATCATCCCCGCATGGCGCCTGTCGTGCAATCTACGCTTGACCACGTGAGCTATGACCGCATCCTGGACATTTATCAGGAACGCTTCAGCGATGCCTCCAACTTCAAGACGGTTATCATCGGTAACTATGATGAGCAAGAATTGCGTCGGTTGCTATGTCAATACCTTGCCGTTCTTCCTGCGACAGGCAAGCACGAGACGACCAATTACAGCAATGTGCCGCAGGTTGTCGGAGGCCAGTCGGTTCACAAGTTCACCAAGAAAATGGCGACGCCGCTGGCCAACGTCAGCATCTTCTATACCGCCGATGTGCCGTTTACCGCACAGAGTGACCTGGAATTGGACTTCCTGAAGCGTTGTCTCTCCATTGCCTATACTGACTCGGTTCGTGAGGAGAAGGGTGGCACCTACGGCGTCGGTGTGGACTTTGAGTTGGCCAAGGATGACCGTCCCAATGCTACCTTTAAGATTTCGTACAATGCCGATCCCGACCGTTACGAAGAACTTAACCCGATTATCTACCAGCAGTTGCAGAATATTGCGGATAAGGGACCTCTCGAGTCCAGTATGGCGAAGGTTAAGCAATACTTGACGAAGCAGTATGCCCAGATGGCGATTACCAACGATTACTGGAGTTATATCATCTGGCATGAACTGGACGACGATGTGGACTTTGACCGTGACTATTGCAAAATGGTTGAAAACATGACCGCAGGTGATGTGCAACGCATGGCCCAGCGTCTATTGGCCGCCAAACGCTGTATCGAGGTTACCATGCTGTCAGAGTAACCCATGAAAGCATCAGCAGTTTAACTGTAATAGAATGCCCCCATCATTTTTGGGGGCATTATTTGTCATAAATACCTAATAATGATGATTGCAAGGCACGATAGTCATGGCTAATTTTGCCCCAGAATAAAAACACAGGCAACGATGAAAGAGCAGAAGATATATGAAGCAGAAGACAAGATGATATCGCTCATTGGCGATAACTATAACCTGCTTCAAGCGCTCGGCGCTTTCGGCATCAGTCTCGGTTTTGGCGACAAGACGGTGAGAGAGACCTGCGAGAGCAACGGCGTGGACACCCATACGTTTCTGACCGTGGTCAACTATACCATCAACGGCATCGAAGTAACAGAAAACGACAATCAGATCTCTGTATCCACGTTGCTACAATATCTTGATGCCAGTCATGCCTATTTTATCGACTTTCAGTTGCCTTATATCCGTCGAGAACTGGAGGAATCGCTTATCGAAGGAAACTCGCTGGCTCAACTGATTATGCGGCTCTATGATGAGTATGCCTGCGAAATACGCCGTCACATGAATTATGAGCAGCAGACTCTATTCCCTTATGTCAAGTCCCTGCTCGACGGCCAACCTGCCAGCGACTACAATGTGGAAACTTTCTCCAAGCACCATGATGCTGTCGATCAACAGCTGCATGAACTCAAAATCCTCATCATCAAGTATCTGCCACAAGACGGGCTACATAACAACCAATTGACAGCCACGCTGCATGACATCTATGAGAACGAGGTGTGGCTGCGGCAGCATGCCATGGTCGAGGATCAAATTTTCGTCCCTGCCATTCGACGCTTGGAACACCGTGTTAAACATGGCGATGTGACCAGGAACATCAACAAAATGGTGGCAAAAGGAAAGAATCAGCGGGCCGAAACCCTTTCAGACCGTGAGAAAGACATTATCATTGCCCTCGTTCAGGGAATGGCCAATAAGGAAATAGCCGACCACTTGGCCATCTCGGTCAATACAGTCATCACACACCGTCGCAACATTGCCCGCAAACTGCAGATTCACAGCCCTGCCGGATTGACCATCTATGCCATCGTCAACGGACTCGTCGATATCAGCACCGTGAGAATGTGATGGGCGGAAGCATCTGATTACGGGTTTCTTTCAGGAGAAAATCCTATCCCCTTGGGTTGAAGGCTCTGCCGGTATTCGCTGGGAGACTGGCCCAGGTGCTTGGTGCAGTAGCGGCTGAAGTAGGAGAGGGAGGTGAAATGCATCCGTTCGGCAATTTGCGTCAGCGACAAGCGTTCGTCTCCCAGGAGGTCCTTCAACATGGGTATGGTGTGGCGGTTGATATAGGATGTCACGCTGTGTCCTGTCACACGCTTGACGGTGGCCGACAGATACTTGGGAGAGACGTTCAAACGTTCGGCGTAGTAACTCACATCGCGCTCTGTGAGGCTGATACCCGTGGAGAGCAGTTGCATCAACTGCTTTACGATGTAGGCGGTGCGGTCACTATGGGCTGCCGTTGCATCGCGTTGGGAGTGTGGCTCAAAAATGTCATACATCATGGTCAGGCACAGGCTGC
Organism: uncultured Bacteroidales bacterium; assembly: GCA_902776435.1. Taxonomy (GTDB): domain Bacteria; phylum Bacteroidota; class Bacteroidia; order Bacteroidales; family Muribaculaceae; genus Sodaliphilus. The sequence continues at coordinate 40,486 of CACYQB010000012.1, read as the reverse complement.
CCATCATTTCCTGGTAGAAAAGCAAGTGGCGGTCGGCCATTCGTTCCTTCAAGCGGTGGAAATCTTCCAGTAAGCGGCTCGCCTGGGCGTCGGTGAGTGATATGACCGGATTCTGGTTCAGGCTGATGCTACCCCCGATGCTGTAGTTGTTCGATGGCAACAGGCTCTGCAAGAAGTTGTAGTCTGCTGCAAACCATTCGAGTTGCATGCCGGGGGCCGCGGCAATGTTCTTTACCCGATGGGGAAATGGGATAACGACAAGGTCGTTTTTCATAATATGGTAGCACTTCTCGTTGAACACGAAACTGCCCTCGCCGGCAGTGCAAATCAGATGCATGCAGGTGTGGCTCAATTCGCGGGCATTCATCCCGTAGAAGTCGGTGGAAAAATGAAAATCTACCTTCATTGCCGAATAATTGTTATTTAACGTGAGTTCGATGAAAATAAACTATTGAAACTTAGCTCCCCCTCTTGGATAAGAGGGGGGTGGGGGGCGTCGATGCAACCCAAGGCATGCTCCCTCGCGGTAGCATCAACGCCCCTGCCCTTCGGGCACCCCCTCTAATTTAGAGGGGGAGATGCTAACGTATTGATTCTTAGCGAACGATTTTCATCGAGTTTACGTTTTTTATAGTGCAAAATTACACTATAAAAAACAAGTAATCAAAAAAATGATGAAAAAAGTGAAAATTGTGATGCTTTTTGTGAAACATTGGCATCAAAAAATCGTCGTTACTTTGCATCGAGAAAAAGAATCATTATTCATGAGATTCTTGTGACAATAATAAGACAAAATATCTCATATGGATTACATCAAATTATCTAACGGCGTTGAAATGCCGACTCTGGGCTACGGCGTGTTTCTGGTGAGCCCGGACGAGTGTGAACGATGTGTGAGAGATGCGCTCAGCGTGGGCTATAGACTGATAGACACAGCACAGGCCTATGCCAACGAAGAGGGCGTGGGCAATGCATGGCGCAAAAGCGGAATCAAGCGTGAGGACCTGTTTCTCGTGACCAAAGTGTGGATCAGCAATGCTGGCGAGGAAAAGGCTGCACGGAGCATTGACGAGAGCCTGCGCAAATTGCAGACCGAGTACATCGACCTGCTACTCATCCACCAGGCCTATGGCGACGTGTTCGGCTCATGGCGTGCGATGGAGAAGGCTTATCGCGACGGTAAGGTGCGCGCCATCGGCGTGAGCAACTTCCAGGCTGGCCGCTTCTTTGACTTTGCACATTATGTTGACGTGAAGCCGATGGTCAACCAGCTGCAGTGCAATACGTTCATCCAGCAGACCGGTATCGAGCCGCTTCATGCTGAGTTCGGCACGAAGATGATGGCGTGGGGCCCGCTGGGCGGACAGGGTGTCGATGGCATCGTGAAGAGTGAGGAACTTGCAGCCATTGGTGCCAAGTACAATAAGAGTGCAGCCCAGGTTGCCTTGCGCTGGCTCACACAACGCGGCATTGTTGCCATCCCCAAGTCGAGTCACAAGGAGCGCATGGCGCAGAACTTCGACATCTTTGACTTCACGCTGGCGGCTGACGACATGGAACAGATTGCCAAGTTGAACCAGCACGACACGGGAACCATCAACTTTGGTGACCCGCAGTTTGTGAAGTACCTGATTAGTAATTACGGATAAAACTATAAACATGTTTATTATGAAAAAGGTAAGATTTTTGTTGGCTGCTGTGCTGATGATGGCATCAGTAGCAACGATGGCGCAGCCCAAGGTGTATTTCACCAAGGAGATAACGCCCGAGTCATTGGTGAAAATCTATAAGGCCCTGGGCGTGGAAGCGACTGGCCGTGTGGCCGTGAAAATCTCAACGGGCGAGGGTGGCAATACGCACTACCTGAAGCCGCAGTTGATACGTCAGCTTGTGGAAGAGGTAAACGGCACCATCGTGGAATGCTGTACCGCCTATCCTGGCACGCGTATGGATCCCAAAAAGCATTGGGAAACAATCCACGAACATGGCTTTGACAGTATCTTCGCCGTTGACCTGATGGATGAGTACGGAGATATACGCATACCTGTGAAGGATCACAAGCACCTGCGTTACAACATCGTTGGCAACCATCTGCCCAACTATGACTTCATGATTAACCTTGCTCACTTCAAGGGGCACGCTATGGGCGGCTTCGGCGGTGTGCTGAAGAATGCCAGTATCGGTGTGGCCTCCACAGCGGGAAAGGCCAATATCCATACTGCTGGTATCACCGAAGATGCTGCTGATCTGTGGAATCACATTGATGACCAAGACGGATTTCTCGAGTCGATGGCTGCGGCGGCCCAAGCGGTGCACAACTACTTCAGCGGTCACGTCATTTACATCAACGTGATGAACAACATGTCTGTTGACTGCGACTGTGACGGAAACCCTGCTAAACCTGAATTGCAGGACATGGGAATCATGGCATCACTTGATCCGGTTGCTGTTGACCAAGCCTGTCTGGACAAGGTGTTCAACTACAAGGGCAAACCCGATGATGACAACAAGCCCCTGATTGAGCGCATCAATCGCCAGCATGGCACATATATCACCGAATATGCTGAACAGATTGGCCTCGGGTCAAAGACATACACCCTGGTGAATCTTGATGAATGATAACCATTAATGAGGACGAACATGAAGAAAATGATATTCGCAGCAGCGTTGTTGGCCGTGATGATGGTCGGCTGCACTACGGGAGAGAATAATAACAAAGATGAAGAAAATATGAATACGACATTGAATTTGACCCAAGAGTGGGACAAGACGTTCCCCAAGAGTGATAAGGTTGACCACAAAAAGGTCACATTCCGCAACCGTTATGGCATAGAACTGGCAGCAGATATGTATATGCCGAAGGATGCCAACGGAAAACTGGCTGCCATCGCAGTGAGTGGACCCTTTGGCGCAGTCAAGGAACAGTGTTCAGGCCTTTACGCCCAGCACATGGCCGAGCGTGGATTCCTGACTATTGCTTTCGACCCTTCATTTACAGGAGAGAGCGGCGGGGAGCCTCGCCGTATGGCATCGCCTGACATCAACACCGAGGATTTCCTTGCAGCTGTCGATTTTCTTTCTACACTGGACAACGTGGATCCTGAGCGTATCGGTATCATCGGCATCTGCGGATGGGGAGGCATGGCAGTGAATGCAGCCGCCCTCGACCCCCGCATCAAGGCTACCGTTGCCTCGACTATGTACGACATGAGCAAGGTGAATGTGGAAGGTTATTTCAAGAGCGAGGACACTAAGGAGCAGCGCATGGAAAAACGCAAGGCGATGGCCGCTCAGCGTACCGAGGATTACAAGGCCGGAACTTACAAGCGTGCTGGTGGTGTCGTTGACCCTCTGCCCGAGGACGCGCCCTTCTTTGTCAAGGACTATTATGACTATTACAAGACCAAGCGCGGCTATCACGAGCGCAGCGGCAACTCTACCGACGGATGGAACGTGACCGGCTGCCAGTCGTTCATGAACCAACCCCTGCTGGCCTGGGCACACGAGATTGAGAACCCCGTGCTGCTCATTCACGGCGAGAAAGCCCATTCGCGCTATTTCAGCGAATATGCCTTTGAGAAGATGACGGGTGTCAAGGTCGAAGGCGTGAGCAAGACCGTGGGCAATAAGGAATTGCTCATCATTCCCGGTGCGGTACATACCGACCTCTATGACGACAAGAACGGTAAGATTCCTTATGACAAGATGGAACAATTTTTTAAGGATAATCTGAAATGAGAACCATATCATTCATCATTATAGCATTATTGACGATGGTAACAGTGAACGGACAGACGCTGACCGAGCGTCAGAAGGGATTGGCCGCATGTGCCTGCTTGATGGCACAGGGTGACATGGAACGGTTGGAACCTGCAGTGAAGCAGGCGCTCGATGGTGGCGTGACCATCAACGAACTGAAAGAGGCATTCTCGCAACTGTATGCCTACACGGGATTTCCGCGCTCGCTGAATGCGCTCGGTGTATTGAGCAAGGTGCTGGAAAACAGGAAACCTAATTGGCAGGAGGGCATGCCATGGACACGTCCTGCTGAGTGGGACGATGCCCAGATGGCCTACGAAGTGGGCGTGAGGAACCAGACACAACTTTCGGGCCGTCCGTTTGACTACGCCTTCTGTCCGCAGGACGACTACTACCTGAAGTCACACCTCTTTGGTGACATTTTCGCTAGCGACCAACTCAATGTGGCCGACCGCGAAATCGTGACCGTGGCTGCTCTGAGCGGCCTTGTGGGTGTGGCACCGCAACTGGCCGCACACAAGCAGGGCGCAGTGAATATGGGAAATTCCCAGGAACTGGTGGACGAACTGTGTGCCTGGCTCGATAAGGAGGGATATACCCTGATAAGCAATTGGCCTAAGGGTGAGCCGAATTCCGGCTATGCCCAGTACTTCATCGGCAACAGTTACTTGGCCGACATGGGTGGCGGCATATTCAATGTCACCTTCGAGCCTCGCTGCCGCAACAACTGGCACATCCACCACAAGCAGGTGCAGGTGCTGATCTGTGTTGCTGGCCGTGGCTGGTACCAGGAATGGGGCAAGGAGCCGATTGAGATGACTCCTGGTACAGTAATCGCTATTCCTGCCGAGGCGAAGCACTGGCATGGCGCGGCTCGCGACTCATGGTTCCAGCACTTGACCTATCATAAGGACGTGCAAGAGGGAGCCTCCAATGAGTGGTTGGAGCCTGTGACCGATGAAATCTACAACCAACTATAAGAATATAATATGAAACTGAAATCAATCATCATGGCTGTGCTTGCCACGTTGTGTGCTACCGCGTGCAACGGGCAGAGTGCGACCAAAAACCAGAGTAAAGATATGGAAAAGAATTCCAAAGCATTGGTGGTTTTCTTCTCGCATGCGGGAGATAACTACGCAGTAGGGAACATTGAAGTGGGCAACACCAAGATTGTCGCCGACTATATCAGTGAAATCACAGGGGCTGATCAATTTGAGATCGTCACCCACAAGTATGACGGCATGGCTTACACGCCGCTGATCAACCTTGCCCAGGAAGAGGCAAATAAAGGCGAACTGCCTCCCTATGAGGGTGAAGTTCCTGACTTGTCCCAGTATGACACCGTCTTCATCGGCGGCCCCATCTGGTGGGGCACTTATCCACAGGTCATGTTCACTTTCTTCAAGGAGAATGACCTGAATGGCAAGACGCTCATACCGTTTGCTACCCATGAGGGCAGTGGACTGGCCTCAACCGTCGAGGACGTGAAAGCCGCCTATCCCAACGCCACCGTGACCAAAGGTTTTGCCATCTACGGCCACGACGTGCGCACGGGTAAGGCTAAAGTCGAGAAGTGGTTGAAAGGCATGGGATACTGATAACTGGCCAAGCATAGAATCAATTGTCAAATAATCGAAATGAGCCCCAAAAGTTGGACACAATACTTTTGGGGCTCTCTTCATTACGATACAACTTCTCTATTATCTCTTACCTCATTTGTTTTTTGCGGCCGATACCCACACGGGATCGGTGTCCATGATAGGTTTGTTGACGGCCATCACGCCCGAGAGATTGTGCGGCACGTAGGGCTCTTCGAGATAGCGGATGTCGTCGGCTGTCAGACGAATGTCGAGTGAGCGGACGGCGCCCTCGATGTGGTGGAGTTTGGTGGCTCCCACGATGGGCGACTCCACCTTGGTCAGCAGCCAGGCCAACGAAATCTGCGTCATCTCCACGCCATAGCGGTCGGCCAGTTCCACGACGCGCTCCACGATGCGGTTGTCCTGCTCGGCGGTGGCGTCATACTTGAAGTGCATGAAGGCGTCTTTCTCCTGTCGCGCGGAGGTCTCGCCGGGACGCTTGGCCAGTTTGCCTGAGGCCAGTGCACTGTAGGGAGTCTGGGCGATATTGTCCTCGCGGCACAGCGGCTGCATCTCACGCTCTTCCTCGCGCATAATCAGGTTGTAGTGGTTCTGCACGCTGATGAACTTCGCCCAGCCATTCTTTTCGGCCAGTGCATTCATCTTGGCCAACTGGTAGGCATAGGCGTTGGCGATGCCGATATAGCGGGCCTTGCCTGTACGGACGGCCTCGTTCATACCCTCCAGAATTTCCTCGGCGGGCGTTTTGTAGTCCCAGATGTGGTAGATGTACAGGTCCACATAATCCATGCCCAGGTGCTGCAGGCTGCTGTCGATGTTGTTCAGCACATGCTGGCGGCCGTTGATGCCATTGGCAATCTCCTCGTCGGTACGCGGCAGGAATTTGGTGGCCACGACCACGTCCTCACGCCGTGCCATGTCGCGCAAAGCCAGCCCCACATACTGCTCAGACGTGCCCAACTGGTAGGCGATGGCGGTGTCAAAAAAGTTCACGCCAAGGTCAAGCGAGCGGCGGATGATTTCCCGTGTCGGCTCCTCACCGATGGTCCATGAGTGCTGGCCGATGGTCGGGTCGCCGAATCCCATGCAGCCCAGACAGATGCGCGATACACGCAAGTCAGAATTTCCCAGTTTTACGTATTCCATAACCCAAATTTTTTATCTTTTGAAAGACACAAAAATACAAAATTTCCTGTGAATCTCCCTCAAAACCGTTGTCATTATTGCGGATTCTGGTCTTTTTATTTGTTTTTCATCGATTAATATGTATATTTGCGGTGTAATAATTAAAAAAATGGATGATGAGACAGATATTGCTATTCATATTTATATCGTTAGCCTGTAGTGTAAGTGCCGAGCAGTTTAAGATAACGGGTAAGGTGGTTGATGCTACAGACAATGATCAGCAGTTGATTGGCGCGGCCGTTACCGTCGAGGGTACCCATCGCGTTGTCAACACTGATTTTGATGGCAATTTCAGCATTGAAGTTGAAAAAGGTGAAATCCTTAAGTTCTCTTATGTGGGATTCTATTCCAAGGTAGTAGAGGTCTTGAATGATTCTGCTCTTTTCGTTGAAATGAAAGCGTGGCATGAATTCTGCTTCTGTCCCATTAGGCATCTTGTTCTTCCTGACAATCATCTGAAAAGTTCACTCAAAGAATTACAGATTTTGTTCCCTGATTTGATCCAATGCAATGATAAAAGCAAAATGCTCACGTATAAGTCAGGATCAATTTTGTTCTCTGTGTGTAATGGCATCGTGTGCAAGCAATATTATACTTTAGACAAATATAAAAAGGAAGTTTTGGAAAGGGTATTTCATGGTTTTGTGAATAGTTTTAAAGGATATGACTCATCCAAGAAAAGTAAATCAGGAAAAGAGATAACCTTTTACTATCCAGAATATAGCGTACACATTCAATATAAGCCCCAAAAACACCTTTCAGTAACTTATGAGTTAAACCCTGAATACTACAAATAACGTGAGTTCGACGACAATAAGTTACTGATACTCAATTCCTCCCCTAAGATAGGGGAGGTGGCGCGTAGCGCCGGAGGAGTATGATTTGCCATCAAAGCACTTTCTCTTGGGGTATCAACGCCCCCCTGCCCCCTCTAATCTTAGAGGGGGAGTTGCTAACGCACTGATTGACAATTAATAATTTCATCGAACTCACGTTGCAAATAGAATCTGATTCATTCAATAATTCGGACAGACTCTTTGAGAAAATATTGGTCTGAAATGTGAGAAAATGGGCGGTCGGTGAACCGCCTATGTCGTTTTTTTGATTACTTTTGGAGCAAGTAATCAATTAAATAATGACATGAAGAGGTTATTGACATGGATGCTGGCTCTTGCTGTGGTGGCTGGTGCTGGTGCTAAGACCAAGGCGGTGAAAACGCCGCCGCTACTGAAATTTGACCCGTCAATCGGCGAAACGAGGACCTTGACGATGCCTGATGGCATTGAGGTGAACTACACGGCCTATGAGGGCATGTTCTTCGTGACCAACGTGGAAGACTCGGCCTATCAGACCATCAACGTGTATGTGCCCGATGGAGCAACCCAGCAGACGCCGATATTGCTGCGCACCTATGTGGGCGGCTATATGGCTGCGCCTGCCCAGCAGCCCGTTGCTGGTGATGCCACGGGCAGGGCCTTGAAGGAGGGCTATGTGGTTGCCATTCCCGGCAGCCGAGGCCGTAATTCGACAGTAGTTGCCACTAAAACCGACAAGAAGGCCGGGATCAAGAAAGGACAGACCATCTACACGGGCCGTGCCCCTGCCGCCATATTGGACCTGAAGGCCGCCATCCGCTACCTGCGCCAGTTTGACGACGTGATGCTTGGCGATGCCGAGAAAATTATCACCGACGGCACCAGTGCCGGTGGAGCAATGTCGAGCCTGATGGGCGCCACGGGCAACAACCCCGCCTACGAGCCGCTGCTGCGTGCCATGGGTGCTGCCCAGCAGCGTGACGATGTGTTCGCATCGATGTGCTATTGCCCGATTATCGACCTTGACCATGCCGACATGGCCTATGAGTGGCTCTATAACGGCACCGACAGCCGTCAGCAGGGCGATGCAGCCGTGCTCGCCGTGAGCAACGAACTCAAGGCGCAGTTCTCCGCCTATCTGGCAAGCCTGAACCTGCACACCCCTGACGGCACACTGCTCACCGCCGACAACTATCTGGATTACATCAAGCAAGAACTCATCCGCGCGGCACAGCTCGCCAAGAATGCCGGTGCCGACATCCCCGACAGCCTCGGCTTCAAGTTCGACAAGGAGGCAATGGGCGGAATGCCTCCCATCAACGGCGGCGTGCGTCAGGGTGGGGGACAGATGCCTCCCATGATGCAGCGCGGTGGCCGTGGTGGCGGCAAACCTGGCGATTACATTATTGACCTCGACATGGCAACCTACCTCAACTACGTCGTCTCCACTCAGCCGCTGAAGACCGCTCCCGCTTTTGACACCCAGGGCGTGGCAGGCGGCCGTGCGTCTGGCGAGAACGAGGAGTTTGGCGACAAGAGTGGCAGCAAAGTCAACTTTACCGATTACAGCGCCGCCAAGACCGGCTCGGTGGTGACCGATGAAATCCGTGAAAACGTTCGCCTGATGAACCCGATGAACTTTATCGGCGACGGCGTGACCGACGTGGCGCCGCACTGGTATATCCGCCATGGTGCCCGCGACCGCGACACCTCGTTCCCCGTGCCCATCAACCTCGCCCTCAAATTACAAAATGCCGGCAAGGACGTGAACTTCCTGTTGGCATGGAACCGTCCTCACAGCGGCGACTATGCCCTCGACGAACTCTTCGAGTGGATAGGCGGCATCGTGAAGGGCAAGTAACTTATTTGGACAATTCCTTCAGATAGGCGCTGGGTGAGACGCCATAGAATTTCTTGAACACACGTGTGAAGTGTTGCGGATAGTCGAATCCGAGTTGTTCGGCTGTCTGGGCGATGTTTGCTCCGCCGATGAGCAGTTTCTGTGCACGTTGCATGACGAAACGACGGATGGCATTGCTGGCAGTGTCATCGGTTATCTGATGAATCAAGTCACCGAAATAGTTAGGCGATAGGAATAGTTCCTGAGCGCAGTATTTTACTGTGGGTAATCCATGTGTTCGATAGATGCCGTCGGCATAATACCGATTCAGTAGATTCTCGAACCTTGTCAGGAGGTCGTTGGTCTTTGCCGTTTGCGATGAGAGTTGCTTGGCGTAGAAACGGGCCACGTGTTCAAGCACCAGTTCGATATAGGACACGATGATGTGCTGCTGATGTTCGTCATCATTGCCTTGCAGTTCATTTCTTAAGGCTTCTAACAAGGTGACGACAATCTGCCGCTGCCCTTCATCCATGAGCAGGGCCTCGTTGGTGTTATAAGTGAAAAAGCTGTAGGCCGACATCCGCTTTTCCAGATCGGTACCATGTATCAGTACGGGGTCGAACAACAGGGCCCAACCCTTGGTCTGAATTTCTTCCCCAATGTCTGCTTTTCCACCAATTTGCCCAGGCGAGACACACATCAGGGCATGGCGGTGCAGGTCATACTTAGTGAGGCCGTAGGTCAGTTCCTCCAGCGTTTCGTCGGCAATGAACAGTCCATAAACGTCGTAATTGTTCAACGAATGCCGGCAATGTTCCAGCTCGTCGTAGTGGATGACCGAGACAAGCGGATGCAGCACAGGCGCACCGATGTACCTGGCATAGTCGTTGACATTATGGACCTTTAAGATTTTCTCCATCTCAGGTGCAAAAATAATCATTATTTTTGATAATCAGTAAAAAAGGTTGATTTATCAGTAAATCGATTTGGCCTTATGTTTGGATTTCACCATACCTTTGCATCCAGAAAACAAACATTCATTTTAAATAAAGAAACACTATGATGAAAGAGACAAAGATTGCATTGGGTACCTGGGCTTGGGGCGCAGGCGCTTTTGGCGGAGATGCCGTGTTCGGTTCCAATACCGATGTTGAGAATCTGAAACCCGTGTTTGAGTCAGCGATGAAGTCCGGACTGAACCTGTGGGACACCGCTACGGTTTACGGTATGGGCGAATCGGAGCGCATCCTCGGCTCGCTTGCCAAGGGCGTGAACCGTGACGATGTGATGATTTCGACCAAATTCACCCCACAGATTGCTGAGATCTTTGAGAACAGTGTTGAGAAGATGGCCGAGGCATCCATCGAGCGTATGGACTGCGGTTATATCGACATTTACTGGATTCACAACCCGATGGATGTGGAGCGCTGGACACCAGGGCTGATTCCCTTGCTCAAGAGTGGTAAGGTGAAACGCGTGGGCGTATCCAACCATAATATCCAGGAGATTGAACGCGCTAACGAAATCCTGGGCGAAGCAGGTTTCAAAGTGTCGGCTGTTCAGAACCATTTCTCGTTGCTGTATCGCTCCAGCGAGAAGGGTGGAGTGCTTGACTACTGCAAGAAGAACGGCATCGAATTTTGGGCCTATATGGTGCTGGAACAAGGTGCGCTCAGCGGCAAGTACAACAAGGAGAACCCGCTGCCCGAGGAGAGTGACCGTGGCAAGAAGTACAACCCCATGCTGCCTCAATTGGAGGAACTGACGAATGAGATGACGGCAATCGGCCAGAAGTATGGTGCATCGTGTTCGCAGATCGGCATCGCTTGGGCCATCGCTAAGGGAACGCTGCCCATTATCGGTGCGACCAAGGAACGTCACGTCATTGAAGCTGCCGAAGCCGCTAAGATTCAGTTGACAGCCGAAGAAGTGGCAAGGTTAGAGAAACTGGCTGATGCCACTGGTATCGATACGCGCGGTGGCTGGGAACACAGTATGGAATGATATGAGAATCAGAGTCACGTTTCTTTACATGGCTATGGCCTTGACTATGATGGCTCAGGGAGTGATGGATGTGCACAGCCACATCATCACTCCTGGCTTCGTTTCTGCGCTGGAAAAGGAAGGCCGGCTCATGGAGGAGGGCTTCCCGTTGCCCAAATATGATGTCGAGGGCCACTTGAGGTGGATGGATGAGGCGGGTGTCGAGACCTCGGTGTTGACGCTTGCTGCCCCGCAGCCGAAATCGGCTGACGTGGTGAGAGCGACTAATGAGGAGGCTGCCCGCATCAAGCACGAGCATCCGGGCCGATTCCTGTTCTGTGCCGCACTGCCGCTGCCTGATGTGGATGCGGCCATCCGCGAGGCTGTGTATGCACTCGATACGTTGGGCGCCGATGGCATCAAGTTGGCGACTAATGTTCAGGGACAATATTTAGGTGTACCGGAACTTGATACGCTCTTCGCCGTGCTCAACGAGCGTCGGGCGGTCATCATTCTGCATCCTCATTGTCCTGACCCCGTCAACAACGAGGTGATGGCGCAGACGCCGCTCGCCATGCAGGAATACCTGTCGGAAACGACACGCGCTGTGACCAACATGATCAGTCGCAATGTGCTGGCCCGCTATCCCAACTTGAAGGTCATTGTGCCTCATTGCGGAGCCTATCTGCCGCTGGCCGTGCCGCGCATGAAGTCGCTCGCGCCTGTCATGCAGGCCAACAAGATGGTGGGTAACATCGATTGGGAGGCCAACCTTGCCGCGCTTTACTATGACCTGGCTGGGGCCCATTCGCCCGAAACTATCCGCATGATGCTCACGATTACCACGCCTGACCACCTGTTATATGGTTCGGACTATCCCTATGTGGCGCCGCAGGTGCTCATGCAGAGCCTCGCGAGGATGAAGCAGTACCTCTCTGATGAACCCGACCTGGCTCCGTTTAAGGAGATGTTCTTGTACAAGAATGCCACTTGGCTGTTTCATCAGACGAGGGAGAAGCCATTGGCTATGGTGTCTGATGCAAAAATGATTGTCCGCATTGCCGAAATCGAGGTGTATCCGCAGTATTTGGAAAAGTATCTGGCGTTTGCCAATGAGGTGGACCGCCTGAGTGTGGAGCGTGAGCCTGGTGTCATCTGCCTGTTCCCGATGCAGAGTGCCGAGGATTCCACGCAGATCCGCATCCTTGAGATCTACGCATCGGATGACGCCTATCAGGCTCACCTCAAGACCGAGCACTTCCAGAAATACAAGCAGGGCACGCTGCACATGGTGAAGTCATTGAGCCTCCCCACCATGAAGCCGCTCGCCCCCGAGACGATGTCGTTGATTTTCAAGAAGAAATAAAACGCCGTTTGTTTTAGTTGTTATCCTTGTGTGTTCGCCGATTTTATCGGCGAATGCAATGACTTTGCCCGTTCTAGCAATCTGAAAAAATGAGATTCAGTAATGTGGGTACATCTTCCCGTAAAATGGTTACAAATCCTATTGCGGATTGATGGTAGTTTTGCAGTTGATAAAATAAGTGTTGTCTATGAAAAAGATTCAAATTATCATTTTATTATTACTCGCCATGGCGAGTGTTGACATGAGCGCAAAGACGCTCGTTGTGTATTACAGCTATACAGGTAACTGCCATGAAATTGTGCAGACCTTGACATCGCAGATTGATGCCGATACTTTGCGCATCTATCCTGTTGATAAGACGCAGCATTATGAGGCTAACAACTATGCCCTGGGGACACAGTTGTTAAATGCCATCTATGCCGACCCCACTAACCCCGACAGCTATCCTGCTATAGATCCTGTCACCATCTCGCTGGATGACTACAGCAATTATATTATCGTCACCCCGCTGTGGTGGAGCCACATGGCCGCTATTTTGCAGACCTACCTGTTCCATCATGGAAGCGAAATGGCTGGCAAGAATGTGGGGCTGATTGTGTCAAGTCACAGTAGTGGCATCAGCGGTGTCGTGGCCGATGCACAACGGCTCGTACCTGAGGCCGAATGGATGGGCAACGCGTTGTGGATTAACAACGCCAATCACCCAAATCGCGAATCGCTGATACGGAATTGGCTCATTGCCATAGACTATGACAATCTGACTGCTGAGGTCAAAGGTGACATCAACGGGGATGGCGAAGTCACCATCGGCGACGTGACGGCATTAATCGATATGCTGTTGAGCGGTGATGCCAATCATCCTCAGGCCGATTGCAATAACGACTCTGAGGTGACCATTGGCGATGTAACCGCCCTGATTGACTACCTGCTCTCAGGTTCCTGGGGAACCTCACGCTAAGGCGCTTAAATTTTATTGCTGCTTTTTTAGCAGACTTCGATGAAAAAAACTGCTTCGGTAATGTGAGCACATCTTCCCGTAAAATGGTCACAAATCCTTTTACGGATTGATTGTAATTTTGCAGTCGATAAACTTCAGTTATTAGTACAAACCAGAAATAAGATGAATACAATCACCAAGATTCTGATGATGATGTCTGCAATACTGTTGCTGGGTTGCAGCGATGACAGTAACGAGGCAGTGGCTCAAACCACAATGACTCAAAAGATGTATATTACCATCGACGGCGTGTCACAACCTGTGACGCTTTATAACAATGCTGCAACACAGGCATTGGTGGCAAAGTTGCAGTCAGGCAGTGTGACGTTAACGCTCAACTCCAGTGGTGGTTTTGAGATTTGGGGCGCGCTGGGTTTCTCACTCCCCACGAGCGATGAGCAGATCACTGCACGCCCTGGCGATGTGATTCTTTATAGCGGGAGCAACATCTGTCTATTCTATGGTTCCAATTCTTGGAGTTACACCCGCCTGGGACATATCGACAATTTGTCCGAGAACGAGTTGCGAACGTTTTTAAAGGCTGGTGAGAGTAATATCAGTGTCACGTTGTCGCTCGAACCAGCATCCTCTGGTATCAGTCAAGTGATGGGGGACACTCACCCTGAAGGCGACCAGTATTATAACCTGGGTGGCCTGAAGGTGGAGCATCCCTCACACGGCATATATATAAAGAACGGTAAAAAAGTAATATTATAAAATTATGAAGAAAGTTGTTATTCTCTCTACCAGCCTGCGCCCTGGCTCGAACAGCCACGCGATGGCTGAGCAGTTTGCAGCGGGTGCTGAGGCCGCTGGCCATGCAGTGGAAATGATCTCGCTGCGTGGAAAAGAAATCAAGTTCTGCATCGGCTGCCTGTCGTGCCAAAAGACTGGTGCCTGTGTTTTCAAGGACGATGTGCCTGCCATCATGGACAGCGTGCTCAATGCCGACGTGGTGTGCTGGGCAACCCCGATTTACTACTACGAGATGTCGGGCCAAATGAAGACGCTCATCGACCGCATGAATGCCATGTACCCCAAGGATTACCGCTTTCGCGACATCTACCTGCTGACCACAGCCGCCGAGGACGAGGAATTTGTGCCCAAGCGTGCCGAGAGTGGTCTGCAGGGCTGGATTGACTGCTACGGGAAATCCACGCTCAAGGGGCATCTGTTCTGCGGTGGAGTGAACGATGCGCGCGACATCGCTGGAAATGACAAGTTGCAAAAAGCCTTTGAAATGGGCAAAAACATTTGACAATGAGTGCGACTCCCACAGGAAAAGACTACGTAGGCAGTGACGAGCTGTATGCCAATGTGCAGAAAACCATGCGGCTCTGCGCCGAAATGAATACCGGTTACCATACCGAGGCTGAGGTGCGAGATTATCTGAGCCGAATTACAGGTAATGACGTGGATGACACCGTGCGTGTGTTCCCGCCGTTCAACATCAACTACGGACTCACCACGCGATTTGGCCGCGACAGTTTTGTCAACTTTGGCTGCACTTTTCTGGCTCTTGGAGGTATCACGATTGAGGACGGTGCTTTTATCGGTCCCCATTGTGTGTTGGCTACTGAATACCATCCCGAAGATCCCGCCCGCCGCCATTCGTTGAATACCAAGCCTATCACCATCGGCCGCAATGCCTGGTTGGGAGCCGATGTCAAGGTCCTGGCAGGCGTGACCATCGGCGAAAATGCCATCGTAGCTGCTGGCAGCGTGGTGACCAAGGATGTGCCGCCCGACATGGTCGTCGCGGGAAGTCCGGCACGGATTATCCGCCCCATCAAGAAAGATGAGCAAGAAAATGCGGACAATGACTGAATTACAGCAAAACCAACATCATGTCTAATAATTTTTAAACATCATAGAAATGAAACGAATACTTTTATCCATGTCGCTGGCATTACTTGCTGTGACACAACTGATTGCGGAAGATATGAAAATCAACGTTATCATCGGTGGGGCCTCCTTCTCTGCTACGGTTGAGGACACCGAGACAGGCCGAGCTTTTGTCTCTTTATTGCCGTTGACGCTTGACATGAACGAGTTGAATGGCAATGAGAAGTATTACTACCTTGACTCATCCTTGCCCACTGCATCTTACCACCCGGGCACCATCAATGCGGGTGACCTGTTGCTCTATGGCTCGTCATGCGTCGTGTTGTTCTATGAAACCTTCTCTAGTGGCTATAGCTATACGCGAATCGGAGCCGTGGACAACCCCGAAGGGCTGGCACAGATTCTTGGCAGCGACGATGTGACGGTAAGATTTGAGAAGTCGGCCACGTCATTGCCCCGCGGTGACATGAACGGAGATGGCATCGTAACCATCAGCGATGTGACTTCATTAATTGATTACCTGTTGAGTGGCAATGGGGACTGATCATGTGGAGAACCTGCCGCGTGGTCATCAGTATCGTCATTAACTACTGATGATTGGCAAATAAAAACCTTTGTTTTTCGTTATCATATTAGATGATGTTCAAACTCGACAATATCGACCAGTATAATCATGCCTTAGGTATTGAGACGGTTCACCCGTTGGTGACGGTGTGCAACCTCAAGGACGTGCCTAACCGTGAACTCATTGACAACGAGGTCACTTGGCAATATGGAGTGTATGCCATGTACTTGAAGAATACGCGCAGTTGCTTGTTGTCATACGGTCACAGGGAATATGACTACAGCGACGGAACGGTAACCAGCTTCGCTCCGATGCAAACGGTGACGTCCACTCCCATTCCTGGCTTGGACCATGATGTGGTAGCACTGCTTTTTCACCCCGATTTGATTCGCGGCACCTCGCTTGCCAAGGGGATGGCCGATTATCGTTTCTTCCAATACTCGTCGGACGAGGCATTGCACATGTCGGAACGAGAACGCGGGATTTATTTGGACTGTATCGAAAAAATCAAGGAGGAAATCAACCGCCCAATCGACAAGTTCAGCCGCAAACTGATCTGTCGAAACATCGAGTTGTTGCTCGACTACTGCCTGCGGTTCTATGACCGCCAATTCATTACACGAGAGCTGGAAAACCATAGTGTGATAGCGACCTTTGAACAGGCCTTGAACGACTATTTCCACCACAAGGAATCCATTTTTATGAACGGTCTGCCCTCAGTCAAGATGTTTGCCGATAAGTGTTGCCTTACGCCTAACTACTTCGGCGACTTGGTGAAAAAGGAGACCGGCAAAACACCCGTGGAGTTCATCCAGCAAAAAATTATTGATATTGCAAAAGAAGACTTGCACTCGACTGACGTTTCCATTACCGAATTGGCCTACAGCCTGGGATTCCAGAGCAGTCAGCACTTTAACCGCTATTTCAAGCGTTGCACCGGAATGACTCCGACAGAGTACCGCAAACGCAGCCGCCAATCGGCATAATGCGACAGCCACATGGGTTGGCATCCTTGGTTCCTCCTTGGAGTGCCTGATGTTTGTATAATCAGGAAAAATGCAGTATTTTTGCAGGGAAATACCAAATTAACAATAAACTGTAACCATTATGAATATCCTGATTTTACAAAGTTCACCCAGGGCTAACGGTAACACTGCCTGGATGGCCGACGAGTACAAGAAGGCTGCCGAGGTAGCAGGTCATGAAGTGACACTGGTGAATGTGTCGAAGAAAAAGATTGCGGGCTGTCGGGCCTGTGAGTATTGCCACGGCAAGGGCAATGGCGCCTGCATCCAGCAGGACGATATGCAGGAACTCTATCCGCTGATGGCCGAAGCCGAAGTGCTCGTACTGGCTGCCCCGATCTATTACTTCACGATGAATGCCCAGATCCAGGCGCCCATCCAGCGCATGTACTGCGTGAACAGTCCCGCTAAGGTGAAGAAGATGGCGTTGCTCATGTCCTCCTATTCGCCTGGTGTGTATGACGGCGCTATGGCCGAGTATCGCGACATCTGCAATTACTGGAAAGTCGAGGACACCGGTATCGTGACTGCCACCGTTGACGAGCAGAAGACCGATGCCACCAAGCAGAAGATCATAGACCTCGTCAATAAGCTGTAAAAGCATCCGTGAGACAATTCTAAGTCCAATTAACTCAATAATATACAGGTAATTATGGAAATCAAAGCAATCCGTATGTTTGATGGCGGTTTCATGAACCAGCCGTTCGCCTTCGGTGGTGAGGAGGGTAGGGAAGCCTTCGACGAGCAAATTATCTATCGCAGCAGTTTGCAGAATTTTCTCATTGACACGGGTAATGAGGTAATCCTGATTGACACGGGCTTCAAGGCCGATTTCAAGGCGCCAGCCAAGAAGTATGGCGCTCCGCTCTACATGGGCGATAAGGTGGCCGACTATATGGAAGCGTTCGCTGCAACAGGCTATAAACCCGAGCAGGTGACGAAGATTCTGATTACCCACAAACATCCTGACCACAGCGACTGCATCGGCGAGTTTCCCAATGCTAAGGTGTATATCGCCCCCGAGGATGCCGACGCGATGAAACTGGAGGGTGAAAACATCGTCCGTGCCGAGTACGGCCAAGCCTATCACAACTTCCCCAACGCGATGCAAGTGGTCGATGGCTTGTGGTTCATCGAGGCTAAAGGCCACACCAAGGGTAACAGCATCGCTGTTCTAGAGCATGAGGGCCTCTACTATATGTTCCATGGCGATGTAACCTATTGTGACGCCGCATTGAAGGCCAACAAACTCTCAATTGTCTTTGAGGACGTGGCAGCAGCCCGTGAGACGCTTGACCGCGTGCGCGAATTCATCCAGCAGAATCCTACGGTCTATCTCTCTACTCATTGCCCCGAGGGCTATGAGAACTTGGAGATGAAACGAGTCATGAAACTGTAATTTCTACTGGTTTCGAGAATAACAAACGGCGACCTCACTGCTATGGCATGGTGAGGCCGCCGTTTGGCTATCTAGTGTGGAGGCTTATTTTCTCCAGGCTCCGATGATTTCGCCGATATAGACGGCGTGGATACCTGCATTGAAACCGTCATAGAAGTTGCGCGGGGTGTCGTTGCGGAAGTCCTTTGCCTCTTGGTGGAACGCGGTGATGATTTCACACTCGATAACGGTCTTGGCTTCGGTATAATAGGGCGTTCCGCTGGGTGTGTAGGCCACATGCAGGCCGAGTGCAGCGGCTTTGTCGCCATCGCGACCACTGTGGCTGCCCATGTAACGCGCTACCTGCTCGTCGTCAAATACCATGATGGTGAACCTGGGGTAGCGCTCCATGAACTCATAGGTGTAACGTGCCGGAGCTACATAGACGCTCACGGTCAAGCGGTTGTAACCCAGATAATTGCCCAGGCTGCCCCAACCGATGGTCATGGCATTGTGGGCCGTCTTGTCACCGGACAGCAGGATGGGTGCCCGTGAAAAGAACGTGAACGCATTGTCGGTGAACTCCTCTTTCAGGTTGATGGCCTTGTAGCCCTCAAGGGACTGGGCAAAAACGTCTTGCATCGCAAACATGGTCAACATAATGGCTAAAATGATATACTTCTTCATACTCCAAAATTAATGGTTATTCTATTCTTTACATGTTGGGGCACTCTTCTTCCTCGTCGGTGGCAACCTGTTCGCCGTCCTTGACTTCTCGGGCATTGTATTTGATTTTCTCAAAGCCCTTGATGATGTTCTCAACGGTGGTCTTGTCGGCGTCATAGGTGATAGTGACCGTCTGGTGCTCGACGTCGGTTTCGATTTTCTTGATGCCTTTCTCAAAGCGGATGTTTTCCTTGATGCGCTTCTCGCAGTTTTCGCAGTGCATTTGCGGAACAGTGGTGAGCACAACGGTTTTGATGTCCTTGGCGCTGGCCATGGTCATGGTGAAGGCAGTGATGAGCAGTAAAAGAATCTTTTTCATTGTCCTTATCTTTATTGGTTATTGTTGAATTATCTGAACAAGTTGATGCGGATGCCTAGATAGGCCATCGCGCCGCTCACGGGTCCCCACACCATAGTCGGGTCGAATAACTGGCTCCAGGGCTGGTCGGCGGCGATAATGGGATTGGGCTGGCGGTAGTCGGTCAAGTTCTCACCACCCAGGTAGATGGAAAAATGCCTGAACCAGCGGGTGACTTGGGCATTGAGCTGGCAATGGGCAGGGAAACGGGGCGACCATGACAACTGGGTGGGGTCGTCTATATAATAGGGGTCGGGCATGCGTCCACTGCCGTTGAGTTGCAGCGTCACGTCAAACTCCCAAAGCCCCAGCGGAGTCTTGTAAGATGCGGCAACCAAGCCCTTGTACCGTGGTGTGAGAGGCTTCTCACGCAGTACGCCGCCATAGGTCGTCTTGACATCGTTGTGGCGATAGGCGACGGTCAATTCCAGCCCTTCGATGACGGGATAGGAGACGTCCACCTGCCAGGTGTGTGAACGTGACTTGCCGTCCAAGTCGTGGATATTGACAACCAATGGGTCATTGTCCATGTCGATGACCATCTGGTGCAAGAAGTGGGTGTAATGGTACTCGGCATTGATTTTCAACGGCTTGCCCCACAACGGGATGTCCCATGCCGTGGTGATACCGTAGTTCCAGGCGCTCTCTTGATGCAGGTCGTTGAATACCAACCGCCGTCCGCTGGCCAGCATGTAGTGATTCTCGGCCAGGGCGTGAGCCGTGCGGTAGCCCTTACCTGCTGACAAGCGCACAGTGAGGAACTGTACAGGTTGCAGGCGCAGGTGCAGACGCGGTGTGACAAACGTGCCGTGCAAGCTGCTGTGGTCCACACGCACGCCTGCCATCAGGGTCATAACGTCGCTGGCTGGAGTGAAAGCGTATTGGCCATAAGCTCCCGTGACGGTCTCCTTCTCCACCAGATGGGTCAAGGGCCCGTCGGCAACATGGATTAAACGGTAGTCTTGTGACAGATGGTCATGGTTGAGGCTCAAGCCCAGCGAGAGGGTGTGCGGGTCGCTCAAGTGAGTCTCAAACATGAGTTGCGCATAGGCATTTGTCTCGTTAATGTCATATCGCTTGTGGCCATAGGCTCCGTCCATGTCGTGATTGGCCACCGAAGCCATCAGGGCGACATTGGTGCCATGCTCAGCATTGAGCACGACGGCATGTTTCATATATCCCTCGTAGCGGTGCGTTCTCAAGTCGATGGCAAAAAGTTCCGCTCCCTGGTGATGGGGACGCGTCTGCCCGCTGTGGCGTTTCTCGTCAATCATGGCCACGCCACCATGGAAGATGTAGCGGTCGCCCAGCCAATCCCAACGACTCTGCAAGTTAACCTGCCGCACATTGGGTTGGTCCAGAAAATGGTCATGATTGTGGTCCATATCGGCCAGATTGTCCTCGTAGTGGGCCAGCAGATTGGCATTGAGGCGAGATGTCAGGTGCAGATTGCCGTCGGCATTGGCCTCGATGCGGCCGTCACTGTTTCCGTACAAGTTGAGCGTCACACCCTGCTCATCCTCGGGTTTGAGGTACTCCACGTCGATTTGTCCCGTGATACCCTCATAGCCGTTGCGCACCGATGAGGCCCCCTTCGACACCTGGATGCTCTTCATCCACGGCCCGGGCACATAACCCAGGGCGAAGGGTAGGGCAGCACCCCGCCAGTCGGGCAGGTTCTCGGCAAGCATCTGCACGTAAGTGCCGCTCAAGCCCAGCAGCTTGATCTGCTTGGCTCCCGTGGCAGCGTCGCTGTAGTTTACATCCACCGAGGGGTTAGTTGTAAAACTCTCGCCCAAGTTGCAGCATGCCGCCTTGAACAGCTCCGCCTTGTTGATGCGCATGGCGTTCTCGGCCCCGGCAACACGGCTCATGCCAGGTCGTCGAGAGGTCACTGTGATCTCGCCAATAGACTGCATGGGTATCGAATCTACCTGCTGGCTTACCGATGTGGTATCGGCGTCGTTGCCAACGACGCGTACTTGACCGTTAGCCTGCAATAAGGCTACAGCCATGCTCAGCACTACTATGACTCGTCGAAATGTCATGCCCATCTCTGCAATCAAAATATCGCTACAAAATTACTACTAATTTGGAAACTAACATTTGGGTTAATAGCAGAAAATAGCTAATTTTGCGGAAGTGATAGAAATGTGATTTCTACAATTGTGGACAAGATCAAGATTCATGTATTGTGCACGGGTGAGGTTAGCGTTATCGTGCCATTCATTTCTGCGATATGATTACCATTAGGGAATACAAGAGTCAAGACGTGGCTGCGGCCATGGAGATATGGAACGAGGTGGTGCGCGAAGGCGTGGCATTCCCGCAGGTCGAGGAACTGACCGAGCAGGAGGCTGAGGGTTTCTTCAGCAGCCAGTCCTATACAGGCATTGCCGAGGATAGCGAGACGGGCGAGATTGTCGGTCTCTATATCCTTCACCCCAATAACGTGGGCCGCTGCGGACACATCGCCAATACCAGCTATGCCGTCAAATCGAGCAAGCGCGGGCTGCACATCGGCGAGCAACTCGTGAAGGACTCGTTGGCCATGGGGGCAAGGCTGGGTTTCCGCCTCATGCAGTTCAACGCGGTTGTGGCGGCAAACGTCCATGCCCTGCACCTGTATGAGCGCCTGGGGTTCACGCGGTTGGGCCGCATCCCCCAGGGCTTCCTGATGAAGGACGGACACTACGAGGACATTATTCTCCTCTATATCCAACTGTGACCTGCAGTCGCTTAATCAGAGTCAATTATTTTTCCCTGATTAGGTAGGAAATTCGACCGTCAGCCAAGTCTTCGGGGAAAGTGAGTTCCACCTTATTGCCCGACTTGTCGATGGAGACAGCGCGGACTTTAGGTTTCATGGTTTGGTTCTTGCTCTGCTCAACAGCCGCGGCGACCTGTTCCTCATACTGCTTGAGCATGGCTTCGACGGTTTCGCGTTTATCGGGCGAATAGGTGATGTTCGAGCGGTCAATCTCGTAATCACAGCCAGCATCGAAATACCGGTAGAGTGAGTCGCCCTTGATTTCCCAGCGCCCGCTGTAGATGTATGTAAGTTTCATGCGTCCATGATAGGCGGGCGATGGATAGTGTTTCTCGACCCGCTGCTTGAAGGTGTGGTCATTGTTGAACTCAAAGACCTGCTGTTCATCGTCCATCGTGCACCAACGTCCCACCAGTTTCTTGTCGGTCAGATTCTCGCCCGTGCGTTTGCGATTGTCTAGGAATGCTTCCAACTCCTCGTCGGTAATGTTCATGATAAACTTGCAGCGGTTGCTCATGTCTTGATAATTGTTGGCAATGGAGTTAAGCGTTTTCTGGCGCTCACTGTTGAGCTGAATATACATCAGCACATCCTCGTCTTTCAGTTTCTTGCGCAGGAAACCATGCCAATCAATACCCTTGCCCGTACTTATTGCTGTGGCATAGACCTGTCTCATATCTTCTTGACTGACAGGCCTGTGGAAACTGATTGATGTATTCAGCATCTGGAAGGTCATGCGCCGGTCATGAAAGAAAGCCCTCGCCTGGTCGATAAACGGAGGCGCGTCGATGCTCCTCCAGATTTCCTGGTTGCTCTGGAATGTCTTCTCGATGCTTTCGTCAAATTTATATTCGTTCCCTTCCATATATGAGATGTAGCTGATCAAGGATGCGATGGTGTCGAAGGGGATTTTCTCGATGCTGTCGATATGTTCCAGCGCATACATCGCCAAGTCATGATTCTTGGCGTCGTTTTCGGCTTCATCCCTGAAAGATTCGGCATACTGGTCGATGTCATGAATGACCATCATGGCTATATCCCGCCCCTCAGCCTTGCGCTGGTGCTGCTCAATGAGATGAGCCGTGCCAAAGGTCAGCACAATCGAGATTGTAGTGCCAATAATACTCATCAGCAATTCCCTGGACCAAGAATTGCCCTTACTCCGTTTCCCCAAATGAGGCATTTTAACTTTCACATTCATGGCCACAAAATTACAACAAAGTTGTGCAAATCGAACACAGACGAGTGAAATTATCCTTCATAAACGTGAGCCCGATGAAATAAAGTTGCTGATACTCAGCGATGATATGTCAATAGAACTGGAGCAACTTGGTATCGCGCATGAAACCATCAGGATAGATGAATCTACCTAGCGCAGTTTCATGTTTTTCCAAGACCTCGACGGTTTGCCCCAAAGATAGATGCCGAATTATCGGTACATCCCGTTATAATGCATAGAACGGCATTTCGTGTCCATTATCAATCTTGAGGACGAGTTCCTTGTTGGTGAGCGAAACGATCTTCATGTTGTGCATCTTGGGCATTCCGTCAAGCATTGTCTTTTTGAATTCGCCTTTCATGCCGTTGAGTTCGCCTCTGATTTGCTTGTCCATCAAGGCCTTGGTCTTGGCGTCCATTCCCTTGATTTCATAGTCAAAATCGACCTCAGCCTGGCCTCTGTTAAGGTCCATTGTCAAGTCTTTGCCATTCAGGGTGTAGGTGCCGGGAACGGCCACGCTTCCCAGGATGTTGATGGGCACACCGTCCTCCTTCATTTGATGCTCAGCCCCAACCAGGAGTCCACAAGTTCCGTCTTTTTCAAAGGTCAGCTCCACGAGCACTTCTTGGTTGTCATCGGAGATGAGTTTCGTGCCCCATTGATGGGCGGTCAAGCTCTGAGCGTTAAGAACGATTGCCGACATGAGCATCAGCATCAAGGTGAAAATTGATTTCTTCATAGTCTGAATTAATTGAATTGTTGGCGTATAATAGGCCTCTGGGTTTTAATCGGCCTAACGGCCGAGAAATTAAACAAAATTTAGTATTAAAATTAAACAAATTAAATTTTTATTTTAATTTTATTAGTAATTTTGCTTGATTTGGCTTCGCCGAGCTAAAGGTTCTCGCGCGAAGCGCGATTCAATTTGCGACAAATGAATTATGACACACCGCCATGAAGATTGACGCCACAAAATTAAGAAAAAATACTGATAAGATGAAGAATCTGGCATAATTTCTCAGAAAACAGTTGATTAGCGAAAAAATCGTTATCTTTGCCCTGTTGGAAAAAATATTCTGAGTTATGAAATCTATTGTCATATCATCCTTATTGATCGCCGTGCTGTTTTGTTCGTGCCAAAAGAACAAAACTGAAGTGATACAACATGCTGACATAACGGCCGAAATGGCCTATGAAGGAGTAAACAACTATTGCCATAGCGAATATGACTGGAGCATTGCCGAAGAAAATCCCTCGATGATGTCTGTCACGATGGGGGAGGAGACAGAAGCTGAATACAAGGTAATATTCCGCAGTTATACGGGTGCATTGGTTAATTTCTATGTAGATAAATTAAGTGGTAAGACACGCATGGTGGAGTCGGTTCCGGCTCTTGATGTCGATAGCGTTACAGGCACCATCGATTTGCTTGATTACATAGACAAGACGAACTAATCAGCATCCGGGTTTTTGATAGAGCAAGCAGTTTCACTTAAGAGCTAAGACGAAATACAATGGAAACAGGAATTGAACTTGTCAGGCTTGCTGAGGAGCGCACTATCGCCTTCAAGGAGGAGATGCAGGAGGCATTTGAGAGCGGCTTTCAGGGGCATATTAAGGAAGACGGTGAGAACCAGTGGCAGGTGCTGCCCGACGGGGACTTCTATCAGGTATTGCGAGCCGAGGGTGCTGAGGCCTATGAGGCTGTCAATGCTGACGGCCAGCGCGTGGGTGGTGCCATCATCACCATCGACGGCGCGAAGCATCATGGCGAGCTCGCTTTCCTCTATGTGAAAGTGGGCGCGCAAGGTGGGGGAATAGGCCAAGCCATTTGGAAGGCCATCGAGGCGATGCATCCCGAGGTTGAGGTGTGGGAGACCTGCACCCCCTATTTCGATCGCCGCAACATCCACTTCTACATTAACTGCTGCGGCTTCCATGCCATCGAGTTTTTCAACTCACATCATCGTGACCCTAACATGCTCGAACAGTTCGATCCCAACGACGGCTTGTTCGTGTTTGAGAAACGAATGAAATAACCGTTGATACTTTTTAAGTTATGGCAGAATTCAGACCCATGCGCCGTAATCGGCAGCAATTATCCAGAGAAGAATGTGAGCGCATCCTGGGCTGTTGCACCTCGGGCGTGCTAGCGTTGACGGGTGATGGCGGCTACCCTTACGCCGTGCCGCTCAGCTATGTGTATGCTGACGGGGCGATTATTTTCCATTCGGCGGTGCAAGGGCACAAAGTTGATGCCATCAAGCGAGACAGCCGTTGCTCGTTTTGCGTCATCGAACAGGACGAAATCAAGCCAGCCGAGTTCACGACCTATTTCAGAAGCGTGATCGCGTTTGGCCGCATCCACACCCTGGAGGATGCCGCTGAGAAGGTGCAGGCCTTGCGCCTCTTGGGACGCCGATACTCACCCAATGACGAATCCGGACTGCAACACGAAATCGACAAATCCCTCGACCACGTCCTGCTCCTCCGCCTCGACATCGATCACCTCTCCGGCAAAGAAGCCATCGAACTGACGCGAGCAAGAACCCAGTAATCAGGTTTATGGGTGTCCGATAAAGATTTTCAACATCGGCATAATTCACTATATCTGAATCGAATAAGCATTTCTGCTGTATCATGGGCTTGGCTTTTGCCTCGAAGAGGCAAGTCGGGTCAAAGACTCGACTTTTATGGAAAATACCCTGCAAGATCATCGAAGATGCGAACAACTTGGAGGCTGTTAGAAACGAGAAGAAGGTTGTAGTCTAATTGTTGGGCGTGGTGAAATCCCTGGCGTAGATTTTGCTTTTTTCGGTAATAAAAGCTAAATTTGCAGCGAGATTTGGATGTGGTGTCCATGGAAACGCGGTGGTACCAGCATCTGATTACTTCGAGGGAAATCAAATACAGTCGGCAGACTGAATGGGAGATATTTAATTTTTTTTGTAACAACATTAACTTTTCATTATTATGAGCAAAATCAGCAGATTTATTTTTGCCACTATCGTTGTATTATGTGGCACAATGACGGCCTTTGCCGGTCAAGACGAGGTTAACGGTCATGCATATTTCACTCAGGAGGAGTTGCCTAACATGGTAAATTTCCTGCCGCCCCCTCCAGAATTTGAATCATCACGTTTCGCTGCCGACCAGACCCAATACCTCTGGGGCATTCGTCAACGCCAAGATGAGGAGCGCGCTGCTATGGCTATCCGTGATGCCGTTTACGGGATGCAAACCATCATTCAGGAGTTCTGCCCGATTCTGGGCCTCATGATCACTAAGGAAGATACGCCCGAGTTGTACACCCTCTTGCAGGACGTGGGAGCCACATGTGACAGCATCAGCAACCGCGCTAAAGAGAAATATATGCGTACCCGCCCCTTTGTATATTACAACCAGCAGACCCTCGTTCCCGAGCAGGAAGAGGAACATATCACCAATGGCTCTTATCCTTCGGGGCACACCGTTCTCGGTTGGACAATGGCTTTGTTGATGTCGGACATCAACCCCGCTGTTGCCGATGCACTGCTGGCTCGCGGCTATGAGTATGGCCAGAGCCGCGTCATTGCCGGATATCACTGGCAGAGCGACGTGGATGCCGGACGCCTGGGTGCATCAGTGCTTTATGCTAAATTGCAAGGCAACGAGCGTTTCCGTGACCAGTTGGCAAAGGCCCAGCAGGAATTTAGGGATAAGACTCAGGGTTCAAGCAGGGTGAAAGAGGTTATCGTCCCTGTCGGCACCTCGAGGGCTTACACTATCACGGGTGTTCCAGCCACGAGTGAAACACGCGGCATCATCATCCAAGACGGAAAAAAGATGCTCAGGCCGTAAGCCACGGCGAGGCCTCCAGTTATCCAAACAACGATAACAACTTAGTTTTTGGCATCCGCACCACTGAACTGCACCCCAAAAGTTTTGTGTCTAACTTTTGGGGTGCAGTTCATTTTCTCGGGGGGCAAGTCTTAACAAAGTATAAAAGTGAGTTTTTTAAGGCGTTGATTTGTCCAATTCTAACATCAAAGTGCGTTGCTAACATTTCGGGCGGTTCATTGTCATGTCAACCAACGGTAGTAACTTTGCAACCGAAACGAGAGAAAAGTTAGTATAACTGAAAATCAGAACGAAATATGTTACGAGACATTATAGTTGATCCATACTTTCCTGATTGCCCGATACGCAATATCCTGTCGCGCATCAGCGACCGCTGGTCGATGCTGATACTGTACACGCTTGACGGGAAGGACACGGCGATGCGGTATTCGGACATCCTCGCGGCCATCCCCGACATCTCGCAGAAGATGCTCACCGTGGCGCTGCGCAACCTGGAAGCTGACGGGCTGGTGTCGAGGCAGGCCTTTGCTGAGATTCCGCCACGGGTGGAGTACAGCATCACCGAGCGCGGCAAGTCACTCATGCCGCATATCAACAGCCTGATTGAGTGGGCACTGGCCAACCTGGCCGACATCTTGAACGACCGCAAGAAATATTCATCCAATAAAAACCATTAATCACATTTACTACACAATGAAACAGATTGAAAAAATTGCACAGGGTGCAAATTATGCCGCCATCAACGTTGGCCGCATCAGCGAGATTATTGAACACGAGTTGCCTATGGGCCCGGACTTCACGATTCAGGGCAAGGTCTTTGGCGGACAGGCCGTTGGCGCTGCTGCCAGCGAGTTCTCTTTCCAGACGCTCGTTCCCGGACAGGACAGCGGTTTCCTGCACACCCACAAGACGCACGAGGAGCTCTACTTCATCCTGCGTGGCGAGGGCCAGTATCAGGTCGATGGTGAGATTTTCCCCGTGAGCGAGGGTAGCGTGATCCGCGTGTCGCCCAACGGCAAGCGCGCGTTGAAGAACACGGGCAACGAGGACTTGACGATGCTCTGCATCCAGTACAAGGCCACCCCGTTCACCGAGGCCGACAGCCCCATGACCGACGGTACCATCCTGCAAGAGCCCCTCAAGTGGTAAGGCCGGCTTGCAGACACGAGGTTTAAGAGTTAGTGAGGTGGACGAATATTTCGCCCACCTCACTGAACTTTGTCCGAATTTGGATAAATTAGGCTGCGTTTCAGAAATGCTCAAATATATTCGGCATTTCATTCAACTTGCACTAATTTTCACTATTTTTGTAACGGAGTTTTTGATTGTGTAGAAGTAATATGGAATATAAGACCTTGAATAACGGATTGCGGATGCCGATGGTTGGCCTCGGCGTCTATGATGTCCCTGAGAGGGAAACACAGCGGGTTGTGGAGGACGCCATATCGGTTGGCTACAGGAGCATCGACACGGCCGCCATGTACTACAACGAGAGAGGGGTGGGGGATGCCGTGCGGGCATGCGGCGTTGCCCGTGAGGAACTGTTCATCACGACGAAGATTTGCGATTCATGCTATACCAGGGATGAGACGATGCGCTCGGTCGAACATTCGATGAGGCAGCTTGGTCTGGACTATGTGGACTTGATGCTGATTCACTGGCCCGTAGGGAAACCTGCTGTCATGTGGCATGCGCTCGAAGAACTCTATGAACAAGGCCTGTTCAAGGCTATTGGTGTATCGAATTTCTATCCGAACACCTTCCCGATGATTGTGAAAGATGCCAGAGTCATGCCTGTTGTGAACCAGTGTGAGACGCATGTGCTCTATCAGCAGCGCAAGATGATGGAATACCTGCAGCCCTACAACGTGGCCCTGGAAGCATGGAGCCCGTTGGCCGAAGGCAAGCACGGCATCTTCAAGAATTCGGTTCTGAAGAGAGTGGGTGAGAAATATGGAAAGACTGCAGCCCAGATTGCCCTGAAGTTCTTGATCCAGGCCAGTGTTATCATCATCCCTAAGACGACCCACAAGGAAAGGATGATCGAGAATATTGACCTTTTTGACTTCACGCTGGCGGATGATGACCTTCTTGAGATACGGCATCTTGATACAGGCAGGAATGTCACTGGCTGGCCGTCGGATGTGCTCAAATATGATCCCGAGAGCATTTGATACAGCAAATTCCCATAATCTATCATGTAATAGAGAAAAATAGGTATCTTTGCACTCTTGAGTGATATCAATCGTGATTTTTGTATGAGCATCTTAAAGGACATTCTTCTTGTTGGGGCAGGTAGTTTTATGGGCGGCATCGCCCGGTACCTGGTGTCATTGGCCATGAAGGGCATGGGGGCCGCATTCCCGTGGGCAACGATGACCGCCAACGTTGTCGGTTGTCTGCTTATCGGTTTACTTTGGGCTGCATTCAATCGCGTCAATGCCTCCTCGCAGTTGAACCTGCTGTTGATTGTGGGGTTCTGTGGCGGTTTCACCACATTTTCCACATTCTCAAAGGAAAGCCTGTGCCTGTTGCAGGCTGGCAATTATTCCACATTCATTCTGTACGCCCTGGGCAGTGTAGTGCTTGGCATTATTGCCGTTGCCCTGGGCTATACATTGGCAAAGTAAACCATCACGATGATGAAAGAAGAGTGTCTGATATGCAAGGCTCCACTGGAGTATCTCGAGAACGATGAGCTCATGGAGTGCGCTATATGCCACAAGAAGGAGAGTAGCAAGACCCGTTGTGTCCATGGGCACTATGTGTGCAACGACTGCCATACAGCAGGGCTGGATACCATCATTGGGCTGTGCCTCGCCGAGACGTCCAATAACCCTGTGTCAATCATAGAGAAGATGATGGCGCAGCCTTTCTGCCACATGCACGGCCCCGAGCACCATGTGATGGTGGGTGCGGCATTGCTCACGGCCTACAAGAACGCTGGGGGAGAGATTGACTTGCCAAAGGCCCTAAACGAGATGATGTCCAGGGGCAAGAGCGTTCCTGGCGGGGCATGCGGCTTCTGGGGCGCCTGCGGTGCAGGCATCAGCGCGGGAATGTTCGTGTCAATCATCTCCAAGTCCACGCCACTGGCTGACGAACCTTTTGCCCTGTCACACCAGATGACGGCCAGATCCCTCGGAGAGATAGGCCATATCGGCGGCCCGCGCTGCTGCAAGCGTGACTCATTCCTCTCCATCCTCGCTGCCGTCGATTTCGTCAAGGAGCACTTCGGCGTGGAGATGGAACGGCCCGAGGTCATCTGCCGCCATTCGAGTAAGAACAACCAGTGCATTGGAAGGCGGTGTCCCTTCTCTCCAGCAAACCATTAACAACTGCTTTCAGTCCATCTTCCATGAGGCTGTGTCATAATTCATTTGTTGCAATTTTAATCGCACTTCGCGCGAGAACCTTTAGCTCGGCGAAGCCAAATTATGCAAAATTATTAATAAAAATTAAATAATAATAATGCTATTTTGTTTAATTTCTCGGCTGCAAGGCCGATTAAAACCCCAAAAGCTTATTATGACACACCATTTCTACCCCATCACCACGTCGAGCACCATCATCAGGACAAAACCGATGGCGCAGCCAATGGTGCTGACATTGGTGTGCTGGCCGCTTGAGGCTTCGGGTATCAGTTCCTCGACGACCACATAGAACATGGCCCCCGCGGCAAAAGCGAGCATATAGGGAAGAACGGGTATAACCAGGGACGACAGTAACAAGACAGCAAGGGCGCCGATGGGTTCAACGGCTCCGCTCAACGAGCCGATGAGGAAAGATCGCCAGCGGCTGTTTCCCGCCGCGCGCATCGGCATTGAGATGATGGCCCCTTCGGGGACGTTCTGGATGGCAATACCCAATGATACCGCTATGGCGCTGGCCAGCGAAATGTTTGTTATACCGCTATCGGCACCAGCAAAGACAACGCCCACGGCCATGCCTTCGGGCAGGTTGTGGATGGTCACCGCCAATGCCAACATCGCCGTGCGGGACAGGTGGGAACGAAGGCCCTCGGGCTTGCTGCTGCCGAGATGCAGGTGCGGGGTCAGCTCATCAATCAGCAGCAGGAAACCTATGCCCAAGAGGAATCCCACGGCAGCAGGCACCACCGCCCATGCGCTCCCTGATGTTTCCATCTCCATTGCGGGAATCAGCAATGACCAGACCGAAGCCGCCACCATTACACCCGAAGCGAAGCCCAGCAGTGCCTTCTGCAGCCTCACGGACATCTCGCCCTTCATCATAAAGACGAAGGCCGACCCGAGCATGGTGCCCAGCAAGGGGATGAGTAAACCGATAACCAGTACAGTCATGACCGCTCCTTCGATGCCTGTTTCACTCCAGTGATGGCGGCATACGAGGGTTTCTTGCGGTGGATGGCAGTATCAATGAAGCCTGCCTCGTCAAGCAACTTCTTCAGTTGGTCTGGCGAGTAGGCCGTCATGCCCTCCACCACGTCAGTCCACATCGAATCACCTTCAATCACCTCCACCATAATGGCGAAACGGCCTCCCGGCTTCAGCACGCGTCGTACTTCCTGCAGGCATCCAGGCAGATTGGGCCAGAAATATACCGTCTCGACGGCTGTCACGAGGTCGAACTTCCCGTCCTCGTAGGGTAGTTTCTCGGCAGATCCTTGGCAGACGAACACCTGCTTGTCGAGCACTGCGGCATTCACTTTGCGTGCCTTTGCCACGCTTTCCTCCGAGATGTCTATGCCATAGACCTGTGCACTGTCGCTGCGCTTGAGCAGTCTCTTCAATGTCGCCCCGCCACCGCAGCCAATGTCAAGCATTGTCCAGCCTGGCTGGAACTCCACAAGGTCAAGTCCCCAGTTTGTCAGCGGCGCGTGACCGAAGTTCATGAACCGGAGCATCATTCTCCCCATTATCCCTCTAGGATGTGCACAATTAGTAAAGAACGTTTTTAATATTCCCATATCATTTAGCTTTTTAGTTGGCTGCAAATGTACAATGGGAATGACATTCATAGCAATACCAAAATTTTGGTATTTTATTTGCTCTTATTGCCCTAAAAATAGGAGAAAACGCAAATAGGGAACTCACAATCCAGCCTCCAGTTTACAAGATACCCCATCGTTTTTTGGGGGCGGTTAGGATAAACGGCTATTCTATCGGTATCTGAATGATTGAAAGCCATTTCTCGGGGTCCTCCTGGTTCCAGACTCCATCAACGTAGCAGGTGCGGAACTGACCAACAGGCTTGTAACCATGCTCCTCTATGTAACGGAAAGCTTCTATGTACGATTCGTAGAATCTTTCATACGGGCCGACGTGCTTCATGCAGAGCGCCTTAGGCACTGCGGGCAGACGCTTGAACTGGATGATGGCACTGTCCTCTCCCATCTCCTCTACCTGTTCGCAATACTCAATGTCCACGTCCGTCGGCTTGTACTCCCTGTGATGTTCAACAGTAAAGCAGTAGCCTGGCGGTGGGCACTTGCAGCCGAGACGCTGCATCTCGGGAGCGATTATCTCTACGCACATGGAGCCGATGGCGGCGTAGTCGGGAAGGACTTCACGATGACTTGCCACGATGATTTCGGGCAGTGACTGAATGCTGAATTTATCCATTGTCTTCATCTCTTTGCGAGTGTTCCTCCAGTCGAGCAGTCGGTTGCGGCGGGTTATCAGCTGCTTCAACTGCGCTTCCGTTTCCTTGATTTTCTCGGTCAGTTGCCGGATGCTTGGGATATGCGAGTTGTCCACGAACAAGTCCTTGATCTCATCCAACGAGAATCCAAGGCGCTGCAGGTCACGGATGGCTTGCAACTTCTGCATCTGGTCGATGCTGTAGTAGCGGTAGCCTGTCCACTCGTCTACCTCGTCAGGCAACAGCAGACCCTTCTGCTCATAATGACGCAAAGTTTTTACTGTGACTTGCATCAACTGGGAGAACTCTCCGATTTTTAACCTTGTTTTCTTACTCATATCGCGCGATGTTATGAAGCAATTGCTAAGTGAAAGCAAAGTTAATGTGTGCCCTTAGGGACGAGTCAAGAGAAAACGACGATTTTAACATGACTTTAACAGATCGATGCCCCCCAAGCCTTCGCTCCCGGCCAGTAGCACTATGCAATAATGGCGGGAACGAGAGATGAGATATATTGAAGCCAATTAAAGTCAAAGATACAGATAATGCCTTCAATCAGAAAACGAAATGCCTTATCGGGAATTGTTGGACAAGGACAGGCCTATGCTGAAGATCAGGTTCACGTTGGACAAAGTGCCACTAACATCCCAATCCTCACGATACTCGTCACAGGGCTTGTGATACCATACCGGCATAGGATATTTATTGGGCTTGGTCACATCCACAGGATGCTGGCCGTTTTCCAACACCACGGCACGCACTCCCTTTTTCACGAAATTATAGTGGTCGGAACGGTAAAACCAGCCGTCGGAGTTGTCATCGTCGAAATAGATATACCGGCCCTGGGCAGCAGCGGCAGCGACATAATAATTGTCCAGGTCGCTTTCCCCACCACCCAGAATCACGACATCGTGCGTCAGTTCGGCAGGACCTATGCTCTCAAAATTTAGGCAAGCCACAGTCTTCGCCATCGGAACGGCAGGGTGATCGCAGTAATATGCAGAGCCAAAAAGCCCGCTCTCCTCAGACGACGGGAAGATAAACAGCAGGTCTCGACGCGTCTGGGGCATCTCCTTGAACTTCTTGGCGACGAGCAACGCTCCAGCCACACCCGATGCATTGTCGGCAGCACCGTTATATATCGTGTCGCCGCGCTCATCGGCTTTCCCGATGCCCAGATGATCCCAGTGGGCGCAGAACACTACGGCCTCACCATTCTGGCCGCTCCCCCGAAGGATGCCGCCCACATTGTGCGTCTTCTGGATGTCGTAAGTCACATTCATTTTCACATCACCTCTCACATTCAGGGGAAAACTCTTGAAGCCCGGCTTTTTGGCATCAGCCAGTGCCTTGTCCATATCCATGCCGGCCGCAAGAAACAGTTTCCGGCAACCGTCCTCATGCAGCCATCCCCTGACTGCCAACTCGCCAGCATTGCGGGTATCCGGATCATAGATGGCGAGATTGTCGCTCAGGTGGCCATTCACACAGACATGCCACCCGTAGCTGGCGGCTTCGGTGTGGTGGAGGACCAGACAACCGGCGGCACCCTGACGCTGTGCCTCTTCAAACTTATATAACCAGCGACCGTAGTAGGTCATGTTGCGTCCTCGGAAGAGTTGGCTGTCATAAAAGCCGGGGTCGTTGACCATCACCACCACGATTTTGCCTTTCACATCGATGCCCTCGTAGTCGTTCCAGCCGAATTCAGGCGCATTGATGCCAAAACCGCAGAACACGTACTCCGCCTTCTTCAGGTCAATTTTCTTGGTTGCGCGAGTCGTCCAGAT
Organism: uncultured Bacteroidales bacterium; assembly: GCA_902776435.1. Classification (GTDB taxonomy): domain Bacteria; phylum Bacteroidota; class Bacteroidia; order Bacteroidales; family Muribaculaceae; genus Sodaliphilus. The sequence goes on along the minus strand of CACYQB010000012.1, from coordinate 5,796 downwards.
GATCAAATCGTCGGGATAGCGGAGCACCGATTTCTTCTTCCCGCTCACAGAGAGCCTGCTACCCACGGGCTTGGCTGTGACTGCAATCATCTCAAAGGGCTGGAACCAATTTCCGTTGAAGGCAGGCTCCAAACCGATTACCCCCAACTGTTTGGCAAGATAGTCCACCGTCTTGTCCTCATAGGGTGTCATGGGCTTTCTTCCGCCAAACTCATCACCGGAAATCACCTTTGTCCATTCCCTCAGCAGCTGTTCGTCACTTCCGGTTCGCAACTGTTCCTGTGTAATCTGTGCACTGGCAGTTGCCAACCCCATGGCGACAAAAGCAATTACCGTCACCAACACTTTAGCATTCATTCTCATCAGCATATTCATAGATATAGGTTGTTGGAAAAGGACTTTTCCCTGACGTGGGCGTATCATAATTCCGCATCGTGTTTTTAATCGGCCTAGCGGCCGAGAAATTAAACAAAAATATTTGTTTATGATTCTCGTTTAATTTCTCGCGCGCAGAGCGATCAACAGTTTCAACAGCTAATGATGACACAGGTGCCCAATCAACTGATAGAAAAATCCAATTATTATTAGTCTTTAAACTTCTGCAAAGATACAAAACCTTTGTCTATTGACGACCTATGACTGCAAAGTAATTTTGACAAGATGGGGGTAGCAGTCCCCTCCTCATGAAACCAGCGCCGGACGCCCCCTCGATGGGGAACGCCCGGCTTTATTCATTTGCGGCCACGATACGATTATAAATCTACTGGACCAAAAGATTGTAGAGCCAACCTTCAAGATGGAAAGGCTCGATAACACAGAAAATCATTAGCACAGTTCCAAGCAAGCCCCACAGTATCTCCAGCATAACAAGTGGTCCAGTAAAGCAATACAATGGTGTGTTATCAAATTTCTTGAATCGCTCTGGAGGTGTATAGTTCTTCATCCTTTTCTCGAATCGGTTACACAAATACATGGCTAATGCCAAAATAGGCAACGAACCGAGCATGGATGTCAATTTATTGTCGCTGTCCATGAGCATACCGCTCAAGAATGCAAACGGTAAAAAGAGAAAAAGAAAATAAGAACTAAGCCACTTTGCAGGTCCAAGTTCCTTCTTTCTTTCCCAATCCTTACATATCCGGTAATAGATATACTTAAACATCTTGTCCTCCTCACTATGCTTGCAAAGTTACATAATAATATTATACAAGCAAAAACTATGCCATTGCCATTTTGCGATTTTGATAGCTTTTTCGTTGTCTTTTGCCGTAGAGACTCCATCCGTTACCTTTGCGATAGAAAATTCACTCATCACTAACCACTCATCACTAATCTGCGCCAAAGGCGCATGAAGAATATGTCAGTCACATTGAACACCCAACTGGAGAGCCTTATGTTTTCCTCGCAGATTATCTAAACTTGGCGGCGCCTTAGCCATCAGAACAAGCTCTATGGCGTTCGACTTGCTCAAGGCCGGCGACCCGGTTGACCTGAAGCTCTGGACCAAGAGTGGGGAAATCCAGTGCTGGCACAACTGCATCCCCCTTCGCTACAACTTCTACCAGGGTATCCAGCAATTCAAGCTGCTCGACTCGCACCAGATACGCCAGGCCCGCATCTGCTGCATCTTCGAGATCAACGGCCTCGAAGTACATCTATAATTTCGTCGCATTATTTATGTGATTATTGGATAAAAGTTGTATCTTTGCGAATAAAAATTGGAGGAATGCATCATGAGACAGTTTTTGCTATACATATTTCTATTGCTCGTGTGTAGTGTAAATGCTGAACAGTTTAAGATAACTGGTAAGGTAGTTGACGCAGTAGACAAAGAGCCTTTGATTTTTACGGTCGTTCAGATAAAAGGTACCGACCGCGCTGTTTGTGCGGATTTTGATGGCAATTTCAGCATTGAAGTTGAAAAAGGTGATACCCTTAAGTTTTCTTTTGTGAGATATCTTTCCAGGGAAGTAGAGGTCTTGAATGATTCTTCTCTTGTCATTGAATTGGACTATGACCCTGAAGCGTTTTATGATGAAATACCCATAATAACCTATAGCGGATGTAAGCGAGCGCATATTTGATCCTGCCAAAACTCAAATCATTGTGATCAATCATTAAGCAGTGTGCTTATTCAACAATTCTGCGTTTAGAGTAATGCTATTATGCTACCCATGAATGGCTATTAACTCTGTCTTTTGAACAACAGAACAGACTCCATAATTTTGCGGAAACTAAAACCGCAAGATTATGGAGTTAAATTTTAACAGTGTAGAAACTATCCCGGTGCTCAACGCGTCGGCCGCTTTCAAGACCGACAGCGGCAAGGTGTTCATGTCTGACTATGACATGGGCGATGGCGGTCACGTGTTCCGTACCTGCTGAGCCGTAGCGCACCCAGCAAGGTGGCTTCTTCTTTGCCCCGGCCGGAACGGAACGAAAAGTCAACGGAGCCAGATGAGAGTTTCGTTGAAAGAAAGACGCTGTACATTGAAAAGCCAGTAGGGCTACACACAGATGTCGTATTTTGTTACGTTAAATAGATAGACATCCGCCGATAGGCGCATATAGTTTCAGGTTTAACACATTTACATTAAGAAAGGGCAAGACGATGAAGACAACAAGGTATTTAATCACAGCATTGCTGATCGCAGGACTGCTGTCATGTGCAGAGGAATCACCCTTTGAACCAGATTTCAACCCGAATGGCGAGGTCCCTTCCTCTCAAAGTGGAGGCTCCACTGCTTCTATAGGGGAACTGACCTCATTCACGATCGCGGTCGATAGCACTGCGCTCTCTGAGAGTGAGACCATAGACTCCAGCGACGAGGACTACATTGAGAACAACACGTTTGACAACGAAATCAAGATCAATTACAACGGCTCCGACAATGCCACTGTCAGCGGTGAGGTGACAGGCGTGAGCGTCGCCGTCAGTGGCGGCCATGTCACAGTGGTGTCAACGGTCAAGGGCGTGCGCTATACTCTGAGCGGCACGACAGGCGACGGCTCATTCAAGCTCTATGGCGAGAGCAAGTATGCCTTGCGGCTCAACGGGGTGAGTATCACCAACTCCTCTGGTGCTGCCATCAACAGCCAATGCAAGAAGCGTGGCTATATCGAACTGGCCGACGGTACATGGAACACGCTGCAGGACGGCAGCAGCTATGACACGCCAGCCGACGAGGACATGAAGGCGACGCTCTTCAGCGAGGGCAAACTACTCTTCAGCGGAAGTGGCCATCTCAAGGTGCTGGCCAACTGCAAGGGCGGCATCACCAGCGATGACTACATCCTGTTCCGACCGGGCAACAACATCTACGTCAAGAACACTGCCAGCAACGGCATCAAAGCCAATGACGCTATCCTGATGCGTGGCGGTGTCATCAATGTGGAGTGCAGCGGTGTGGCAGCCAAGGGCATGAAGAGTGAGGGTTTCATCCAGATCGATGGGGGACGCTTCACGGCCATCACCACGGGCACTGGCGAGTGGGACAGCGACGATAATGACGTAAACGGCAGTGCCGGCATCAAGTGCGACAGCACCTTCACCATCAGCGGAGGAACGCTGTGCCTGAAGAGCACCGGCCAGGGTGGCAAGGGTATCAGTTGCGACCAGGCCATGCACTTCGATGGCGGCACTGTTAAGGTCATCACCACGGGCACGGTCTATAGCTATGGACGCTACAGCACGTCGCCCAAGGGCATCAAGGGCGACGGAGACATCCATCTGGCGGGCAGCGACATCATGGTGCGGGCAACAGGAGGCGAAAACAGCGAGGGCATCGAGAGTAAAGGCAAACTCTACATCACCGATGGCAAGGTGCAGGTCTATGCATACGACGATGCCATCAATGCCAAGGGCAACATCGCCATCAGTGGCGGCCAGGTGTTTGCCTATGCCATCAACAACGACGGCATTGACAGCAACAGCAATATCGCCGTCAGCGGCGGCACGGTTGTCGCTTGCGGCACCACCTCGCCCGAGGAAGGCATCGACTGTGACCAGAACACCTTTACCATCACCGGCGGCACCGTTCTGGGCATCGGCGGTACGACCTCAACGCCCAGCACGAGCGGCACGACCCAGCCCGTGGCCATCGTCGGCGGCAGCAGCCTGACAAGCGGCACTTATATCGCCCTTGCTGGCAATGACGGCAGCAACCTCTTTGCTTTTGCCGTGCCACGCAGTTACAGCAGTTACACACTGCTGGCGAGCGCTCCAGGCATGACCAAGGGTGGCAAGTGCACTTTGACGACGGGAGCAACCGTCAGCGGTGGCAGCAATTTTGACGGCTTGGTAACCGGTGCTAGCGTCACTGGCGGCTCAACGCTTGCCTCACTCACGCTGAGCAACATGATCACCACCTATAATTTCACCAACACCCAACCCGGAGGCGGCGGACACTGGTAAACCCGTGAGCTGTTCATGTCTGACTATGACATGGGCGATGGCGGCCACGTGTTCCGCACCTGCTGAACTACAGCGCACCCAGCGAGAAGGAGCCACCACCGTGCATGATACTGGACAAGAGCCAAGTGCAAACCACTGGAAAAAATGTTTGATTCTCAAAGAAAACACCTAAATTTGCAACATGACTAAAAACGTTTCTCTCATATTATTGGTGATATTCACTTCACTGTTGTTTAGGGCCAACGCTCAAACAGAGTCAGACTTACTCGGTATTTTTGGCGACAAGGCCACGAAATTACAGGGCAAGAAGTTAAGGTATCGCGAAGTGCTAACCGCTCCGCAAGACACCGCTCAACCCATTTTGGCCATTTACCTGCATGGCGGTAGCGGCGGCGGAAGTGACAACAAGAAACAGATGATGTCGCCTGCTGTGGGCAAGATTTATGATTACCTGAACGGGAACAACATCAAAGCCTATTACCTCGTGCCGCAATGTCCGGGCAACGCTTCATGGAACGGAGATGTGCCTCGGCAGCGCAATCGTGGCGGTCGCCCATCGCCTGGTGAGCGTCGCCCTCGTGAGCCACAGCAATGCGAGGCCTGTAACAAGTATGTCAAGGCTTTGGCCGATTACTATGTGAGAGAGTTCGGCGTCGATTCAACGCGTATCTATGTTTTCGGCTCATCGATGGGCGGTCAAGGCGTTTGGTATCTGCTTGCCGACTATCCGGACTATTTTGCCGCTGCCATGGTGGCCTCGGGAGGATATCGGGGATATAATACCTCACAATTGGCTCGTACTCCCATAATTTGTACACGAGGTACATTAGAAACGAGGTGCGAACAAGTGAAGCAATTGATTGATGACATCAACCTGTTCGGAGGCAATGCCGTCTTCCAACTTTTGGAAGGGTTGGACCATCACGAAGCAACATCTGCAGCATTCACTCCCGAAAGGATCGAGTGGGTGTTGTCACACCGAAGAAAGCCATAAGTACCTGTCTATTTAGACATACAAGAAAAAGACAATCAAGGTTAATAATCCCTTAAAAGCTTGCCGATCTGGAGTCTTTTCCGTATTTTCGCATCCTAAAACGGAAGATAACTAAAAGTTGAATATTAATATGAACAATCGCATCCCTGAGGGCTATATGCCCTTTATGGGTTACCAGACCTACTATCGTATCGTAGGCGAACCTTCAGAGAAGGCTCCCTTGTTGCTGCTTCACGGCGGTCCGGGCAGTACACACAACTATTTCGAGGTGCTCGACTGCATCGCCGATACAGGTCGGCAAGTCATCTCATACGACCAGATCGGCTGCGGCAATTCTTATCTCGACGGGCATCCAGAACTGTGGACATTGAAGACATGGATTGACGAA
>CACYQB010000011.1 GCA_902776435.1 uncultured Bacteroidales bacterium | reverse complement strand
GTAGGTAACCGCCCCCTAAGAGGGAGTCACTGTTAAGACAGCGGCTCCCTCGTTTTTTATATACGAGCCGGTGGCTCGCATTACACAACAGGCTGGCGCGCCCTGTTGCTAGCACTAGATTGTCTAGAATATCTAAACTGTCTAGATCATCTAGAAGTTATAGACCATCTAGATGATCTAGATGGGTTCAAAATGAGAGGGGTGACGCTGTGCGCGCCGCCCCTCTTTGATAATGATGTGTCGCGATGTGACTTTTACTTTACTTCCTGGCCCTGGAGGAAGGTCCTCGCAATGATGGGCGTGGTGTAAGAGTAGGGGATGAAGTCGATAGAGGGAATTGGGTCGGTGATAAAGAAGTTAGCGACCTTGCCGGTTGCAATGCTTCCGTAGTTCTTGCTCAGGTCCATAGCGGCAGCCGTGTTGATGGTGGCTGCGTTGATGGCTTCGGCAGGCAACAGGCGCATCTTGATGCAAGCGAGAGATACAACAAACTTCATGTCACCGCTAGGCGTCGAGCCGGGATTGTAGTCACTGGCGGTGGCTACGGGAAGGCCTGCCTCGATCATCTTGCGTGCGGGAGCAAACGGCATGTTCAGGAAGAATGAGGTGCCGGGTAGGCCCGTGGGAATGGTGTTGGTACCCTTTAGCATCTCGATGTCTTCGTCAATCATGCTCTCAAGGTGATCGACCGACACGGCATTATGTTTCACGCCGACCTCAACACCGCCTGACGGAGCCAGCTCCTGAACATGAATCTTGGGACGCATGCCCCACTTGGCGCCCGCTTCAAGAATGCGGGAGGTCTCATCGGGCGTGAAGAAACCCTCGTCGCAGAAGACGTCAATGAAGTCGGCCAGCCCTTGCTTTCCCACCTCGGGTATCATCTCACGGATGAGCATGTCCACATATTCACCTTGACGGCCAGTATATTCCCTGCCCACAGCATGGGCGCCCAGGAAGGTGGATACCACCTTGATGGGTGATGTCTCGCTGATGCGGCGAATGACGCGCAACATCTTCAATTCATCCTCGGTATTCAGTCCGTAACCACTCTTGATTTCGACAGCACCTGTGCCCTTGGCGATAATTTCCCTCACGCGGCGCATAGCCTGGCCGTAGAGTTCGTCTTCGCTCAAGAGATGCAAGCGGTCAGCGGAATTGAGGATACCGCCACCACGGCGTGCGATCTCGGCATAGGAGAGCCCACGGATCTTGTCCACGAACTCACCCTCACGGCTGCCGGCATACACGATGTGGGTGTGGCTGTCGCACCATGACGGCAGCACTGTGCCGCCCATAGCGTCAATGACCTCCCAATCGTCTAGCGGAGTGGGCATAGCAGCCATCTCGCCCCACGATTCAAAGCGGTCACCGTCAATGAGCAGCCAGGCATCCTTGACGCAGTTCAGCGTAGCCATTTCGCTGCCTCGCAGGCAATGTTTCCTTTCGCAATCAATGCCTGCCAGACAAGCGATATTTTTAATCAATCTTTTCATTCTGCAAGAACTCTACAGACTTGGCGATGTGCGGGTACATGGGTTGGTCCTCGTTGATGAAGGGGACGCACTTGCGATAGTCGGTAATGACGTGCTCGAGTACGGGCGACGACTTCAACGGACGGCGGAATTCCAGTGCCTGAGCGGCGTTGAACAGCTCGATGGCCAGCACGCGCTCGGTGTTCTCAACAACCTTACACAGTTTCACACCTGCGTTGGCACCCATGCTCACGTGGTCTTCCTGACCTTGTGAGGTGGGAATGGTGTCAGCCGATGAGGGCATACACAGCGTTTTGCTCTGGCTAGCGATAGCGGCAGCAGTGTACTGCGGAATCATGAAGCCGCTGTTCACGCCGGGATGAGCCACGAGGAAGCTGGGCAGGTCACGGGTGCCGGACACGAGTTTGTAGGTACGGCGCTCCGAGATGTTGGTCAGCTCTGCCATGGCGATGCACAGGAAGTCCATGGGCATGGCGATGGGCTCACCGTGGAAGTTGCCAGCCGAGATGATCAAGTCTTCATCGGGACAAACAGTGGGATTGTCGGTAGCTGAGTTGATCTCGGTGTCGATGACTGAACCGACGTAGCGGATGGTGTCCTTGACGGAGCCATGAACCTGGGGGATGCAACGGAACGAATAGGGATCCTGCACGTTGACCTTGGGCTGCTTGATGAGCTCACTGCCATCAAGTAATTCGCGCATGCGTGCAGCCGTTTCGATTTGGCCCTGATGGGGACGTACGGCATGAACAGCATGGGTGAACGGCTCGATGCGTCCGTCGTAGGCCTCCAGCGAGATGGCGGCAATGACGTCAGCCCACTTGCTCAGGCGCTCAGCCTTGATGAGTGCCCACACTGCATGGGCGCTCATGTTCTGGGTACCGTTGAGCAGAGCTAAGCCTTCCTTGGAACCGAGTTTGACAGGCTCCCAGCCCATCTTCTTGCACAACTCGGCACCACTCATGCGCTCGCCCTTGTACTCTACCTCTCCCATACCGACGATGGGCAGGCACAGGTGAGCCAGCGGCACGAGGTCGCCCGATGCGCCCACTGAGCCCTGCTTATAGACTACAGGATAAACGTCGTTGTTGAACAGGTCGATGAGTCGCTCCACGGTGTCGAGTTTCACACCCGAGTAACCATAGGAGAGAGACTGCACCTTCAACAGAATCATAATCTTAACGATGTCGTTGGGCACACGTTCGCCCACACCGCAAGCGTGGGACATCATCAGGTTGATCTGCAGCTGTGAAAGCTGGTCGTTGCTGATGGAAATCTTGCACAATGAGCCGAAGCCTGTGGTCACACCGTAGATGGGCTTGTCGCTCTCGGCAATCTTTTTATCAAGGTATTCACGGCAGTGGCTGATGCGCTTGATGGCATCGGCACTGAGTTTGAGCGTATGATGGCCTTCGATAATCTCGGCAATCTTTTGGACCGTCAGATGCTCGGCACTGATTTGATGTGTCATATTGATGTTTTGATATTGTTTAGGTTATTCAGTGAATTAGAAGATGGTCACAGCATTGTCAATGATGTCGTCGTCCACCAGGTTAGGCATGGTGACGGTCAACTCGGGCGTGCGCTCCATTTCGCGCTTGATGGCGTCCATCGAGCCCTTGTTGCGGGCCCAACTGCGGCGAGCGATACCGTTGTTTACATCCCAGAAGAGCATCTCGCGGATGTGGCGTGCCGAATCCTCGCTACCGTCAATGGCCATACCGAAGCCACCATTGATGACCTCGCCCCAGCCTACACCGCCGCCATTGTGGATGCTTACCCACGTAGCACCGCGGAAGGAGTCGCCGATGACGTTCTGGACAGCCATGTCCGCGCAGAACTGCGAGCCGTCATAGATGTTGCTGGTCTCACGGAAGGGAGAGTCGGTACCTGACACGTCGTGATGGTCACGACCGAGCACGACAGGCGCACTCAGTTCACCGCTGCGGATGGCGTCATTAAATGCCAATGCGATTTTGGCACGACCTTCGGCGTCGGCATACAGGATACGTGCTTGTGAACCCACAACGAGTTTGTTGGGGCCAGCTTCCTTGATCCAGTGGATGTTGTCATCCATCTGGCCCTGGATGTCCTCGGGAGCGTCCTTGCGGATTTCTTCAAGCACTTGTGCGGCTAGACGGTCGGTGGTCTCCAGATCCTTGGGATCGCCAGAGGTGCAAACCCAGCGGAAGGGGCCGAAGCCGTAGTCAAAGAACATCGGGCCCATGATGTCCTGCACGTAGGACGGATAACGGAACTTGCCTTCAGGCGTCATGATGTCGGCGCCAGCGCGGCTCGACTCGAGCAGGAAGGCGTTGCCATAGTCAAAGAAGTACATGCCCTTGTCGGCCAACTTGTTGATGGCAGCGCACTGGCGGCGCAGCGATTCGCGTACGCACTCCTTGAATTTCTCGGGTTGCTCGGCCATCATCTGCTTGCTCTCCTCAAGGGTAAGGCCCACGGGATAGTATCCGCCTGCCCACGGGTTATGCAGCGAGGTCTGGTCACTACCCAGATCCACATGCATATCCTCGGCAGCAAGACGCTCCCACAGGTCAACGACGTTGCCCACATAGGCCATCGAAACGGTCTTCTTCTCGGCCACAGCCTTGCGGATGGCGGGAATCAACTCATCGAGGTTGTTGTGCAGCTCATCCACCCAACCCTGCTCGTAGCGCTTCTCGGCAGCGAGGGGGTTGATCTCGGCGGTAACGCTGACCACGCCAGCAATGTTACCAGCCTTGGGCTGAGCACCGGACATGCCACCCAAACCGGCGGTCACGAACAGCATGCCATGGATGTCGCCACCCTTCTGGCCGCGCTTCACGAGCTGCTTGCGGGCTGCGTTGAGCACCGTGATAGTCGTGCCGTGAACGATACCTTGCGGACCGATGTACATATAGGAGCCAGCGGTCATCTGGCCATACTGGCTTACGCCAAGGGCATTGTCGCGCTCCCAATCATCAGGCTTGCTGTAGTTGGGGATTACCATACCATTGGTCACCACCACGCGGGGTGCGTTCTTGTGCGAGGGGAACAAGCCCAGGGGGTGTCCCGAATACATCACGAGCGTCTGCTCGTCGGTCATCTCGCTCAGATACTTCATCACCAGGCGGTACTGTGCCCAGTTCTGGAAGATAGCGCCATTGCCGCCGTAGATGATGAGCTCGTGGGGATGCTGTGCCACGCGAGGATCCAGGTTGTTCTGAATCATCAGCATGATGGCAGCAGCCTGGCGTGAACGTGCGGGGTACTCGTCGATGGGACGGGCATACATCTCATATTTGGGACGATAGCGGTACATGTAGATGCGGCCATACTTCTTCAACTCCTCAGCAAACTCGGGAGCCAGTGCGGCATGGAGTTTCTTGGGGAAGTAACGAAGGGCGTTCCTCAGAGCAAGCTTCTTCTGCTCCGGAGTAAGGATGTCCTTGCGCTTGGGCGCATGGTTAATCTCGGTGTCATAGGCCTGCAATTCGGGCAGTTCCTCGGGAATACCGCCACGGATGTCGGCAATAAATTCTTCTTTGGTCATCTTATTATAGTTTTTAGTCGTTCTCGAAAATCACTAATCACTAATCTCTAATCACTAATCAAAGCCGAAGGCTTTTACTTAATCTTCTCTTCGACCATTGCGGTGATTTCAGCCTCCTCGGCATTAGCCTTGGCAACGAGTTCGTTAGCCTCGGCAATCAGTTTCTCGGCAACAGAGCGGTCGGTGAGGCTCGAAGCATTGATTTTCACATTCATGCCAGCACCGATAACAGCAGCACGTGCAGCGAGGGCGCCCACACCAGCGTCGGTCACGCTGTTGGGGTTACCGGTCTCGACCATGGCACGGCAGATTTCGAAGGTCTTGAACGAGGCCTTCATAGTGCGCAGGGGCACCTGGGTGGCATAGAGGGTAGCGTCTTGGATGGCAGCAGTGCGGGCAGCCTTGTCCTCTTCGGTCTTCTTGGGCATGCCGAAGGCAGCCATAATCCTGTTGAACGCATCGGTGTCCTCGTCAACGAGGTGCAGCAGTTCGACCTTGAGGGCTTGGCCCTTATCGGCCCACTGGCTGAACTCGTTCCAGCGCTCGTCCCAGCCGGGCTTGTGGCTCGACAGGTTGGCTACCATAGTGCCCAGCGATGCTGCCAGGGCACCCATATAGGCGCTGATGGAACCACCGCCAGGAGCGGGAGATTCGCGCGAAGTCTCGTCGGCAAAACCGGTCACGGTCAAATCTACAAGACGGTTGGCGTTCTTGTTATCAGCCTCGAGCATGAACTCGATGACTTTCTCCTGCGGGTCAAAGGGCTTCAAGTCGTCCAGACCCATCGAGTGGATGGCGATGTTGATGATGTCTTCCTCGGGAATACCTGTCGAGCGCTGTTGTTTCTCCAGGAAGTACTTGCCGGCTTCAATCAGGCAGCGCTTGGGCATGAGGCCCACAATCTCGGTACCCGTCACGCGGATGCCGCGATTCTGAGCGCAGCGGCACACCTCGTCAAAGGCAACGTGCAGCGGAGTCACGTTGATGTTGGTGATGTTCATCGACACCTGAGCGATCTTGTACTCGTCGATGTACCAGCCGATGGCCTTGGTGCCCTTGAGGGTACCGGGCTTCATCACGTTGTTGCCGTTCTCGTCCTTGACAATCTTGCCAGTGATGGGGTTACCCTCGCGTACGGGGCGGCCCTTCTCGCGAACGTCAAAGGCGATGGCGTTGGCACGACGGGTCGAGGTGGTATTCAGGTTGTAGTTCACAGCGATTAGGAAGTCGCGGGCACCTACGGCGGTGCACCCTGTGCGAGCCACGCCCTCATCGAAGGGACGGTCGCCAAAGTCGGGACCCTTCTCTGGGTTACCCATCTTCTCGGGCAGTGCCTCGTATTCGCCAGCGCGGCAAACGGCCAGATTCTGGCGGCCGGGCTTCATGGCGGCAGCCTCATAGCAGTAGCAGGGGATATTGTGTTCTCGGGCAATGCGCTCGGCCAACTTGTGGGCGAGTTCGGCACACTCCTCCAGAGTGATGCCGGCCACGGGGATAAGCGGGCACACGTCGGTGGCACCCATACGCGGGTGTGCACCATGGTGACCTCGCATGTCGATGAGTTGACCAGCCTTGCCGACAGCCTGGAAAGCAGCCTCAAGCACGGCGTCGGGTTCTCCCACAAAGGTCACCACCGTACGGTTAGTGGCTTCTCCAGGATCAACGTCGAGCAGTTTCACGCCCTTGACACGTTCAATCTCATCAGTGATTTGTTTGATAATGGCCATATTGCGTCCCTCACTGAAGTTAGGCACGCATTCTACGATTTTTTTCTCCATATTCATTTGATAGTTAGGTATTTAAGTTGATATTTTATGTTAAATGGTTAATTTGACTACAAAATTAGTGCAAGTCTCGCGGAGTGCCAAATAAAAAGTCATTTTTATTTGGACAATCCCGCTCTGGAGGTATGTAGATAAAGTCATTTTTTTCCTGAGACTTGATATTCTCGTTTTTTATATCTAATTTTGCCATGTCGGTCAGTTTTTTTGCAATTTATTATGTAGCACTGAATTAGTCGAAATCACTGGCACGGCACGTAACTGTGCAACTTTTCTGTTGTCCTGGTTCAATATCTATCGTTTAATCCAAGTGCTGCTTTATTGATGATTATGAAAAAACCATTGACAACGCTTGATCTGAGTGGTTTGAACCTTGAATCAGTGAGCAAGATGATGGAAATGTTCTACGGTTGCAGCAATCTCGAAACACTGGTTTTGGGTGGCAGTCTTCCCCAGTATGCTTCAGTTAGAGATAGGGCATTCAAGGGTTGCGGGAAACTGAAGCGTATTTATTGCGACCCGGGTACGGCTTGGGATGCTTACCAAGGTTCCCAGGTGTTCGAGGGCTGTTATAGCCTTGAGGGCTATTGTCCGGAACGCACCACGCCTTATAACAGTAGCTTTGTCACGGTCGCTTACGCCAGGGTGTGCACTCCTGACGAGGACGGATACTTCACGAGTATGGAATATCTGCCGTCGCGGTTGGGAGATGTGAATGACGATGGCGTTGTAAATATCAGTGATGTGACAACGTTGATTGACTACTTGCTGGGTGGCTCATTGGAGCACTTCAGTATTGCTAATGCAAACGTGAATATGGATTCCAAGATTTCCATCAGTGACGTGACCGCCCTGATCGATCTCTTGCTCAGTGGAGAATAACCTGTTTTATTTCTCGCGGAGCCATAGTGATGCGACCTTGTGGCGGATGGCCCGGATGTTGCCCGCGGTGATGGCACCCATGATGAGCAGGCCGACAAGGATGGCCACCCAGATGCCGGAGCCGCTGACGCCGAAGGCGTGAATCATGTCCATATAGGCCATGCGGCCGATAAGCATCAGCACGATGGCCAGCACGAGGACAGCGGCATTCAGGACGACTACGAGTAATATATAGTGCTTGGACACCTGGTTGGGCGAGTAGCCTAACAGCAGGAGGTCTTGTATCTTGTGGGTGTTCTTCTGCAGCAGCAGGTAGATGCTCAGCATGAGCACAAAGAACGACAATAGGCTGATGATGATACCCACGGCGATGACGATGCCGCTGATGACGGTAAGGAAATAATTAGCCTTGCTCGACGACATCTTGTCGCCGGCTACCTCGTAGTGGTGGTCGTCCATATACTGCTCTATCTTGACGTCGCCAGGGCTGCTCACTTCGAGGATGAGTCGCTGGGGGTGCTGTACGGCTCCTGTGCCGAAGTACTGGTTGGCCCACTCCATGAATTCCTGGGGGACGATGACGGTATTCAAGCGGTTGGAGAATCCCACGATGCGACCCGGCATGACCTTGCGCTTGCCGTTGCCGCTCAGGGTGAACTCTAAGGGCAACATCTCGGCCTGTCCTTCACTGATTTTGGGCATCCCCTGTGTGGCGGCAAAGCCAAAGTTATATAATGACAAGTAATCGCGCGAGATGACTACGGGCACCTCAGGCTTGTCGGTAGAGAAACCCCAAGCCTCCGGGTCGATGTCAATAAACTCATCGGGGATGGACTCAAAGAAGAACTGGGTGTGCATCGCATGACCGCTGCCCACTCCCAACTGTGCGTCGATGGCGAAGTCGCTGTTGAGGAAACGGCCCACCTGGCGGCACCATGGTTGCCCCTCCAGGTCCTGGATGTCAGTCTCGCTGAATTCGCCATTGCTGCCCATCATCGCACCAGCGCCAGTCACGGCACGGGTGATGATGAGGTAATCCTTGCTGATGAAACTCTCCTCGTCGTTGAACACTGGTCTCACGTCGCGGTAGAATTGTACGGCAAGCAACACGATGGTCAATCCGATCAGATTAGCGATGGCAAATCCGATGAGTTGTCCCTTGCTGATGTGCTGCCGCAGCAGTTTCCAGATGATATCGTTCATTAGAGTCTAAATATTAAAGGATTCTCCAAAAACTATAACCTAACTTGTAACTTCTAACTCCTCACTCCTAACTTCAAACTTCTAACTACCCCCTAAAGCCTAAATAGTTGATCCACCTCCATCTTCAGGTGGTTTCCCACCGATGTGGCGATGACGCCGGCTCCTTGTCGGGCGGCTTCTTGGGCGATGAGTTCGGCGACAATGCGGTTATTGTCCTCGTCAAGGTGACTGACCGGCTCGTCAAGCAGGATGAAGTCACACAGTTGGCACAGCGTGCGGATGATGGCGACGCGTTGTTGTTGGCCGATGGATAGTTTGCTGGCGAGGCTGTCTTGCTTGTCGGCTATGCCCATGATTTCAAACAAGCGGCGGATTTCCTCGTTGCTTTTAAAGCCCGTGAGGCGGTTTTTCAGTTCCACGTTCTCCATCGCAGTGAGTTCGCCAAACAGACGCATGTCTTGCGGCAGATAGGCAATGTGGCGCTGACGGATGTCACACCACTGGTCAACAGAGAGCGAATGAATGTCTTTCCCGTCAAAGGCAATCACGCCGCTGTAATCCTGACGATAGCCATAGATGTAACTGCACATCGATGACTTGCCAGTGCCGCTCTCGGCGCTGATCAGGTAGCGCTTGCCTCGTTCCAGCGTGATATTCTGCAGCCAGACCTCGCTCTGGATTCCGTTGTGTCCCGCAAACACGCGGGGTAGGGTGTTATTTAATGTAATGTGTTCCAACTTGAGTTCAGGGATTTGGGTTTACTGTGGGTTCATTTTTCTCACATTGGTTGTGGCCATGGTAGGGCTCGACATGGATATTGGTCATCACCTCACCCAGGACTTCGGACAGTCCACGCTCGATGGCACGGGTAATCTCGTGGGAGTCGTTGACGCTCAACCCTCCATCCACCTTGACGTGGATGTCCACCACGCGCAGGTTACCGTTGCGGCGTGTGCGCAGGTTGTGGAACGCTTTCACCCCAGGTGTGGAATTGACGATGGTGGCGATTTTGTCCTGTTCTTCCTGTGGCAGCGACACCTCAAGCAGTTCCTCGACAGCGGGACGTCCCATGCGGTAAGCGAGCACAAGGATGAGCACACTCACGGCAATGGCTGCCAGGGGGTCAAGCACGCGCCACGGCTCGCCCAGAAACATCGCACCCGCTACACCCAGCAGCGTCGCTGCGGTCGATAACGCGTCGGCACGGTGATGCCAGGCATAGGCCTTGAGGGCGCTGCTGCCGGTCTTTCGCCCTTTCAGGCGGGTGTAGTGGTACAGTCCTTCCTTGACGATGATGGCGAGGATACCCACGATCAGGGCGATGTTGTGAGGTCGCTCCAGGGTGCTGCCATGCAGTGCAGCCCATACATCTTGGGTGCCATCAGTCAGTAGGCCAATGGCAACAACCACCAAAATGATGCTGATCAGAAATGCGGCCAGTGTCTCGTACTTGCCCCGGCCGTAGCGGTAGCGCTCGTCCACGCCCTTGCCCGACAAGCGCACCATCGCATAGACCAGAGCGTCGGTCACCGTGTCGCTGATGCTGTGGATGCCGTCTGCAAGGATGGCACTCGAGCGCCCGATGAAGCCCGTTGCAATCTTCAGTACCGACAGGCACACGTCGCATGTCATGCCTACCAGCGTGCAGCGTTTTTCCTCGCTGTTGCGCTGTTGATTGATGTCTTTTTCTGCTTTCATTGTCCGAGGGCACAAAAGTACTCAAAACCTCGCATTGCGCCTCGGTAATTAACTAAAATTTATTATATGGCACATTTATTCCACCAATCGCCATTTTTTTTAAGCGAATTGCCCTTGTGTAAATATTTCATATAGAAGAATTTCTTGATTTTTCATAATAAATTCCAATAAAAATTTGGAATATAACTATTGTTTTCGTAATTTTGCGATTCAAAAATAATCAATCAGACATTAGCGCATCATACATTAATGCCATTGATGACTTAAAAATTAATACTGGTTTTCGGTAATGAAGAAAATGTTGATATGCTTGCCGCTGTACATGTGGCGCTGCCCTTGATGGCTGCGCCTGTTTCACCATAATCCAGAAATATATTACTGTTTTTTAATATTTACTTTTATGAAAAAAATTGTATTTCTTCTTGCAGTCGTTCTAACGGCTCTACAAATGTCGGCTGCCGATGTCTCTGCCTCGCAGGCTCAGGCTGCAGCCAGCGCGTTTCTAACCAAGCAGGTGAAGGCTGGACGCCTAAAAGCCTCCGCTGTTTCCAACCTCCAGCTTGCCAAGGCTGAAAAATCGGTTGCCAAGCCCGCAGCTGTGGACTACTACATCTTCAATTCAGCAAAATCTTATGTAGTGGTTTCAGGTGATGATTTGGCACCCCAGATCCTGATGTACGGTGAGGAAGGTTCTCTTGACATAAACAACATCCCTCCCGCCATGCAGTGGTTACTCAACAAGTACAAATTTCAGATTGACGGCCTCAAGGCCGGAACCAGGGCTCCGGTGAAGTTGCCCAAGTTTGCTACCACACCCGTTGCTCCTCTGGTAAACGCAAACTGGGACCAGAGCGCACCCTATAACAACCAGTGCCCCACCAGTGGCGGTAGTCGCGCCGTTACCGGTTGTCCCGCTACCTCGATGGCTATGAATTACTACAAGTGGAAATGGCCGGAGACCTTCCCTGCTTGTGCAGCCATCAGTGGTTCGAGTTCAGGCGGTCTCAGTGTTTCAGCTATCTCTTCACGCGCGGCTGATTGGAATAACATCATCGACGAGTACACAGGTCCTACCAACACCTCATACACAACTGCTCAGGCCAACGCAGTGGCATGGCTGATGCGTTATGCTGGTCAGTCAATTCCCGATTATATGTATGGCACTGGTGCCAGTGGGGCCAACGACCCCGAGATTTTGGAAGGTTGCCATAACATGGGCTACACAGATGCTCAACTGCTTACCCTCACCACACTTCAGTCTTCTGGTTGGGGCTATTCCAATAGCACACAGAATTACACCGATGCACAGTGGAATGAATGGATGCTGAACGAACTTCATAATGGTCGTCCCATCGAATATCTGGCCTATGACTGCAGTAGCTACCAGCCCGCAGGCCACGCCTTCAATGTCTTTGGTGTAAATGCCAGCGGTCAATACTATGTAAACTGGGGTTGGAGCGGTGACAGCAACGGCTATTGCACGCTGCACAACTTCACCACTGCTACAGGTGCAACCGGTCAATCAGGCTCCTACGTCTTCAACTATGGTGAGGCCATGATTATCGGAATCGAGCCCCCTGCAGGAGCCCTTACCAATCCTAGAATTACGGTTAACCCCGCCACGCTCACCATGAACACTACAGTGGGCACTCCCGCAACTGCAACCTTCAAAGTTACTGGCGCCAACCTCACTAGCAATGTGACCTTGAGCATCAGCGGTAGTAATGCCTTCGCGCTGAGCACAACTAGCATCAGCGCAAGTCAGGCCGAGAATGGTGTGAATGTTACTGTAACCTATGATCCTTCAGTAGTAGGCACCCATGAAGCAACCGTCACTCTGACCAGCACCGATGCCGAGGCTGTGACTGTCAAGCTCAATGGTACGGCCGATGCCGCTCCTCTGGAGACCTATCCTCCTGTGATGCTTGATGCCACCAATATCACCTCCACCTCGTTCACCGCTACCTGGACTGACCAGACTCCTGCAGAGAACGTGGAGAGCTACACCCTCTATGTTTCTTCTCAGGCCCTTCAGCCCGAAGTTGCTCTGCTCGACTCTATTGACTGGAGTGCGAACAATAATATACCCACTGGTTGGACTCAATACAATCTGAAGTACTTCAGCTCCACCAGCTCATGCTACCTGAGCACTGATGGCTATGTGCAGAGCAAGACCTATGACCTCACTGGCTATGACAAGGTGACTGTGATGGTTTATTCTAATCCTTATCAGGGCGACAATACCCTTACCGTGGCTACTAGTGTTGATACAGAAACCCAGACTGTTCCGTCTAACAGCTCATTTACTTGGTACACCTTCGTTCTGGATTGTGCCAACAGCGACTACGTGAAGCTCACCTCCAGTGGTATGCCTGACTTGAGGTACATGAAGGTTTATGCTGGTGACCTCACCACTCGTCAGCTCAAGTCCACTGAAACTGGCGATGATACTTATCGTATTATTACCGGTATCACCGACAAGAGCTACACCGTTACCGGCCTCACCGAGGGTGGTACTTTCAACTTCTATGTTGTAGCTAACTACGCTAATGGCGATATTGCCAAGAGTAACGTTAACGAAGTAACCCTCAACGAGAGCACCCTGCAGAAGGAAACTCCCATCATGCAGCCTGCTATCGAGGAATACATCAACCTGACTCAATTCCGTGCTGACTGGACCCATGGCACACCCGCTGAGAACGTGGAGAGCTACACCCTTGAGGTAACTCCCAAGCCCGAGACTCCCGATGTTCCCGATCCCGTCCTGCTTGAGGATGCCGACTTCACCAACCTGGCTGCCGCTGAGGACGGTGATGGCTATTTGACTAACGTTGTCAATTCGGCTAGCTCTTATCTGCCCACTGGTTGGACTGCACAGATTGGTCTGTGGGTAAACGATGGATTCATTATTTCGGGTTATCTGAGCAATAACACCTGTGGTATCACTTCTAAGACTTATGACTTTACTGGTTATGACAAGGTGACTGTAGTGATGAGCGCTTATTCCTACTACGCAAGCAACTATGGCACTGGCACCATGCGTGTAAAGACCAGCGCTGGTTCACAGGAAATCACTCTTGCTACCGATGACTTCACTACCTATACTATCGTGCTTGATGTAGCAGCGAGTGACCAGATCGTCTTTGAAGGTGTTGAGAATCTCTTTGCTATTGAGGACATCAAGATCTATGCTGGTGACCTGAATGCAATCAACACCATGCGCATGGCACAGGAGACTGGCGATGAGAACGGCCGCCTGATCACTGGTATTACCGACAAGTTCTACACCGTTACCGGCCTCGCCGCTGGAGGTACCTTCCTCTACAGGGTTAAGGCGCTCTACATCGATGGTACCGAGAGCAACTGGAGTAACATCGAGGAGGTAACCTTGTTCGAGAATGGCCACGGCTATGAGTTGGGTGATGTTAACCACAGTGGTGACGTTACTATCGCTGACGTTACTGCTCTGATCGACTTGCTGCTGTCTGATAACGGCACTGGTTGCCAGATCTGTGCCGATGTTAATGAGAGTGGCGATGTGACGATTGCTGACGTTACCGCTCTGATCGACAAGCTGCTCGCTGGTGAGAGTACTTCAAATCTCAGGATGCTGGCTAACAAGTCTCTTCTCTTGAAGTTCTGATCATCAATTAGCATTCTAAATAGAACGTAAATCCATTGCGGGGTGTCACTCACGAGGTGGCGCCCCGCTTTGTGTATTATAAACGGACACCTATGGAAATAAATGAGGACTCATTCATGCGAATCGGCCTTAACCGAAAATGATAAATTTACGGAAAAATGCACGGATTTTTTTCAGATTGTTTTGAAAAATATGAATAAAAAACAATATTGTTGTATATTTGTGGCGTCTTTTATGAAATAGATCTGTTAATCATAATTAATTTATTATCTATGAAAAAAATCATTCTTTCATTGATTGCCATTGCTATGGCAATGTCAGTGTCTGCTGCCCCTGTGGACTATGCAACAGCACTGAAAAAAGCTAAAAATTATTTAGCGAACAAGATGTATTCTGGCATGGTGATGTCTCCATCAGCGCTCAATCCTGTCCTGCTCAAGGCCGAGATGGGCAATTCAAAACTTAACCAGCCTGTTTATTACATTTTCAACACATCAACTACCTACCTTGTTGTGGCTGGTGACGACCGTGCCGAAGAAATCCTGATGGAAGGTGATGCTCCGTTGAAGGACATCAACAACCTGCCTCCCGGCATGATTGACATGCTGAATATTTACAAGGAGGAAATTGATTACTTGCACGAGCATCCGGGATTGGTGGTAGAACCATTGCCCACACCCAAGAACACTCCTTCGCTTAAGGCCGTTACTGTCGGCCCGCTGTTGACGGCGCTTTGGGATCAGGACGCTCCTTATTGGAACCAGTGTAAGTTCACTTACAACGGCACTACCTACCAGTGCTATACTGGCTGTCCTGCCACCTCGGCATCAATGGTGCTGTATTTCTGGAAGTACCCCTTACAGGTAGCAGCCCTTCCGTCTTACACAGCTACATTGGACCTTTCCTATTATAATAGCGTTAACTATACCTATCCTGCTCTGCCCGCAACGGCATTTGACTGGAACAACATGAAGGACAGCTACTCTAGTTATAATACCGCTCAGGGTAATGCTGTGGCTACGCTGATGCGCTATGTTGGCCAGGCCGAAAACATGATGTACGGTACTGCCAGTGCTGGCGGTAGCGGTATCTATGTATCTGAGAATTATAGGATTGCCGATATGTTCAAACTTTTTGGCTACAAGGAAACAGCACGTAATGCCCAGAAGTCAAGCTATACGGCTGCTAACTGGGCTACCTTGATTCAGTCTGAGCTTATCGCCGGTCGTCCTCTTGTTTACTGCGCTGTATCATCTGAAGGTGGTCATGCCTTCAATGTCGATGGTTACCGTGACAGTGACAGTAAGTATCACGTTAACTGGGGTTGGAGTGGATCAGGTAACAACTGGTTTGTAATGAATTCATTCAACGATGGCTCCGCCACATTCAACCAGTCTCAGCAGGCTATTGTCGGTGTTGAGCCTCCCGATGTCCCCTCTGTCTTCCCGGAATTGACGGTTAATCCCACTTCGCTTGAATTCACTGATTGTAGCGTTGGTGAGACTTACACCAAGACCTTTACCGTTAGTGGTACCGACCTGCTCGGTGAAGTGTCCATCACGTCCAACAGTGGCACTTTCACTGTGTCACCCTCCACACTCACTGCCGCTCAGGCTCAAGCAGGAGCCACCGTCACTGTGACCTACAAGCCCACTTCGTCAGGCACCAGGACAGCCGTCATCACGGTTTCAAGTCTCTCCGCCGAGAGCAAGACCGTAAATGTTTCTGGTACTGCTACAGTGACCCCGAAACTCACAGTTAATCCCACCTCATTGAACTTGAGCACCACTGTAGGCACTCCGGTCACCAAGACATTCACTTTGTCTGGTACTAACTTGACTAGTAGCGTTCGCTTGTCATGTAGCGGTACTGGCTTTACTATCGATAAGACCGCTCTCCTAGCCAGTGCCGTAATGCAGGGTACTACCATTACTGTTACCTACAACCCCACGGCATCTGGCACCCACACAGGCGCTGTAACCATAACCAGCAATGGAGCAGAGACCGTTACACTGCCGTTGAATGGCACTGCCGTTGGCGAACCTACCTTGGTTGCTAATCCCACTTCGTTGTCGTTTAATGCGACTGTAGGTGAGACTGTTACCAAGACCTTCACTGTGACGGGTACCGACTTGATTGGTGGGGTTTATCTGTCATGCACTGGCACAGGTTTCACTATCGACAAGTCCAACATTACTCAGAATGCTGCTGCAAATGGCGCTACGGTGACCGTGACTTACAAGCCGACCACTGGAGGCGTTCACACTGGTACCGTAGCCATCTCCAGCAATGGCGCTCAGCAGGTAACTGTTTCCCTGTCGGGTACCTCAACCACAACCCCGACCATCGCGGCAACTCCGACAAGTCTTGACTTCCAGACCACCGTGGGCACTCCTGTGACTAAGTCATTCAGGCTGAGTGCCGCGAACCTTGAGGGCAATGTTGCTCTGGCAGTCCAGGGCGAAGGCTTCACCATTGATAAGACCGACATTATCCCTGGTGCCGCTAACAACGCAGCAGTCAACGTGACTTACACGCCGACGGCATTTGGTACCCACACTGGTGTAGTGACGATCACCAGCCCCAACGCGCAGCCTGTTACCGTTGCCCTGAATGGCCAGGCCGACCTCGTGAAGTTTGCTCCCGTTATGTTGCCTGCCAACGAGACCTACATCAATCTGACCAAGTTCCGTGCTGACTGGACCGATCAGACGCCCGCCGCTAACGTGGCAAGCTATACCCTCGAAGTAAGTGCTAAGGCCGTTGAACCCGAGCCCGAGCCTGAACTCATCGCTTCGCTCTCTGGTACTCAGTTCTCAGGTCAACAGTATTATGCTGTTACCTTGACTGCTCCATGGAGTGGACAAAACACCCGTGGCCATAATAACGAGATCATCTACTTCAGGAATAATTACGATAATGATGGCTCCTATGGTTACATTGCTTACACGGTTCCTGCAGGTTATGAGAATGCAATCTTCACGATGAAGATTACCTCTGGTACCAGCGCCACCGAGGCTATTGGCAACTTGACAGTATCTACGCCACAGACTGCTGGTGTAACTCACTACTTCACCCCGACAGATACTTACTCATGGGTTGTAACCGCCAGCTCTGGTGAGCAGATTATGATTACCACGCCCGATGCTCAGTACTCGCCTGATATCGCTCTCATCGAGGTTTACGCAGGCGATGCCACCGTTGCCAAACTGATGGCCAACGAGTCAGGTGATGCTACCTATCGTCTGATTACCGGTATCACCGACAAGTTCTACACAGTCAATGACCTGACCGCAGCCGGCACCTTCCTCTATAAGGTGAAAGCCCTCTATCAGGACGGTACCGAGAGCGATTGGAGTAACATCGAGGAGGTAACCCTGTTCGAGAATGGCCATGGCTATGAACTGGGTGATGTAAACCACGATGGTGTCGTTACCATCAAGGACGTTACTGATCTTATTGATGGCCTGTTGGATGATCCTAGCAGCATCTGCCAGATTTGTGGTGATGTGACTCAGGATGGTAACATTGCCATCAGTGATGTCACCGCCCTTATCGACTTGCTACTTGGTGGTGGCCAAAACGCAACCTTCAATGTCGCACACAAGCGCGCATTCAATCCTGAGAGATAAGGTAGCATCTTATTTCCCCCGATAATCATTGCGGGGCGCCATTCTCAAGTGGCGCCCCGCAATTGTTCAGTTATGCTGAGTTATGATATATGTCGTTTTCAGCAGTGATGATTAGGCTGGAAAGTGAAACCGCGCAGGAAAGCGTCGGTATCCATTCGTTTCTTGCCTGATTGCTGGAGGGTGAGTATCTGTAGCCACCCGTCAGCACAGGCAATACGCACGGTCTTTCGGTCGGCCATGATGGTGCCTGGTGCAGGATGTGGATAGCCGCCAAATGGTTCAGGCTCGCCTGTCTTATAGACCTTGATAGTCGTCACTTCGTTGCCGTTTTCGTCCTTGAGGACGGTCCAGGCGGCGGGGTAGGGCGACAGGCCGCGGATATGGTTATAGAGCGCCTCGGCGGGACGAGTCCAATCGATGCGGCAGGTGTCCTTAAAGATTTTGGGCGCTGGCGTGGGCTGCTGGCCCGTGGTGAGCATTTGGTCTTGGGGGATGGGCTTGACTGTGCTCTCGATGATGGCGTCAACAGTCTCAAGCACCATGTCGGCTCCCATGACCATGAGGCGGTCATGGACGGCCTCGACATCGTCATGGCGGCTAATGGGGCAGCTGCGCTGCTGAATCACATCGCCCGTGTCGATTTCGTGCTTGAGGAAAAAGGTGGTCACACCCGTCTCGGTGTCGCCGTTCATCACGGCCCAGTTGATGGGCG
The DNA here is from genome assembly GCA_902776435.1 of uncultured Bacteroidales bacterium. Taxonomy (GTDB): domain Bacteria; phylum Bacteroidota; class Bacteroidia; order Bacteroidales; family Muribaculaceae; genus Sodaliphilus. The sequence goes on along the minus strand of CACYQB010000011.1, from coordinate 368,146 downwards.
CGGCTCCGCGGTAGCGCGGTAGCAGCGAGGCATGCAGGTTAAAAGTGCCCAGCGGCGGCATCTGCCACACGGCCTCGGGCAGCATCCTGAAGGCGATGACGATAAACAGTTGGGCGCCGTAACCTCGCAACTCTTCAATGAATGCCTCATCCTTGAGGCTCACGGGTTGCAACACCGGCAGGCCATGCTCGACGGCATAACGTTTGACATCGCTCTGCTGCAGCTGGCGCCCTCGTCCCGCTGGCTTGTCGGGCATAGTCACAACAGCAACTACGTTATAGCCGCCGTCAACCAAGCGACTCAGGCTCTCGACTGCAAAATCGGGAGTCCCGAAAAAAACTATCTTCAGTTCCTCTTTAGTCATAATGGCGTGATTAATTCCTAACTCCTAACTCCTAACTAAAACGAGATGCACAAAGCTCCGCCCAATACCCACTGGTTCAGGTGCTTGCTTGCACTGGATTTGAACTCCTGAACGGGATCCCAGTTAAAAGTATCAATGAGATCATTACGTAGTCTCGGACAGAATTTTTCAATGTACATAAACGGGGCATACGTGGCTGTATAGGTTTTGTGGGAATAATCATAGTCACAGAATACCCTCCATGAGAACGAGTTCTTGTAAGCGTAGGTGAGTGAAAGGCCTGTGCCGAATTTCATCGAGTTGGAGGCATGGACATCAATGTAGTCCCATTCACAGTATGCAACCTGCTCACCATCGGGAAAGTAATTGCCATCATCATCATAGTCAATTCTATTTCCAAGGAATTTGGCGTTCACGTCAATGTCGTCCATGATGCTTTGGCCAACGAGTAACTTGGTGCCGATGGCAAAACGGCTGGATAGTGGCAGGCTGAAGTATATGCCTGCATCGGCGGCAAATTCGGTGATATGGTCACTTTCAATTTCGACGTCAAAGTAAGTGATGGCATCCTGGAATTCAGGTTGCTCGGCAATTTCTTTCAAACTTTTTCTCTCAATATCGGTAAATTCTGACCAGCCATTGATAGGGGTACTCTTAACGCGAAGGCGTCCGCCGATGCCTATATAGGGGTTGAAGAACCAGGCACCCTCGGCGCCCACAGCCGTCGCTGAGCGGAACTGGAGTTTAAGAGGGTCTGTATCGGGGTCTGCATTAGGTCCTTCATCAGGAGTGATGCCGAAGTTGAAACCTGGCAATGTCAGGTTCTTGTTACCCAGTCCGATACCCATCGAGATAGAGAAGAATGACGGATTCGTGCTCAGGTCGGGATAGTAAGCGAGGTCGTTCATCAGCAAGCCTTTCTGTTTGAAAAACAGGTCGCAGATGCCGTAAGCCAACTCGGTTGAGAGAATACCGATGCCGGCACCCGAAAGCACATCCGAAATCCAGTGCCTATTGTTCAGCACGCGCATCACACCAGTGGCAGTGGCTACTGTATAGCCGGCAATGGAGTACCAGGGTGAACGCGTCAAGCCATATTCCTTGTGCAGGATGGTTGCGCCGGCAAAGGCTGTCGCGGTGTGCCCCGAGGGCCACGAGTTGTGCGTCGATTCATCGGGACGCAACTCGCTTGCGGTGTATTTGATGCTGTTGACCAACAGGGCCATCACACCATAGGATGCCAGTGACGAGGCAAACAGTCGCGGCCAGGATGAGCGGCCCTCGACACCCGCCATTTTAAGGCCCGCGGTCAGCGCGATACCTGAGAACTGGGTGTAGTTGTCAATCTCGCTATGGAAGTTGTATTTGATGAGGCGGATCTTAGTGTTCGGATTTCTGTAGTTTTGTCTGAATGCCTCTTTCTCGCCCTTGGCAAACCATCCAGCCAAAAAAACGGGAATGCCAACCCATGTCTGATCCTGCATGAACTTGTAGGGCTTGACAGCCGGGTTGGTGGTATTTTTCAAGAAGCGGAAGTCCACCCCACGGTAGGTCCTGTAATAGTTAGCCATGTCATCTGGCAGTTTCTCAGCAATCTTTACGGTGTCAGGGGCGACTGGTACTTCGGCCATGGCGGTGACGGGTACTTCTGCCTCGGCAGTGGCGGTCTCTTCGGCCATAGCAGCGATGGAATCAGCAGTGATAAAGGTCTCGTCAGGTTGTGACTCATCTTGGGCCGCAGTCACGAAACTGACGGATAAGCAGAGGAGGATAAAGAGAGAATAAAGATGTTTCATATCTTAAAAGTGTTTGTGAATTAATCGTATGTATAATGTTTCAGCACCTGGCGGTAGCTGTTGAATATTTTGCTCTTGGAGACAAAGCCCACGTAGCGGCCTTCCTCGTCGATGACGGGGAGATTCCATGCACCGGTCTGGTCGAAGGTCTTCATGACTTTTTCCATCGGGGTGCCGATAACAACCTTGGCAGGAGGAATGGCCATGAAACGGTTCACTTGCATGCGGCGGTACAGGTCAGGCCGGAACATGATGTTGCGGATGTCGTCGAGCTGGACGATGCCCAGCAGCATGCCTTCGTCATCGGTCACGGGGAAGAGGTTGCGGTGGCTCTGGGCGATAGTGTCCACCATATCCTTAAGACTCATGTCGGGGTGGACAATGGAGAAGTCCTTCTCGATGACGCTGTCCATTTTCAACAGGGTAAGCACCGAGCGGTCCTTCTGATGGGTGAGCAGTTCGCCGCGCTTGGCCAGACGGCGGGAGTAGATGCCGTAGGGGGTGAAAATGCGGCAGATGGCATAACTGCTGCCCGACACGATGAGCAACGGCAGGAACAAATCGTAACCACCCGTCATCTCGGCGGTAAGGAAGATGGCCATCAAGGGCGCGTGCATCACGCCTGCCATCACGCCCGCCATGCCCATGAGGGCAAAGTTCTTGATGCTAAGCGGCATCTCGGGATTAATGACTCCGAGGTGGTTGAACAGGAAGGCGAAGAAGACGCCTGCCATCACGCCAACGAACAGCGAGGGGGCAAACGTACCTCCCACACCGCCACCACCGTTGGTGGCTGCTGTCGCGAATACCTTGAATGCACCCAGGGCGAACAGGAACAACAGGACCGCCACCGTGTTCTCGCGGTAGGCATAGAAGAGGCTGTTGTTGAAAATGCCTGTCACATCGCCACTGATGAGGCGTGTAATGCCGTCATATCCCTCACCATAAAGCGGGGGCAAAAGATAAATGAGCAGACTCAGCGTGATGCCGCCCACGGCAAATCTCACCCAACGGTTGCGAAGCCGCTTGAAACGGCCCTCAATCCTGTCAATCAGTGTAATGAAATAGAGTGACACAAAGCCACAGAAGACACCCAGCAACACCACAAACGGGATGCGCGAGGCGTAAAATGGTTCACTCTGGGAGAAAAAGAACTCCACATTGTAACCCGTGAAAACATAGGCTACCGTAGCACCTGCCACCGAAGCGGTAATCAGCGGGATTGCGGCGCCGGCTGTGAGGTCGAGCATGAGCACCTCGATGGTGAACAGCATGCCGGCAATGGGCGCCTTGAAGATGCCTGCGATACCAGCGGCAGCGCCACAGGCAACGAGCATGGCAAGTGTCTGCGGGGAGAGTCTGAAGGCTTGGCCCAGGTTGCTGCCGATGGCGGCTCCGGTAAATACAATAGGACCCTCGGCACCGACCGAACCACCGAATCCGATGGTCACCGATGACGCCAGCAGCGACGAATACATGTTGTGGATCTTGAGGCGACTTTTCTTTAGCGCTAAGGCATACAGTACACGCGTGACACCATGCGATATGGGTTCCCTGGCGATATAATAGACGTAAAGGCTGGCCAGAAGGATACCGATAGCAGGAAACACCAGGTAGAGCAGGTTATCGCGTTCGGGGTCAAAGCGGCTGGTGAGAAACCCGGAGATGAGGCTGATAAGAGTCTTGAGCAACACTGCCGCCAGGCCCGATGCAATGCCGATAATAAGGGCGAGCATAACGACAAACGTCTTCTCGGGAATGTGCTTCTCGCGCCATAGCAGCAGACGCATCCACCAGCTGTTGCCCTCGTTGCTTGGAGCACTGGTGGCTGTTGCCGATCGATGTGTCGCGGTATCCGGTGCCATCACATTCCGCGTCCGGTAAAGACGATTCTAATGGTGTAAATCAGTATCTTCAGGTCGTTGAGCAACGACATGTTGTCCAGATACATGAGGTCATACTTCACGCGCTCGACCATCTCATCCACATTTTTAGCGTAGCCAAATTTGACCATGCCCATCGACGTGATGCCGGGGCGCACTTGATGCAGCAGGGCATAGGATGGTACACGCTTGGTAATCTGGTCGATATAGTATTTGCGTTCGGGGCGGGGGCCCACGATGGCCATCTCGCCCTTGAGGACATTCCAGAATTGCGGCAACTCGTCGATGCGGTATTTGCGCATAAAGCGGCCGAAGGGCGTGATTCGCGGGTCATCGTCCGAGGACAGTTGAGGCCGGCCTGATGCCTCGGCATCCTGCACCATCGAGCGTAACTTGATGATGTTAAAGGGTTTATTGTGGAGGCCGATGCGCTCTTGCAAATAGAAAACTGGTCCTGGACTCGTGGCCTTAATGATACAAGCCACGACGGCAAAGAGTGGCAACAACACGATGAGGGCTGCCAGCGACACGATGACATCGATGGCCCGCTTCAGGTTCTTTGCGCTGTCGCTCATGCTGCTGCGTGAAATGTTGACCAGCGGCTCGCCATAGAAGTCCGAGATGCGTACCTGGGACTGCATCATATTGAAGCGCTCAGGAGAGATCATGATGGGCAGACCCAGCCCGAAAAGCTTATTCAGCGCATCCATGTTGCGGTGGGGGTCATCACGGGTGGGCACCACAATGAGTTCCCAGATGCCCTCTTTGTCGCACACCTCCTTGAGCTCGTCAAGTTCATAGATTGGCAGGGGGTTACCCTTGACGGGGTTTTCGCCAGGAATGTTGACGTAGCCCCTGATGTCGTAGCCCGATGAACGCCGCATCGAGTTGAGTTTGTTGACAAACGCGACGGCCGCCGACCCGCTGCCGATAATCAGTGCGGGGAAAGTCCACTTGCGGGACTTGATGCTGTTAGAGGCCGAGTTGGTGATGATGGCGCGCGTGATATAGACGAAACCGAAGAGCAGTGCCCAGAGAATGAAAATCATCTCGTAGTCACTGCCGCGCACGCCGATCACGTCGTTGATGAGCGCCAGGAAGAAGATGAGCAGCGTGTTGATGACTGAACTGGCTGCAGTGGTCAGCAGTTCCTGGATGCGGGATTTGCGGCACACATTGTTATAATAGCCGCTGAAGGCGTAAACCACCATCATCAGCATCGGGAAGAAAATCTGTCCGGCAAGCACCATGTTACTCTTGAGGTAACTGACGAGGTACTCGTGGCCGGTAACAGCGCCCATATGCCATCTCACGCAGTTATAGGTGAACCAAGCGAGGTTAGACATCAGGAAGTCTCCCAGCACATATTTGAAGCGCTGGAGGTGAGCCTTGTTTTTGATGTCGAACCTGATTTTCATATCGTTGAAGTATTAATTATCGGATAATCTTAAACGTCCCGTCACGGCTCAGCAGGATGATGTTCGACGGCTGGTGGGGAGCCGAGTCATTACGGCGGTACTCCACGGCATAGTCCACGCCCTTAATAATCTCTTCATCAATGTCGGCAAACCGCTTCGCCGTGGGCTGTCCGCTCACGTTGGCCGATGTGGAAACGATGGGCTTGCCGTATCGTTCGCACAGACGGTGACAGAATTCGTCATCGGGAATGCGGATGCCCACGCTGTCTTCGTCGCCAAGCACGTTGGACGCTAAGTTGTAGGCTCCTTCATAGATGATAGTCAATGGCTTGACAGCCACATCGATGAGTTCGCGGGCGATAGCGGGAACATCGACCACATAGTGGTCCAGATGGTCGGCGCTGTCGATGAGCACGATTAACGCCTTGCTGTCATCGCGCTGCTTGAGCTGGTAGACCTTTTTCACGGCCTCGGCATTGGTCGCATCACAACCGATGCCCCACACGGTATCAGTAGGGTAGAGAATCAATCCTCCAGCACTCAACACTTTCAGGCATTGAGTGATATCGGTTTCCATCTGCGCCTTGTCCTTCTGTATGTGTTCTTTTTTAAAACTCATTATGTTGAATGCGGTTGTTAGCCCCGAACTCCTGACTTTTTATTTACCTTGTTGCTTGGCCCAGCTGTCCTTGAGGCCGATGGTGCGGTTGAACACCAAGTGGCCTTCGGCGGAGTCCTCATCGACACAGAAGTAGCCGATGCGTTGGAACTGGAAGGTGTCGCCCACCTTGGCAGTCTCGGCCAGGAACGGCTCGATCTTGGCATCGGCGATGACACGCAGCGAGTCGGGATTGAGCAGTTCGCGGAAGTCGTGCTCGGTGTCGGCACTGGGATTCTCGACGGCGAACAGGCGGTCATACAAGCGAACTTCGGCATCCACACAGTGGCGTGCGCTCACCCAGTGCAGGGTGCCCTTGACCTTGCGCTGACTGCCGGCGCTGCCGCTTAGCGTGTCGGGGTCATAGGTGCACTGGATCTCAGTCACGTTGCCGTCAGCATCCTTAGTGCAGCCGGTGCACATGATGATATAGGCACCCTTGAGGCGTACTTCCTTGCCGGGCGTGAGACGGAAGAACTTTTTCGGGGGTTCCTCCATGAAGTCGTCACGCTCGATGTAGAGTTCGCGAGAGAAGGGCATCTGGTGCTTGCCGGCATTCTCCTGCTCGGGGTTGTTGTCCATCTCCATCATTTCCACCTTGTCTTCGGGATAATTGGTGATGACGACCTTGACGGGATTCAGGACGGCGCTCACGCGGTTGGCGTGGTGGTTGAGCTCCTCGCGGATGTTGTGTTCCAACAGGCCGATGTCATTCAGGGCCTCATATTTGGTGTAGCCGATATCCTCGATGAAGTTTTTGATGGCCTGGGGTGTGTAGCCGCGGCGGCGCAGGCCGCACAGTGTCGGCATGCGGGGATCGTCCCAACCTGCCACGAGGCCTTCCTTGACGAGTTGCAGCAGTTTGCGCTTACTCATCACGGTATAGGTGAGGTTTAGGCGGTTGAACTCAATCTGGCGGGGGCAATACTCGGCTGCGCTCTCGCCGGCCAACTCGTGCACGAAGTAGTCATACAAGTCACGGTGAGGCACAAACTCCAGCGTGCAGATCGAGTGGGTCACGCCCTCAAAGTAGTCACTCTGGCCGTGGGCGAAGTCATACATGGGATAGACGTTCCACTTGTTGCCCGTGCGCCAGTGCGGCGTCTTGATGATGCGGTAGATGATCGGGTCGCGGAAGTGCATGTTGCTCGACGCCATGTCAATCTTGGCGCGCAGCACATGGCTGCCCTCGTCAAATTCGCCTGCATTCATCCTCTCGAACAGGTCCAGATTCTCCTCGACCGTGCGGTCACGATAGGGGCTGTTGGTGCCAGGCGTCGTGGGCGTGCCCTTTTGCTGGGCAATCTGCTCGCTCGTCTGGTCGTCAACATAGGCCTTGCCTTCTTTAATCAGGCGGATGGCGAAGTCGTACAGTTTGGGGAAGTAGTCGCTGGCATAGTACAACCGGTTACCCCAGTCATAGCCTAGCCAGTGGATGTCGCGCATGATAGCCTCGACATACTCCGTATCCTCCTTCTGGGGGTTGGTGTCGTCAAAGCGCAGGTTACACGTGCCGCCAAACTTCTCAGCAACGCCAAAGTCCATGCAGATGGCCTTGGCATGGCCAATGTGTAAATAACCGTTCGGTTCCGGCGGGAAACGCGTGTTTAGCCTTCCTCCGTTCTTACCCGCAGCCAGGTCATCGGCTACAAACTGCTGCACAAAATTCAAGGGCTTCTTCTCCTCGCCCCCAGCGTTAATATTCTCCGCCATATTCTATATTCTGTATGTCGTTTTAAAAAGTTTTCTCTACTTATCAAACCACAAAAGTACAAAAAAACTTATAATTCACCCACACATTTAATTGATTATTTCGTCTTGATATTAACAAACACGGTGTAAGTGCAGACTTTGCGATTAAGGATAGTCTTGCCCTTGGGGGGATTCTATGTGTTAAAATCGCCCCCTATTGTGTGGTTATGAAAAAAATATCTTATATTTGCACAATTCTAAACTACATGGATACAAGGTCATGCCTCGTGAAGAACAAAATATGGTAGGATATATTGTGGCACTTATAACTGAGTTTGCTAAGCGCTATAATCTCCAACAACGTCAGGCCTACGCTTATCTGAAGCGTTTTAAGGGTATGAAGCACCTGCTGGACCATTTTGGTGTGCTACACACTCAATCTTTTCCCGATACGGTAGATGTGCTGGCACAAGTTTGTGCAAATAACGGAGGAGGATTGAAATGATTCACCTTTATCATGGCTCCAACGTGAGTATTGATGTGCCCGATTTGGCCCACTCCAAACCATTCAAGGACTTTGGAAGTGGTTTTTATCTTTCAGCCGACGAAAAGCAGGCTTGGGATATGGCTTTTCAGAAAGTGAACCAGACTCAAACGGGAAAGGCTACTGTCAGCGAGTTCTTGTTTGACGACTCGGTGATGTTATCTGATGAGTTGAAGGTTTTGGTTTTCGATGATTATAGCGAGGACTGGGCCCGCTTTGTACTTGCTAACCGCAGTAGAAAAACACAGCAACCTGTCCATGATTACGACATTGTCTATGGCCCAATTGCCGATGATGGGGTTACCTATCAATTGAGACGTTATGAAGGTGGTGTTATCTCCCTATCGCGGTTAGTGGAAGAACTCAAGTACGCCCAAGGCATCACTTTCCAGTATTTCTTTGGAACAGAACGAGCTTTAAACCAATTAAAAAGACTATGAGCAAGAAATTGACTCCTGAGCAAATACAGCTGCTGAAAGACGACCTATGTGTAGAGTTGGTTGGCTGCCTGGTCGATGACCTCCATTATACACCACAAGAAGCCATTGATGTGTTATATACGTCTGAAACCTTTGAACGCTTGCAGGACGATGCCACAGGACTTTATTATCAAAGTCCAGGTTACGTCTTTTCATTTCTTCAGAACGAACTCAAAACAGCAAGAGTGCAGTAAAATATAATTATACTTGCCTATAGTTGTACTCAAAAGCCAACATAGACAAGTATAATAATAGCTGATTTCTAATTCTGCTTATCCTCTCACGTAGTGGGGCATCTCGTTGGGGATGACCATGGAGATTTCCACCATGCCGCACACCTTGCCGTCACGGCGCCAGGGTGTCTGGTAAATCATCTTCTTGACACCTTGTTTGTCAATGGTGTAGCAGTTGACGGTGTCGGTGGCAATCATGTGGCGGATTTTCTCTTGCGACTTCTCGCTGTGGCAGGGCATGAGGTTCTGGCCCAGCATTGTGCGACCCTCCTTGTCGAAGGTGGCTCGCGAACGCTCATTCATGAAAATCACTTTTCCCTCCAGGTCGCACACGGTGATGGCACAATGCGTGCCTTCGGCCCATGCCAGGGCCTCTTCTATATCTTTAAAAAAACTGTTTTCCATCTCTAATCAATAATCCAATTCACTAATCTCTAATCACTAATCTGTTGTAAACAAGTGAATCTCACTTGTTTACAACATTCACGGGTTTCCCGTCAAGGTAAGCGGCAACGTTGCTGGTGATGACATCCATCAGGCGCTCACGGGCCTCAAAACTGGTCCAACCGATGTGGGGAGTGATGTGGCAGTTGCGGGCAGAGAGCAGTGGGTGGTCGGCAGCGGGCGGCTCAACTGCGGTGCAGTCGATGGCGGTGGCATACAGGTGACCGCTATTTAAGGCGTCTGCCAGGTCTTGCTCGTTGATGAGGGCGCCGCGTGCCATGTTGAGCACGATGGATCCCTTCTTCATCAGTGCCAGTCCCTTGGCGTTGATCATGCCGGTGGTGTCGGCATTGAGCGGGCAGTGCATGGTGAGCACGTCGCTCGTGCGCAGCAGGTGCTCCAGGTTATCGGCCTTGATGATGCCGTCGGGCAACTGGTCTTGGCTCTTACTGGTAAAGGCCATCACGCGCATGTTCATAGCCAGCGCCATGCGTGCCACAGCACTGCCGATGTTTCCAAGTCCTACGATACCCATCTGCTTGCCTGCCAGTTCGATAAGAGGCGTGTTAAAGTAAGCGTAACTGCCGCAGTTGGTCCACTTCAAGTCATGGGCCTCGTCGGTATAGTGCTGGGGCTGCCAGCAGATGTTTAACAGGTGGGCGATAGTGAGTTGGGCCACGCTGTCGGTGCTGTAGGCCGGCACGTTGGTCACGATGATGCCTCGGCGTGCGGCCTCGGCGCTATCCACGACGTTAAATCCGGTTGCCATCACGCCGATGTATTTCAGGTCAGGCAACTGCGCTATGGCCTCGGCGTCAATAGGAACCTTGTTGGTCAGTACCATTTCGGCTCCCTGGCAGCGCTCAAGCACGGTATCAGCAGTGCCAAAGTCGTAGATGTCACAGGGGGCTAATGCCTTCATCGGCTCCCATGAGAGGTCGCCAGGATTACCGGCATATCCGTCAAGAATAACGATTTTTCTCATAATTTTTCTCAGTTTTTATTTATATTATAATGTCAGTTCAAATCGGTTGTAATCGGTTAATCGGATTCACAAAATTAAGTGAAAAATGCCAAATGACAAAAAATATGGTTATATTTGCAGATTATTATCACTTTTAGGGTTCTACTTTACAATATGGATAACAAGAAACTGGTGGATACCATTGCCGCCAATATGGGCCGCAGCGCCGAGGATGTGAGCAAACTCCTCGAGGCTTTTGCAGGTGTGCTTTCGACCCGTTGCGGAGAAATGGATAGTGTATTTGTACCCGGCTTTGGGACCTTCGAGCCCAAGAAACGCAACGAGCGCGTGATGATTCACCCCTCAACGGGACGTCGCATATTGGTTCCGCCCAAAATCGTGTTGGGATTTAAGGTGAGCAAAGTGCTCAAAACCAAACTGCAATAATTCAGGAGGAGATAGGTATGAACGCGAAAATTACATTTCCTGAAATTGTTGACTTGATAGCCGAATCCACCTCGACTACCAAGCGCGTGTGCGAGTTGTTCCTGAGAGAACTGTTTGCCACAGTATCTCAGTCGCTCATTGATGGCGAGGACGTTAAAATCAAGGGTGTGGGAACCTTTAAGGTGACCCGTGTCAAGCCGCGCAAGAGCGTGAGCGTAAACACTGGCGGCTCTATTGAGATATCTGGTCATAAAAAACTCACCTTCACGCCCGACAAGTCTCTGTCCGAAGCTGTGAACCAGCCGTTTGCCCAGTTTGAGACCGTTTTTCTTGACGATGCGGTGACCGACGAGAAACTGGCTGCAATCGATAAGGAATATCCGTCGCTCTTTGATGAGGTGGAAAAAGATGAACCCGTACAAGAAACTCCCAAGACCGAGTCGAAGCCAGAAGCCCCTGAGCCCGAACCGCAGCAGGAAACTCCAGTTGCCGAGCCTGAGCCTGAAGCCCCAGAGCCTGAGGTAGAGCCAGAGGCCCCAAAAGCGGATGCAACTTCTGAACCTCAAAAGACCGAAGAGCCCCATGCAGTCGAACCCGCTCATGCGGAGCCGGTTTCCCGTCCGATGTTGGTCGGCATACCCATTGACGGCCCCACTCAACCCAAGCCGGAGCCCGAACCTGTCGAGGAACCCGTCAAGGACGAGTACTTTTACCGCCCTGCACCTCGCAATGCTTATACGCCGACGGCCGAACAATTGGCCGCTATGCCACGCAAGGTGGATAAGCGCTGGATAGGCGTGATTGTGGGCGTCTTGGCTTGCTGCCTTCTGTGCTGGCTCCTGATGAAGGGGTGTGGCAAGGCCGAATCTGGAGCAGGGTCGGGTACCGACAGCGATACGGTAGCCCTGGCAATCGAGGAACCGATGGATGAACCTGCAACAGTCACCGAGACCGTTACCGATCAGAATGTCCTGAGCACCATGGCCGCCAAGCATTACGGCAGCCAGTGGTTCTGGGTATATATCTACGAGGAAAACAAGGATAAAATTGCTAATCCCGACAACGTGCCTATCGGTACTGTGGTCGTGATACCGCCTGCCGAGAAATACGGCATTGATGCACATGACCAAGCCAGCCTCAAGAAGGCACAACGCCGTTCCTGGGAAATCCTAAAAGGCAAATAACACCAAACTTGACGAAATTATTTATTGTGGCTCAATGCGTTAGCCTTTCCCCCTCTAAGATTAGAGGGGGTGCCCGAAGGGCAGGGGCGTCATAATTCATTTGTCGCAAATTGAATCGCGCTTCGCGCGAGAACCTTTAGCTCGGCGAAGCCAAATTAAGCAAAATTATTAATAAAATTAAAATAAAGATTTAATTTGTTTAATTTTAATACTAAATTTTGTTTAATTTCTCGGCCGTTAGGCCGATTAAAACCCAGAGGCCTATTATGACACAGCCCCAGTTGATTGTCTGTAGCTTATTCTCTTGAAATCGCAATAAATAGGGATAGCTGGCTTCTCGTGAGATTTAGAAGCGGTTGATGATGCTGGCGATGGCGCGGGCATCATCGGGCGTGATGGGGTGTGCGATTGGCAGTGAGACCACCTCGCCTGCCAAGCGCTCGGTCACGGGCAGTGGTCCATGTGCCAACTGGTGATAACAGGGTTGCCTGTGTGGTGGGGTGGCGTAGTGGATGTCAGTACCCACGCCGTTGTCTGCAAGATGGGCACGGAAGGCATCGCGATTCTCGACACGCACCACAAATTGGTGCCATATCTGCTTCAATTCCTCAAAGATGACTGGCGCCTTGACGCGGGGATTGTCGATGGCGTCATGATAGGCTCGTGCAACGGCGGCACGCGTTTCATTCTCTTTCTCCAGATAACGCAGTTTTACCCTCAGCATGGCCGCTTGGATTTCGTCAAGGCGGCAGTTGTAACCTGGATAAATATTGTGGTAGCGCTTATCTGAGCCATAGTTAGCCAGGGCGCGCACGGTGGTGGCTAGGGCGTCATCGTTGGTGACCACAGCGCCGCCGTCACCCAGGGCGCCTAGGTTCTTGGTCGGGTAAAAACTGATACCGGCCGCATCACCCAATCCGCCCGTAATAAACGTGCCGTTCAATCCGGCAATGTTGCTCTTGGCGCCGATAGCCTGGGCGTTGTCCTCGATGATGCGAAGGCCGTGATCGCGGGCCGCTTGCATCAGTGCGGTATCCCAGCACGGGGTGCCGTACAAGTGTACCGGCATGATGGCGCGGGTGCGAGGGGTAATCAGACTCTCCAGCAAACTGGAATCGAGGTTCATGGTGTCTTCGCGTGGGTCACACAGCACCGGCACCAGCCCATTGTCACTGATGGCAAGGACACTGGCCACATAGGTGTTGGCGGGAACGATAACCTCGTCGCCATCGCGCATGATTCCCATTTCCTTATAGGCGCGCAGGATGAGCCGCAGGGCATCCAGGCCGTTGCTCACGCTCACGCAGTGCCGTGCCTCGCATAATGCAGCGATTTCCTCTTCGAACTGTTCGGTCTGCGTGCTGTGCAGATATCGGCCCCGCTCAATTACTTCACAGGCGGCGGCCTTCAATTCATCCATGTAGGGCCCGTTGGCAAGTGCCAAGTCAAGGAATGGGTATTGCTTCATTGTCTATACTTAATTAGTCTTCGACCATTTCTTTTTCTACACCTTTCAGCTCGAGGAATCTGTCGTAATCCCTCACATAGTCCTCTTCGTCATAGTGATGGGATGCCAGAGCGAGGCATACCGAACCCGACGAGAAATTCTGCAGCGTGCGCCAGATGCCGGGCACGACCAGCAGCCCTTGATAGGGGCGGTTGAGCGTGTAGGTATACTGGTCGGTGCCATCGTCGACGGTGACATCAAAACTGCCACTGATGGCGATGATGAACTCGTGGCATGTGTAATGGCTGTGGCCGCCACGTTCGGCTCCGCCAGGCACGTCGTAGATGTAGAACGTGCGTTCGATGTTGAATGGCAGATCGACGCCATTATTCACTGCTGTGAGGTTGCCGTTGGCATGATGGTTCCTGTTGAGCGTAATAATGCGGCAGTCATTGATGTGTGACTGCTTGTGGATTTGGATTCTGTCAATACTATCCATTTTGCTTCTGTTGTTTTTTAAGGTCTATGAACTGTTCAAAGTCGGTGATGTAATCGTCTTCGTTATAATAGGTGCTGGTGAGCACCAGAGCAACGGAGTTGGTGGAGAAATTGTTGATGTGGCGCCAGGTCAATTTGGGTATGTACAGCCCGATTTGAGGGCGCGCCAGGTGGAAGGACCGCTCTTGGGTCCCATCATTGACCACCACGTCAAAGCTGCCGCTCAGGGCCACGAGGAATTCCTGTTGCTCGATGAAGGCATGCCCGTCGCGCCACATGCCGCTGGGTACATCATAAATCCAGTAGTTGCGCATGACCTTGAACGGGACATGGTGTTCACTCTCGATGAAAGTGAGGTTTCCCCGCGGGTCTTTCACCTTGGGCAATTCTATCAGATGCGCACTCTGGAAAATATCAGATTCCATTCTGGGCAAGTTTAATGAGGTACTGGCCGTAGTGGTTTTTCTTCATGGGCTCGGCGAGCGCCAGGAGTTGCTCGGCATTGATCCAGCCCTTGCGGAAGGAAATTTCCTCGAGCGCGGCAACCTGTACACCCTGCATGTTGACGATGGTGCCGATGAAGTTGGACGCGTCGGCCATCGAGTCGCTTGTCCCCGTGTCCAGCCAGGCAAATCCGCGGCCCAATGTCTGGACGTGTACGCGGTCTTGGGCCAGGAATTCCTGGTTGACAGTGGTGATTTCTAGCTCGCCGCGTGCGCTGGGCTTGATATGCTTGGCCACTTCCAGCACGTCGTTGGGATAGAAGTAGAGCCCTGTCACGGCAAAGTTGCTCTTGGGATGCTCCGGTTTCTCCTCAAGGCTCGTTGCCTTGCCATGCTCGTCAAAGGCCACAACGCCGAAGCGGTTGGGGTCCTTCACGGCATAGGCCCACAATGTGGCAACGTTCTCGCGCTCGGTGCGTTCCACTGCATCCATGAGCATGCGGGTGAAACTCTGACCGTAGAAGATGTTGTCACCCAAGACGAGGCACACGGTGTCCTTGCCGACAAATTCCTCGCCGATGATAAAGGCCTGGGCCAGTCCTTCGGGACGGGGTTGCTCGGCGTACTCAAAGCGCACGCCGATGTCCTCGCCGGACCCTAACAGCCGTTTGAACAGGGGCAGATCTTGAGGCGTTGATATGATGAGGATCTCGCGGATGCCGGCGAGCATCAGCACCGAGATCGGATAATAGACCATGGGCTTGTCATAGATGGGTATCAATTGCTTGGAAATACCCTTGGTCACTGGGTAAAGCCGTGTCCCAGAGCCGCCTGCCAGTACAATTCCTTTCATAGTTGGTTGTTGTATTGATAGTTGTGATATAAATCGTTCTGTTTAATCTTGCGAAGATACAACGTTTTTGCTTATGCACCAAGTCTGATGGCAAAAAATCTTGAAATCACTGCTGTGATGACCCCATGGTGGGGCGATGGGGTTAAAATGCTGTTGATAGATTGTAACAAAAAGACGTGATTCAGACGAAAAATCGTCATTTTTGCCGCCGAAAGTGTCAAAAATTCTAAATCGGGCTACCTTATTCGAAAAATTGTTATCGTTTTATGATGCGGGGGTGATAAATTTGCAGTAATTTTGTGGCCGAAAAAAAACGTAAAAAAGATTGTTTAACTGTATTATACAAACCAAAATTTTCCAATAAAATGACTGACAATAAGAGTTATCTGGAGCAGATGAGGCTTACTTACAGGCCCAAACTGCCTGTTACGCTCAGATGCCCCGTGCGCGCGGTCGAAGGTGAACCCACGCAGTCGGTGGCCGATCAAGAAGCCATCAAGGCCTTGTTCCCCTGTACTTATGGTATGCCTCAGCTGACCTTTGAGCGCGATGATTCAGCAATGCCCCCCGAGAAGCCCTTCAATGTGGGTGTGATTCTCAGTGGTGGTCAGGCTCCTGGTGGCCACAATGTGATCTGCGGTCTCTATGACGGTATCAAGGCGCTGAACAAGTATTGCCGACTGTATGGTTTCCTGGGCGGTCCTAACGGACTGGTGAAGCACCGCTACATCGAACTCACCGAGGACATCATCGAGCAGTATCGCAATACCGGTGGCTTTGACATGATCGGTTCGGGCCGTACTAAGCTCGACAAGCCTGAGCAGTTCGAGGCTGGACTGGACATCCTGCGTGAACTCAAAATCACCGCTGTGGTTATCATCGGTGGTGATGACAGTAACACCAACGCTGCCATCCTCGCTGAGTACTACAAGGCTCACGACTCTGGCGTGCAGGTCATCGGTGTCCCCAAGACCATCGACGGCGACCTCAAGAACGAGCACATCGAGATTTCGTTTGGCTTTGACACCGCTACCAAGGTGTATAGCGAACTCATCGGCAACGTGGCACGCGACTGTAACTCTGCCAAGAAATATTGGCACTTCATGAAGCTCATGGGACGTTCCGCGTCACACATCGCTCTGGAGTGCGCCCTGCAGACCCGCCCCAACTACTGCATCATCAGTGAGGAGGTCGAGGCCCGCAACATGACCTTGCACAATATCGCCGAGGAGATCGCCGACATCGTGGTGAAGCGCCATGATATGGGTATGGACTACGGTACTGTCCTCGTTCCTGAGGGTATTGTCGAGTTCGTTCCCACGATGAAGAAACTCATTTCGGAACTCAACGAGATGCTCAGCAAGTATCCTGAGATTTCACAATTGCGAGATTTGGAGCAGAATGAGTTCGTGCGTGAGCACCTCTCTGAAGAGAACCGCGATGTTTACGACTCGCTGCCCGACGACGTGGCACGTCAGCTCACCCTGGATCGTGACGAACACGGCAACGTGATGGTGTCGCAGATCGAGTCCGAGCGTCTGCTCAGCCGCATGGTAGGTCATGTCCTTGAAATGCGTGCCGACTCTGGCGAGATTGAACCCATTAAATTCAAGACCCAGCATCACTTCTTCGGTTACGAGGGACGTTGTTCCTTCCCCTCCAACTTTGATGCTGACTACTGCTACTCGCTGGGTTATAATGCTTCTCACCTGATCTTTGTTGGCGCTACCGGTTACATGTCAGCAATCACCCATCTGGGACGTAAGGCTCAGGATTGGGTTGCTTGTGGTGTGCCCATCACGATGATGATGAATATCGAGCGTCGTTCAGGTAAGGACAAACCCGTTATCCGCAAAGCGTTGGTGGACCTCGATGGTGCTCCCTTCAAGCATTTTGTCGAGAGCCGTGAGCAGTGGGCCCTTGAGACCTGTTACATCTATCCCGGTCCCATTCAGTTCTTCGGTCCCGAGGAGTTGGTGGACAAGACTTCCTACACGCTCTTCTTCGAGCAGTTCGGCAAGTCCTAAGGAATTAAGGTATTAGGCTGAGTCACCTAACACCTAAAACCTAACGCCTAAAACCTAAAAAAGGCTTATCGAAGGGCGTTCCCGCCTGACTATAAGTATATAGTTTAACTTCTAAACAGCTTGCTCCCCGCCCTTGGTTTTCGAGTGGCGGGGATTTCTTTGCTGGCATTGAGGGTAGGGCGCTACATCATCCGCACGGATGCAATAAAGCCTGCCCCGCTCCGTTTATAGGTTAGTATTAGAGTAATAGAATAACAAAACAAACAGAATAATAAACAATGTTTTCAGGAATCGTAGAAGAAGCGGCGCGTGTCGTCGCATTGCGCAAGGATGGTGGTAACCTGCACATTACACTCAAGTGTAGCTTTACCAACGAGTTGAAGATTGACCAGAGCGTCTCACACAACGGCGTCTGCCTCACGGTTGTAGAATTGCCTGGTGACGGCACCTATACTGTTACGGCCATTCAAGAGACCCTTGATCGCAGCAACCTGGGATTGCTCAAGGTGGGTGATGAGGTCAACGTGGAGCGCTCGATGCTCATCGAGGGGCGTCTCGACGGCCACATCGTCCAGGGCCACGTCGATCAGACGGCCGTGTGCACCGACGTCAAGGAGGTGGACGGCAGCCACTACTTCACTTTCAAGTATGAGGTGGCTCCCGAGATGGCCCGCAAGGGGTATGTCACGGTAGAGAAGGGTAGTGTGACTGTCAACGGCGTGTCACTCACGGTCTGCAACAGTGAGCGCGACTCCTTCCAGGTCGCCATTATCCCCTACACCCGCGAGATCACCAACTTCCACTGCATCGAGGTCGGCACCGTGGTCAACCTGGAGTTTGACATCATCGGCAAATACCTTGCCCGCCTCATGGAATTCGCCCTCTAAACCGTGACAAAAGGGACGGTTCTTTTTGTCACACATTTCCTTGTTCAAGATATAGTTATATGAAGAAGATAGGCATCATCAGTGACACGCACGCCTGGTGGGACGACCGATATGCGCAGCACTTCGCCGATTGCGACGAGGTGTGGCATGCTGGTGACATCGGCAGTGACGAGCTTGCTGACCGGCTTGAGGCCATTGCGCCCGTTTTCCGCGCCGTCTGTGGTAACGTGGACGGGGCAAGCCTCAGACGTCGCTTCAAGGAGATGGAAATCTTCGAGGTCGAGGGCGTCAAGGTCGTGATGACGCATATCGGAGGTTATCCTGGCAAATATGCGCCAGGCATCAAGTCGCGTCTGGAATTGTCGCGCCCCAAACTCTTCGTGTGCGGACACAGCCACATCCTCAAGGTCATGCCTGACCGTGCCTTGGGTTGTCTTGTGGTGAATCCCGGGGCAGCGGGTGTGCAGGGATGGCAGGTGGTTCGCACCCTCGTTACGCTCACATTAGACAATGGCAACATTACTCATGCCCAAGTGATAGAATTAGCGAAATGAAAAAGACATTATATTATATCTCGGTGATGCTGATGGCAACGGTCGTGTTGACAGCTTGTCACAGTAGCGAGCAGAATTATCGTGAAGCCTACGAGAAAGCGATGGAACGGCGCCAGACTGGTATCGGAGCAGAGACTTACGCCAAAATCGAGGCTGAGCGCCAGAAGTTTACCACTGTAATCAATGGTGATAGCGTCAGACTGCTCTTTGTCAATGCCGACGTCGCAATCGATTCGACTGACACGGCCAGGCCCTATAATGTCGTGGTTGCCTCTTTCTCCCAGCGCATCAATGCCAAGAGCTACCGTGACCGCTTGCGCGAAGAGTGCGGCCTGACAGGCAGCTACGTCCTCTACGGTGGTGATGATAAGCAATACTTCGTCATCGCTCAGGGTTTCGACGACAGGGAATCAGCAGGCGCTTTTCTCCATGACATCAATAGCAAGGTCTGCCTTAAGATCCTCGAGCCTCTTCCCTGGATCCTCCGTAAACTATAATTCTCAGAGAAATACAACGAACACTTACCCATGCTGTTTTTTGTGGCTGACTCTCTCTAAGACGAGTGAAAAGCCTCTTCCCGCTCGGGTGGGTGGCACGAAGTGCCTGAGGTGGGGGGGGCCAACGGGCGTTAATCCCACAGTGTCGCCGCTGATTTCGGCGGCGACAACCTTCAGTTAAATAACAAAGGGCGCCCATGCATGGGCGTCCTTTGTGTTGCTGTTGTATGTGGTGTGATTACCTCACGCGGCCCTGATAGCTGCCGTCACGGGTGTCCACTTCGATGATCTCGTCGGTGTCGATGAACAGGGGCACGCGAACGGTGGCGCCGGTCTCGACGGTAGCGGGCTTCAAGGTGTTGGTGGCGGTATCGCCTTTCACGCCGGGCTCGGTATAAGTAATCTTCAGCTGGGTCTTGATGGGCATCTCAGCGAACAGGACCGTCTCGGTCGAAGCATCGCTGACAACCTCAACGATGTCACCCTCCTTCATATAGTCAGCACCAGTGATCAAGTCCTTGCTGATGGGAATCTGCTCAAAGGTCTCGTTGTTCATGAACATGGCGTCCTGGCCGTCCATGTACAGGTACTGATAGGGGCGACGCTCTACGCGCACGTCCTCAAGCTTCTCACCAATGTTGAAGCGGCGCTCCAATACGCGGCCGTCAACCACGTTTTTCAACTTGGTGCGCATGAAGGTGTTACCCTTACCGGGCTTTACATGAAGGAATTCGATGCAGAAATACAGATCGCCGTCCAAGCGGATGCACGTTCCGTTCTTGATGTCTTGAGCATTAATCATAATTCAAATGTTGTTATGCTATTGTTTTATGTAAATATTGTTTGTCCTCAGTCTTTTGTGGGTGCAAAAGTAGTGATTTTGAGAAAAAAAACAAAAACTTTTCCGCAAAAATGCGTTTACTCTTGTGTAATTTGAAAAAAAGTACTAATTTTGCACCGCATTTTGCGAAAAATTTTCGGAATTACTAAAAAACAGAGATAAACAATGAAAAGAACATTCCAACCCTCGAACCGCAAGAAAGCCAACAAGCATGGCTTCCGTCATCGCATGCGCACTGCCGACGGCCGTAAGGTTCTGGCCCGTCGTCGCGCTAAGGGTCGTTACAGCCTCACTGTTAGCGATACCGTTTACAAGTAATCCCCTGTAAAGGGTTGCCGCCACCAAGCGGCACTACAGACGCATCAAGCCGTTATGGTCCCACGGGACTGTAACGGCATTTGTTGCGTTCAGGCCTTGGGTAGTCTATTTATTATTATTGAGTCTTTTGATGACACGGCAGGGGTTACCCACAGCGACGGAATCGCTCGGGATGTCGCGCGTCACCACCGAACCAGCACCAATGGTCACATTGTCGCCGATGGTCACGCCAGCCAGGATGGTTACCGAGCCCCCGATCCACACGTTGTCACCAATCGTCACCGGTAGCGCCCACTCGCGCCGCGTATTGCGCTCCACAGGGTCAGTGCTGTGGCAGGCCGTGTAGATGCCCACATTGGGACCGATGAAGCAATCGTCGCCGATGGTCACCAGCGCCTCGTCCAGTACCGTGAAGTTGAAGTTGGCAAAGAACCGCTTGCCAACGCTGATGTGCTTGCCATAGTCGCAGTAGAACGGCTGGTTAATCAAGATCTTGTCGTCGCCCACATGCCCCAGCAGCGCCTTGAGCATCTCAGTGCGCTCAGCCCGCATCGACGGCAACAACTCATTGTAGCGGTGGATGACATCCTTACACTCATTCAACTCCTTCAGCAATTCAGTATCGATAGCGCTGTAGGGCAGACCCGCCAGCATTTTCTCTTTCTCTGTCATAGTCTCATCATGATGATTATGACCACAAAAATACAAAAAAAATCAGCACGACTCTCACGAGGGATGCTGACAATCATGTTTAACCCTAAAAAACCTCCAAAAATTATGAGTTCGTATCTATATCTGCAATTACCGTGCCAACTTTTTAGTTGATGTAATTGTCTATATTACAAGCGATTGTGATAAAAATTTAAACCAAATCGGCTCAAGAGTGACGTGATAAGAAGTGTTCAAATACTACCGAAAACAGTCAATTTTTGCCCATTTTTTGGGCGTTTTTGTACACTTTACTAACACAGTTTACTAACACACTTTTGAGAATTATGAGCATGATTATCAATGACAAGCGTCAGAAGTACTATGGTGAAATCAAGTCAAGATTTTACCTGCGTAGATCTACAGCCTCCGGGCCCCGAAAAATCTACTTCGTTGCTTTTATTGAAGGCAAGCAGTATCGGTACTCAACCGGGGTGAGGGTTTATCCAAAACAGTGGAATTCCAAGAAGGAACTCGCAGTGGTATCAAACACCTTGAGCAAGCAGGACAATCAGAATAACATGATTGCCAATGAAAGATTAGCCCGGTTCAGACGCTATTTTGCTGAATTTATTGAGTATCTATGTGAAAATGATGTCACGGATATTGTGGCAACGCTCAAACAATTCATTTATCAGGATGTCGCTAAAACGAACTTCGATCCGTACGCGACTATTATGGACGCACTGTATCATTACCATAATTACGTCAAGCCATCAATTAAGGACAGCACAAAACGGCAGAGTGAATCCCTCTTGAGTGAATTTGCTCGTTTCGTTGACACTCTGCCTGAAAAAGATAAGACGATGGAGATTTTCAGTCAAAGTGGATTGAACATGTACAAGGAATACCTGATTAACAAAATGAACAAAAGCAAAGCTGGTGACACCAAGAGAAACTTTGGTGTTGGCCAGTTGAACCGTTGTGGGGCTATCATCGCCTTGCTAATTAACAAAGTACTTGTCCCTAAAGAAGAGGTCTCAAACCCTGTCGTCTGGATCAAGGTGGAGGATCCCCGTCGAGAAGACCAGGTAGGACACATCCCTCTGTTGGACGAAGAAGTCACTGCGATTGAGAATTGTACTGGCCTAACCCCTGTTGAAGAAGAATACCGCGACGTGTTCTTGCTTCATCTAGAGTGTGGTCAGCGTGTCTCGGACTTGGCCAAGCTGCTTACTGGGAACTACAAGGTAAAGCAAGGCAAAAAATACAAGTATATTGTCGTTTCGACAATGAAGGAGAATATCAAAGCGATCATACCCTTAACGCCCAGGATGACAATGTTGATGGAAAGGATTAAGAGCCAAAAGCTTGTTGACCCAGTAGAGTTTGAAGAAAAGACAAGGGGTAAAGGCAATAACACATATAATGAAGCGATTCGTCGGATTGCCAAGAAGGCAGGATTAGATAGGGAGATCGTCAAGATTGATTCAACTCAAAAGGAAGTAAGGAAACCGCTATACAAGACGGTATCCAGTCACGACGCTCGATGCACGTTCATTACAAACATGATCAGAAAGGGCGTCAGCCCCGAACGGTTGTGCAGGATGACAGGCCATGCTAATGATGAGATGATTAAGAGAGTCTATGCCCAACTCACAGTCGATGATGAAATCAACCGTATCGAGTCCGACCTGTATAGCGATGTCGAAGACGATGAATAGATGATTCCATCCTCTCGTGCAAGCGATGGCATTGTCAATGAACAATTAATTAGGCTAATAAGTAGTTGTTTGTTTTTTATTGATTATATTTGCGGTAACAAAATCAACAACATCGCTTATTCCTTTAAACAATAAACCGATCAAGATATGGCCAAGAAAGATAAGAAAGACATCAAACAGGTTATTGCTGACGCATTAGAGCGTTATCATAAGATGAAGCCTTCAATAAAAGAAAGTACAAAACGGCAGAATGAATCTCTCTTGAGCGAGTTCTATCGTTTTGTTGATACTTTACCGGCAAGAGACAGGACGATGAAGATCTTTAGCCAGAAAGGACTGAATCGGTACAAGGAGTATCTGATTGATAAGATGGAGCGCAGCAAAACTGATGGTAAAAAGAGGAATTTTGGTGTTGGCCAACTGAACCGTTGTGGCTCCATGATTGCCCGTCTGATAAACAATGTGCTAAAACCCGAAGAAGTCGTTCCCAATCATGTGGATTGGATGAAAGTAGAAGATACTCGTCGAGAGGACCAAAAGGGGCATTTTCCCCTGCTCGACAATGAAGTAACTGCAATAGAGAATTGTTCGGGACTAACCCCTGTAGAAGAAGAGTATCGCGACATATTCTTACTTCAAATCGAGTGTGGGCAAAGGGTCTCCGACTTGGCAAAAATACTTACAGGCAAATATCGAGTTAAACAAGGAAAGAAATATAAGTACATTATAATTTCAACCATTAAAGAGAATATTAAAGCCCATATTCCTTTGAGACCTAAAATGAGAATGTGGATGGAAAAAGTTAATTCTCATAAGCTTATAACCCCAGTTAAATTTGAAAAGAGAGTTAACGGTAAAGGTAATGGCACATACAATCAAGCAATTAGAAGAATAGTAAAGAAAGCGGGACTGGATAGAGAGATTGTTAGAGTTGATTCTTTACTATTGGAAGTGAGAGGACCATTGTATGAAGAGATTACCAACCATGCAGCTCGTTGCACATTTATAACAAATATGCTCAAAAAGGGTGTGAGTACTGAGCGGTTGAGCAAGATGACCGGACATGCCAGTGATGAAATGATCAAGAGGGTCTATGCTCAGCTCACAGAAGATGATGAAATTAACCTTATTGAATCCGACCTGTATAGTGACGTTGACGACGATGAAGCCCCTATGGAGGAACTACCGCCCACAACGATTGCCCCTCAAAATACCGCTGCTGTTAATGTGGCAAAACCATCACCATTTATAAGTGATTTACCTAATTATAACCAGACAGATGCTTTTAATCCTGATAGCTATATTAAAGGGCTTGAGAATGCAACAGAATCCGCTCAAGCACTAGTAGAGTTTTGGAGTGGGATTGATACATCGAAGATAGATCAAATAAAAGAACGCCTAGATTATGAATATAATGATTTTTTAGAAATGATTGAGGACTCTTGTCCAAAATCGGAAGAGGAAACAATTGAATTATGGTATGATTTTAAACAGTTTTGTGAAGACGATTTGGACAATGCGCCACAATCCAGTGAGGATTCTATAGATTTAGTAAAGATTAATTTCCTAGCAGCTCTTATTGGTTACTCTAAAGAGAATCAATTTGGAAAAGGTTTAATAAATAAACTAGATGGATTCCGTAATGAAATATGCGAAGAGAATCCGGCCATAAAGCTAATGCTGTCAGCTCATTCCACAATCAAAATAAGCATCCCAGCTATGGCTGTTTTGGCCCCAATTATTGAGGCTATTTTGTATGCTCTCTATAATAGACCCTTTGTTGATCGTTTTTCCGAAAGCGCGAATAGCTATTCTTTAATTCGCATCCCTGATTGGAGATTAGTTTATAGGGAATTATGCAAATTTCCACCCTTGAGATTAGAGGCTATGATTCAAAACACGAATTGTCCACAAGAAGTGAAGGTTGCATTATACAAGTCCATTGTCTCTGGTAATGTGGATTTATTTGCAAACACAATCGAATCGTATGATAGAGAAACGTACGAGATAATCAAATTTGCGTATCTTGTGGACTTTGTCAATCAGATGAAACAGAAGCTGGAGAAGCCGTTAGAGCTAACAGGAAAGCCAAATGAAAAAATAGTACAAGTTCAAGATTTTTTCTCATCCCAAAATCCATTTGGAAATATAGATATTGATATATTTTCTTTAGTGTCATCTGACCAAAGTGAACATTATTTGCAGATGATAGACAATGGTTTCAGTCTTATTGGGCAACTCAAGAAACGTGCTTATCCGAAAGAGATAAAAATATACAATAAGTTATTACGTCTCATTGATAATTATCCAGAGCTAAAGACTGCATATAATGTTTTTAAATCCCAAGAGAACTTGCAATCTGATACACAACAACTACCAGAAGAAAGCTGCAGCAAAAGAATAATTAAGGAAAAGCCAGATGTGGCATTTCTGGATCTTGAAATTTTTAACTCGGAATCGAATTTTAGCGATATGAAAACGAAAGAGTTGCTACCGAGTCTTAATACAGGAATAGTCAAACGTGGAGATGATGTGTTTAAGGAGTTTGTTAACTATCTAGCTCTTTCGAGTTGTATAGATGATGATGACGCGGTTAAGCAGTTACTGGTTTATAGATTCACAGGGAAATGCCGTCCTCAAGGAGAACTGGAGAAAATTCCTTGGAACCCGGATAAATTGAATGAATTAGCATATATAATACTGTATTCTACAATAAGAGTTAGTGGAAAATACAAGAAGGTTCCAGAATTCTTCGAGGGGCCAAAGTTCCCGAGCGATATTTCAATGATTAGAACCTATGCAGATAGTGCTCCTCAAGATTTTAGGGTAAAACTCAGCAAACTTTATCCTGATGTTTTTACAATAAAGGAACATCGTGGATTATAGGTGACAATAATTCCCCTGGAGCAAGCCAAGTTCCAGGGGATATTTGTGTCCGTACGAAACGGTCACAACCAAACCAAAATTTTTATTCTAAAGGCTAAACCCAAGTTTTTTGAGTCGAGCTATTACACCGCCATCACTTCGTTGTACCTGTTTTGATATCTTGCTAATAGGGACGCCCTTTTTATATAGGGAAGAGACAAGATCTTCTTCCTCTTTGCTCCACCTTTCATGAGAATTCTGACCATACTTTTCTTTCATTTTTTTCAGATATTCACTTGATATCTTTGATTGTTGGGCGGCAATCTCAACATCCTTTTTAATGCTGTTATAAAGCAATTTCATGAAACCATCCAACTCATCAGGCTTAATGATTATAAAGCGGGATTCTGGATCGCCTTCTATTTCTGCTTTTCTTTGACTAATAACTAGAAACCTTTGCTTTCCTTTCTGCTCGATTGAGAAACTGATTTCTCCAGCAAATGATTCAAAAGTATTTGTCCAAATAATTGTTTTTTTCTCCATAATAAATCTTTTTAAATGTTAGTACTATATGCTGATTGCACTGTTTTCTTTATTTCTTCAGCAGTAAATCCGTTTGCATTGTCTTGATAGTATATTACTAGATAGTCTTCAGCAAATTGTTCTGGGATTCCGCTGTCTTTAAAGAATGAAGCTAAGATGAAAAGGTTACAGTTCCGGTTCCCCTTCTGCATTGAGAAGTATTTTTCGAACAATTCATGTTCTTCAAGGACTTTTTTCCGAATTTCTACGCTATCGGTAAGCACAGAGACATTACTCGAACTACCCTGGCTTTTCCTATGCTTTTTTTCTAGTTTGGACGTGAATAGAGGAAGTGTATCTATGTCCACATGATAAGCGACAGCGCTATCATTGATATAAATATCCTTGTCCACACTCATGAAGCAAGCTCTGGATACATGTCCGCAACTGGTATCAAAAATCAGATCCGTCCGCCCTGTGAGCCCCAATCTTTCACCCAAATAAGAATACATATCATGGAATCGCATAGGGTCAATGAGGTCATGAAGCACTAAAACCTTTAATCCATTTTGGGACGGTGATTTGAAAATGGACAGCACACATGGAAATGTTTTAAGTCTATTTTTCTCACCTTGTAGGTCGGCCACGTCGTCCAGATCGATACAGACAACTCCAGACATTTCAATTAAAGCATCATCGTCTCGCTTTTCAAAAGTTCCATTCGGGCAGAATACCGGTAAGAGCTTCTGCTTCAGCTCGTTTCTTTTAGATTTGTTTTCTTCTTTCGAGATAACATCAACAAGTCTTTTAATTGACCTATCACAGTCGCCAATTTTTCCCAGTAATTCCATCAAAGATACGTGGCTGGGATAGTTTACGGCTTTGATGTTAGAAAACAAGCTTACAACAATATCCATCTTTACCATATTATTATGTTTTTAAAAAGTACAACTAATGACCATTTATTTTTATCATTTCATATCCCTATATAGGGTGGTAAATATTTTTGGTTCAGCAAGTTAGCTATTGCCAAATGTTATATTCTTATAAAACAGTTAACTTAATCTGATAATGAGAGAGATAGTTTATTAGATTATCGTAGCGCGATTTTGCTTTTCTGTCCCTTGGTATGATATTATATAATTCATCAAGCGAGATAGTGATGTTATAGGGTAAGTTACTTTCTATAGCATCTCTAATCTTACTGTCGTATGAATAAAGAGCAACCAAATCCATGATGTATTTCTTTTCCGGCTTTTTCTTCGCTACGATAGGCTTAGGTACCCCACTGATAGTACATGTTGACAGTGAGTTTGATCTGAAGTATTCTTGAACTTTATAAATTCTGTCCTTTCTCAAATCATCAGTATAGTACACTCTGATAGGTAATCCTTTGTGCTGCCTGATCCTTAGCCTGCATATAGTCTGAATAAGCAGTGATTCCATATACTGCTCATAGTCGCAATTGAGCCCGAACATGTGATTGATGTCGTTGACAATATTCTCAGGAATATTCCATTCTCCGAAGAAAACGACCGTAGTATAATCTCTGAATTCATTTGTTCCCCTGTCATGGCCACTCCCACGATAGATAACGCTGAATTTATCTTGATTTATTCCAGCATCAGAAGCAAGATAATCGCTCAGCAACTTACAAAAATCGCTTTCCGGCTTCTTGTCTGCTTCCAGTTCATCAATGCTTGTCCGCTGGAGATACAAGCTCATCCAGGTAATAATCAGAACGCGACCTTGTTGAGATTCTTTTTTTACAATTTCCACCAGGCCTTTGAGATACTTAGATACCTCGCTTTTGTTCCACCCTGTTAAACTCTTTCTGGTGAATGGAAGCGGAAATTCAGTGAAGGAGATATCACTGCTGTATTTTGAACCTGTAATGGGGAGAATTCTTGAATCGGTGCTACTGGCCAAACAATCGATTGTTCCGTCAAAAAGAACAACACGCGAATTGCCCTTGAGTGAATCCAAGTTTACTTTAGCCAATTTAAAGCTGTTGTTCTGTCGAATTTGAGAAAACAGATAATTCAGCTTGTATTTCTCGAGCTTATTACCCAGTTTCATCAGATTCAACCCACTACACTTGTATGCTGCGTTCATCATGACCATATCCTGATAAATGTGTTGGTATAACTTGTTTTCTGGATCGATTAGTTTTCCATTTATCCCGGGCTGGTCATCAATATAGGTTAATACGTTCTTCAGCTCTATCGGGTCCACAGGCTGTTCTGGATAGAAATTTATCAATTCATCCACGAGTATCAATCCTCTACAACCGTTACGGTAAGCGGTAAATAAAGGTATAGGATCTAACTGAAACCGTGCTGATGTGATAACCAGGACATCAAAATTACGTAATGATTCTGGGTCGTTACGGTAGTTGAGAAGTCTGTCACTAGATAACTCGCCGCTATGAAGAATATAGGTGCCTATCGGTTGGAGTTGGGACCTCAAGTCTTCAGCCGCATCTATAGTGGGGACAACAATAAGAACACCGTCACTTCTATATCTCTGGGCGATTTCTGCTATGATTGTCGTTTTGCCTGCCCCGCAACCTGAAGAGACAAAATATAGCCCATTGCTCTGGGGAAAGTCAATGCTGCAATTAAGGAACTGCATCATCGGTTTTCCTCTGGTTTCGATAAGCTTTATCGGTTGTTGATGAGAATGCATTGTGAAATAATATGTTTAAATTAACGATATAACACAAGATTGAGCAGAAGAAAAATCCCGCTCCGCAGATACGCCGCAGAGCGGGATAATTAGAGATTACTCTTTGCTTTGGTATTCCTCAAAGAGTTGGTGGATTTTTGAACGAGCCACGTCATAGCGAGAGAACTTATGAGGAACGCCGTCCACATCCTCAGTCTTACCAGCTGACTGATTAATAGCTGTAACCTCGCCTTGTGTGAGGGAGCCGATAAACTTTGTGATGACATTAGCGGCATCCTCCAAGGTCGTTGTACCATCAGCTAAAAGGCTATGCATCTTTTCAATAAGATACTTAGATACCTCCTTTGAGCCGATCATCCTGGAATCGACTCCTGCAGACTTGAGTGTCTCGTAGATTTCGCGACCATACTTGTTGCTCCCCTCGGTGAGTCTATTTCTAGTCTCAACATCACTCTGTGCCTTATAGAGGCGGTTAGCCGTGGGTTGACGTTTGTATGTTCCGGTGGCATAGCCCCAAGCTGCGATTTCAGAGCAACCCTCTGTGGTGTATTTTTTTACGAGCTCAAGAGTCTCGGTTACTTCCTTGTTGACCCCAGGAAGGTTGCTGCTATTCAGGAGGGATACCAGGTAATCAGTACCCTTCCAAGGGCGAGTCGAGATGTTGGACTCCCCTAACATGGTGAGGACTTTGGGGCGCTCGATCTGAGGAAAGATAACAGGAAGGTCGTAAGGACGCTCATCGGGCTTGCGTTCCAGATTGAGGCGCGTAACTGCGTCATCTCGGTGTTGACCATCGATGATGACGAGATAACTGTCTATATCGGGATCGTCGAGTGAAAGTTGATTGCCGTTCTCGTCCACGACCTCAAGACCTTGCTCTAAACAGGCTCTTGCGGATACGACCAAGATCGGACTAATGATACCATTGCTACGCTTGATGGACATCATTTTTTTCTTAACAACCTTGTCGTTGACTTCGCGGTTATTTCTCAGGCCGGCTTTCTTGAATCCATGAGAAGAGAGCTCGTCCCATGTGTAGATTCTGCGTGGGTCAAGACCGATGGGAATAACACTGGCCTGGTTAGCGATTTTATCCACAGGACTGCCCGCTGTGGTGGCCTGCTCATTTGCATCCAGAGCAGTAGGGATGTCATTCGGAGTCGATACCTGTACAGCATTCTTCTCTTTCATAACTTCGTTGTTTGAGTTTTTTGTTTCCTGAGCGTTAATGTTCTGCTCAGTCTCGTTTACACTGTGGCTCTCAGGAGCCGGATCAATAGAATTCTTCATTTCTTCAATTTTTTGTTGTTGATTAATAATGTATATTGTGAAATGCTTCAACTCGGCTGTAACACTTCTGCTATGGTTTCACGTGCATTGTTTAAGATGCTCGTTCGCCCTTAGCACTGGCAAAATTACAGCCGCAAATTCGGGTGACCATAGCTTGTAGTGAACTGTAGTGAACTGTAGTGGATTGTAGTACAGTGCATTGATTTATAGACACTTGTACGATGTCCATTTCAGTGATTTTTGGGGAAGATGTTATTAGACTTAAAGGGTACTAAAAGATGCCGTCCAAGAGTGGCATAAATCCCTTATATACAAGAATATAACACATGGTCCATTCATGTGCCGCCCAGATCACATAAAAGGAGGCGGCTTTATTTGGGCCATGACTATATATCATACCGTGATCATAGCCCTCAGCGAAGAGTTGATGCGCTTTTGATCACATCTTGACGTTAGAATCTAGCAGTTTTCAAATTGCCACTCGTGCGACCTGATTTCTGTATAGAGAGTCAAGGAGGATTACAGGTTATATACCCACCGAAGAGGTGGATATAAGCCTGTTTTCTTTTTCCCTCTTTAATACCTGATATGATGATTATATGCTAGGAATTCAAGCCAAAACACCGTCGAGATTCATAAGCAAAATATCGTTTTATTTTTCTGGAACAACCTAATTTACCCCGTTCTCAGAAAAATAAAAGCACATTTTTTGATTTGAAAACTCAGCGAAATTCAATAAAAAAGCTCCGTTTTCGCTGATTTTTAAAGAGGTTTTTTGGCCGAATTTCAGTTTCATTTTTGAAATTGTCATTCGGGTGAATAAAGGGTAAATAAAAAATAAGCACGTTGAAACATGCTTATTTTACTAGTAGAAAACGTTATATGTATCACTTGTTTTCAAATATCTTTTGTAGTTCCGCTGTATCAGATCTATATTGATTCTCGTTCAGATAATTTAATGCGGAGTAAAGCTTATTCATCTCTTCCGCTTTGATCAATGCTCCAAAAAGGGATTTAAAACGAGGATCTTTCTTGGCTTTGACATCTTTTGTGACTTTTATAAACTCTTCCAATCTAGTAGGAAGACCATACTCTTCAAGATGAACGCCTAATTCAGCTGAGCAATCCAATATGAAACGGTCCATAGCTGGGCTTACCATGACCAAGTAGTGAGGACGATCCCTGTGTTTAAGTAGTGAGATATGCTTTGTATTAGCAATTTCTATAAACTCATTCACATACGAGGGCTTGCGCTTGTCGTTATCAATGATGCCGATAGAGAACTGATCCTTTAGATTTGTCTCCTTCATGCTTCTAGCTACTTCATTACAGCCTTTTTTATGGTTTACACCAGATGAATTTAGCAGAAATTCAGTAAGGCTTGTGTCAATGTAGCATTCTGGGACTACATGCCAGTCTTTCATTTTCATATCAGCCTAAGGTCTCTATGTTAAAGAATGCATCTACACCAAAGTCATATATAGCCTGAATATCTTCTTCTATGGCGCTCTTTACTGTCATAAAACCATCATCAGTAGTTTTGGTGTACAACAAAGTCATATCAATCTCTTGCTTCTCAATAAAGGCATTTAAAATATATGGACTATGAGTAGCAATAAAAAGACTATTGGGATGTTTGCCCTCAGTCTTAGTCAACAGCCATTCCACAAGGTTTGCCTGGGTCGGAGGAAAAAGATTAGCTTCAGGCTCTTCCAAAAAGATATCACAATGATGAGTATGAACATAGTTCGTAAAGACATCTTTCTTATCCTCCTCATCCAATTTCGCTAACAAAACTCCTTGTTCTTGTAAATTTGCAAAACTCTCTATCCTTGAGTGCCTAATGTTAGTGATATGACTAAGGTGTATAAACAACGGAATGACTGACTGTAAACCACTTGATGTATTGGTAAAGTCAAGTGTAACGCCTTCGGATACCTGAACTTTATCAGACTTTGTAGCAGCATCATATCTGTAAGACACTCCAAGATTTAAAACCTCTAAATCTTCTTTCGTCGCTTGACGGGCAGATTCCCAATCTGCCATAAAGTCACGAATATTGTCATCAGCAAATTTGACTTGGAACCAGTTTGGAATAGCTGCAACAAGATTGCGCTCGGCGGGGATATATGTCACTTTGGAGCGATGGTAGTCCCATCTGCCTTCTTTCCACTTAAAATTGAATTTGTTTGAAGCATTATCAAATGAAAAAGACATGAATTCAGACTCATAGCTGATAAAGGTATCAGGTTTGATATATCCTTTCAACTTGTGAAAACGCTCAAATTCCTTTGTGAAGTTACCGTCTTTCGCAAAGAAATCTGCTGACTGAGTCAGTTCAATACGCTTCTCTACCCAGGTACAATAACAAGCGGTTTTCAGGACACAACTTTTACCTGAACTCTGCGGACCAATGATTACATTGATTCGCTTCAATTCAATATCAGCCTCTTTGATTGGGCCCAAATTTCGTATCTTGATATGTTTCATAATTGCAAAGTTAATGCATTTCTTTGATATAGTAAGCAAAATCACAAAAAGAAATCTGACTCGGTTTTCTTCTTTCCATATTCCCGGCTCTGGTTTTTATAAATGTGTCTTGAATACAGATATTGAAGCAGCCACAAACCGTCTCGAGTCAGGTTTCCTTCCAACGGGATATGATGGGAAAATTAATCAGATTATTAACCTAAGATCATCTGATAAAAACGAATGAAAACAGTCCAACGAATACAAAAATACGTGCAGGTTGGACATTTCATAGCCTTATAATCTGCCGCAAGAGCACAAAAAGCATCGATTCGGCAAAATATAATATATTATATTCTGCCGTAAATGAGGGTGATAGAGTTACTCGTGATAATTGAAAAAAGTGAGATATTGTTTACTCACTCGAAAAGATCGTCCATAACCACTTGCTTTTGGACGATGCCACTATGTTTACCGTATGCAACACCGTAAGTCGTGATCATGGTGAGATGAACAGTCTGTTTGGGGGACAAAGTCTTTTTAAGCATTTCAATTCTGTTTCGGAGTTTGCTCTCTTCGTCCTTGCTGATCACGTATTCACCACCGGAGAACTTCATTTCACAAAGGTTTACCACGTTGTCGGCCCTGTTGATAAGAAGGTCTATCTGGGCTCCCTCATTTTCTTCATCACCTTTAACGCTCCAAGCAGACAGGGATGATTTGACGCCGCCAATTTCAAGAGCGCGTTTGATCTGAGTGCTATGTTGCCAGCAGACCTCCTCAAAAGCCACACCCTTCCAGGACCTCATCACATCAGAAGTGATATTGTCGGTCATGAAATCCACATCAGTCAGGTTGGGTTCTACATATTTCAGCCAGAAAAGACAGAAGTTATCAATGAGTTTATAGTGCTCGACTTTGGATTGGCGGTAGGGCATATAACGTAAAATGAAGTCGCTCTCAGCCAAGGCCGCAAGTGTATCTGAAAGCCCTCCACCGAGTGGTACCCCGGTGGATTTAGCAATCTCTTCCCGTGTGAAACCGTTATGACGAGTCGCAAGCAGGCGGATAATCTTTTTGCAATCCTCGGGATTACCAAAGATGGCATTAAACAAGCGGTTGAACTCGTCTTTCAGCCTTGGATTGCGCCCGAAAAGAATCCGGTCGGTGTTCTTCTCAAAACTCTCTCCTTTCCTGAAGAAACTGAGATAGTACGGTATGCCACCAAACACCATGTGGCTCTGCACGATATCGTAACGGGACAGTTCTACACCCTCACCCTCAAAATACTCCTCACATTCTTTCAGCGTGAAGGGCATCAGTTTGATTTCATCTGTCAAACGCCCGTAAAGCCCCCCACGGCTCCGGGACAGGTTCCCAAGAATCCAGGAGGTAGCACTGCCGCAGACAATGAGCATCATGTTATCACGACCAGAGCACCAACCGTTCCAGAAGTTCTCAAAAGCGGGAAGGAAGCCGGAACGCGGAGTATCCATCCATGGCATTTCGTCGATGAACACTACCTGGCGTTTGCCGTCATCCAAGCCTGCAAGCAGCTGCTCCAACTGGTAGAATGCTTCCATCCAGGACTTGGGCATCTTGAACCCCTCAAGTCCATGATTCAGCATGGAATAATAGAAGCTCTCCAACTGGGTCTTCATTCGGCTTTTCTCGTCATCCTGGTCAACGGGAGATACACCCGTATGCTGGAAAGTGATACGGTCTTTAAATGCTTGCTTGATCAAGAATGTTTTCCCGACACGCCGTCTGCCATACACGGCCACAAATTCAGGCCGGTCACTCCTGTAGAGCCTTTCGAGCTCTTCCATTTCCTGTTTTCTTCCGATGATTGCGCTCATATTCTATATGATTTTGTGGTTATATTCTGCCGCAAAGGTAGTAAAAAGTATCAAATCGGCAAAATATAACGTACTATATTCTGCCGCAAAGAGGTGTTTTTAGTATGATTCGGCAGGTTTGAAATGAGAAAGTGAGCTATAACCCGATTTTTTTGGGACTTATAGCTCACCAACCTCCTGTCTAGTGATTAAGGCCATAGAGTTTTTTGTTTCACTCTTCCCTACATGGACCAGCGCTGAAGAAGATGTAACACATGTAGCTGGATGGGCCTATACTCACAATCCTTACGGCGGTGATCGGATGAAGTTCAAGTCACATAAATGATGAAGAAGTCAAAGACCGTCAGCACCAACACTGCCATATTAGGTTGTTTATTATTATGGGGCTATCATAGAATTAAGTATTACTTGATTCGGGTTTTTAAACAAAAAAATTGCACATTTTATTTAATTTTACTAATAAACCAAAAATTATCTATATATTTGCAAAAAATAAATTCCCATTATGATTGGGATGCATTATTATAAACCCAGGTGAAGTGTGGTTGGATGCCGACGAACCTGATTGCAATAAAGATACCATTATGTACGACAGCAGTTATGATTCAAAGATGCACGAAGTGATTATTCCATTGATGGGTTTCAATGGGTTTCATCATGCTAGCAGCACCGATTCAAAAGAAGAATTTGAAGACTTTATCGGCCGTGAGAGTATCATTGACAAACTGAAA
Organism: uncultured Bacteroidales bacterium; assembly: GCA_902776435.1. GTDB lineage: Bacteria > Bacteroidota > Bacteroidia > Bacteroidales > Muribaculaceae > Sodaliphilus. Next base: position 332,879 of record CACYQB010000011.1, on the reverse strand, counting down.
GGATGGCTCTACGATGCAAGAGAGGATAATAGAAGGCATAAAACAAAATATTCAGGAGCATATTTAATCACAGGCTTTAGGGGCATGGGCAAAAGTTCTTTTGTTCATAAAGCAATTCACGAGATTCAAACAAAAAAACTAACGAAAAAGAAATATGTACCGATCTCCATTAATGTTGGTAACGATTTATTGACAAGTCGCGAATTATTGTATATTATTTGCAGGTTGTTGAATAAATCCTATGATGAGAATACCAGAATTGACACTAAGTTAACCGCAAATAGCTTATATCACAAAACTTTATATTTCATCAAGCGCTTACTTCGGTTTATAAAAAATGTATTCACATTTAGATGGAAAGAAGCTTGGCGAAGCATTGACTACTTGCTGTGTAGTAACTCTATTCAGCTTGTCAGGTTGGCTTTATTTGGATTAATGTTTTATTTGTTTACATCTAGCCATGGGAAAGTGACTCTGATTCAAGGTATAGAACAACTTTTAGAAAGTTTTATTGGCATTGTCAGTTACCTGTATCATTTTATTGTATATAAATGGCTTGGACTATACAAAACGAGTGTTGAAAACTGCAATTTATCATACCTCAGAGACTTGTTTCAATTCAAAGATGTGCTGTTTTTCATAGCACTTTTCACGTGTTGTTTTATCAGACGGATTTTCTTTTTTTGTTATGAATTGACAGGCTCAAGTATTTTCATCACCAAATGGCAGATAAGAAGAAATTTTAAGCACATACTTCAGCGAATAGAAAGTGACACAACTATCACCACTCAAAATGGAGTTGATGGCCAAGTGGAGAGCAAAATGGATACTGAAAGTGTAAAATGGGGATTTCAACGTTTCAAAAACAAGAAGATCTTCTATCCCATAGCCCAGACAACAGAGATTCAGGACCTGCTTGTGGATCAGCTCTCATTAATTAACAGGATGCCGTCAAGCAACCTTCGATTCATTTTCATAATTGATGAACTGGACAAAGTATCGCCAGAGGATTTGGAAACGCAGACAATTCCTGAGTTTGAATACACCAACTCAGTGAAAGGCAACTCAACTTATCGTAGCAGACAGAAAGCTTTAGCTGAGTTATTGGCCAACTTGAAATATTTCATATCTAGCTCGGAGGCAAAATTTATTTTCATCACGGGATACGATATGTATGAAACAACATTATCTGATATATCTAGCCGCGAGTTTAATATTCATAGCATCTTTAATGGCTACATCAACGTCAGCAGTTTCTTGAGGAAAACAGGAAAAGATTCTGGCGCAGATTCTATGATTGAAGAATACCTTTGCCATATGCTGCTCAGCAAAAACTTTAAGAAAAAGACGAACAACTGCAAATGCCAAGATTTGAGTCTTTATGCCAAAGCCGTTCGAGAAAAATGGGATACTTCAATTAACAAATACTTTGATGATAATGACCGCCCCTTGTTTGAAATGCTATTGGAGCGACGAATTAATTTTTTGCGCCATTTCTTGACCTATCTCTTCTATATGAGTAATGGCTCGCCTAAGAAACTTGCAATGTATCTTGAGAAATATATTCGTAGCAAAGACCGAGTTGAAGAGCAAATCAACTTGAGGCACTATGGCACAAAAAAAGAGGAAATAAAACAACTCAGTTTAGGCGCCAAAGACTGTTGGGATAAATGTAATTGGTTCCTGTTTTTCGATGCTCGCAATATGCAGAAAATAGAGTTTGTCAATTACTTGATTTACCCTATGATAAAAAACTTGATTGCCAAATCAAGTATCTATAACGATAAGTTACTCGTCGCAACATCATTCATGATATCAAACTTGTATAAATTCCATAAGTCTGGTTTTTCATGGAGAAATCTTGAGTATATGCCTGAATTGTTGGAGATCAACAAGATGCCTGAGTTGAGAGATTTTATTGGAGGCATTATGCAATTTTTGAATCAAACCCATATAGATGAGGCTACGATAAATCTCTATAGATTCAAATTCCCTCAACGGCTTTCAGAAGAGATAACCTATTTTTCCAAGTCATCAGAAGAAGTATCTTTCTTGTTCAATTTCTCGCATGACGAATTGCTCTCTATCAAGAAACTCTATCAACAACAACTCAAGCATTATAAGGGAATGCAGAACGAAGCACCTGCAATTGCCAGCATTCATCACGCATTGGGTGATATCTATATGCTTGAGGAAAATTACGAACAGGCAATTTATGAATTCAATGAGGCTCTTAATGCGGTTTTAAGGCAAGATGAAGCGTCACAATCTAATATGGAAGATGCGACTAATGTGCTGTTTCGGATTCGTGTCTCGCTGAAACTTGCTTTAGCCTATGAAAAGAGAAAAACGTTTGACACAGCCTATAATACCTATTTGAATATCGAGAAACTAATCTTGGCAATAGTAAACGCCCCTCGTGATTATTTCGGAAGCCAAATAAATGATGAATTGAGAAGCAATTCTTCGTTTTTCACAAATGTGCGGATAAGCATTTTATGCGTTCTTGCCAAGGTCGCTGTCTTGGAAAAGATGGGGATGGGAGGTATAAGGATAAAAGATCTCGAAGTGTTGAACAATGAGTTTAATTGCATCCAAAGATGGCTTTGTAATGATGAAATAAGGCCTGTATTAATAATTGAATTTTACAAAAAACTTGGAGACATCTTATATTATAAAAATGGAGTGTTTGCTCACGAGATATTAACAAGAGGCAAATTTAACGAAGTAGTAGAATTATTCAGAAATCAGTTGGGCTTGGGTGCTCATCTGAAGGATAAGTTTAAATACTGTAAAGTATTCATAGTGGATCAACAAAACAAAGGCGAGAAAACGATTAATCCACCATGTATTGCATGCCAATGTTTCAATAAAAGCATCAGCGCATGTCTTGAAGAGCTTAATGGAGACTCGGAGAAATACACAGATGAGAGCCGATCACTTTTTTTCATCGATTTGCTTTTCAAGGTTGAAGGTTGTCAAGATGTAATGCGAAAAGGAAATGTATTCATGCTCACCATGGCGAACCTGCTTGTAGGCATGGGTAATACGCTATTGGGCTGTATTAAGGAAGATGCAGCAGATGTTACTATTCAAAATTTCTTTTTGACGCTTGAAGGCTTTTTCCATAAAGGTTACTCGGATGTCTCATTTGATGCTATTGAGCAATTAAAGCATGCAAATGTGATGAATCCTTATTCGAAGGCTATTCTATACTACTTGGCGGCAGCTAGAACTTATGAGCTTCTCACTGATTATAAATTAGCTTATAATATTTACATTCAAATCCTTGATGCTGTATTTGCCTATTCTTGTGCGGTTTCTGATGACATTATCGACAAATATTCTTTGCGGTTTTGTGAAGTAATTACAGAGCAAGCAATCACTTGTACCTACCTGCATTATGATTGCATCAATTGTGAAGAAATTGATACACTAAAGCATGAAATGGGGAGAAAGCAATCTGAAAATATCAATTTACATAACTTAAGTTCATTTCCTGAAATTGAAGTAGTCACCGAGAAGTATTATCGTTTGTGTATGTTGGGTAAGACTGACGTAAGAAACCAGACGTTGAAGAATGTAATTAATTCAAGACAACTGGGGCAGCACAAATTGATTGCTACCTTAACGCAAAACATTCAAAACATGTACTTTAAAGTGATTGTTAATGATGAACTGCTTTCTATGATGATTCCAAATGTGTCAAAAGCTTTCTCAGGATACCATCATAGCCTGATTAATACGTTGGAGTATTTTAGCGAATACTATAATAAGTTTAATCTTAAGAATCTGATAGATGAACTAGAGTGGAAAATTGTAAAGAATGATTATCCAACAAAAACGGACAAAATGGAAGTACTCTATTATCTAGTTAATGACACATTATTCTGTCTTAACAAGATAACTGAATTGATCGCGCCATTATTTAGTACTACACTGTATAGCAATGCATACATTGGATTAATCTATGAAAAGATTTTTAATTGGAGTCATTTATGGATAACTCTGAGGGAAATTTCTGAGTATCTTGAGATTCAGGACAAAGATAAATACATCGAGAAATTCAAGGAACGTTATCCGCCCAAAAATGACGAATATTACGTTAGGCTTGTAAAGTGGTTTGATTCATTTGGCGACTTGCAACTCAATATTTATAGAAACGATAATAATAAAGATAAAAACAATGATTTCCATGCTCATGAAATAAATTTCTTGACTGGTAGTTACTTGACTGGAAATGCAATAGATTTCTTTAACCGGGCAGTTGAAATGCATACATCTGGAAAAGCATATAAAGAAATGATGCCTACGTTATTCTTCCTAGAAGATGATCTAAATAATGACTCCAACTATCTCAATCTGGCTATTGAGCGTTTCTTGCTGAATCATGGTTATGTGCAGAAGAAGATGGAGAATCTGAAAAAATACTCTTTCGCTAAGAGTTCTTTATTGCGTAGTGATAATTATTATAAACCATAAAAATTTTAGAAAATGAATACTAATAAAAACTGGCTATTGTTGTGTTTAGCTATTGCATTATGTATAGTGCTAGCTTTCTACATGTATCTTAAAATCCATTTTAAAGAAATCATTAACATCACAACCGAGATTATTATTCTCGTTGTACTATTGATTATAGCAATACTGGTTGGTATCCTGGCATATGAACTAGTCTGTATTGTGGCTTCATCAAAAATAGAAACCACAAATAAATCACCTAAAGAGAATGCTGAAAAAGAAGAAAAGACTGTGTCTTTGAGTGAAGAAGAGAGGATGAAATATAATATCGCAGAAAAATATCTGGAAGAAGTTCTACATCCGATTGCGTGCAAGAACACCAATAAAGATCAAGCAGATAATCATCTAAAGCTACTTGAAAAAGCAAATTCACTGCTCGTTTCCCTTTTAAAAAAAGAAGAACTATCTAAACATGATCCCGAACATGACCCCGAGACTGACCCCGAGACTGTACCTGATCCCGAGACTGACCCCGAGACAGACCCCGAGACTGTACCTGATCCCGAGACTGACCCCGAGACTGACCCCAAGACTGTACCTGATCCCGAGACTGACCCCGAGACTGTACCTGATCCCGAACCTGATCCCGAACCTGATCCCGAGACTGGACTTGATTCCGAGACTGACCCCGAGACTGACCCCGAGACTGTACCTGATCCCGAACCTGATCCCGAGCCTGACCCCGAGACTGACCCCGAGACTGGACTTGATTCCGAACACGAACTTTAGCCTTAACCCGAACTAATTCAAGGTCCTCCTTAAGATACTAATTATAGTATATTCTAATATTCAAATTCTCGACATCAGGTTCTAGGGGTTTAAGGAAAATTACATCGATGGAAACAGAACCCATGGCATCTTCATCCAAGCTAAAGGACTATGTGAGGCCGGCATTGATATTGAGAAAGCCATAAACTATCTCGAATCACGCTTCCTTCCGACGGGTTATGACAAGGAAAAACTGAGATATGAAGTGAATCGATCTTATAGTAAAAACGCTGAAATGTTCGGGATGAAGAGAGGTGAATACAAGCCCTACAGCGAATACAAGAAGTCAAAATCCAAATCCAACTAAACGAAAAAGGCCAACTCTATCAAATTAATGATGGGGTTGGTCTATTTTCTTTTTCGGTTCCTTAAGATAAAATCTGAAGCCGGGAGGTATTCTGATCAATTACTACAACTATCCAAAGTATTTGCGCCTCTACACAAATAAAGGCCTACACTAGTATTTTAGCACAAATACATAAAAGAAATCTTCTTTATACCACCTTGCCCGACCTTTGTCTTCCTTTACATGAATTACTCTATAGCTATTTCCTTTGAATGAAATAATGTCTCCTTCTTTGGGTTCGCTGAAGACTCTTTCACCACCTAGAACATGAATATTTACCCACCACTGGGTATAATCCCAATAGCCTCTGATGTCAATCTTGGGCATTTTGTCTTTAAGTATATACTGTACAACCATAACAAATAAGATTAAATAGAAATAATAGTTTAAAGATTATATTAAGATTACAAAGATACAATTATTTCCGGGTGTTCCTAATATAAAAACTTAACTTTCAACAAGCGGGAGGAAATGGTATTGTTTGTTCCTTTTTATTAGGTGTCCTTTTTTTTGCTGTTTTTATATACCTATGCAAATTTTCTAATAAAAAATGGACAGGTAAAGGATAGATAAGGAGATAAAGAAGGAAAAGAACAGTGCACCTGAAGGGTGCACTCCATCCGAAACAAGAGAGACAGGGGCGGACGGGGCGAGAGGCGAGGCGGCAGCAGGTGGGTCTCTCTGCTTACGGATTGGGTGAGCGATAGCGAGCCGATCCTTTCTTCTGTGCTAACAAGTGCGAAAGCCTTTTATCCGACATTCACAGACCCTCGAAGCCTAAAAGCGAGAGAGGGGCGACAAGTGAATGAGGGTAAAAGTAGAGTGAAAGGTTCTGAAGAGATTCCGAATATGATGAGGAATCGATCAGGTTCTTGAGCGGATTGTGGTCAATTCCTTGTTATTACTATTATTTCATCAAGACTTACTTTATCCGGCTCATCAGTAAGAATCGTTTTATCCGCTTTATCAGAATAATAACGATAACCATATTTCTTACGTGGTTCTTTATCCAACTCAATGATACCGTTCCATAGACAATAACGTGGAGTATCAGCACCTGGATCCAAAGTGAGAATTGAGGTGTAGTTATCATTCTCATCCAAAGCATAACCTACAGCCACGATCCAATGACCTTCTTCTGAATTGTAGTTAATGCCAAGAATTACAGGTGTATTTTGGTCAATCCAATATTTGAGTTTTTCTGGAACATCTTTTCCATTCTTTTCCAAACGAGGGATATAGACAGATACGATATCAGAATAGTACTTTTTTAAGATTGTTCGGATATCACTTGATTTGAGCCCGTCTCTATAAAGTCCCCACTGATTTAACGCTTTTATCAGTTTCCATTCGTCAGTGCGTTTGTTTTGTTTATTGGTGGGAGTTAGAAGTTCATCAGCCTCAAAAACACCAAGAATATTTAAAACCATCGATAGAGAATATGCTCCACACGCCCCATCAAGATCTCCTTGTTTGTAATGAGCCTTTTGATAAGAACGTCCTGATGGCCTTTTACACATGAGAACACCATCAATGAGACTGAGCTGGTCAATTACTTTAAACTGTTTCATAAAATAACTGTGAGTTCAATACTAACAAAGAAACTAAAGCTATTACAAACCCGCTAATTCTTTCAAAATGCTATCTATAAAACCATATAGACCTGATTCGTCAAAAATACCAAAATGCTTGACAATGCTAGTAGGTCTATCCGCTACTGGACTGAAATCCTTTAATGAATCGACATTGCTGATAATTCTTTGAAATATATTTATATCTGGGTTATAGGCTTTAGGGGCCTCAAATGTGACTTCGTACCCATTCTCAGAACACATTACACTGATTTTTAGATAGATATTGCTGATATTGCCTTCAAAAACGACATAATTGGAAGAATAAATCCATACTTTAGAAAACGGAGCAGACCTGTTACTAAACTTATTAAGAATGCAAATTGCTAAATAACCTGGAAGATCATTTATCATATTACGGATTGATATAGCCGTTTCTAAGTTGTCTCCATTTTTAAGACTGTCATAAAACTTCTTTAAGATAACTGTGTCCATATTATTTGAATTTAATTGCTTTATTAATCTGGAATACTGGCGAAGAGTTGAAAGCACATCGACACTACTTGTAATTGATTCCAATGGACGAAGCCAATCATTAACTAGATTCTTATGAGTTTTATCATAAGCTGGTACCGTTATTAACTTTTCAGTGACTTTTGTGATATCATCTTTCGACCAGTCGTTCATGTCTGGCCTCTTATTGTTGTCTAATGGAAGATATACGATAGCGTCAACCCGATAACCCAATTCAGTAACATAATCATAGTAACGAGGCAATTGGCGAGGCATATCCCCTGCATTATTAATTTTGTTCTCGATGATAATGACATGTTTGCTGTTTTCTGATTTTATTAGAATATCAATCTTTCCCTCTTCTCTTACGGCAACAGCATCCACATAGTTTTCTATTTTTATCTCGGAACCCATTGAGTTTAGCAAGGAGATAAATACTGAGAGAGATTCAGCCCCATATCCATGCTTCTCCCGCGTATCTAACAAAAAAGCGATGATATCAGAGTGAAAATTCTCTCGATAATACAAGTCTGAGATTAAGTAGAAAACATTAAAAGAATCGTCTTGATCTTGTTGTTTCGATCTTTCATACTCACGACAGATAGGGCTGCTCTGCTCGAGAAAACACTTCAAAGATTCTTCATAAGCAGCAATTATATTTTGCCATCTTTGTAATAACCCTATGTAATACACTCCTTCAGCCATATTGCAAAGATACGGAATATTTGCAGACAAACATAAAGAGATGGATTTTATATTACAAAAAGCGACAAAAACCTCCTTTTTCCACCTCTTTTCATTCTTACTTTAAACCCTTATATATAAGAGATTTAACTAACTATTTTTATTAACCATTTTATAACAAGAACAAGACATGAAGAGACTTTTGAAATTTAGCAACTATCTGGCCCAGTTAATGGTTTTGATTGACATTGGAAAGACTATCAAGCACTGGGCCTCCAAAAAGGACACCACGAAAGATGAGCAGACAAAAAACAAGTATTGAGAGCTTTGTAGACCTGGTGATCCTAATCAGTGACACAACTAGTGTAATATTTAAGAACAGTAAGAAACTTGCTGCTGTAATCGGTAAAATGAGAAGGCAGCGTAATACATTACAACAATGAACAACGACAATTTTTATCCGGCTCCCACTATTGAGACTGTGGAGCCTGAGATTGTAACACGAAGCCCTTTCATCCTCGGCAACACGAAGGAAATCGGGCTTAACGAGCTTTCCGACATGCTAACCCCTGTATTCAGCAGGGACAATGTCGAGACTATAAGTCATACTGAAGCTATCAGCACAGTACATGACGCTATCTGCACTTACTTCGATGGACAGGAAATCAACACTCCCGTCATTCGAGTATCGCATGAAATGAAACTGAGGAATCGCTTTGGAGCAGGCAAATTGGTCGAGAACCTACAACCTGGTGATAGCGACTCCTACTACCAGAGATGCATGGCGATGATTGAAATCCCATCTATCTCCCATGAAATCAACGGCTGCGAATGTCACTTACAGATTTGTATCGTAAGGAACTACGCAGACTGTAACCTATTTGGAAATTCATCACAACGGCAAGTCTTCAAGTGCTGCATCGGTTTTTTGAACACCGTATGCACCAATGGACTTATCCGATCCCAAGATGGATGCAACTTTTCTATCAAGGTCACCAACACCGCTGATCTTTACAAATATTGCTTTGAACTATTCAGGCAGTATGATTATCAGCAGCACCTTGACGAAATGAGACGACTTAACGACACTGTGGTCAATGTAAGCACTCTGGCTCAATTCCTGGGCCGTGCACGAATGGCCGCAGCGTTACCCACTAGCATGAAGAACGAGCTTGGACTGCCGGAGTTTATTCTCCCTGAAGCCCAGCTCAACAGCATGATCCGTGACTATTACACCGATGAGAATTTTGGAGGATTCGGTCGAGAGATCACAGCATGGCAATTCTATATGCTGCTAACCAATTACAAAAACAATTACATTGATGTGACTCTTGAGCGTTCAAGTAACGCCTATGAGTGCGCCAAAGGTATCGCCTCTGCTATCCGTAAGGACGATGAGGCCTGGAATTGGTTTATCAACTAACAACCGAACATAGGGGCCTAAAACCCCGCCGTTCACCCGAAGAGGGGAACTATATCACCTGCAACATGGTGGTCTGGTTCCCTCTTTTTCATTGAATATCAACCCTTTTTACAAACAATTAAAAAATCAACAACAATGGAAGCATTATTTAAAGCATTAATCTGGATTCAACAGAATCTTCAAGCACCGAAATCAGAGTACAATTCATTCGGAAAGTACAACTACCGCAGCTTGGAATCGATCCTCGCTGCCCTGAAGCCTTTATTGGCCCAACAGCATTGTGGAATCCGTTTCGCCGACGACGTGGTAGAACATGGCGGACGAACATTTGTGAGATCTACCCTTTTCTTCTTTAATGATAAGGGGGAGAGCATCAGTACCACAGCAGAAGCAGAACATTCAGCAACAAAAACCGGAATGGACTCAGCCCAGATAACCGGAGCTGCATCAAGTTATGCAAGGAAGTATTGCTTAAACGGCCTTTTTGCAATAGATGATACAAAAGATCCGGACTCGAACGCCTATATGCAACAAACCCAGGAGCCTGTCAAGAAGACTCCCACTCGAAGGACTAGAACTTCATCCACGACCTCGGCCCCGGCTACCACGCCCACAGCCAAGGATCCCCGCTATCAATCCATTCAAGCAGCATTATCCGCTGTGAAGGATATTGATGGACTGATCGATTTATACGAACAACATAAGATGGAGGTGGAAGGAAACGCCGAAATCAAGGCCATGTTTTCTCGCCGCAAGCAAGAACTTCGTGTAATCACATTCTGATGAGACTATGAACAAGACCATTCAACTGAACGATTCCGGTGTGCTTTTCAATCGGGAAGAGCATACCTATGAACTCAACGGAAAATTTCTCAGTGGAATAACCGATATGCTTCAACGGCAGCTATTCCCTGACGAGTTTGATGGGGTGCCTGAGGAAGCTATTCAACAGGCAGCACACTATGGTACTGAGGTCCACGAAAGCATAGAACAGTTCGACAGCTTTTGGACTAACGATGGAACGCAAGAGGTAGCAGATTATATCGATATCTGCACCACTAACGGACTCATCCATGAACGCTCAGAATATACCGTAACCGATGGTATGAACTGGGCAAGCAACATCGACAAGGTCTTCCGAAAAAGCGATGCAGTTTTTGATATCGCTGATGTGAAGACATATGGAACGATGACTCCCGAGAAACAAGAAAAAGCAAGATGGCAACTTTCCATTTATGCTTACTTGTTTGAGACTTTGAACCCGAAAGCGACTGTGGGGAGACTGTACATTATCCATCTTCGTAATAAACTGAAGAAGGATGAAACTACCGACCACATCGCAAACCTGATTGAAGTAGACCGCATTCCCAGTGAGGTCTGCAAGAAACTGCTCGACACTGACTTGGCCGGGGAAATCTTTGAAAACCCTTATGATATTCCCGCCGACATAGCAGAGCAAGAAGAAGAGATCCGACACCTTATTCAGACCAAGAAGGAGGTAGAGGAACGACTGAATGAACTGAAATCCGAAATCCTTTCACGGATGGAGGAGACTCAAGTGAGAAGTTGGAATACGGAAACAATGAAGCTGACGAGAAAGCTTCCTTCTACCCGATACAGCTTTGACCTTAACAGATTCAAGAGCGATCATCCCGAATTCAACTATGACGATTACATGAAAAAGTCAACCGTCGGGAGCAGCCTTTTGATTACTGTATAACCGACAAATACTAACCACGCCAGGAGAATGAAATTGACATCAACCATCAAACGTTCTCCTGGCTTTCTTATGAACAACTTGAACAAAATGAACATGAACATCAATGAGAGCCGTGAGTATAAAGCGGCTAAGGAACTGGAGCGAGTCCTCAACGACTACAGCTTCAACCCTGATCGATTCACTGCAGCCATCCCTTCGTTCCACAAGACGCTGGAGCAGAGTTTTATGAGGCTGATTATCACGTGTATCAAGTTTATGGCCGATGATAGCAACAGATTCATCGACCTGCGTAACAAAGGTTCCCATGAGGCAGCGGTTATCCTTGCCCAAGCCTTAGAGGAGCATAAGGACGAGATTTATTTACCATTCATCTAACAACAATCACTATGAACATCAACATCGAACTATTCCGACGTTACGGAGCTGCCCGGAAGATGAAAATCGTTATGGCGCTCACTGAGGACGAGCTTATGGCTATCACTCCCGCTACAGTAACAAGAATTCTCAAAGAAGCGGGTACGAACTTCTACAAATCCAGAAATAAACGGCTGTGGATATCAGATCGATTCAGAACCGGAAATCACTGGAATAGTACTTTTAACAGCGTTGAACTAATCAAGGGGAAACTCTATGTGAACCTGTATGTTCAGTATAGCAATACTGACACAGACCGAAGCGAAACTTTCAGCGAGTTTTTCTCAAGAGGAGATTATAGAGGAGCTATCCGATACGACGATAAGTACGGGAACCCTCATACGGATTATTTCACCTACACTCCAAGCGATAAGGCTAGAGCACTCCGATCCTTATTGCTTGAGTATATCCAACGCAAGTATTACAACAAAACAACGAAGAACAATGGCAAAGACGAAGAATAAGAAACTCACCATTAAATACTGGTGTAGCCTATCGAGAGGATCAAGGGAACGAGCATTGAAATATTGTTTCCCGATATCACCAAGCATTGTAGAGATGCTGCTCGACGAGAAACCGACGACGAGTGAAATCAAGAATGGTTTTTGGCTAGTTGTATTCCGGAGGATTTCGATACCCCGGGACAATAGCTTCTACAAGACCTGTTATATGAATGAGACTTATTTAGCGTAACGATTATGGGATTCAGACTACATGTTGCTACCACCTACCGAGTAGAATGGGGCAACGCAATCGGATTTAATCACAAGGTACAGGAATTCCATAATCTGCTGGACTCCTGTGGTTGTGATTATAGCTGCGAAGAGTTTGACGTCGATTTTGAGGTGCAGAAACAAGACTGGAACCGCGTAATCGACAAACTGAAGAGACTTGACTCCCTACCCACCGATGAGGCCGGGGAGATCGAGATGCGAGTTAAAGACTTAAATTGTACAACCGACGAGGTAATCGATAAGATGGAACGCCTGCTGAACATGAGCGAACCTGACAGCGACTACCTCCACCTAAGCTTTTTCTGATATGCTAGACAATGAAGATTACAATGTGAGGCTGGCAAAGTATATATGGACCATCCTCACGAGCCAACCTATCATCCTTATGTCCTGGGGAATCGATCCTAAGACTGTAAGGACGATTGAACTTGGTTTGGAATTCCACTGTCAGGGTTTCAAACATCGAGGCCTAGTGAGAGTAACATTGAACGAAGGAGAAGATTTATTTGAGGTTTCACTGATTGACGAAAATGGGGAAATCGTGAATACCATTGAATCTGTCTTTTGTGATAATCTCGTGGCTGTGATAGATGGTGCTGTAGAGAAAACCGACAATTATGAGAAATCAATTTGTGAGGAATACGGCATTATCACAGAGAACGAGTTATGTGAAAGCGACACCGGCCAACCAACCCAATGAGACCGGCTGAGTGTATTCAAATAATGGGTGTATTCAAAAAAGTCTGCAAGGGCCAATGAATACACCCCTTTTCGTGTAACCAATTTTATCAAAGATTTATATGACAACACAATCAACCAAGAAGGCCGTGATCTATGCCCGAGTGAGTTCTGAGAATGACAGACAGGACACATCAAGACAAATTACAGACCTTCAAAAATTCAGTGAAGCCCAGAATATGGAAATCGTGAAAATCTACGAGGAGCATATATCAGGGGCGAAGAAAAATGAGGAAAGACAAGTGTTGACCGAGTGCTTGGACTATTGCACCGTGAACAATGTCGATTACTTGTTGCTATCTGAACTGAGCCGACTGGGAAGATCAACGCTGCAAGTTTTGAAATCCCTTGAACGGCTACATGAGGCTAAAGTATCAGTTTACATACAGAACCTTGGTATCTACTCGCTTCAACCCAATGGCGAAGTGAATCCTATCGCGTCCATTCTCATCACCGTACTTGCAGAAATGGGCAATATCGAGCGAGCCAACATCCAATATCGGCTCAACTCAGGACGTGCCCAATATGTGAGGAACGGTGGAAAACTCGGACGCAAAACCGGCAGCATCAAGAGCGAGGAGAATAAACGAGAGGAGTACAAAGAAGTCATATCGCTGCTGAAACGAGGCTACTCCATCAGGAACACAGCGAAACTAACAGGCTCCTCCATATCAACCGTACAACGCATTAAAAACCAATTTGTAAGATGAAGAAGATTATTGAGAAACTATTGAAATGGTCAGACGTAATTTTTGTCGATCCGTGTCCCATACCGCATCTCTACGTGTGGGAGGTGACCGTAGACAACAAGACCATTCACATTGAGGCAAGTAACAGGGTGTTTGCTTATTTGAGGGCACGAATCAAGTACCCGCATGCTAAGCACATCCGAGTCATTAAACTGTTAAAAACAAACCGCTATGCCTAACTGGTGCTATACAACCTACAAATGCGTCGGAACCCCAAAGGACATCCGACAGCTACACGGAGTACTTAAATACATCAGCAATCGAAAGACCTCCATTGTCCAGAACGGATTTGGAAAGTTTTGGCTGGGTAATCTGGTCACTAAACTAGGCGGTAACTGGGAAGATTATCCCTGCCGTGGTGAAATAATCGATTACTCACTACAGGACAAGAATACGCTCATGATCTGGCAAAATACCGCTTGGGCAGAACAAGAGGGTGTCAGACGGGTTATCGAAGAAAAACTCCCCGGTATCAAGGTTTATTATCAGGAAGAAGAACCTGGCTGTGAGGTTTATGCTACGAATTCCTTTGAGCATTTCCCAGACCGGTATTTCTTGGACTCATATGAAGAACCCATGTATTTTGACGATATAAGGGACGCATCAAGATGTGTTTCAGAAATCGTCGGGAATGAAGTGGAGCCCAACGTGGAATCAATCATCCAAGCCCTCGATGATTATTTAGAGGAGCATGAGGATGAAGATACCTGGTACTCCTTCCACGAATTCGAAGAAATAGTGGATTGAAAATCACCTATCCTATATACTATATATTGAAGAGAATTAAGGTACTGATATGAACCCCGAAAGTTAAAACAAAAACTTTCGGGGTTTTATTATGTTAAAGAAAAGACTGATGTGTTATTATATCAAATCTATTATCTCAAGATAGTCCTTACTTTCAACTTTCTCACCTTCTATTTCATCTTTCTTAGCTCTAATACGCATGACACCATTCTCTGTTATAATATTTGTTAGTTTTTGATATAATATATATTCTTCATTATCATCGCTATCCTTTCTTATTCCTTCAAGCAAAATGCCTACGTAATTGTCTTCTGCAACTTGTCTAATCTCTTTGAATGTGTCTCCGTTACTCTTATTAGAATTATACTCCGCAGACATCAATCTTAACGGACTATCATCTCTTATTTTTTTCAAGTCTTCTATTAACTTGACCAAATTCAAATCTGTATCATTTCGAAGAGATTCCGCATCAGCATTCGTCGGGTCTTTTCCTTCTTGTAATACTAAGTCCTTGTAAAATTCTGAAACTTTTTCAAGCTCTGTGAGTTCGTTTGCTTTTTCCTTCAATGTTTGATCTATTGGCTTTACATGGTCAATAGCTATATCTGATATCTTCTCGACTACCATACGAACTTTTTCATTCCCCCTTCCTGTAGGAGACAAAACTGGGAACTCTTCAAGTTCTTTCCCATCATACCATCTTACATGAACGTCATATTTCCCTTTTGTATTTTTTAGGAGTAATAGCGAAATATCTTCTTTATCACCAAATTTCACATGTTTAATTACTCCCTCATCATTGTAATGAATACAAATGCCATTGACCAGAGAATCTAACCAGTTTGAAAAACGAGAATCTTTCTTTCCTGTATCATCTTTGGTGTACAACTTTGCAATGAACCGTAATGGTAACCATATTTTTTGACCAGATATACGATCTTGACACCTCAGTCTAGATTTAAACTTAGTAAATAGTATATTGTGAAGATATAATTCGCCATCAGTATTATCTAGAGCTGCCACAGATGCTGGATCCATCTTAAGATTCGTATTCTTATACTTCAGTCGCTCATTCTCATTATCTATGACATATCTCAGAAAACTTATAAACCGGTTTATATAAGTTTTATAGCTCTTCTTTCCCTTTTTTTTCCAATCATATTCTTTTACATCATCTTCTAGGTCCGCTATAAGCTCTTTTATTGTCGTGCAATCATCTTTTCTTCCTTGAATGGCTAACAATTTTAACAGCAACTCCATGAAGTTTTTTGTCTTACTCGATGTAAATGCGTCATCGACAGACAATGCATTGACAACCTGTCTGTATTGTTTTCTACTTTGAAGAGGCTTATTGTCTTTACCCTTGAGAGAATTAATGAAATCATTTAATAAGAAATCTTGTGCCTCATTAATAAGTACAAGACTACTCTTTTTAGTTTCTTTTTTGTTTCCCATAATCATGCTCTTTATTAGTGTACAGATAATTTGAATTCAAAAGTATAAATATTATTTCAAACAAACAAATATGTGATGTAATTCCATCCTACGATTTGACCTTTACGCCCTAAATAATGTATCATGTAAGGCTCATATATTGAGTAGTAAAAAATTACTCCGCTTGAAATCCCCCAGCTGCCTTATAAATAACTAAAGAGTATTACGCCCTATTTTGGACTGCTGGCTATAATAGAAGAGACATGCCGGCGGATATGTAAGGGGCGACAAAAATATAATGATGGAGAAGGACCGGCTAGCGAAGAGTTAGTCGGAAAACCACTATCCCGGACGCTATTATCTTGTTTTGGATAGACACCGGCCTTAAGCTGCCACCGTCGATTCAATCAAGAGAGTCCGATCGAAGTGTGATATCAATGCTGAAGAAGTGTTGATGTCGCTCTTCTTTTTTTTCGGTTCGGTCGGGGCAATAATGAATTTATAGCAAATCGAAACTGCATACTATTGCTATAACAGTTCGTTGATAACAATCTTGAGGCAATGAAGGCATTAGATTACAAACTGAAACATTATTAAAGTCATGATGAAAGTAACTAACCCATCATAAAAACATTACTGTATGGTCTTGATGCAGAGGAATTGAAAATATTGCAAAGAAAGATTATTCAGTGTTGTTTTCGAAAAAGATATTTATCAAAAAATTATAAGTATCTGATAGAAAATGGGAGAAATTTGGGCCCAAAATACGTCCTTTTTAATATTTTTAATAAAAATAATTGCTTTTCCCTTTTTTTTCTTATCTTTGTAGCCAATCTTGACGCTCACGGATTCATAACCTTATCCTGGGGACTAAGGTACAAAAATATAAACTTCAAATCGATAAATAATAGAGTAACTAACCGAATTACAGTCTTTGCATAGTGTATGGGCTCGGTGCATAAACGAATAATTATTATGAATTTAAAAATTTGCATCAAAAAGATTAAGTGTATTGATAATTTAATATTGGAGTTGCCAGTTGATAAAGGGCTATACGCAATCACAGGCCAAAATGGTTCTGGCAAGAGCACTATAGCAGCATGCGCTTCTAGTGTATTTTTTAATTTCCCCATGAAAGAGTATTTTGGGAAAACTGATGTAGATGCGAGTATCCAATTTGAATTCGGCCCGTCAAAACGTGCATGGACAAATGAAAATAATACATGGAAAACGTATTCCGATGGGCCCAAAATGAACATAAAAGGATTCTTTGAAGGAAGCTTGATTTTTGGTAATCGGTTCAGAGACATGACTTATGATAAAATTAATGTGCTTGATTCGATTGACCAGAGTAAACTAATTGTTGCAGATGATTTTATAAGGAATAATCTAGGACAAATATTGCAGGGGGATGCAAATTATTATGAAAAATTATGGTTTATTTCTCCGGATCACGTGAAGTTTAAAAGGAATTTCTTTTATTACGAAAAGAATGGGAGAAGAATTAGTCAATTTCACATGTCGACGGGAGAAAACCTTCTCATAAGTATTTTAAATTCATTGAATATTAGGAATAATGATCGAGCAAGTTTGTCTAAACCATGCATGATGTTTTTAGATGAAGTTGAATTAGCTCTTCATCCGTCATCTTTGAAAAGATTAGTCCATTTTCTGGAAGATATGTCGAATAAATATAATTACGCTATTTATTTTTCTACTCATTCGATAGAATTAGTTAGTGGTATATCACCTTCAAACATTTTCTTTATAGAGAGGCATGCAGATAACACAATAGAAATAGTTAATCCTTGTTACCCTGCTTATGCGACACGTATTCTATATGACCATAGTGGTTATGATAAAGTGATACTTGTTGAAGATGATTTAGCAAAAGCAATAGTTCAAAGACTTTTAAGACATGAAAAATTGTTGAACAATAAACTGGTGCATATTCTTCCATGTGGTGGATACACTAATGTTATTGATTTGGCTAACGATGTGATAACTCATAATTTATTGGGTAAAATTGCATCTATCTCAATCGTTTTAGACGGGGATATTAAAGAACGAGCTGAACAGTATAGAATAAAGAATAATATCGGCAATAATATTCCTTTGAACTATCTGCCGATAGAGAGTCTGGAAAAATATTTGCGAAGCAAATTGTTCATGAATGTTGATCACTCTTTATTCCGCAGATTAAATGATTATATCTTCTTGAATAAGAGTTTGTCTGAGCTAATAGAGACATATATGAAGAAATATGATACCAATAAGGACAAGGATGGTAAAAAACTTTTCAGGATAATTGATGCCGAATTAAGAGAACGAAGAGTTGAGCGTTCTGAGATGATCAATATTATAGTTGATTATTTATTTGAAAAGAAAGATGCTAGTTTGACCAAACTTACTGGATTTTTAAAAGAGCAGATGGAATCATGAGGTTATTAGTAAATATTTGTTACTTGATAAACAGGAAACAATAATTTAGAAATAGAATAAGTTTACATGAAGATTGGCACTTAAAGCGATACTACTTTGCATATTGAGATTAGTTAGATATGAATAATTGGGAATCAAAAGATGAATTACTCTTATGTTGTTTAGAGCAAAAAATATTAGGCTTTTTCCCTTGGCTGAACAAGGAAAATAGCCTCATTTTGTGGCAGCAATTATTGTACCCTTAGTGTGTTTTGAAATCTTTGGAAATCCCGATAAATAAAGGGCTTTTGAGTTCCTCTAAAATTCCACTAATCATGGTGGCTTCTATGTTTGTTTTCATGTTATACTTGCCTTGTTCTTGCAACAAAGATAATAACAATAATAAATAAGAAAATAACAAATACTTAGCGAAAAAGCATTTTATTGAAAATGCCACCTTTAGACGGTTGTGGGAGGAATGAAATAGCAATAATTTTGCAGCGGAAACCCAACTTAGATGGATAAAGAGGTTCTGCTCGAAAATTTGTCTGCCGAACGTGTACACAATATCTCGGCAGTCCTACGAATAGCTAATCTCTCCATCTATTTAATTGACAAGCGCTGTATGCTGCACGAATCTGGCTATAATGTCCGTTGTAAATCCTTCCTGGTCTATGGTGAGCGCCCCTGTACGATCTCTCATGCAGCCTTGTCAACGGTTTCTTATAAAGGCTCAAGATTATGGATATCGCAAAATCAATAACAAAAGTCAGGACCAGCAGGCTCTATACGAGAAAGGCGCTGGCAGAGAAAGCTGGGATAAACCTTCGGCATCTTATCGCTGTTGAAGATGGTAGAGAAGAAGCCACTCAAGAGGATATAGAGGCCATTAGTCGAGTCTTCCATGTTAAACCTGAAGAGTGGCTAAGGTGAGATGGGAGGCTATGTGATAACGACTCACCTGATAGATAACCCCAAGATTACTTTCTACTACAAAGGGACTGCTAATGAGGAAGGGGTATCTTTCGCCATGAACACTATCGTGGGGTTCGATATCTCAGATGCTATGGTTTTCAACGACAAAGAAGATGCAGAGCGACTATGTGAGAAGCTGAACGAGGATAGAAAAACATTCATCAGAAATGGTTTTGAAGAGTTTGAGATAACGAATCTGTATATGTAGTATACTACTTGGCTTGTGCCAAAGGTTCACAGAATGCTTTGTTTACTACCCTGTCCCTCATCCGTTTCATATCAGAGAAGTTTCTACTGATGTTTTGAATTATATCCAAGTAATTATCTGAGCCATCGGCCTTTTGGTGATAGTAGGGCTTAATGGAAATACAGTTCTTGTGTTCAAACAAAGTGTTCAGCAAAGTCCGATCTGAATTACCGCACGAATGTCCCATTATTAAGACTTGGAATGGAGACCACTCCATAAAACTCAATAAACTACGATAATTGGATGCTTCAAGGTATTTTGCTGTTTTAATTTTTCTGAGGCATTCATTGTTGTCATATTCTTTAAGAGCCTTATAGTTATCATCCAGTTCATCTCCGTAACCAAATATCATGCTTTCAGGATGATTCAATTCGCCATGGATATGAACATTCATACACACGTCATTATTTGCGTACAACTTTGATGTTGATGTGTAATTAAAATCCAAGAGCATAATATATTCTGGCAACATAAATAAACTGGGGTAGTCAGAATAGAACACATGATCACGATTCCTTTTGTATGATGTCACTTCCTCAAGGTAATTGAATTCATCAAAATGATATCTTTGAATCTTCGACCTCATTACATTATCTTCTTGGTTTATCCAATAATCAACACAATCTTTTATTACTGAGCTGCCTTCAATTGATATGTCATTAGATTTAATTGGAGAATAAATATGGTTGTAGTTTTTTTCAATTGCTTGAATTGGGTTAGATGATTCTACTGAAAGTAGATACTCTACTAGTAAACTAGTTATATAATCAAGTTGTCCGTTAAGTTCCCCAATTCTATCATCACGCACAGCAGAAAGGACATATTTTGTCAACAAACGATAGTATTCATTTTCTATATCCACCCAGCCTTTTGTTTCTATACTCCGGCAAATACTCTCATAAAATGGAGTTGGATGAATCTTGTAATAATCAGGATTGTTTTTCAAGTATTGAATAACTTGTTTCCCTGAGTCTCTCGCTATTGGTAAAGAGTTATGGAATGCAAACTCATTCCATGTCTTTGGATAAAAGATCTCGAATTCGCACAGAATATCTTTGGAAACATTACTTATTGTTCCATTAAACTCAAAAGCCCGCTTTCCCCAATACCAGTTTATGAAATCTTCATATCTGGTTGGGAGTCCATGAGCTAAATCAAATCCGTTGCCGATTAAAACTATCCTATTCATACAATCACAAACTACATTTACTATTATTTGAGAATATATAGGAACGAAAGAAATGGATCCGTTGTTTTGGTATATTGTCACACTTGACTAAAACTGTTATCCAACCTCATTTTTTATAACAAAACTTATACTAGAAAACCTCTTATTGGATTCCTCTTCTATTTTGATATTAAAATAACGTTATCAATGCCAAACCATTCACGAGCTTTTATTAGAACATCCCTTGATGGCAGATGATAGAAAACAGCTAAATTCTCTTTTGTTCTAGTACAGCAGACGTAGAATATTTTTCGTGTTCGTTTTACGACAGAATTATTAAGTTCGTCTCCTGATGCAGTAAAGAGTTTCTCAAAATTATAATTGTTCCATTTCCCGTTATCCAAAATCACAAAAACATTGTCATATTCAGCTCCTTTTGTCTTATGTTGAGTTGAAAATGGGGTCATGCCTTCCAAATATTTATATAGAGATTGCACCTCCCTATAAGGGACGTCCATAACACGATAATAAACATAGGGATTATGCTCCTTATATCGCTCTAAAGCTTCGTCCTTTCTGACGATACCTAATTCATCTGCTAAGTCTATAACCTCACCAATTCTCATTTCACTTGAGTTGATTAATTGGTCTATAGCCTCGTGTAAGGTGCGCTTATCAGATATGCTTAACACCTTTTTCTCTGTAATTTTCAGGAAATCGCCGACTTCCCCACATGAATATAAATAAATGCAGTTTTCTATCTTCATTAAATGTTGAACCAATTCTGATCGTTTCGAACCCGTTTTGCTTTTGTCGTCCTCTTCTTGTTTTTTATCATCAATGAGTTGGTCATTTGAAACATACATTTTAATAAACTCATCATATGAATAATCTAATGCCTGTCGATATAATGCCTGATTGTTATTGATAAAAGACTCCATGTCGGAAGTTTGTGAAAAGCCTCTTTTGGTTCGATCATCAGTAAAAGTGTTTTCTAAAAAATGAAGAACGTCTCCAAAGGTTTTATCTGTCGTGTCAACATCATGTCGTTTAACAAATCTATGGACCTTATCGCGATATTTCATTATTCCATCACTGCTATGTATTTCCATTAGTGTAGCAAAACCTGCCTTTCCTGCAATTAGCCTATGCGTTAGATTTAGTTCCTTAATTGTTTGGGGATTACTAAAATCCCACCCCTGTTCATTTTGCAAAAAAAACCTCACATCATCAATGGTTGTTGATTCTGAGTTTGAATACAAGAAATAAGCCCTGCCTGTTTTTACTTGGCCATCTTTCATATTTGTTGCATTAGAATCTTCAGAGTGACGTTGTATTAACCCGTCAAACCTAATCTTGTTAGCAAGGTCTATAATAACCTGGGGCGAACGACGATTTTGCTCCTTTTTGACTTCATAGACTTTCCCCGAAGGATACTTATAAGTATCTATGTCTCCAACGCCATCATCATAAATTGCTTGCATGGTGTCGCCGAAAAAACCGATTATAGTTCGACGCTTATCATCTTCGTCAAAAGAGTGAAGTAATATTTCTATCACCAATGGGCTGGTATCTTGGTATTCATCAATTAGTATGAATGGGTACGAGCCTTTTACGACATCACGTAATTTTGGGTAATGATTAAACATGTATTTGGCAACCTTTAATACTTCGTCATGGGAAATGACACCATCGCTTACGTGCAGGTATTCCTTGTATTGAATTGGCTTTAACTCCTCATTCTGCACAAAAAAATCAGTACTAATAGGCAAATTCACATTTCCACTAACGCTTATCGCTCCATCATTAATTAGTTCTACAATAGAGTCATGAAGCTCTTTCTGAAAATTGCCAATACAATCCCATAAAAAATCGTGAATAGTTGACACTCGAAGATTATTATGGTTTACACGGCTTTCTATTTCACGGACAGCAGCGTTTGTGTAAGTTATACAAGCAATTAGAGAAGTTGGATACTCTCTGATAATTTGCTTGATCACCTGTACTAACGTATAAGTTTTACCACTTCCAGCTCCACCACTTAATATGAAATGATGGCCATCATGGATGTGTTGCATGATTTGCATTAACTCCTCATCCATAGTAACCCCTCTTTTATATATGTCGGAACCTTCCATTCTTTGTCATCTTCCTCTGCGAGTATTAGACTGATTGCTAGAGCGGCTTTGCTCTTTACACTTTCGGCTAATTCATATGGGTTTCTATTATCTCTAAACTTTGCAAGAGCATTAGAATTCAATGCTGCTTCATCAATATTACTATTCGCAATAAAATCAGCATTCAATTTAAAGAAATCATCTTCAAAACTACGTGGTTGATAACCTTCTTCTTCTAACTGATAACAGACCATCATATTGCCACTTGTATCCGGCGACATTTTTTTATTATCATTATTCCATTTTAGCAGTTTATTGTCTGAAGTCCTACTTCTATAGTTTGTTATATTGCTATCATTGAAATAGTGTTTCAAGGCGGTGTTTGATGTAATCAGATCCTTTCCTTCTTCATAGGGGCACTTTTTGCGATTATCTGCACTACAAATATCAATATCAGTAATAACCAACAATTTGGAAAGTCCGATAAAGTGAAAAAATTTCTCAAAGATATGAGAGTGTGCTCCAATCGGAAGAACGGAAATGTTCTGAGACAAGAGCCCCAACTCGCCGCTTTCATATTTGGGCTCAAACTCTTTATCAACTTTACGCATCATTAAAGGTAATAAAATTCTTTCAGTATCACCCTCAACAAATATGGCCTTATCTGCAAAGAATAGCTCACTATTCATTAATGTAAGATATTGTTTTAGGAAACGATAGGCTGCTTTCTCATCAATATTTTCCTCACCGTTTTTATCTTTTTTAATATAGAGCTTCTTCAAATCTTGCAAGTTTTTAGACACTACTGCGTTATGACCATCAAGACGCTTGAGATATTTTATGTCATCAAAATCACAATCCGCCACAATATGAGATGAGTGAGTTGATACAATAGATTGTAATGACGCCTTTATACCATCCTTTCTCTCAATGCCATTTCTCAACAGTTGCTTAATATTCTTTATAAATACATATTGCATTTGTGGATGTGTATGCGCTTCAGGTTCTTCTATGAAAAGAAGATTGATATCAGCAGGTCTCCTGCTTTGTATGCGTTTCATCCTTTCAACAATTAAACTGATTTCAAATATCATAGAAATAAGGTTCATGTAACCAAGGCCATTGAAGTTCTCAGGAAGATTGCGTTGATCGTGTTCATACACTATTGTTGTATTGTCTTTCAATAGCTCACGATCTTGAAGAGTAGAAATCACTTTAATGATAGTCTCTTGTTGACGCATGCCACCAAGGAGCCCAACTTTCTTTATTATGTCTTCAAACATGCTATCATAAATTTTCGTTAAGGCTTTATCCGTTTCAATCAAGCTGCTTATAAAATCCTCCTTTGCCTTCACGTTCTCATCACTATCTTCTTGTGCCTTATACAGCTCTGATGTCTGCCCAGAAAGAGTATGGTCAACTTCTTTATTATCTACTTCGCGTCTAGCACTTATATATTCGAAATTAATTACATCTTCTAGTCTAAAACCAAGCAAACCATCTAACTTAATAAAACGACTTTCGTCAAGTTCTAATGTATCTTTCTCTACATGCACAGATTTCCGAACTATATGGAAGAAATGATGATGATTAGTTTCCATATAATCGCTTTTATCAAATGTAATATCTTTCTTGTGATCCTTGTGTTTCCCCTCAAACTTTGTTTTTTTCTCAATATAGTCTTTCATGAGGAGCTTGTAAGATTCATAATCAAGCTGGTAATCGAATCCTAATGAGAAAAAATTATTATCATCTTCTAAGTTTGTTAAGATTTTATTGCCAATATTATCAAGGCTATCTGAATCATAATACTCAATGATAAGCCGAAGACTAATACTCTTTGTTTGATAATTTTCCTCCTGTACAATGGATTTATCCAACATGTCTTCTATTTCTTTCTGAAAGTCGATGTTAAAATCGTTGTATTGAAATCTCTTATTTCGATCTTTATTGCTGTTAAGGAACTTGTCCAAAACTATTAGTATTGACGTCTTTCCAACATTATTCCTACCAATGACAAGGGACAATTCCTTCTGAAGATCTATTTTAAAGTCTTTTAGAAGACGAAAATTCTTGACTTGTATTTGTTTTATTGTCATATGAATATCGATTTAGTTCTTTAGATAAATAACTTAAATTTGAGCAGTTCCTCACCTGTTGGGTAGATGGGCGATCCGTAGATATACTCTGGATGGTCAAGGCGGTAACGAGCGATCAAGGCATTGATGTCGAAGTGGCCTATCGAGACTTCCTCGTCAAAACGGAAGATGAGGTAGTCACCAGAAGGGCCACCATGATTGGACGGATATTGAGCCTGGCGCATGCGTTCCTCTTTCATCTTAGCCATATCATGGATGCGGAAAACATGATACTTGTTTTCTGCTTCCTGCCCAGCTTCGTAGAGGATAGCAAACTTAGGTTTCATCGCTCTAATGCGGCTCTCAGACATTGCGCCATCCCTGCTTTTGCCAAGGCGCACATTGTAGATTTGCGACCCTCTATCGTTCTTTCCTGTAATCCAGTCCCAATGCTCTTGGTCGTGGTACATACCAATGACAAAGTGGTCAGCAAAGTAGCGCTCCACATGGTACTTTGGCAACCAGTTCTCTGGCACAGGATTGTACGGATGAGTTGCCTGGTAGTCAGCAATCCTTGTGTCGAGCTCTTCTTTCGGGTTCTTGCCAAGACTGATTTTTTCGATGATGAAAAACTCGCTGAGCAGACGATAGGCAGAATCGTCTGCAGTTGTACCGGTCTTGGGTTTCTCCAATGCAAGTGTATAGATGTCTCTATCGGCATAAGGACGGAACAATTTGCCTTGCAGTTCCTTGAAGTGCTCGTTGATGAATTCCTCGCCAGCGAGCGGGTTGCCCACACTCTTCAAGGCGTAGAAGTCATAGTCATCCTGCAGCCATCCACGAATCTCGTAACGGAACTTGTCACGGACTTTGGTTTTCCACTTGGCTTTTTGCGAAGCGTTGTCACGAGCATAAAGCGCCAATACAAACAGGAAATTCACATCGTAATGGAACAGCAGTAGCGTATCTCGATCAAAAAGTCGATTCTCGAAGTGTGTCTTGCGATGCTTGTTGTTTGTGCGATCGGTCTTTTCGATGCCATCATTACCATAGTCAAACGTCTCGTCCATCTTGGCCGAGATAAAGAAGTTGGGAATGATGTTGTAGCCCTCAGTCACGTTGTCTCGCAACTTGACATCTGACTCCGGCTCTTTTCCATCGTTGAAGATATCCAGGTTCCACTGGATAACGTTGCGAGCATAAGTGTATTGCTTGTAAATTGACTCGCTGCCGAGTTCATGTCCCATCTTATAATATTTGCTGTCACCGATGTAGTAGGTGTTACTGTGGTCATTCTCGATGAGGCTCTTGGCTGTATAAAGGTGGTCAACAATCTTGCCGTCCTCTTGTTTCTTGTCCATACCGTCGGGCAAAGGATTGTCGCCGATGAGTTCATCAATTATGGCTTCAAATACGATATAGAAGTTCTTGACCAACAAGTATTCCTTCTTGGCAGTGTTGATGAACACTTGGCGCGCCTCGTCGAAGAATGAGAAGCACAGGTTCCACAGTTCAAGCGCTTTGTCACTAAAGTATTTGTACTTAATCTGCAACAAGCGGGTCTTACCATAGCCCGTTAAGTAAGTCTCAAAGCGCTTGCCTGTAATGAGGTCGAACTGGCAATTAATGTCCTTGTCGAAGCCGTACTTGTCTCCGATGTAGTTCAGAATAGAGAAGAAGATGACAAGCAGCTCCTCGTCAAAGTTGATTTTGCGTTTCTTATTGACAGGCCGCAGGTAGATAGGGCTATTGTCTTGGACGATAGCAGGTGTTCTAGCGATGGTGCGCGTCCAATTGATTTTGTTATAGCCCGAGTGTAGGTTCTTGAGAATAAAGAAGAAAAAGTTTTGATTATCCCTATTGAACTGTATCAGTTGCAACAGAATGTCAAGATAGGTATTACTCAATCGACGACGGCCTTTTCCCACTTGGGCAATCTTGGTGTGATAGACAATGGAGCTATCATTGTTGCGGTCGTTCTTATAGACCGTAATGGCACGATAGATCCATACGGCAAACTTATAGAGAAAATCTTTTTCGTGGATGTCCAGGTTCTTGTTCTTGGCCGGTTCAACAATGTCTTCTGGCAAGTACTTACCAAAGACAAGTTCCTGTCCGTCCACATCCTTTAGAAGAACCTTAGGCAGGATAAAGACGCAGTCTTCAAGCATGGTGTTAAAGAAATAGCCTACATAGTGAATCGACACGCGTCCCTCAACATTCTCGAGAGCGTCGATACCATGAAGCACGTTCTTCAACCGCGCCACGTCATATTGATATTCCTCAATCAGGATGCGCATTTATCATTTTGTCGGGTTTCTGTAATTTGTAATCTTAGATGGCTCTACTACAGCACCAATGCCTAATTGACTAAGCATGGTCTCAAGTTGAACCTGAATGGTGTCTATATCGTTCATGTTAGGTCCCAACAGGATTTTCTCTAATTTCAGAGGGAAATCCTTAATTGGAATATCAATGTAAGGATTAGGAATATTGTTGGAATATGTGAGAAGCCATTCCCTCTTGTATGGAGGCGTTGAGTAAGCAGATGTTTTTTTGTTGTCAACCAAGAGACGCACTTCAGCCTCAGGCTCATAGTTTTTATGCTTGTAGTAAAAGATGATAGGGGAAATGTCAGAGTATTTTAAGTCAGATTGATTATCCACATATTTTTTTAATTCAGCCAACAAATCGTCGGAGGTACTATTCCCATCTTTTGGAATATCAATATACTTTATTGGGTGCAAAAAGAATCTTTCTGCTATTTTATCTGTTCTAACAGAGAAAACGCAACAAACTCCTTTTGCATCATCACCATATAAACGCCACTGAGTCAAATCATCAATTTTGTCTTTGCTACTGTATGAGATGATAAAAGCATTATTGATAAGTCCTTTACGCAACTTTACCGTATCGGTTGGTAACCTGTTAACAACGTTAATTAAGTTCCAAGAGAGCAATCCTTCGTCTTTATCGTTCATTCCCGGAAGACCGTTCATCCTAAAAGACCCATATTTTAGAGTACTGAACAATGAATCTAACGATGAATAGCGACAAATATCATCTGTATATATCCCCAATTGTTCACGGCACCACATTGGATCTAAAACCTTTTCATTATAGAACTTTAATTCGATCTTATTATCATTCTTATTCTTGTCATCTGGTCGACTGTATATCGTTTCCGGTATGGTTATGGGTGTCTTTTTAATTAGATCAACAACAGTGTCAAGACTATTTATCGTTGAAAAATCAAATCCTTTTTTAATAAAGCTGTCTCTTTCTTGCACATAAAAAGTAGCCTTACTGCTGTAATTGAAAATAAACAGAGATGCAGAAGTATCTCTAAACACAGCACCTGCGATACGATATATGTCTACAATATCATTATAACTATTTCGGACCTCAAAGACTGCGTTGACAAAACCATCTTTTCTGACAACGATATCAAAAACTCTGATATTGCTTGTTGGCCCCCATTTCACAAATGAGTCTACTTCATAGCCTTCATCTGCTTTTAGTTTTTTAGTCAAATCTTCAGATAGTGCTAAGATTGATAGCTTTTCATCAAAACTTGGTTTACTGGTTCGACCACGTTTCCTTTGAGGAAAGGTATTGTCCATAACTCTTTATATTTATTTGGTTTATAATTTCTCGATATGAATTCCCCAATTTTGAGCATTAACTTTCTCAATGAAGTCATTGATGCGCTCGACTGTGAATTGATTATTGATGAAAATAATCTCGTCATTTGGCAACGTTAACTCATAGTATCTCCTTTCAAATTGTGGATCGTTGACATTTGCTGCTCTAGCCAAATGCTCATCACGCAATTCAATAAAACCAGAAAGCATCAAATTCAATCCAAGAAAAACATCAACAATTTCTTTTGCAGTGAGTTCAGAATGGTTGCTTGAATAGATTTTGACACATTCAAGCGCCAATCTTCTTTTGTTAAAACTTCCTTGACCATTGATTGAATAACGTGAGTGATCTCTTCCACCTGCAGGATTAGTATTGACTCCTTCGTTCTCTAGACCACCATCATCTATGTCTTGGTTGTTTTCAAAATCAATATTTTCCTCATCTTCATCAGAGAACGCTACTCCAAGATTTCTAAGGAACAGGTCAACCTTGTTTTCACGAACAGCAGGTTTGCCTGTGACGTCAGCGCGATAGAACTTATCGAATGTGAGCTTTGTTTGATTGTCCTCGTCAATAAACGCGTCTCCATCAAATTCAAAGTCTTTGAACACATCATTCCATAGATAGAAGATAACTTTGCTTACAAAGGTCTCGGCTGTGATAATGCAGTCTGTGGGCTTACAGAAGAAGTAGCCTAGTTTCTTATCCTCACTATTGGTGGTGTCGCCAATCAAAGCATTGACCTTCTCTAAGAAGTCCCACCAGTCATAGTCCTTTCCATAGACTTGGATCTTCCACCCCTTGCCAGCATTTGCGATGGGCACATA
Organism: uncultured Bacteroidales bacterium; assembly: GCA_902776435.1. Taxonomy (GTDB): domain Bacteria; phylum Bacteroidota; class Bacteroidia; order Bacteroidales; family Muribaculaceae; genus Sodaliphilus. The sequence continues at coordinate 303,039 of CACYQB010000011.1, read as the reverse complement.
CTGCCAGTCCCAGCGACGCTTAAAGGCGCTGTCAATGGGAAATAGGCTTTGGTCACTGGTGTTCATCGTGGCCCAAATATAAAGATTGTTAGGCAAGAGTAATTCTTCTCCGTTCAAGACCTTGCCGACGACATCTTCACCCTTATAAAGGGCGTTGATGGCTTCGGGATTCTCGATGGTCAAACCATTGAGCAGCTTCTTGAGATGCTTCTTCAAATCGGCATCAGCCTTGATGGGATATTCCGAGAAACCTTGGGTGCTGCGGTCAAGCAACTGGAACAGGTCACCGAAGATCTGGGCGCAGTTGCCTCGGTTGATCTCCTCGATGACAAGGTATTGTTTTTGCGGTTTGCCGCCGTTCGCTTGGGCATACTTTTGCCATGCTCCGACGTAGGCCTGCAGGAACGCCTGGCTGACGAACTCATAGATGATGCGGTTCTCAGTCACAGGGTCGCCGTTCTCCACGATGACCTTGCCAGTGACATCACGCATCGGCACCTCCCTTGTGGTTGGCTTGTAGCTGCCTACAAAGGTTGAATAGTCGCTATCGGGATGGAACGTCGTACGAATAACATCCTCTCCTTCGGTTTGCTCTTTTATAGTAAACGACTTACCTGTGCCAGGAGCACCAAAGAAAATGAGGTTTTTTGAGGTAGCTTCATCTACTGTTATTTTGCTTTCTGAGAAATACTCAAAGAAAGCTTTCTTGTCATTTCGGTCTATATATTGTTTCATAAATTCAATTGCTTTAGCTGATAATTCAACATTCCCATTGGTGTCTACTTTTATCAAATCTGTATATGTGTTTAATACATTTGAGATAATATCAATGTTCCCAATTTTCTCTTGAAATACGGCTTCCAAGATTGAATGTAACTCTGTTTCATCAGGATGCTCAAATACATACCCTATAATAGATGCCAAAAAAGGCAGAGGTTGCTGCAAAGTTTTCATTGATTTTGTATATGGATTAGGAACATAATACCTAGTAATCCATTTTTTCATATATGAAGATGCCTCATTTTCATCTATGTCATGATCGAATCTTGGGTAATATATCCCATCTTCCGATTCATAATATAGTCCAACTTGACACGCAAGCTGATAAGGGGTGTGTAAAAACCCTGGCCAGCGCTCCTCAACTAATGTCCTGAATTCGTAAGAAGGCATCTCCTTGTGAGGCAAGACCTTCACTAGTTCAACGATAGTGTTTATATATGGATTTCTCCATCTGCAAATTGGATCTGCCATATTATTTACCGTATTTAGTTATATCTAATTGTTTCAATAGTGCTATGAGAACATCAACTACAATACTATTACCTGCCTGTTGATATGCTGATGTGTCAGATACAACGATTTTGAATGTATCACGAAACCCCATCAGGCGAAGACATTCACGTGGTGTAAGTTTTCTAATTCTTCCTTTATGAGTAACATAATTATCTACCCCAGCCCTATGCATTTTATGCATAGATTGCAAAAGAGGTCTTGCAATATCAAGATCCGTTTCGGTTGATGTTTTGAAGCCTTTTGTACCTCCAGCAAGAACATATCTTGCAACCTTCTCTGATAAATAATATTTTTCCTCTACATCTTTTACATCAAAAACAAATTCGTCAAAAGCTGCATCTGTAGGTGTTAGTTCAGAATCTGGGTGATAAACAAAATCACCATGCCAATTGAACTGCTGATTGCGTTTTTGGCAAAGTTGCACATCACCATTAATCTGCGTATAACTCTTTTCCCTGTTCTTATGACTTGTGACGAATTTTATCCCTTTTTCTCTGAGGAAGTATTTTGTATCAATATAATCTTCAAGAAAATCGTACATTCTATATTCAAGGTCAATAGGTGCAGGAAACTTAAAATCTGTCTTGTTCTTGAAGCCTAAACAATAGATTCTCTCGCGATGTTGTGGTATTCCATAGTCACAACTATTTAGGACGCGAAACTTAACATCATATCCCAATTCCTCGAAAATATCATGCATGACTCTCCAAGTTCTTCCTTTGTCATGATTAAGAAGCCCTCGTACATTTTCAAAGAGAAAAAGTTTAGGTTGTGTTTCCTTTACAACTCTTGCAAACTCATAAAAGAGAGTTCCCCTCGCATCTTCAAAGCCTAAACGACGTCCAACCATTGAAAAAGCTTGGCAAGGAGCGCCACCAACTATGAAATCCACTTTGCCCTTATACGGTTTTGCGTCAAATTCTCGTATATCGCTGAACCAGTTGTCTTCACTAATTTCATAATTAGCGAAATAGCTCATTTTGCATTTGTCATCTATATCACCAGCAAAGACTATTTTGTGTCTAAGATTAAGGCGCTGAAAAGCATGTTCAATGGCGCCAATACCACTGAAGACAGTCCCTATCCTTACTGTTCTTTCAGGATGTGAAAACTCTAAATCTTTCCAATTTGTGCCATCAGACAATTCAGTTTGGACTACAATTCTATCAGAAAGAGATTCAGCTTTCTTCTTAATCTCCTTCTTTGCAATAGATATCTTGACCGATTTCTCTTTTATGTCTTTTTCAACAGTAGCCATTTATTATTTTTTGATTTCGTTAAAGATTGGATTAAACTTAGACATAACATCATAGATGTCTTTGCCATTGTGTTCGCAAACATCGAAACATTGCTCCATGAGCCTGTTAAACAATGAAACCTCATGTAAAGAAAATGTCGGTTCATGAGTTTCAAGATTCTCATATTCGGCAAAGTCATCATCAGGATGGAATGCTACGCCACGTTCATTGTACAGGTATTTTGCGAAGTCCTCTACATCCTCAATCGTTTTGATATTATAATCTTCGTTATACATGCTTATATAAAAACAAACCCCAATGCAGTCCCTGCAGGCCGACCAAAGCCTATATAACCGCAAAGGAGTTTGTTATATCGTTCAACTCTCGGTCTTTCGCAGGTCAAGAATATAGAATATTCTTGTTCCGGACGCAAAGATAAGCATTTTTCTTGAAAAATGGGCATCTCACATATCTAATGATTTCACACAATCCAAAATCTCACAAAAACGCAAATCTGTAATCCGCTGCAAAATACCCAATCCCAGAGCCATATTTAGGCATTGAAATCAGCAAAAAGTTAAGTTCATAGTTGATCACACAAAAAAAACTGTTAATGGTTAGCATCAATTAAAAATACAAATCTAGTAGTGAACAACAATTTTTTTGTATCTTTGTCGAACTTATAAAGATAGTCTTGATACTATAGCATTCTAAATTGAATTAATTATTGAAGTAGGAACATGTATGATTGAAATTGATGGAACAGACAGAATCTCTTATAGACATATTGACTTATAAATTATCAGGGACAATTAAGACTCCTTTGCTTACGGAATATAATAATAGACTTCGTGAGATAGGCAATATTTTGTCATGGGAAAAAAGCAACTACCGAGTGCTGCTAGATTATAAGGCCGTTATAGAAGCCCTGCTAGCCATGAGTTTGTTCTATCGATATATGTTGGGGCATATTCAAGGAGCAACATCATTTTATAAAACCGTAAATTCTAAAAATGGGAGTGAAAAAGAGTGTGCTATCAGGATCGCAAAATTTGTTCTAGACAAAGAGCAACAAAGATATCTTTTGGCGACTGTTATGGCTTTTAATGAGATTCAGGTTAAATACCAGATACATCCTACTTTCTACGAGTTTTCTGAGACATGTCAATTTTTGAAGAATTGTAAAGACTTACTATATTTAAGGGAGTATGAGGAGCAAGATGACGACACCATATAAAGATGTAGACAAGTTTGAGCAGGACTTGAAGGATTTTGCCAACAAGTTTAGAATTACGTTGGCTGCACACTCGAAAAGAATCAGTGATTATTTTGAAATGACCTGCTATAACCTTATTATCCGTTATTATGAGAAGAAAGGATTTACACTTGAAGTAAAGAATCTTCAAGATGATAATTTCAGGTTCAAATGTAACCCCAATGGCTATTTGGATAATTTCTCATATTTCAAAGCCACAAAGAGGGATAGTAAAGGGAACGAGGATACTATATTTATTTTTCATAATGCCACTGTACAGTCAGCCTATGATGATGAGGTTTTTACCACACCGGATATAGTTGTCTCCATATCTGAAATCCCAGATATTTCAACCAGTTATTATTTAAAAAAGCATAAACTGACATATATAAGCAAAAAGAATCTTGTGACATTCTGTGAGGTGAAACATCTCATGCCATTCCCTGAATTGATGTTAAACTTTATTGGGATTGTGCATGAGCTGAAACCGGACTGTACAAATAATAGAGGTAAAAAGAATAAATCGGACCACTTGGCGCCATCTTTATTGATTTCGGGTACGTTTGGCGAACCAACTAGAAAAATAAAGAAATCGTTAGAGAAGAGATATTTTGTCAACTATTTCGACAACCTTTTTGATGACGCTTCAGTGAGATTGTTTTTCTCTAAGTCTAAGATGAATAAGATTGCTACTTTAGGAAAGAAGAGTGGTCCATAACCTAGATAAAACTCGAAGAAGCAAATAAAACCCCATTAAGATCTGTAATAAATATAGGTTATAGTGTATGTATGCTTCCCCACAAACTCTTTTCTGCTTTCAAAAGCCTTTACTAAATCAGAAAAACAACTATGAACATTAGTCGTACTCCCATGAATATGGTCGCCGATAACTCAGTGTGATAAATCTATCTCTATTTCCAAACATTCTGCGATGCTTGTAAGTTTAATGTTAAGCCATAAATGCTTATAATTATTCTTATTTCTCCTCACGATAATACAACTTATAGTACTTCATGCCCCGCTCTTTATCATAGCCATAATTTATCAATTGCTCACCACCATGCACATAAATATGGAAATTTTGATCCAGTTTTATAACGCTCTTTATCTTTCGGCGTTGCTTATTTACCGCGCTTTCTGATATCGCAAAGTTCTCTTCCAATTCTACATTTTTCTCCTGCTTATAGGCCTCTTTGTGTGAATTAAAGCTATCGATCATTGCTAAGTCTTTAAAAACTTCTTCTTCATACTCCTCCATTGAAAAAAACTCGTTTCCTCTGAAGTAATTTACGGATTTATTTAGTATTTCTACCTGTTCGGCTTTTGTGATAGGATATTGTGTCGGCAACACTTTCGACACGAACTCAGTCGTCATTGACAAGACATTATTCGTGAAAGTATATTCATTCTGACGGGGTATTATACCCAAGAAGTCATCAGTCCAATACTTAGCATCAGTACGATTTGAACCATCTATGGAAAACACGTAGTACCCCTTTTCGTCCGAGTAATCTAGTATTATGCAGCCTTTATCGAGGCGGTTAACACTGGCTCCTAATTCATTTTTAACCTCAAGGCTATCATTTGTAGAAACGAATTTTAAAAAAGATTCTTTTGTCTCTGACTTAAAAAGACCTATGGCACGAACATGCTTGCCATCATACATAACATTAGAAAGTACCGCCACAAACAACTCTCCACCTTTAATATTGGGATGAACGCTAGACTCGTATAGATATTTTGCAATTTTTTTTGAAATATCTACGAAATCTGCACCCAAAAATATATTAGATGCGTATGAAGAGACCTCATTAAATTTTATGTCATCAACATGTATGAAGTTCCAGGTATCTTCTTTACCCTCAAAATTCTGCAAAAAATACTTAATAAGTGTCCTATCCAATTCTGGCGAAAGCGTGGTTGGATTATCTGACAAAACCACGCCGTCATCGTTATTTTTGTTTCCTACCCGGTGTATTATGCACTGTTGTATCATTGTGTCCGGAAAAAGTATCTTTCCCATTTTCCAAATTTTCTATTTTAATTGTATCTCCTAATTCAGTCTTAGAATAACGTTGGCTATTCAATAATTCCGTTTTCTTGTCAAATGAAGAAAGTTTGTTCCACAAATTTGGGACATGATAGCTGAAATATGCCAATGCAATGTAAAGTATGGCAACATAAAAATATTGTCGAATTGCCCAATTCTTACGTTTGACAACTGTTCCTTTCTTGTGATTCTCAAAATCCTGTTCACGCATATATTCTCGCGAAACCGTCTTCCAGTAATCGATTTCATTTTCAGATAGACATAAGTCTCTCCAATCAACAATAATCTGGAATAAGCAAGATATCAATAGATAAACCCCATACGCACAAAAAACATAAGTCAAGAAGTTTTCCGAATCTAGTGTCTCCAGGTCTCTTACTCTAGCAAAAAGCGTTATGGCTACCGTCAGGAATCCAGCAAGTGCATCCCGAAGAAAACTCCCCAAAAGAGAACGGACTTTTGTGGAATATGAGTCGCACAAACCATGAAGCTCTTTTAGGAATTGTTGAAGTTCTTTTTGATATTCACTACTACGTTCAAAAAAAGCATAGTTATAACGCTCCGATGCCTGTCTCAATGCATGACTAATCAAGGTGATGATACCATCATAATACGATTGGTTTAACGGTAAATCAAGCGTCAGCCTATCTATCAGCAATTTGTGCCGTAATTCATACCGAGAATCGTCACTATACACCCAACTGAAAGCCTCGAACAAAGATTCTTGCGCATGCTCCATCTGATTGTTTACAAAACTAGGCAATTGTAAATCAAATTCAAGCCTCCTGATACCTCTTAAGACAACCTTATCTTCATATAGTTCATCACATAGTGCAACGGAAAGGCACATGAGTGAGTTCCTATAAAAAGGATATGAGTTTTCATCCACACTGCCATATGAAACATAGTGATTTTTGGGGTGTATTTCTCTCTTTGTCTCTGTAAACTGCCTAAGAGTAGACTTTAAGTAGTCATCATTATACTTCAGTTCACTATCATCAGAACCATCATAACTATTACCAAATACCGCAAAGTTAGGACCACCGAAAGGTGATTGAAGACCATTTACGGCAATCTTACATACATGGCCATTAAAAGGGTTATTGCTAGAAAATGGGTCCGTTGTATTTGCCCATTGTCTGAAAGAATTTATGTCAAAGAAAAAATTGGTAATTTTATCTCCATTGCCCATAAATGATTGCTTGTTGATGTTTACAGACCATACAGCTCCATCAACAAGAGAGTCTATAAATTCATCAATTAGCAGAATGTTATTACCCATTCGGAATGTTATACAGCCAGCCTTCCCCATGTTATCAAGAACCTCAAGCAGTTCCGAAAACAAGGATTTGCTATGTTTGTCCTGATATTGACCACTTAACGATAGAGAAGCCCATGTTTCTTCTCTATTAGTGGAAATATCGGCAATGTTTTGAATCTTGTTAAATAATTTGCTGTACATACTACTGTAATGAAGTTATTCCACCAGTCTTGATAGTAATCGTCTGCTGCCCATTTTCATCTCTTTCCCCAACAGAATAGTTTACATCCTCAGCAGATCCTTCCCATTCTATCCTTACTCCTTCCCGTGTCAACCTTACATTCTTAGTTGATTTCCTATTCAACGCTGAATGAACAAGTGTGAAATGTTGTCCATACAGTCCATCCACCTCCATCATCTGCTTGAATGAAGCCTTATGCCTGTCACGCCTTGTAGCATTCCCATCCAAGACTACAGAGTCGATAAAACCGTCTGAGTCGAATGTGGCATTACCAAGAATATAGGCTTTCGCTCTCGCCTTATAATCTGAAGCCTCTTGGTTCTCAGGAAGATCATCCTGATTTCTCACAGCCCATGTAAATGCCATTTTCAACGCCTGAATCGTTAAATCTGTATCCGTCTCCCTGGGTCTAACCCCGAGAAATAGTTTAAAATAGTCAGTAATGTATCCTTTTTCGGGTTTAGCTGTAAGATCGGTAACTAGGACATCCCATAAAACAGTATCACTGACATCAATTAGAGCAACTTTTTGTATGGAGCTTTTATCTTCGCTAAATGTGTCTTGGACCTCTCTAAGTAGAGCCCGGCCACCATCCTGTACTTGATACTGATATATCTTCTTGTGGTCAAACTTTATTAAGAAGATTAATTTTCGCTCTCTAATAGATGCTACAGAAACGATAAAAACACCATCATTGGCACTTGCCCCATGTAACCTTCTAAAATCCGCAGCCAGCTCTTTTGACAATTGCACGAATCGATCATTGTCACAGTTAATGAGTTCTTCTGATTTGGCTTTGGTTGTGGAATCCTCCAAAAATACGAACTGCCGACCAGAAGCAGCGGCATCCAATCTGTCGCGAAAAAATGTACGTTGTTCTTCTGTGATAGTCACCTCATTCAAATAACGCGGCTGAAGCTCATCCTTTAGGATGATGTGAAAAATCAGTTTCTCAATTCTGATTTGATTTCTATCCGCAGCGGTTAAAACACTCTCTCTTGGCATATAATTATGTATTACTAATCTTCTTGAAATGCAAATTTAGTTATAAAAGCGAAAAAACTCTTCAATTTATATGACTTTTTATCAAATTTTTCTAGTTTCGATTATTACTGCAGCCCAAAACAGCATACAAATCTTTATCATGAGTGTTTAATTGACGAAAAAAACTTCGATATAGCATAGTATGACAAATATATGTCTATTCTGCATTATCGGACAACATATGAAATGACACATCTTTACACTCCTTAATATTTGAATGAATACTTCGAATAGCTGTGTTCTTGATGTTGATTATAGGAATCTTCACTTGAGGCAAAAAAAATAGGCTTTTCTCTTGGTTGAACAAGGGAAATGGCCTATCTTTGTGGTGGAAAATTTCTTGTACACTTTTTATGTACAGATCTCTTGAAACCCCGATGAATAAAGGGTTTTCATAATTCTCCAAAAATTATGAGTTCGAACCTATATCTGCAATTACCGTGCCAATTTTTTAGTTGATGTAATTATCTATATCACAAGCGGTTGCGATGAAATTTTAAACCAAATCGGCTCAAGAGTGACGTGATAAGAAGTGCCCAAACACTATCGAAAACATCTCTTTAAGCCCTATTTCGCGGCGTTTATGTACTCTTTTTAGAGTTATAAGCATGATTATCAACGACAAGCGGAAGAGGTACTATGGCGAAATCAAGTCAAGATTTTACCTGCGTAGACAACAGCCTATGGACCTCGAACGATTTGCTTCATTGCCTTTATTGAGGGCGTGGCAAGCGATATCGGTTGTCATTGTTGAACTTGTTGAGAAAAAAGATCTCGTGTGGTCAACCAATCTTGATGAGAACGGTTTTCTCCATGGTGGTAACGCTATGGGCAAGATTCTCACCATCTGTCGACGGCATCTTCTCGTTGGCGGTGTTCCCAATATAAATCCCGACTTACTCAACGCCTCCAAGAATCACGTACTTGGCCGAAGAATCTACTTCTGATATTTGCTTAACAGAGTTTAAGCCCCATAATTTGCATATCTCAATTATTTGGCGTAATTTCGTTCTAGCATTTTCGATATTGACTAAAGAGAAATTATTGAAGAACTATGACGAAGGAATTGTATTGAGTGAGGTATCGGATTGAAGGACCGGCGTCGGCGACAAATGCGTCGGCTACTGTACAACTGTTTTCCGCTAGCGAGAGTGAGGCCATCTATGAACTGAAGAGGCGGGGAACCATCGGGCGCGACAAGACGGTAATCATTCTGTCGATTGAGTGCTGCTGATTTGTGTGCGCGTTAAATAATCTTCTGGCTCAAAACTTTGAGAAGTGATTACCCTTATAGCAAAAAGATTGCTGTTCTTTGCCATATAAATAATGTGGAGGAGAAAGGATGAAAAAAAGTGATTTTCGTTAACAAAGATTAACTGCAAAAATTTGCATATTTAAAATATTCAAGGTAATTTTGCACTCAGATTTAGCAATGGTATGAACAAATTATATTTCAATCAATTTTAAGCTGTTGGAGACGGGGCAAAAGCCGTCTCATTCGTCCCTTCATAGACACTTGCTTTAGAAAGAAATCTTTATTATTTTGTTGATAAACAAGTGTTTGTGAATAAACTCTAAGACATTTGATTTGATTAAACGTGTGATGGTTCATTGACTGTCGCAGTGGATTCAGCACCTCTATTCTGCCGCTACCGGCGGGGTTATATCGATGGTGCCCTAGGAAATCAGCCGTCAGGCTCGCGTGTATTAATATCAGTAATTTGTAAATAATTATTTGAAATTCACAGTAAACTGATCAATTAACAGTAACAAATCTACATCAAAAAACCAGAGTATGAAGACGAAGAAGAACATCATTTCAGAAGAAGAGTGCAAGGCAGTTGATAACAAATCCAAGGGCGTTAGTCTGGGAACACGTTCGAAGCCCAAATCTTTGCTTGATGCCATCGATAACATCAACGCCAAACTTTCTGCCTATGTCCGTGATTGTGACGAGGACCTCCATCTCTCCACGGCACGAGGCAACAATGTCGAATATCTGACAAAGCGAATGCACCTCACCCCATTACAGGCTATAGTTTTCTGCATCTGTGTTGAAGTCGGGCCTTGCAATATTGACTTCAAGAGCTTTGCTCGGGCACTTCACGTTTCCAATGCACAAGCGCTGACATTGGTCGATACCCTCAACGAACTGGTGCGCTGCCGTTTGTTGGGACTCACAAACTCTTACGGTAACAAGACCTCGTCCTATAACATCTCGGCGCGAGCCCTCAAAGCGCTCGTATCCAATGAGGATTATGAGGCTCCGCAGCGCACTTTCAAAGACACCGAAAGTCTGTTGAGTTATTACCATGACTTCTTTAACGAGTTGGAAGACGAAGGCGTCAAGCAAGGACTGCTGGTCGAGGAGGTTGAGGAGATATTCCGTGAGAACACCGACTTAGATTTCGTCAAGAAGGCCAATCAGTATCCGTTAGATTCCAAGGATCGGCTCTTGCTGGTGGAATTTTGCGACAAGCTTGTAAACGAAGAAGATGCTGAGCTCAGTTTCTTTCAACTCGATGACGTTTTTCCCAATAAGAGTGATTTCGCACGAATCAAGTCGGAGTTGCGTTCGGGTCAACATGTGCTCATGCTCTGTGGCTTAGTAGAGTTTTCTTGCAACAATGGAGTGGCGGACACCAGCAGTTTCACATTGACCGAAAAAGCACGCACCGAGCTGCTCGCGTCCATTAACCTTAAGGCCAAGGAAGAGAAACTGAGCGGTGTCATCCATGCCAACACCATCGCATCCAAGGAACTGTTCTATACTGATAATGTGGACAAGCAAGTGAGCAAACTTCACGGCTTTCTCGACGACAAGAAGTATAAGGTGCTTGTGGAGCGTATGAAGGAACGTTTCAACCGTTGCGGACTCACTTGCTTGTTGTACGGCGGACCGGGCACTGGCAAGACCGAGACCGTCTATCAGCACGCTCGACAGACTGGCCGCGACATAATGGCTATCGAAGTTCCCGACATCAAGAGCAAATGGGTAGGCGAAAGCGAGAAGAACATAAAGGCCGTCTTTGAGAAATACCGCTCAATGGTGGCAAAGTCCGAAGTGGCTCCCATTCTGCTGTTCAATGAAGCCGACGCCATCATCGGTGTCCGTAAGACTGGAGCCGAGAACGCAGTCGACAAAATGGAGAACTCCATCCAAAACATCATCTTGCAAGAAATGGAGACCCTCAACGGCATTATGATAGCCACCACTAACTTGACCGAGAATCTGGACAGCGCCTTTGAGCGCCGCTTCCTCTACAAGGTGGAGTTTGAGCGTCCCGACGCTAGCGTGAGAGAGCACATCTGGCACGCAATGCTTCCCGAGTTGGGCGACAACGAGTGCAAGACACTGGCCGAAGGGTTCGACTTCAGCGGCGGACAGATTGAGAATGTGGCTCGCAAGTACGCCATTGACGGTATCTTGGGCGATTTGGATCAAGTTGACCGCTTGGCCGAGCTGACCACCCTCTGCAGCGAAGAGCGCATCAATGACACAATGGCCGACCGTCGCCGCGTGGGCTTCGTGGCGTGAAACGCTGAATCTGCAAATTGACTTCTACTAATATGTTAAACCATAAAAACAAGATTTCTATGACAATCACTATCAACTGCAGCAATCCGTATCGTGCCAACCGTGTTCACAACTACTTCTACAACAAAGGCGTGCAAGTAATGCTCTGCAACGACGAGACCTCAGTGTCGCTCTTCAACCTTGACCACGACCGAGCCGAGCTCTTGCTGGCTGCTTTCACCAAGCACTTCCATCTGGTTCCCGCCTCAACCCAAGCTATGGCCTCATAAATCGCCTACTGCCTATGGATAAATCAATTACCTAAGGAAATAAACAGTATTCATCACGCTTGGGCAGTGATCGCCCCCAAGTCATTGCCCAAGCATTAAAACTACAGGACCTATGAACGACGTGAGACAAATCGAAAAAGACCAATCAACAGGTAATACCAACATAGAAGCGTGGACGATTGGTGACGTGTATCGCAATCGTGATATGATATTGGCTAATCCCGAGCAATTTGGCCGAATTATCACGCGATTTAGTGCAGGTGGCCTTGGGGCTTGTGCCTACAAGCGAGATGTCAGCATCTCTCAATTGGCGCAATGCTGGCAACGCACCGAGTACCGGTGTAAGTGTCCCGAGTGTTGCCATGAGTCCATTATATACTACTTTGCTGGGCACGTCAATGGTGGTGGCTACTGGGAAATCTATATCTATTGTCCCGAGTGCGATTGCGGCTACAGTAGCCGTTTTCCTCAAGGGTTGCCTCATTGGACTGTCTTGAAGGACATTTTCAAAGAAACAGCACAGAAAACAGATTCAAATACTTCAAAGTAACGTTATGGGAAACAATATCGACAATAATGGCATGAAAATAGTTGTATTAGGTGATATACATGGCCTTACAGTGTGGAAGGATATCATTGATAAAGAGCTGCCCGACCAAGTGATTTTCTTGGGGGATTATGTGTCGTCCCATGAGGGTATTTCCGAGTCGGATCAGGTGTCAAACCTCTTGGAAATCATGCGCTTCAAGGACCACCATCCCGAGACCATCTTGCTGCGCGGCAACCACGATATGCAACATCTGGGCTACTATTGGGCGGAATGTAGCGGATACTTTCCATGGGTTGCTGAATTGATGACGGATCTCAAAGAGGAATTCCTGGCCAACACCCAATGGATTCATATCATGGGTAACACGGTATTTAGCCATGCTGGGATTTCGACGAAGTGGCTTGAGTCAAATCATCTCACTTTAGACAGAATCAATTCACTCGACCCAAGCGAGCGATTTGGATTCTGCTCTAGCGATCCTCGGGACATTTATGGTACCTCACCCGAGCAACCGCCCACATGGATTCGACCGGAGACATTGGTCAATGTAATGATTCCTGGCTATGACCAAGTGGTCGGCCATACACCAGTGGAGCAATGCTTCAACGTGAAGGACTCAAGCGACATCCAAAACAACCTCTGGTTGTGTGACGCGCTGGACAATAAGTCCTATTTGGTGATAGAGAATAATAACTTTTACGAAAACAAACTTATAAAACAATAAAGCCATAGCACTATGAACGACAAAGAAAATAAACCGAAAGCAACAGCAGATAATCCGAACAGCAAAGAAGACAAAATGGAAGAATTGAATAATGAGATGAGTGTGCAGGAGCGCGAGGGGCAGGTTGTAGTGAAGGTGACCTTCATGTTTCACGACTTGGAGTTAATCGGTGACGGTGAAGATTCGGTATTCTTTTGGGCAACCGAGGAAGAGTACCGCAAATTTGAGGAATACAATGCAAATCCTTGGGCCCACTATATCGGGTTAATGATAAGAATGCGTATGCCGGAGTTTCAGAAACGGGTCGAAAAGGCGGTTGAAGACTATGCGATGGACGTTTTCATCTCTGACATCAGATTATACGATCCCGATGTGGACGGTGATTTGGTGTATGAAGACGGCGATTTGCTGTATAGCGAATACGATATCATGAATGACGACTACGATGGCGATTTTGAGGATTATGAAGTCAATGATTAAGAATTAATCAAAATGGAAATCACTGTTGATATCATTGAGGAGAAGTTCGAGGAGTATAACAAGTTGTACTTCGGTGGTCGTCTGCTGTGGCCCTATGAGTTCTATCTGATCAGGTCATTCAGGTGTTTTGGCCGTTTCAGCTGCAATCAGCATTCGCCTGGCAGCAGGCTGCGCAATGTCAGAATAGGAATCTCGATGTACTATGACTGGACCGAGGAATATCTTCGCGATGTCCTCGTCCACGAGATGCTGCACTACAAGCTGGAGCGTTCCAAGAATGTCGAGAAGAAAATGCACGGCCCACGATTCCTGAAAGCGGCAGCCGAGATGAACGAGAAATATGGCTTGAATATCCAGGTTCATCCGAATTTGCGTGGACTGAAAGTCAGCGCAGCGGCCCCCAAGCGTTCATTGGCCCGATTCTTATGGGCGCCAGCAAGCTAACGAAACAAATTCATCAACGGATATGAAAATAACGAAGGAAGACTTGAAGGTACGTTTTGACGAGTATAACCATCAGTATTTCAACTCAGTGCTGCCCCAGTGCGAGTTCTCCGTTATTAAATTGAGTTGCCTTGGCCGTTATATGTTCTCTTCTGGAAAGAAAGGCAAACGTAAGTACCGCATCAGGTTGACTAGTGACGTTAACTGGACAGAGGAGTCTCTTAGGGACGTGCTCATTCATGAAATGATACATCACTATGTAATTGCTATCGACGGCTGCATGGGAATTGACGGGTTCTGCTGGTATGGGCTGTTCGGACACGGCAAGCGTTTCCGCCGACAAGTCAGGAGGCTAAAACGCGAACACGGCTTTAAGATACACATCCATGGTGATTCCAATCTATATCACAAAAACGAAAGAGTCCCGACCACCAGGTGGGGAAAATTTGTGAGGTATATCAATTATAATCTGACCTGAAATTACTGACGGCTGGACAGTAGATTACAGGATTGACAACGAACCGACAAAAAGATATAAGTAAGACATATACATGGAGATAGCAAAGGAGGATTTACGACTGCGGTTTGACGAATACAACCAATTGTATTTTGAGGGAAAACTGAAGCGTGCCAAGCTGGGCTTTCTTAGCAAAAGCTTTAAAACGATTGTTGGCATATTCGAATTTGAAATAGACAAAAATCGTCGTGTAAAAAATCCATCCATTAAAGTAAGCAAGAGAATCGTTGGCAATGAAGAAATACTGAAAAGAGTGTTATTGCATGAAATGGCACACTTATCTGTAACGCAAAAATATAGAAAAGGCAAAAAACATGGTATAGCGTTTATCAAAGAGTGCAAATGCATTGAAAGCCAATATAACGTAAAAGTGTGGCATAGTTGGATGAGAAAAGGATATATAGATAAACGGGAGAGCATCTTTTCCCTCCCATTTATATTATGCTACCATATCGCGTCGATAGTCAAATTCAGGATAATCCAAAGAATCATCTAACGGTAAATGCTTAGAACGTTAGATGTATGACTGAAAATTACTATATTTGTCAACCAATAATTGTTTCGCTTATGAATAGCTACAGAAATATCAATCGTAATGTGATGCTGGACACACAGCGTCAGTATGAGACTGTGCCGGAATTGGTGTCAGCAGTGGAGAACTCAATTTCACGCCAATATATGGTGGCACAAGAGGATGCCGTCGAGGTCGCTCCAGTGGAGAACTCTAATACACAGTATGTCGTGTCTGGAAAACGAAGTTTTGAAGCGGCAAAAGGCTATAGCGGCAAAAAAGTGGCTGTATTGAACTTCGCCAACAACCACAGTATCGGTGGCGCCCCATTCTCGGCTGGTGCACAGGAAGAGTCGCTGTGCAGGTGCTCGACTTTATTACCCTGTCTGCAGGCAATGAAAGAGGACTACTATGAGAGGCATATTAGGCTCTATGCGACAGGTAAACTGGACTATATGGGCAACGATGATATCATCTACACTCCCGATATCATCGTGTTTAAGGCGGACGAACGCACTGACCCGATTTGGCCTCAAATGATGCCTCGCGAGGAGTGGTATAAGGTAGATGTCATCACCTGCGCTGCTCCGGAATTATGGTATGGTCACAAGAAGCCTGATGATTACGAAATACAGATAGCACGACGCATCAAAAGAATCCTCGATGTGGCCGCAAATGCAGGAGCTGAAGTCCTCATTCTAGGCAAATGGGGTTGTGGGGCATTCAAGAACCCCATCGATGTTGTGGCCAGGACATTCAAGACACTCTTGAAGAACTACAACTTCGAAATCGTCGAGTTTGCCTTAGCAACCCGAGGCGATATCAACAATGACATTCTCGCCCAAGAGTTTAGAAATGATAATGACGGATAATGCCATAGCGCATTAAGTCAGTCGTGGTCTAATATTTCAATCTTTATTAAAGTATTGATGATTATTCAGATATTCTACTACTGCGGGCCAGTCGGGGAACTTTGGAGAGCCAAATTGGATTAACTCGCCCTTAAACTCCTTGGCGCCGTTCTTTTCCCGATCGTCGATCAGGAAGTCGCCGCGGTTGAGGTCCTTGTGGTGGGATATGATGAGGCGTTTGTAGAAGATTGAATCTTTTCCCTTGCCGAAGTGGCGCTGTATCCACTCCAGTTTATCACTCCACGCCGACGGGTTGAGCCATGGGGCCGTGGAGAGGATGTAAAGGTCGAAGAATTTGTTCAGTTCCTGCATGGCCTCGATGGCGCCAGGCATTGGATCCATCAACGAGAATATCCCGGGGATCTCGTCGTAATGTGACTTGCCCGTGCCGTCATCGGCATATTCGGCCTTGACTGCTTCGGGCACTCGGTCAAGTCCGCTCTGGAAATCAACCAGGACATTGTCCATATCGACATACACGATTTTTCCGCATTTCAAACTGGTGTTTCTGCTAATTTTAAATCCCATAATCTATTCTTTTTGAATTGGTGATTCCTACTCCCTTCAAGTGAGCGTTTCGGATACCTCTCATCATTTCATTAATTAAAACCTATTCTTTGAGTTTTAGCGGTGGATTGCATGGTTTCGGCCTTGCAGTAGTCCATGAGTGTGGAGAGACGGTCAGTGTCACTGCTGTCTCCATACAGGACGCGGTTGATGGTGTCTTTGCGGGCGATATTCTCAATTTGGCCTCCGCTCAGTTCATAGGCATGCGCCAAGACATCAGCATCACTATCGCTCAGACCAGACACCATACTTTGCCAGATGCGACTGCGAACTCTGGCATCGGGCTTTTCAAACTCGATTTTATAGAGGAAACGTCGCTCAAATGCACTGTCCAGATTAGTGGCCAGATTGGTTGTGGCGATGAGGATGCCATTTAGATCTTCCATCTCCTGTAGGATGATGTTCTGGATGGTGTTCTCCATCTTGTCCACGGCACTCTCGGCACCGTTCTTGCGCACCCCGAAGATGGCATCGGCTTCGTTGAACAACAGGATGGGCGCTACATCGCTGCGTTTGACCTGTTTGCGGTAGCGGTCAAAGAGCGCTTTGATGTTTTTCTCGCTGTCACCAACCCATTTGCTCTTGATTTGCGGTACATCCACCGCCATAACACATCGGCCTGTCTTTTTTGCCAGTTGATAGACTGTTTCTGTTTTACCCGTTCCTGGAGCGCCATAGAACAAGCAGGCGAAACCCGTGCGGAAACCGCTGTCCATCATGCGCTGCTGAATCTGCTTGAATTTGTCGGCCTCGAGGAAGGAATTCAGTTCTTTGATCTGCTGCGTCATTGCCTTGGGATAAAACATGACCTTGGGCGAGATGCTATCAGGATAGAGGACATTGCTCAGTTTCACTTCGGGCTCAGTAAGATCAAATTCTGCCAGCAGGTCCGTTTTTGCTTTATTTGTCAACGTGAACGTCGTGGTGCTTGCCCGGCCTTCTTCACACACGGGTTCAATCAATCCCATTTGTGCAAGAATATGTGCGCCATGCGCCAGATGCATGACGGTTGTACGGTATTCGTAATATCTCTCATAAAGGCACTTGAATTGATGATCGCAAATGCGACTATCATCCTCGTTGATGAGTTGACTGCAGAAGAACGAGAGCAACATCATGTTGGCACAGGGGAGTTTCAAGTCAAGCATCTTTCTGGCAAAGCTGATATGCAGATTGTCCTTGTACAGTGTCAACAAGTCTTGGCCCAAATCTTCTGGACTGATGTTGTTATTGTCCACAGCGTTGAACCATGTTCCCATCAGGTCGAGCATTGCAGGGGCATCCTCAACCTTCAGTTTCGGCAGGATCTGTGCTTTGTTTTCCTGCAAGGCACTGATCACATGCTCAGGAATGTCAAAGGCCTCACGTTCCCGGTTACGATAGCGCATCAGCCTCATCTTAATCATGGCCTTGATGTCGGCATCAAAAGAAAGACTCGCGACATTTCTCATATTGAGGTGATGGGATAACTCGATGAGACTCACATTGCGAGGGCCACATTCGACCGTGATGCAGAACAGGATGGCTTGCTGTGGCGTGATGCTGTAGGCTTCGGCGACCAATTTGATTTCTTTCTTGCACTGTTTCAAGAACAGGTCGCACAGTTGCGAGTCACAGGATTTCTCGACGATGGTCTCGACAGCTTTCAGCAAGGTGAGTTCTTTGCTAGTCGTACGCTTAGTTGTTTTGTTCTCTTTCTCCATTGTAAAACGGTATTTATTGGTTGATAAATTGCGATGAAACTTGCGTCGCACCCAATAAGAGGGCACAACAATGACGATGTTAAATCATTGATATTGAGCGGATTGTAAATAATATCCGCTCAACATCAAGCGGATGCAACCAATCAGGCTGCGAGAGGTTGTTGCAAAAGTGGAGTCAAGTGGAAATGTTTAATGAGTTTTTCAAGGAGTTGGTCGGTTTGATTTTTGTCAAGTCCAAAGAAGGATATTTCAAGTTTTTCGAAGTCCCCCCAGCATTCAATGTGTTTGTTGTAGAGATAGTTGTGTACCCGGTTGTAAGTTCTCAGTGAAGAAGTTTTGATAGTTGTCATAATTGTTATTATTTAAATGTTAATAATGAAATTCGCCAGAAATATGTAAACGTGGCCCCCAAAAATTAAAAATTTTCGGAAATATTTTTCAAGAAATATTTTAAATCGTTGAGATAGAGACACTTGGAAATGTGTGAATATGACAACATTTTGATGATAGGAACGCCATTAGCGCCCCATCAGTCCCAGGAAAAGTTCTCGCCGCTCTTGTAGAGATGCACTACATAGCCTCCTTTCTTCAGCATCTCAGCAAGATGGTCACACTGTCTACCTGTGGAGACATCCCATTTGCATTGAGGTTGACAGTACTCGATGGTCTCAATGGAGTCGTGAACAATGACGTGACGCAAGTTGGAGCAGCCGGCAAAGGCATTGTAGCCAATCTCCTTCAAGCCCTCGGGAATGTAGATCGCCTCCAGGGAGTCGAGATTCTGGAACGCGTGGTCCTTGATCTCCTTTACATAGTACGGGAAGATGATGCAGACGGGGTTCTCACAGGCCGAGCCGACAGCAACCTGATCTTTTGTGATCTTTACACCGTCAGTGACTTCAACACCATTCCTAAAGAATTTCACACCATAATTTGTAATTGCTAATCCCATAAACAATGATTTATTTAGTTGTTCCTACTCCCTTCAAGTGAGCGTTTCGGATACCTCTCATTATATTAATTGTTCGCTTCAACAAACGATCAGAATTTTTCCGAGATAAAAGATACTGAAATTTATCAGACTGACCAAATCTTAATGAATAATTTAACTCATTTTAACGAATAATTATTCTGTTCAACCAGGCCTATTTATAACATAGGAACAAGCAGGAAAATAATTCAAAATCTGGACCGACTTTTTTCGTCTTAGTAGCAATTTTTGCTCATGCAGCAAGAGGATGCTGCAAGGCTGGTTTCAGATGGAAGTGTTTGGTAAATGCATTGATAAGTAACTCAGTTTCAGTGCGAACAAGGTTAAAGAGGGTCAATTCAGTTTCATTGTTGCACAATATTGTCTGCACATTTTTGTTGTAGAAATAGTTGTGGGCACGATTCATCAGATAAGGATTGTTGGTTTTAATTGTGATGGTCATAACTGAAATGCTTTAAATTGTTCAACATGTTCTTTTCACTAATAATATAGTAATTTTTGGAAAAAAATTCAAAATTTCGGGCAACTATTTTTCATTTAGGGCCATAAACTCCTAATTCTGGTAGTCTATTGCACTTTTCGTGGGCTGCGGACGTTCAGCTGGCAAATCAGGGTATTGCTTTTGCAGCGTAGAAAGTACACGCTCACTCACATCTAATTCATGCTTCAGCGTGGCAATACGGGTCTTATGGTCATTGATGCGCTCAACAAGGTTGGCAAGAATGAACTGCACAGCATCGTAGCGGCAGGCAAACGTTGTGCAATCTTCAATCGTATGGACATCTTTGACAACAACATCGCCGTTGCTCATCACTTGACGATATTCGTTACTCGATCGCTGAATCTCAACAACAGCCGCCCGCTTCACGGCATAGCGGTTGTTTGATGAAATGTAATACACAACGTCGCCGACTTTAGCTCTCGGCCTAAAACAAGGAAGTTCTGGCATCTGTAATCTCATAGTCGTACTTTATTAAGAATGGTTTTCACACTTATAATATGGTTAGAAAATGAAAAAATTCAAAAAGGGAACACAATTTTTCTTGTGTCCCCTTGCCAAGTTATTGATAAACAACTCCTTACTCAAATGTTAAAAACATATATAAACTTAATATTTGAGTAAGGAGTTGTAATGATAAAGCTAAGTCATATTCAGCAAATTAAATGTCAAAAATAGGAAAATACATCATGTGACACTTTAAACCAGAAAAGTCTATTAGATTTTTGGTTTTTTGGAATTGACCACTAAAAGGTTGCCTACCGGTATCTGGATATAGTAATACGGTATTGCTAACATGCCAGTAAATATGATAAACAAACATTTGCTTTAGGTCAGCATCACTAGGTTTATTATCAGTGGGACACTTCCATTTAGTATCTATTATGATTAATGGGTTTTCCCCCGACTGTTCATAGATGACAATGTCGGGCTGAATAATCTTATTCTCCCAGAAACTATGTCGAGGTTGTGCTCTCACCACATGTTTTGTAAATTGTTTTTTTAGAATGACATAGACATATTCCTCCCAAAGTTTATTCATATCGAACATCAGGGCAAGGATATCGTATTTTCCAGCTGTGTTCTTAGGGCGGAAGTGCAACAGAAGTAGTTTTGCAATCTTGACGGCTTCACGATAGTCCTCGGTCTTGCGGTCAAACTGAAGACCATTGAAAAGATCTTCGGTAATTGCGACCTCGCGCAACTCTGGAAAATTGAATAGTGTGGAGCAGGCGTGACTTCTCAACTGAGGGTTTTTGGTTACCCGAGGAATAATACTGACGGCCTGGCGCAAGATACGGTTCAAGATATGCTCTTGGTCATAAATCGTGTGACGGACACAAAATCGCTCCTTATGAACAAAGTTAGTGGTAACGTGTTTGCCAATAAGCAATTTACCTTTCAATGCTTTCCGATTTCCATCCTCTTTATGGTAACACTTAACCAAACCTCGATTGAGCAGTTTATCAACCTCAAGCAGAAATCTATTGATGAAGATGTCCAGGATGGGGCTATTGCTTTGATGATCTTGTGGCGCATTCGATGGTGTCCGTACTTCTAGTTTATACACACGTGATAACATATGCAACAGACGTGATTGCCATTTGCCTTTGTCTTCATCAACGCTATCTGTCTTAGGCAGAACCTCAATCACCAAGTCACCAACGCATATCACGCCAACATATTGGCGAAATCTCACACCATTATGAATTAACGAGTAATAGGGAAAAACTCTCTCGTCATTGTCACCCAAAAAATGCTCCAGGGCTTGAAGATGCTTATCAGTAAAGACATCTTCGTCCTTTTTAAGTGACTGATGTTCAAAAACCTGTATCATTTGCTATCCTTATGATAGGTTTTCATATATGCCTTCTTTGCTATCCTCTGTTTTGGCCTCTTCATGTTCAATTTGAGGATCTCCAGCTTGGTTTGTATTTTCTGCTAAAGAGCTTGAGCATGGAGGAACACCCATTTGATGTAAAGCTTCATTCATATTCAATTGTTCCCATTTTTTGTCTGTTAGCAGGTGATATACCTCATTTAAACTTGGAAACTCAAAACCCTTAGGAAATATATTATCGCTAGTTTTGACTTTCTCAACAAATCCTGGCCCTAGCACAAGTCCAATTTGAGAGTAGTCGCCATAAAAATACTCTTGCAGGAGCGGAACTACTTTATCTTTGAATGCTTTCTTTAAATCCTTATCATCTTTGCACTTCATTAGATAACTGTGCCCAATCTGCTGCTCACGGCCTTTTAACACTTCAATACGCTGATTGATAGTCTTTAGAATAATACTGAGTTTAAATTTTTCTCCGCCTACTTCAATTACTCGTTCAATTCCTTGTGCTTCTTCATCTGTATATTTTGGCATCATCTCCTCGAAGGAAAAGCGACGACGCAAGGCGGTATCCAGTGCCTCAACACTGCGGTCAGCGGTATTCATTGTTCCGATGATGTAAAGATTATTAGGCACGCCAAATTCCTCTTCTTCTTTTGTTCCTTCAGTTTCCTTCTTACAAGTGCTACTATAAGGAAGTTTAACTTTAAGTTCTTCTTTGTTGCCCAATCTTTTGTCTTCTTCGATTAGTGTTATTAACTCACCAAAAATCTGAGATACATTACCCCGGTTAATCTCATCAATAATCAGAACGTATGATTTTTTATTTAAGCACTTCAAATAATACTGTTCTAATAGTTCAACAATACATTTGACATAAGTGTTTTTAGATTCAGAACGATTGGAGTAGTATTTTTTAATATTCTCAAATGTTGCACTTTGGGTAGCTTTACTATTTGATTTTATATTTGTGACTTTAAAAGATTCTGTCTTCTGGTTTGTAAATATGGTAAAATGACCACCAGATTTGTAATACGGAACGTCATATCCTGTAGAGCCTTTACTCTCTACATCTTTTATGAATTCCGTCAGGGCTTGATCAATGGTTTTAGTTGCTGCTGTTGAAGCTTTTTCACAAATCTGTTTAAAAATACCAGGCATGACTTTATAAGTGACACCATTTCCATTGGCTATCGGCTTGATACCCTCAACAAAGTCCTCATAGCTCATTGATTGATGGAACGTAATAAACTCAATACGTCCCTCCCTTTTCAATTCTTTGTACCTATCAGTAAATACTTTGCGTTTATCATCTGAATTTTGTTCTTTACTAGCGTTTACTTCCAAAGCTTTAAACTCTTCTGATTC
This sequence comes from uncultured Bacteroidales bacterium, assembly GCA_902776435.1. Taxonomy (GTDB): domain Bacteria; phylum Bacteroidota; class Bacteroidia; order Bacteroidales; family Muribaculaceae; genus Sodaliphilus. Next base: position 279,745 of record CACYQB010000011.1, on the reverse strand, counting down.
AAGAACAATCTGTAGAGCCTTATTTACTGTGTTATAGGTTTTACCCGTTCCAGGAGGTCCATATAGGATTAAATTCATCGGCCACTTCTTTAAAATATCAGTTTTCTTTGTGCCCGGCACCTTCATACCGTTTGGTTCAGTTTCGTCATTGTTATTTAATTCTGATTGAGGTACTTGTAATAGTTCTCCTTGTTTATGAGCCTCGATTATTTTGTAATTGTTTATATAATCATCGCTGTGGGTTCTACAATAATCAACTATTTCATCAGCAAGATCATTATAACTCTTCCCGTCATATTTAATAACTCTTTTTTTCTTATTTTCCTCTGGTAATTCTAATTCCTCTGGTAACTCTCCGTGCTTGAAATCAAGACAAATCGAAATCCCATCTTTATCAAAAGATAAATTATAAACATTTACAGGAACATCTTTTAGCTTCCCGCCTTCACTTTTTGGTATTTTAGAATTCTTGTCATTATAAATATATAGCCAAATATACTCTTTGTATTTAAGGGGTTGTCCTTTTCCTGCACGACTATCACTTCTCACAGCGCCTCCAAAAGAATAATCAGAAGATAAATTACTCTTTATTATAGCTTTGAGATGCCTTATTTTTGTTTTTATTCTTTCGTATTCTGAAAAAATTTTCGAATTCTCTGGATTTTCTTTTTTTATTCCACCATAATTAGAAAAAACGATAAAATCACTATTGTTAAATAGTTCTGGTGCCAGAGAGACCTTTTTTTTTGTTTGTCTTTTTGCCATTGCCATATCAGTTAATTATTTATTAAATTTGCTTAGTTCTCTCAGTTTTTGCCAGACTTTTACCATGGCGAGGGTGTCGAGTTCGCAGTAGCGGAGCAGGGCTTCGCGGTTGGCTGCGGCCTCGTCGGGGTCCATGTGTTGAATCTGGGGAAAAATGGTCATGGCGTCGTCACCGTTCTGCACACGCTCGTCGAGGTTGTGGTAGTCGAGTGACGGGTCATCGGGGAACAGGGCTGGCAGCACGCTCTTGATAGAGAATGAACCGCCCATTGCTGGCACATAGTAATGCCCAGCACGGAAGGGCGTGATTAAGTCCACGATGTGGTCGGATATATTGAGCAAATGTGCCGACAAGTCGGGATATAAACCAGCCAACTCTTTGATTCGAGTGCACTCAAAGGCTTTGTTATAGGCCAACGAACAGACATTCATCGGTATGTCTTCGCACAGGCGTTCAGCAAGAGCCCGCCTAGGGTCAGTGCCGTTACAGGGAGCTAGAAACTCTTTGTGTATCAATTCGCCACCTTCGTGCTCGATGATATGCAAAGAGTATTGGAAAGTCACCTGCTGGTAAGGCTTGACGTGGTCGAATGGCGGAATGGTGGGCTGAAAGGTCTCGAAGTCCAGGAAATAGAGAGGATAGGAAAGTCCGTCAAGGAAGCTCCTTATGCCTTCTGATTCTATATGTTCGGTTCCAGCCAACGTACATTCTATTTGTAACCGCTGCATATCACTTAATGGTTCGTCACGTAAATCCTCAAAGGTGATTTTACTGGCATTGTAGTATTGCCATTTCATGTAGGAGTTCATCCTGTAAAGATCAAACACGGTGGGCTCGCCCACGTCCTGAGTCAAACCTTGCTGAGCAGCGCAATATTGCCAAAAGCCGCATTGGTAGGGGTCTGTGCAATGAGATCTAATGACTCGCTCGGGTTCATGTCCTTGTTCTAGGGTTTGTTTAGCGAGTTGCACTCGGTTAGGAACCAACAGACACTCGTTATCCACCTTCTCTTTTAGGTCGAAGACGCGGAACAACTGGTGAATGTCAAGGTCGCCCACACGCTCATAGTCTCCGTTGATGGTTACCAGATAAGTGCCAGTCACCTTAATGCCACATTGTTCAAGCACCCATCGTTGGAAGGCAATGTCCACGACAAATTTGTGGAACTTGCTAGGCAAAAAGAGTTCGTCGCTGCTATGGCTTGAGGAACTTTTCACTTCATAGATGGCCCATCCGCTTCCCTCGTGACGCAGGATATCAACGGCACAGTAGCAGCCCTCATATGAGAACGAAGCCTCGCAAATGACCTCAGTGCCGCGGTCCATTTCATGCTTGGTTTTCTCTATCATCGCTTTGAGATCAAGCTTCCCTTCGGCTGTATGCGTGGTCACCTCTACAAAGGGTCCGAAAAGTCCCATCGCCAGGTCGCCCACCTCGTTGCCTGCCTCAAATCGTGCTTGCAGGTTAGGATCCTCGGGTTGCAGCTCTGGATGATAAACTCGAAGCCACAAGGCCTTGCTACACTGGCAGAAGGTGGTGTATCTTGATTTGGAAAGTCCTGGCATAGGTAATGATAAATGGTTAATTATTGAGTCGCAAAGATAATAAATCCATGGCATATTTCCCAACTTTTGTTGAAAAAGCAACCTGATGAAATTTTTATCGGTTTCCGTTTTAATTTTTTGGGGGCTTGTTTACATTTTATCGCCAGAATAAGGAACTAATGATTGTTAAGATTATGAACAAGGACAAGATTTTTATGGTAACGATTCATGTAGTGGCAGGTGTGCTGATGATAGCCGTGTGCTGGACACCTGCGATTGTAGGTAACATCTCGGTTTGGAACAAACTGTTCTGCACCGTAGCTATCATTCTCTTGCTGCGGTTCCACTACTGGTGCCAGCAATATGAGCCTTGACACCAGTAGTGTGTTACTCTGTTGATTACTTTGTGAGAATTCTTTTGGCGGCGGGGATGATAACGTCGCGGATAACTTGGTTGTTCATGCGGTGCTCGCCGTGGAAATCATCCACATGAGTGAAATGCTCAGCAAACTCCGATTTGCAGTTGACGAGCGTATCCCCATCAGCAAAGAAGCCCCAACACAGTGACTGATTCTCACTGGTGATGCCCTCAAACAGGTGCTCCTCCATCTCCTTGAAGTGTTGGATGATTTCTTCGGTAATCGTAAAGTGCGTCTGGCCATCGGCCGTCGGTTGGAAACGCTCAAATGTGCCTACCTGCAAGACACCGGTCAGTTGTGACATGTGCAACGCAGGATTGACGCAGATGCGGGGATAATCTGTCAACTGCATGGCGTACATGCCACCCATGCTGGTACCGATGATGAGGTTGGCTTTGTGGCTGGCACAGTAGTTCTTGAGGAAAGGCAATGCCTCCTCGGGGTCGGTGGGGATGTCGGGTGCAACCACATTGCAGTCCGGCATCTTCTTGATCAGATACTTCACAGTACTGCTTTGGCTACTGGATCCGTAGCCGTGTAAATAAACGATAGTTTTCATTGTTTCATTAAGTGTTGTTAAGTTGTTTTATTTCCAACCTCAAATATACAAAATCTATTTAAATAAACCAAATCGCCTTTGGAATAATGCAGCATATGGTGCAAGTTCAAATAGCCTTTTATCCGACAAAATCGACCTTCGAAGCCTAAAGCGAGAGAGGGGTATCAATCCCAGTATCCTCCTGATGAAGATGAAACATATAAGCTATCCGTTGCTCAGTTATCATCTTCATGGGGGCGGTTTAATCTTTGGTCCTCAATTCCTTGAGTTCCATGATATCGAGCATGTTGTATTGGATGCCCTCGTTGTCGATAGCTTGCCAGCTTTGGTGGAAATGCCCGTAGAACCAATAACGCAAAGGATGGCGATTAGCAGCCAAATAGTCAAGGATACTATCCATCACCTGGCGCTCATTCTTTACATCTTCGGTCAAATCCTTATCGCGAATAGCCATCTCAGCAAACAGGCCGCCCTTTGATGTCAACTCGCAAAATGAAGGAGCGGTGTGGGTGATAAGGGTGTCTATAGCGAAGTCCTCACTGATGGCGTCAAGTTTATCAGCATCAAACACTGGATACTCATTAGCCCAATAGATATTACGGGTTAGGGGCTCGTCTTGTTTCGGCAGATGATAGGCTGAATGGTTCATGCGATACGACCTGTCGACGGATACGGCACCACCGACGCAAAGGATTTCATGGCCACACGCCCGAACTACAGAATAGTCGGGCACGGTCATCCATCGGCGATACTTGATGGGATAATCATTAAAGTAGGCCGGATTGTCGTGGTTGCCTCTGACGAACAGGATCCAGTTGTTCGACTTGGACAGACGGGCACGATTGCGGTTATAGACATTCTCATAGTAGCCTGGTTGCTCAAACCCAAAGCCGCAGTCACCAGCTACGATAATCACCGTGTCCGTCATTCCATACTGAACACAGCACTTGAAGACAAGCTCATTGAACTCGCCGTGAATATCGCCACTGATGACAACGCCTTTAGCCTCTGGAAAATCAAAATGATGAGCCTTACCAGCCATAGTTCTTTGTCATCGTCTATTTATTGAACTTGTAGCTTATGTCTTCTCCTGTCTTTTCTTCTTCCTGCTTATGTCTAATACTCTTTCCTTCAAGAGCATAGCACTTAATAATAGTTTTATTCTCACTATTGTGCAATTTAAATTTCTCTTTGAGGGATTCTATTGTTGTTTTTTGTTTTTTCTCCCCATCATTTTCACTTTCGGAATATGCTTTTATTACTTCTATGAAATAACACAAAATTCGTTTACCTTCAGTTTCTAACTTCAGAAGGTCTTTTTCATGATCAATTCTACTTGCATTATTAGCTTTAAACTCAATTAAACAAACTCTCTCCAATTCTTCATTGAAGATGACCAAATCAAATTCTCCGCTTTGTCCATCAGGATCGTGCTTGGGGGTCGCTTTCTTTTTAGCAGTTGAAGAAAAACCCGAATACTTTTCTTTAGTTGGTGTCTCTATGGAATAGAATAATTTCTGCTTCTTGACATCATCATCGGCATTGAAAGCTTCCACAAAAGCAAAACGGAGCTCCTGCTCACTTATTCTTGTATCTCCGCTCAACTCGCCATCTTTAGAATACCTAGGGAACACTAAACGAGTTAATGGCATCTGCTCAGCAATTTTATCTTTATTCATATTTTGTTTGCGCTCTCGATGATGTTGATAAGCATACTCTATTCTATCAAAAGCGTCCTTGACAATTTTTTCAATAATATGTTGTAATTCTTCGTTAGTCATAATTCATTTTATGTTTATTGGTTGGATTATATGTCGCATTAAGATAACACCCTCAATTATTGCCAATACCTTTTTTTGAGCGTACAGATTAACTCCTTCCATTCGTCACATGGCAACTTGGAAAATAGTTCTGCGGGCGAAATCAATACATACTTGTTTGGATTCTTAAGTTGACCTTTCCATGTGGTGAGCATATCTTTGCCCCCGCTACATGGATATTTCTTGTGAAGCAGTTCATTGTTTCCTCTTGGTACAACATGGACATGGAGGTAGTCATCTGCCTTTATTACTTCATTATCCTTATGCTTTACCATTTGCTCTGCCCAAAGTGTCTGCCTCATTAGCTGATAGAATGGCTCGAAGAAATAGACAGAACCACGGTAATTGTCAAGGCTCTTCAGTTGCTTTGAGTTATCAATAAGACCAGAGTACCTCCTTAACCGAGTGTCTCCACTTGTTCTCCCATCCTTGTTCTGGGATTTATCCTCATTGCCATAACTCTCAACGTATTTCCATTCAATGGTTAACATCACACGTTTGCCCTTTTTCTTTGCAAGAATCACGGCATCGATGGAGGTGCAAAGAGCGCCTCTCTTGAGATTATTCTGCCCTCGCTTTTCATTCAAATGGTCTGTAGTACTAACAACCTCAAAGGAAATATAGCCGTCCTTTTCCTTGTCATTCTCAAGTATCTCCACACTTTCAAATTCCGGGTCAATGGACTTAGCCAATGCCAAAACGGCATCTCGGTTTTTTCTGAGTGGGAACAGATGGTTAATGCAAGCAATTTGCGAGGATAGAGTATGTGTGGTGGGCACATCGCCGCTCCACCAGCCGATTCCATTCTCGTCAAAATACTTGATCACATCGTCATAACATACTTGCTCAATGAAATTATCCTTATAGTTTTTCAAGATAAAACGATCATAGGATGGATGATAATCACCTTTAAATTTGCCCCCTAATTGAGAGTGATCAAAAAGGGCCTCTTGAATCTCTTTTTGTCTTTCTTTGTACGTCATTTTCAAATTCTTGATTAAATTGTTTTACTTTGCAAATATAATAACTCTTATTGGAAATGCAAGCACTTTATGATGTGCATTTGTAATTGTAGTAAGCTATCAGTCTTTCTGTCCCGATGGTCTCGAATCGGGAGAACTCGAAGTGGGCTTTTATGCTCTCGTCTCTGGAATCGGCCGGCACTTCAAGAAGAGTGGGTATCATGTCAATCTCATCAGTGGACAAACGACTGTATCCTATCGTGAACTCATCAAAAAGTCTGCCCAGAATATCATAAGCGTCGTCAAGGTCAAGATTGAAACTGTCGGAATCAAGAGCGTCAAAGTTCTCGACTCTTGCAGTCACTGAACCATGATGGGCCGGGAGGAGTGTTCCCTCCCGTTCCTGTTGGTGCTGTTTCATTGCTCGTTCATTTCTTGCCATAGGCGTTCCACTTCTTGTTGGTGGAGGGCAAATTCCAGTTTTGATCCGCTGAATCCGTTGAGGGGGACTCGCTCGAAGAATTGGGAGTAGAACTCACGGGCGTCGTAGTCTTCCCATGAGCGCCACGCCATTGCGCTCCAGTCCCATTTAGCGATGTACTTGCGTACAAGTTCGTTGGTCATCCTCACGTTGGGGTTTGCGGTGAGGGCTTTCCAGTCCCACAGGTGGGCGAGGGTTTCGATTCCTTCGGCCGTTACCGCCTGGCCGTGGGCGCATCTTGAGAATAGGTTCCAGTTCAGTTTGTCTTTCCATCGCAGGGCCATCTCAGTGGTCCACAGGATTTCGTTGTTTCGGGATACCTCGTCCCACAGGAGCTGTTGCTCGTACCGTTCGAGGTGGGTCACCGTCAGGGGGCGTTTTCGTGAGACGGTCATCCATGCTTGCCGTTCGATTTGTTTTTCCAGACCTGCTGCCATTTCCACCCGTCGCATCTCAGCTTTGTTGTTGATAACCACTTCGTCCATTGCTCTTTGTTTTTCTGTTTCCATAATCTTGTTTACGTTAAATTTGGCGCAAAATAAAAACACACCTCGGCCAAATTGCGGCAGAGGTGCAAAAATTTCTATCTTTTTTATTTTAGACCCACAGGAGGCGGAAGTACTTACTGAAAAAAACTAGCCATTCTGTGATAGCATATTCTTTAGTGGCTTTATATCGCTTTTGAATGACACATTGAATCCTGTTGCCAGTATGGTGACCTTGATCTGGTCTTTAAGTGTTGAGTCATGTGCCAGGGCCCAAATCACATCCACTTCGTGGTCAAAGTTTTCATTGAACTCTTGGATTTCACTCACCTCCTTCATGAGTAGCGGCGTTTCGCTGTCGTGATTGGAATAGATAATCATCAGAATTTTCTTGAAGCTGAATACATCACAGTTTTTTAGCAATGGTGATTCCAGAGCATTTTCAAGAGCCTATGTCACACGGCGTTCACCCGAGCCAAAACCCGAGACGATAAATGCGTTTCCACCTTTGCGCAAAGTATAGTTAACATCATTGAAGTCCATGCAGACCCTACGGTCGATGGGAGTAATCAGGCAGTAGAGACTGCGAACGGCTGTAGACAGCGTTTCATCGGATTTTGTAAATGCGTTGGTTTGGTCTAAATCTTTGTGAATCTCAGTCAGGCACTGGTTGTTGATGGTGAACAAGGAATCGACATACTTGCGCATCTCTTCTATCCCATCCAAAGCCTTAAGGATCTTATTGGTTCCCTCAAACTGGAAGGGAATTGTCACGATACCGACGGTGAGTGTTACCTCTTTCTCGCGAGCAATACGAGCCACGACAGGAGCCACATCGGTTCCGGTCTCCCCACCCATACCAGCAATGATGATGAGCAATTTAGTATTATTATCGGCAATGAGGGGTGCAATCTCGGAATCGCTCTCTACTGCAGCACGTCGTGCTACATCTACGTCACTGCATGAGTTCTGTCCTTTTGTCGTGTTTGCACCCAGCAACACACGGTTTGGAACAGGCGACTCATCAAGTTGATGCTTGTCTGTGTCTGATACTACGAAGGTGACACCATCAATACCCTGTGAATACATGTGGTTGACGGCGTTGATGCCACCACCGCCTACACCCATCACAGTTATAATGGTACCGAATTGATTCTTGTCCATAATATTTTCAATTTTGTTCATTATAGGTTGTTAGTCCCAAAGGTAGCGGAAGTACTTGCCGAACAGTTCTAGGCCATGCTCAATAGCTTCTTCCTCATCTTTTGTAAATATCCCGAGTTTGTCTTCATCTATCAGCAGCTCAAAAGCATCTATCATCTTCTGGATGGCTTGGTTCCATTCGGCCATTCCTTTGAAGTCTGGACAGTAACCATGCTTATCGTGGGCTTTAAACGTCCGTAGGCGAGGCGCTATGAGTTCGGCCAGTGCTTGATAGGTGTTCCAGACCTCCTCGATGGGAAAGTCATTTTTATGGCTCCAGTTTTCTTGGCCCTTTTTGTTAGTTTTGTCTTTTTTTGCCATATCACTACTTTTTTAGCATTGCTTCAAGGGTTGGAAGGTCAACGAGCACTTCTCGGGGTTTGCGTCCTCGATTTGGCCCTACGATGCCAGCAGCCTCGAGTTGCTCAACAATTCTACAGGCGCGATTGTAGCCGATACCATTTTCAAACAGAAACATAGCTATAGTCGAATGGCTGTCTGCAACAAAATGCCTTGCAGCCGCCTCAAACAGAGGATCACGTTCACATGACTCACTGTGAACTGTCTTTGATGATTCTTTCTTGTTCATAATATTACACTGATTTTTTGATTTCTATTTTGATTTCGGTCTCGAATTGGCGCACATAGATAAAGTCGGTGATGGCGAACTTCATGTGGTCAAACAAGTGGTGGAAGGGCAACGTGAGGTGCAAGTCCTTGGTGAGTTCCTGGTCCAGGCCCTCATTCCAGTTGGGCGGAGCGCAGTCCATGCCGGTCAAACGCTCAAAACTGTACCCTTCATCCATTGGGATGATCAGATACCCATGCGTAACGCCATCATCATAGATACGGTTCCAGCCCCAGTCACACAGTGCATCCCACAGTTCCTGGCGATCAGCTCCTTGGACTGGATGAAGAGGCGGATAATCGTCACCCAAGTAGCATTTCGCTGTCAAATGTATGTGGTTAGGATTCTCAGCCTTGTCCTTTATACCGTCCCAGATGCGATGTGCACGGTCATATATTTCCCGCAAAGCAGCCGTGAGCGCATCATTAAATGCGATGATGTATGGCAGGATCTCTTCCTGATGAGCTAGGGCTCGCTTATTAATGATGTCTTTCCGAACTGTAAGCAAACAATCACATTCTGGATATTTGCTCCAGTTGTCATTGAACACATTGAGAATTTCTTCTTCAATGCAACGAATTTCATAGTCTTGCAATTCAATCATAGCGTCTCATTTTTTGTTCGCTGCAAAATAAAATAGCACCCCTGCCAATCTGTGGCAGAGGTGCGATCTAAAGTTGTTTTTTCTGAAAAAAAGTGCTCAGTCGAGTGCCTGGTAGGTGAAGTCGGCGGCGCTCATGCAGGCTTTCTTGTAGTCGAACTGGTACATACGCATGTACTGTTCTTGGACCTCGACAGCTCCGTTGTAGAACGGGTTGAGACAATGCTGGCGCGTTGTTACCGTAATCACCATTTCGGGCGTGATGACTTGCCCGTTGACGCGCCTGGTGCGCTTCGGCGTAATTCTAAAAACTTTGCTCATAATGCTAGCGATTAAATGTGAAACAAAATTGATAATCGCCACAAAAGTAGAAGGCACATCGGTCATTCTGCGACCGAGGATCAAATATTTTTCAGCGGTTGAGTAATGCTATGGCTCGGTCGGCTAGTAATTCGGTTAATCCATCAAAAGGATTGGTCAAGATGAAACGAGGTAATTGTGAATCCCGTATCACATATTCATCGTCAATGATGACGTAACGAGCATCTGCTAAGGTATTCTCAAAAAGCCAAAAGTCTATCCCAATTCCTTTACTTTGCCTTGCATCAAGGCTGAAAATGTCAATATTTGATGACCAGGAAAGGCCCATGCTTGTCTCGATATGGTTTCCCCTGAGACATCAGCAAATCCTGATAAAACTCAGTATTCAGCACACCATCAAAGTCAAGAAACAGGTATTTGTCCATGGTGCAAAGAAAAAGACACCCTCTGCCAAAACGTGGCAGAGGTGTGTCCTGATGATGATTTTTCTTGAAAAAACTTATACGATGGGGTCTGGGCAATAGTCTTTGCGCTTGCAGGTTTTGCAGTGTTTGCCCATCCAGACGTCGTCGAACTGTTGCATGGCCTGCTCGACGATCTGCGGGTCATCGGTCAGGATGCCAGCCTCGAAGTTACGCTTACCGCTGCTCTTCATGCCGATGCCTGCCCCCGTGAGGTTAGCGCTGCCGATATAGACCTCCTCGCAGTCAAACACCAGCATCTTGAAGTGAACCCTGGGACACAGCGCTCGCTCCAACCGGTCATACAGCACGGGATACCTATCAAAGTCCACCTTGAAGTTCGCCCCGGCTCCTTAGCATGAATCAGCCTCACCTCAACCCCTCGCCTAATCAGCAACGCAATAACCGCCAGGAAAGGCTTAGTCGTATCACCCACCTTGACATGCAGGTCCTTAATGTCGGCCGTCCCAATCCACAACGAGCGCTTCACCGACTGCACCCGACCAAGCACCTCCCCATAATGGTCACTATTACAGATGAACTGAAGCATGAATAGAAATCATTATATGCTTTACTCAAATAGGAAATTAAAAATCCTATTTGACTCCTTTTCAAGACGATGCAAAGCATCTCTTTCTGACCATTTATTTTGATGCTTGGCCAGTTCTCTAATTGTGGCATATTTACTATGCATATAATCCATTCCATCATCTTTAGATGACTGTTTTTTATCGCTGAAGCTTTTATTGCCTATCGAACGATTGATATCAGATTCTAACATACAAAGATTGCCAATACTGTTTTGTAAATCATAATCGCTCCACTCTTTCTCATCAGCATTGGCATGAATGTGCTCAATATCATATTCAGTATAGAATAGCAAATCCTCAACTGTATTGACAGATCTTCTTTTTCTCAACTTTAAGAATTCAGAAGTAATGCAAATTAATCGTTTCCAAACCGTCTTTTCTATAATGTTCTTTTTCAATTCTTCTTCTGCCCACTCTTTTGATTTGTCCATTTGCGCATGTATGTCAATAAGAACTTGTTCATAACTATAAGAATAATTCATTATGTGTTTTTGGATTGTTTGCATAAATGAATGTATTTCATAGATAGAACGAGCATAGCCAATACTATAGATGAACAAAACTTTATTAAGTGCAACTAACAGATCAGAAAGAATTCGATATTTCCCACTATCTTGATTATATCGGAACAATATTAGATATACGATTTTTTGATATCGGCTATACCTTGAGCAGGAAATGAGGTTATATGCGAACATCATTTCTTTAGGATCGCAGTTCATTAATTGCTCTGCATCCCAAGGCATGGTGTTCCATTGATAGCATATATCTATTAAAGACTCGATTTCGTTTATATCAATATTAAAATCAGGTGATGACACTTTCGTGAAATTATCCCAATTCTTTACACCTAATAGAACATCAAATAATCTTTCATAAAACGTAGTCCAGTCATACGTAAACAAAACATTTGGTAAATCATATTTCGCAATAAGTACATCTTTATAATAATCTAATACATCGTTAATATTGACAATTTGTTGGCCTTCATGGCTTTTGCTATAATTTTGATTTATTCTGTCAACCTTATGGTATATAGCATTTATTTTCTCAAATGCATTATTATCTTCATCCTTCACATCTTTTAAATACTCATACATACGCAATTTAAATAAATCACTACCATTTAAGTCCAAACCAGCTGTATTGATTGTATCAAATATCTTCAAGGTCTTTGATAACCCAGCACACGTTTCAATAACGACAAAGAAAACATCATTACAAATGTAGTCAATAAAGCGATCAACTACATCGCATTTATTGTTTGAACAATCATTTCTCTCATTATCATACAAGCCTTTTAAAAGATCTCTGATATAGAGGGCATTTTTGAAATATGGATTATTCTTACTCTTGACTTCCTCCGTATTTTTAATGCTTAAATAATCAATCAAATAATTATTCTGGGTTTTATTTATCTGAGTTTCCAACCATTCAAACTCAAGCCTCTTAATCTTGTTGCAGTTTGGGGATAAAAGCCTTAATTCCTTCAACAGAATAGTTAATGTTGTCAACCTTTGTTGACCATCAATAACTTCCTGCCAATATTCATTTTTATCAATTATTTTCTTACTCGATAATTGCATAGTGCCAATAAACATCGGTTCTGAATAATTAAAGCCACTATTGTTGCCCCAAAATCCACTAATCAAATCTGAGACAAAAGTTTTCACCTGTTCTTCTTGCCAAGAATATGGGCGCTGGTATACGGGAATAATGTACCGAGTATGTACATCCAAAAGCGACTTGGTAGAATCATGCCTTTCCCTTCGGAATAACGTGCATGTACTTGAATTAATAGAAAACTTGTTATTTTGGTTCTCATATAATTCTATTACATCATCCCAGATTTGGTTCGCAGCTGAAAAAGAACCACGATTTTCGTACCATATTGAATCATCAAGGTCAATTATTTTAACTCGAACGCCAACCGTCCAGTCTTTACATTCTTCATAATCAAAGATTTCAGACTCATATTTTTTAATATCTAATCTATAATTATTAAGATATTTGGGAACATCTAACGCTTTTGCTACTGCAACAACTTCGTATCCATCGGCGATTGCAAAATAGTCGCCTTTTTTAACTTCGTGAATAAACCGTTTTGAGGCATTTTCTTCCCCAACAAAAACAATGTTATTACGTCGAAAAATACTAAGAATTGAAGAATTGCGACTCCCATATTCACTCCATCTGGAGCCAATTTTCCATACATTTGCCATAATTGAAGTGTTTTTAAATCAAAAAAATATTCTAATCAAAATTGTCTAAAATAGGTTGTTGATTAAGTCTTCATCATCATAGAATTCGTCCACTTCTTGGAAGACTTCTTTCACATCAAAGAGAATCTCGTCTTCTGTTTCGTAGCTATCATCAAAGTACTCATCTATGTTGTCTTCGATGAAATCAGCTACTTGCTCAAAAAAGTCGCACTTGTCAGGACCATAACGACGTTCCTGAGAACTCTTTCTCTTGTACTGTGCAATAATTGATTCAATTTGTTCTCTTTCCATTGATATTGTATTTAGTGATTTTTGACCTACAAATATAACTGTATTTATTAAACCTACCAAATAAAAACTTACTAAAAATCAGTCGATTATAGCAAAATCTATTTGGCGGGCTTTGGAGCGGTGGAAAGCCTTAATTGAATCAAAATGGGCCATTTTGTTGTCAATTGTTGTCAATTGAGTTGTTATTGTTGTCTGAGAAGAGGTGGAGGGCTATCCATGCGCAGGCTTCGGCATCGGCGAGGGCATGGTGGTGATTCTCCATCCGGAAGCCGCAGGCGGCGGCCACGGTCTGGAGCTGATGGTTTTCCAAGTCGGGTTGCAAGCGGCGAGATGCTGCAAGCGTGTCGAAGAACTCGTACTCGGGATAATCCATCTGATAAGTGCGGAAGACGGCGCGAAGGCAGCCTTCGTCAAAGGGGCGGTTGTGGGCGACTAGCGGCAGGCCTTCAATCAAAGGCTCAATCTGAGCCCACACGTCTGGGAACACTGGGGCATCGTCGGTATCGGCCCGGCACAGGCCATGAACCTGAGTACACCAATAGTTATAGTAGTTGGGCTCGGGCTGGATGAGCGAATAGAACTTGTCCACAATCTCCCCGTCCCGGACAATGACCACTCCAACCGAACATACCGAAGAACGATCATAGTTGGCGGTCTCAAAATCTATAGCTGCAAAATCTCTCATGGATTAATCTTTCTTATATCGGTTAAACATACGCTCGATTTTCGCCGCCATCTCCTCACGGAGCCACTGCGGCTCGAGCACTTCAACATCCTCACCCTGCCAAAACAATTCCTGAATAAAGTCGAAAGTTGGGCGAATGAACATGGTGAAGATGCTAAATACGTCATTGCGCTCAACCTCCTTCTGCGACTCATGCAACCTGAGCCCACGAATGTAGTTGGCTTGGCCTGCGGTCACTTTCAACTTCACGAACTCTTTGTCGTAATCATGGTCACGAATCACACCGTAACATCCTTCAAAATACTCCTCGGCGCTCCAATCGTTGGGCATGTTGAAGGTCTCATCTCTGACCTGCAAAGCCCTGATGCGTTCAAGGGAGTAAATCCTTGGACCATCTTCACTGAGCCAAGGATAATGGTTGAGAGCGATCACGTACCATCGCTGCCTGAAAAGCCTCACACACAACGGCTGCAGTATCAGGTCAAATTCCTCATCCTTCCAAGGATTGTAGTAGGTGATATGTATCTCTCGATTCTCCTTCATCGCATCGATGATGGTCTGCAGATACTCTTGGCCCGTGGGCACATACTCCAATAAAATGCGGTCTCGAATACTCTTGCTGCTCACTAACGCATTGCTTACTGAAAAGGTGCCATAGAGCCACGAACGGAGCCCTTTCTTGGCGAGATTCTCGTCATCATCGATGTGGTAACGATAGTCGCCGCGGCCTTCATTCTCAATGTTGATTCCAAACAGGACCTCAATGGTATCAAGCCATCGTTTCAATGTCCTTTTGGGAAGCTCTTCACCTCTGCTAAAATCAGTATCATTTTTCCACCGCTCGTTGAGTTCATTGTACGAGATCCACTTGGCCCGATAGATAGTCTCTATCAGCCACACATACTTGCTCATCAAGTCGGGTCCTCTGTCTTTCTGTTTTTTCGCCATATAACCCGCGATTTAAAAGTTGTCGCTACAAAGTTACAACAAACCTCGGCCATTTCACGACCGAGGCTTAGAAAAATTTAATTCTAATGATAAAATAGATAACTGAACCATAACTCGATTTCAGGGGACTTAAAGTTCACCCACCGCATCCCTAATGATTAAGGCCATCTAGTTTGTTGTATCACTCTTCCCGACATGGACCAGTGCTGAAGAAGAGGTAACACATGCAGTAGGATGGGCCTATACTCACAATCCTTTTGGCTGTGACAGGATGAAGTTCAAGTCCCATAAATGATGCCCTTATACAACAACCGTCAGCACTTTAATACAGGTGCTGACAGTTATTATTTCGGTTCCTAATTAGATGCGACTCTACTTAGCGTGATACATCATTGTCTGAATTATATCGCTGCTAACTCCATTATCCTTCAAATGCTTTATGGCCTCGGCACTCATATCAAACTTTATTCCTGATGCCAATAACACCTTCCGTTGTATTATGTCCTCTGAGATACCGGCTTTTACCAAATCGATGACCCCTTGATTATTAAGCGATTTATCGAACTCACTATGGTAGCACATAGTTTGAATGATTTCATCGCTGACACCATTTTCTTGCAGATCCAAAATGGCGGGTAAACTGGTGTCATATTTAACGCCTGAAGATAGAAGAACTTTTCGGTCAATGGTCTCTTCATCTATTCCGCTATTCACCATATCGATAACGCCCTGATTAGCCTTATGACGTTTATAATTGGTGGATATCGGTTTAGAGATTGGTTTTGTATTCTGGGGGTTATCTTGGACCTGATTACCACTTTTAGCATAAACCATCTCTTCGATAATTGCATTGCTCACGTTATTATCCACAAGAACACGTAATGCAGACACGCTAGTATCAAACGTATTCTTGTCTGTTGAGATTTTTGCAATTATAACCTCATCAGATAACCCCATCTTTACCATATCAATGATGGCTTGGTTATCTAATACTTCCTCTTGGGCATATGAGCAGAAGAAGAGCAAAGACGAAATAATAACGAAGAATATCCTTTTCATTGCGTTAAGTTTATTATAGAGCATTTGTTGGTGTAGTATTAGTCATCCAGAAAACTACCAATACCATCATCATCGTCATTAAAATCCTCATCTCTGTCAAACATCATATCGAGAGCATTTTCAAAGGAGTTTCGTGATATTTGCTCGAACAGTTCTGGATTCTCCTGATAAGCTTCATATTCCTCATCAGTTAGGTCGAATATGGTTCTATTATCTTTTTTAGCCATAAGATTTAATATTGATTACGACGACCCAAAGATAGAGATAATTTTTCTATTTCGTCTTGGTAAATGTAAATCCTCTTGTGTCCACCATATGTAATGTGCCATTCTCATATGATAGAGTGAACGTACCCAACTTCTCATTGAAGGGAGATATGCATTTCAAGGTATTTCCCATCAATGACCAGGAATATGAGCGACTAAATTTTATCTCACCATTGACAATTCCATATTGAGTATAATCGCCCGTATAGTTTGGTCTAAATATGTATCGATACACATATTCTCCATTCTCTGCTTTCCATTCACCTATAACTAACTGTTCCAAGTTAACCGGTTCTTCTACTGGCTCATCTTTCTCTTTATCGTCACCACAAGAAATGAAGGTAAAAGACATTAGAATAGCCATTAACAAAAGTATCTTCTTCATAGTTTAAAGATATTATATGGTTTCTGTTCAGTTTGTGATCTCTCTATTGTTTATCATCCATCACAATACCATACATCAACTAAGAGGTGACAGGATTTCTTATTTTCGTATTAAGTTCTTCCTAATGTTGTAAACTGCAATTTGGTTATAGTTAGCATCTAATAACGGTATAATAGTATCTGATTTTTCATAATAGCCGATAGCTCCATATTCACAAGGAACAACAAATTCGCCTTTAGTATTAATAATGCCATATTTGCCATCTTTTTTTACTGCTGCAAAGCCATTATTAAATGGCTCTATATCATCGAATTGAGCCCTTATTACAATATCACCTTTAGTGTTTATATAACCATACGTATTGGCAAATATATTTCCTCCTGGACCTTTATAAACTCCATAGGGGCATAAGCCTTCACTGAATTCACATCGAGAACTAGCAAGCATTCTTTTAAACTTATATGGTATAACAAGTTCTCCGCTTTTTGATATGAAGCCATAAGTTACAATTGGAGTAGCACCCATATATGTATGAGCTGATCCTGTTATTTTTCCAACCAATGCAAGTCCTTCTGAAAAACACCCGGCATCATCAAATTGAAAAGGTATAACGGTTTCATTCTTAATATTGATAAATCCATATTTCTGGTTCTTCTCAGCTGCAATAAGATCTTCTGAAAAATCGTCTAAATGTTCGTACTCGAATGGAATTACAACATTTCCATTAAGTGCATCAATAAGTCCATATTTATCATCCTTATTTAGAACGATATAACCATTTCTCTCAAAAGGCATATTATCGTATTCGCACTTTGCAATCAATTTTCCATCTGTATTTACAACACCATATTTCTCCCCTTTTTTGATAAATGACGCTTCATCGTCAATAGTGTACCAACTTATTCTATCATATTCATAATCAAGTAAAATGTTGTTATCATAAGATTCAATCCCCCATGCCCCTCTATATTGGGCAATAAAGAAATTCTTCCGTGTGAACAATTCATCATACTTGAATTGCACTTTTATATTATCTTCAATGTCGACTATTCCCCATTTTCCATTCAATTGAAAACCGATATGATCTTTATCATCAGGAAAAGAAGAGATAGCATCATAATGACAATTAATCAAGGTCTTGGCCTTATGATCAATAATTCCCCACTTGCTATTTTGCTTCACAAAGCGAATTTTAACACTATCTCCTATTTCAGTAATTTCCTCATAATCGCATGGAAGGATGAGTTTTCCATTACTATCAATCAAGCCATATAAATTATGTGATTTTACTATGGCTGAACCATATTCAAAATCACCAATACTATCATATTGGCTTTGTACTTGATTGTATTTTTCTGTGCTCAAAACTTCTTCAGGATAGCCATTAATATCTTTTGGAGAATCAGAGCAAGAAACCACCAAAGCAAATAATACTAAGATAATTAATAGTCGATATTTCATAATCATAAGTTTTTAAATAATCGCAAAGATACCACTTTTATCTGAATTATCCCAATCCATAAAAACTAGACTTTCAACAAGCGGGAGGAATGGTAATGCTGTTCCTTTTTATGTAGGTGTCCTTTTTTTTGCTGTTTTTATATACCTATGCAAATTTTCTAATAAAAAATGGACAGGTAGAGGATAGATAAGGAGATAAAGAAGGAAAAGAACAGTGCACCTGGAGGGTGCACTCCATCCGAAACAAGAGAGAGGCGAACGGGGCGAGAGGCAAGGCGGCGGAAGGAGGGTCTCTCTGCTTACGGATTGGGTGAGCGATAGCGAGCCGTTCCTTTCTTCTATTCAACAAGTGAGTAAGCCTTTTAACCGACATTCACAGACCCTCGAAGCCTAAAGCGAAAGAGGGGCGTCAAGTGAATGTGGGTAAAAGTATAGTGAAAAGGTTCTGAAGAGATTCCGAATATGATGAGGAATCGATCAGGTTCTTGAGCGGATTGTGATTGGCGAATAGAAAGTAAAAAGAAATCCCCCATACCATGTGAACTGCACCCCAAAAGTTGGACACAAAACTTTTGAGGTGCAGTTCTTTTTTTTTTGAGCATGAGGGATTTAGTTGAAGTATAATCTTGACTTGTCTTTATTGATTAATTTCCGCTTAACAATATATCAATCAGGTCGGTTACGTCTTTAATGTTTACAACTCCATCTCCATTCACATCGGCATAAGCAGGCAATTCATCACCACTAAGCAATTGGTCAATCAGGTTGGTCACGTCATTGATGGCGATGTTGCCGTCACCATTAATGTCACCAGGCATCGCATTCATCTCTACAATGGAGCCAAAATATTGACTCCAATTGGTGTCTGCTTGGTACATTTCAAGCGTTCCCGAGGGTACATAAAGTGTCCGATTAGAATAATTTTCATATGTACGCCAGAAGACAAAAGATCCCATAGTAATGGCAGATGGATTCATGATATAACTATACACGGTATCTAAGTTAGAACAATTATAAAATGCACTGTTTCCAATGGTAGAGATAGAACTTGGTAAAGTAATGCTTTGAAGACTGCTACACCCACTAAATGCACTATAGCCGATGGATATTACTGAATTGGGAATAGCTATCTCGGTTAAATTAATAGAACCATAAAACGCATTATTCCCAATGCGGATTACTGATTCAGGAATGATTGTGTTTTTACCGCCTACAATAAGAGTGTTACTTGCCGTTTCGATGATAGCGTTGCAATCATTATGCGAATTAAAAACAGGATTATCATTTACCACGTTGATACTTCCTAATTCAGGGCAATTAGCAAATGGCGCAATACCAATACTTGTAACGTTTTTGGGGA
This sequence comes from uncultured Bacteroidales bacterium, assembly GCA_902776435.1. Classification (GTDB taxonomy): domain Bacteria; phylum Bacteroidota; class Bacteroidia; order Bacteroidales; family Muribaculaceae; genus Sodaliphilus. Next base: position 260,228 of record CACYQB010000011.1, on the reverse strand, counting down.
TAGTTATACTGGCCAGATTAGAGCAGTTTGAAAAAGCAGTATCACCTATTGCTGTTAAACCTGTAAAACACCTTAATTCATCAAACGAGGTAATTGTTCTCTTCTTATAAAATATCAAATTTATGTCTGTTACTGCTGCCGCCTCAGATTCACTAAGTTCGCTATCACCGTTTGTATCCCAGTTAGCTATGCAGATAGCCTTTACATTTACATCAGCAAATGTAATGATACTGGATGTATCCATTTCCATAATATTGCCAAAATAGGGCTCCCAATCTGATGAGGCTTGGTATTCTTGCAATGAGTTCCTGGGCACAAAAAGCGTTCTGCTATTGTAATTATTTGATGATAAGTAGAATGCGTTCGTCCCAGTTGTTACAAGCGATGGATTGCCAATACTGCAATACAGTTTTTTTAGCCCACTGCAATTATTGAAAGCATAATTGCCAATTGAAGTAAGGGAATTGCCCAAAGTAATCTTTGATGCTGCTATACATCCATCAAATGCATGGTGGCCAATTGAAGAAACGGAATTACCTAAAATGATCTTCGACACTGCCATGCAAATATTAAATGCATAGTTTCCGATTGTTGTGATGGAATTAGGAAAATTAACGTTTTCAAGTCTAGTACAAGCATAGAAGGCATAGTCTCCAATGGTTGAAACAGATTCACCCAAAACCGCACTAGTCAAATAGTTGCACATATAGAAAGCTTTTGCTCCTATTGTAATAACTGAGTTCGGTAATTCAATATTTGTTATAAATTTTTTATAGGCAAAATAAGCAGGAATTCTTTGAACGCTATCCCCAATATTGATGGTCGTGATATATAAGTTGTAGAAAGGATGATATTCTTCCCTTCTGTTGAAATCAGCACAAGAAATTGCATTGAAGTTAAGTGTTGTCAAAGACGTACATCCTATAAACGCATTTTCACCGATATTTGTGATTGATTTACCGATGGTGACACTGGTCAAACCCGTGCAATCTTCGAAAGCATATTCTTCGATGGATGTGACTGCATAGGTGGATCCGTTATAAGTAACATGAGAAGGGATGACTAAATCTCCAGAAACAGAACCGCCAATTACGCTAACTTGATTCTCACTTATGGTGTAGTAATCAATGCCATCAACCTGAAAGTTTATGGCTATGGCGGTAGCTGGTATTAGGTATGCTACTAGCAGAAGGGAGAGTTGAAAGATTCGTTTCATAATCGTATCTATTATTGTAACAGTTATTTCAAATTTTAAGTTCGATTTTTGAATGATTTGATTTGCAACTTGTGTGATCAAATTGGATTGTCGGGCCACAAAAGCCCGATGTTACTCTCCGCTAAATGTCTCGGCTAAATTCCGAGATATGAAGAGAAATGATGAGCAGGCAAGGATAGTCATAGGTGAAGTGTGTATTAGCTGCGACAATGAACTTCTCCAGCTGATCTTTGCTTTGGGTTATGGCTCCAGTGAAGTATTTTCCCGTCGGCGTTAGCAGGAAGACAATGGCGTGCATCATTGGGAAGTAACGATCCGGCGTTTCCAAATCGTTAAAATGCAAGCAGTAGGCATCACTTACCCAGTACCTAGAAGGAAAGAACTACCTATGAAGCACAACTGCAAATTTAGATAATAATATCCAAAATCATCCATAAATACATTGATTTTTTCAAATTCTAGATTAAAATAATTGAACTTTTCCCAAAACAAAAACAAAGCACATGAATCACTTTTTCAATAAGATCATTATCGAAGACTCATGATAAATACTTCCAAAACTCTGCTCTCACCTATTCTTATTCTTACATTAAACCCTTATATGTAAGAGAATTAGACAACATTTTTTATTAATATTTTAAACTAACATTTACAAACAAAACAGAGAGAAGGCAATGATTAATTTACCCAAAGTCGTCATGGCTTTGTGTGGTAAATCTGCAGTATTGGACATCACAGAGAAGACCCACAATTGGAGTCATGACAAAGAGAAGAAACAAGAAAAGCTCGGAACTGCTTCCTCACGAAATGACCCAGTACTATGAACGAATGGCCTTTTGCATCAACGTTCCCACCATCTATCAGGACGTTAACGGCAATAGGCTGCAACTGTCCATCGTGGGAGTAAAATCCAACTGAGGTAATAACTGATTACCATTTGCACAAGCATTTTTCACTGAATTTTGTTGTATTTTTCAAAAAGGGAATTATTTCAGGACTATTATGTATTGTTATATCAATACTGCGAACAAAGTGAAAGGTTTGGGTATAATAAAAAGACGGGAGGGGGCTCCCGTCTTTTTGTTGGTTGTGGGGTGGTGGTTTATCTTACCATGACCTTGGTTGACTTGGTGGTGCCGTCGGAGTACTTCATGACGATGATGTTGAGGCCCTTGTCCAGGCCAGTGAGGCGGCGACCCTGCAGGTCGTAATAGGTGGTCTCGATGACGATGGCATCACCGGCAATGGTCTCTTCAACGCCCGAATCATTGTAATAGATGATGGGGGAGCGTCTCTCTTCGCCACCGCCGCGGTAGATGGTCTGTACACCAAATTTCTCGAAATCACCACGGTGGAAGTAGATGTAGTGCGTCTCCTTGTAGGCGACGATGTCGTTGTTGGCAAAGGCATAGGGAATCACTGTCATGTCCTCTTCCAGTTCGGGATAGTCCTCGGTGCTGAACACGAGCGGCGTCTCGTCGAGGTAGCAGGTGTAGAACAGATTGTCGGGCAGGATGTAGTTGCCGTCAACGTCGGATGTGTAGATGTTAAAGCCGGCATATCCCCATGAGCCATAATCGGCTTCGGTGTAGGGGTAATACTGTGTCCACACGGGAGAAGAGGGCGTGGCTGCCTTTTCCTCGAATTTGTAGAATGTGGGACGCAGGTACTGCTCATGTGAAAGCACGGTCATTTTGCCTGCATTGACGAGCAGACCGAGTTCGTCGTTGCTGAATCGGCTGGCTTCGGCATCATAGTCCATGATCATCTCGCTGACCTCATCGGTGTAGATGGTGCTCCAACCCCACTCATCAGTTTCGATGGTGTAGCTGCACGGCTTGAGATAAACCAGCGTGCTGTAGGTCTGGTCAACACCCAGGAACTGGTTGCCCTCGATGCATGCCTTGTCACCCTCGATTTGGGCCATAATGACAGCGTCAGGGATAATGTTTGCCAGGCCTTTCACGTAGAGCACGTTGTCGAGGATGCCGCCCTGGAGGATGCGGTACTCGATGTCGGTGGCATAAGGATAGTTGCTGAATACATAGTCGCTGTATTCAACCTCTTCGGGAGCCGTTTGGGGCACTTCGTCGAAGGGGTAGAACGTGCAATCCATGTCACCCTGGCCAGGCCAGGTGAAGGTGCCGTCTTCGTTCTCCTCCAGACCGCCATACAGCAGGTTGCCGTCCTGAGAGGTGATGCGGCCATCGGCTTCGATGTTGAACTTGATTTCGGTAACGTCCTCGTCAAGCACATAGGCGGTGTAGGTGTACTCGTTGCCCTCCCAGTCGGTACCTGTCTCTTCCACAGCCTTCAGACCATAGAGGTAATAGGTGTAGAGCTGGTTGGTCACACCGTTGTCATACCATAACTGGGTGCAGATTTGACCTGTCTTCACACTGATGACGTTGCCTTCGACATCGCCCTTGATCCATGTGCCGCCATTGCACATGTTGGTGATGAAGTTCTTGAAGTAGTAGTTGCCGTCGGTGCCCTTCACTACATAGGTGCCTTTCTCCTCATATTCGGCTGGAGCAGGCTGTCCCCAAACGGGCAGATAATCGATACCGGAACGTCTCATCAGCTGCAACTCGCCTTCGGGCTGCACAAACAGGCTAGAGTCGAGTTCGGTGGGAGCTTCGGCCTTGGGTGCCATGGTGAAAGCCTTGTCGGCAAAGCGGGCGTCTTGCTTGATGACGCGAGCCTGGCGAGCCTTGATGTAGGCGTTGTCCTTGTCCTGGATGTTACCATAAGGTGATTGGGCAAACATGCTGGCCGTCAGCAATGATGCCAGAAAGAAAAGAGTAGTTTTAAATCTCATAATTTGACAAGTTTATGATTAATAATATTAATAAAGCGATGGGCAAATGTACTGAGAATAATTGTAAAATAAAAACATCGGGCCGACAAAAAGTGATTATTTTTGCCGATTCGATGGAAAACTTGTCTGATTGTAAGTAAAAGCCTGCTTTTTTATTAAAGGGTGGAAGCACGGCGCTGTGGCTTTCCCGTTGTTTAGGAATTGAGGTACCAGCGATAGAGAGCCGGGACGCCGTCCTCGAGTTCCATCGTGTGGCGCCAGCCCAGGGCGTGCAGACGGCTCACATCGGTGAGTTTGCGTAGGGTGCCGTCGGGCTTGGTGGCGTCCCACTCGATGGTGCCGTTATAGCCAACAGTCGCCTTGACGAGTTCGGCTAGTTGGCGGATGGTGACTTCCTTGCCGCTGCCGATGTTGATGTGGCAGTTGCGCACCTCGTCACCAGTGCCGCGCACGTCTTTGAAATCGATGTGTTCCAGACAATAGACGCTAGCGTCGGCCATGTCCTTGCTCCACAGGAACTCACGGATAGGCGCTCCAGTGCCCCACAGGCGCAAGCGGTCGGGCAGGATGCCGTATTTCTCCAGCAGGGCTATAATCTGCCCGTCCGTAGCCTTGCCATTGAGGCCCTCCACGGGCCGGCGGTCAAGGTCAGCGCGTAGTCCGTCGAAGTTGTCCTCGTTAAGCATCTTGGCCAGGTGCATTTTCCTGATCATGGCAGGCATGACGTGGCTTGTTTCCAAGTCGAAATTGTCGCGCGGTCCATACAGGTTGGTGGGCATCACGGCAATAAAGTTGGTGCCATATTGCAGGTTGAAGCTTTCACACATCTTCAGTCCCGCGATTTTAGCGATAGCGTAGGGCTCGTTGGTGTATTCCAGAGGTGAGGTCAACAAGGCCTGTTCGCCAATGGGCTGTGGAGCCTCACGCGGATAGATGCACGTGCTGCCCAGGAAGAGCAGCTTCTTCACCCCGTGTCGCCAACTCTCGCCGATAACGTTCTGCTGGATGGCGAGATTCTGGAAGATGAAATCGGCGCGGTATTTCAGGTTGGCCATGATGCCGCCCACGTGGGCCGCAGCCAGCACGACATATTCGGGCCTCTCCTGGTCGAAGAAGTCTCTCACGGCCACAGCGTCCATCAGGTCGAGTTCCTGATGGGTGCGGCCGATGAGGTTGGTATAACCCTTGCTCTGAAGGTTGTTCCAGATGGCACTGCCGACGAGGCCGCGGTGTCCGGCCACATAAATTTTAGAATCGCTGTTCATTTCAGGTGATAGATTTTCTTGATGTGCTGCAGGTCATACTCCATCATGATGCGCACCAGGTCTTCAAACGAGGTCTTGCGAGGATTCCAGCCCAGCTGGTTCTTCGCCTTGGTGGGATCGCCGAGGAGTTGATCGACCTCGGCGGGGCGGAAGTATTTGGGATCCACCTCGACAAGCACCTTGCCGGTGGCGCGGTCAATGCCTTTCTCGTTGATGCCCTCGCCTTGCCATTCCAGCTCGATGCCGGCATAGTGGAAGGCTAGGGTGCAGAAGTCCCTCACAGTGTGGTACTCACCCGTGGCGATGACAAAGTCATCGGGCTCGTCTTGTTGAAGGATGAGCCACATGCACTCCACATAGTCGCGGGCATAGCCCCAGTCGCGCAGGGCGTTCAGGTTGCCCAAGTAGAGTTTGTCCTGCAGGCCGTGGACGATGCGTGCTGCCGCCACGGTGATTTTGCGGGTTACGAAGGTCTCGCCGCGGCGCTCGCTCTCGTGGTTGAACAGGATGCCGTTGGCGCAGAACATGCCATAACTCTCGCGATAGTTCTTCATGATCCAGAACGAGTACAACTTGGCGCAACCATAGGGGCTGCGGGGGTAGAACGGCGTGGTTTCGCTCTGCGGCACCTCTTGAACTTTGCCGTAGAGTTCGCTCGTGCTGGCTTGATAGATGCGGGTGGTCTTCTCGCGGCCAGCGATACGCACGGCCTCGATCAGGCGCAGGGTGCCCACGGCATCGGTTTCGGCAGTATATTCAGGCACGTCAAACGATACCTTGACGTGACTCTGGGCCGCCAGGTTATAAATCTCATCAGGCTGGATTTTCTCGATGATGCGGATGAGCGAACTGCTGTCGGTCATGTCGCCGTAGTGCAGGTTGATGAGACGGCGCTGCTTCATGTCGCGCACCCACTCGTCAAGGTACAGGTGCTCGATGCGTCCTGTGTTGAAACTGCTGCTGCGGCGCAGGATGCCATGCACCTCGTAGCCTTTGTCGAGCAGGAACTCGGCTAAGTAGGAGCCGTCCTGGCCCGTGATGCCCGTGATGAGGGCGACTTTCTGGTTATTCTCGTTCATTGTTTTTTTCAGTTTCTAGTCATTAGCGGCAGTGTGGCCCCTAAAGCCTAATATCTAAAGCCTAAAGCCTAATTATAATGCGTTGTCAAGTTGATTCGGGTCAGGATTGGAGATTTTCTCAATCATCGACGGGTGGACAAAGGTCGTGGCCACGGCGACAAGGCCCTCGACGTTGATGAGTACGCGGCGGTCGCCCTTCACGCGGACAAACACACCCTCGGCACCTGCAAACGCACCGCCGATGATGCGCACGCGCTCGCCTTGGGCAAAGTCGCCCGGGTCGGGGTTGAGATAGATGAGTTTCTCGTCATAGGTGCCCGCCACCTTGATGAAGTTTTCCATCTCTTTTTCGGGCACAATGATGGGTTTGCGATTGGCCTTGTCCATGATGTAGCGGATGGGCAGCTCGGTCGACATCTTGTACTCCTTCATGTCGGTGGGCGTGATGTGGATGAAAATCAGGTTGTGCACACTGGGAACGAGGCGCTTGACCATCACACCGTGGCGCTCCTCGCGGCGGTACTGCATGGGCACGAAATTCTGGATGCCGCGGGCATCCAGGTCTTCCTTGACTTTGAGCTCGCGGTTATAGGTCACGCGGATGGCAAACCACACCTTCTCTTCGCGTCCTTTTTTCACTATTGTCCTTACTTCCACGTGTGCAAAGTTACTGTTTTTTTTGTAACTGGGCACCAATCTGCCCCTTTTCACGTTATAATTATAGTAACACCTCTGATTATGGCAAAGGAAATCAAGAAATGGACCACGCTCGAGAGCCGCTACATCATCCAGCGGCCCTGGCTCACCGCCCGCGTGGATAAGGTACAGCTGCCCGACGGGCGCATCAATCCCGAACACTATGTGCTGGAATACCCTGAATGGGTCAACATCATCGCCATCACGGGTGGGGGAGAGTTCGTCATGGTGCGGCAGTACCGTCACGCGATGGACATCGTGCTCGACGAATTGTGTGCCGGCGTAGTGGAGCAGGGGGAGACACCCTTACAGGCCGCCCAGCGTGAACTCCTGGAGGAGACGGGCTATGGCGGCGGCACTTGGCGCGAAATTATGACGGTGGGGCAGAATCCCAGCATCTGTGACAACATCACCCACTGCTTCCTGGCCGAGGGCGTGGAGCGCGTCAGTGACCAGCACCTTGATGCTGGCGAGGACATCGCCGTATTGTTGCTCTCGCGCGACGAGGTCGAGGCGATGCTCCGCGAGAACCGTCAGCTGCAGGCCCTCATGGCAGCCCCCATGTGGCGCTACTTCGCCGAACATAAGTAATTCAAGATTCTAAAGTCAGCGACTTTAGAATCTTGAAGTTTAGAGTTTAGAGTTTAGAGTTTAGAGTTTAAAGTTTAAAGGGGGTGGGTGCTATGCAGAGCAGTGCTCTCCTCCTCTTTATCTAACTACCTTGGTGAACACGGGAGTTTTACCCTTTTCAACCAACACATATACCTTTATCTCGCTGGGGGGAGGCATATCGGGCTTGTCCTCTCGAGGCATGTCCTTGGCAGTAAACAGGTATTCGGTACCATCGGTAATGGCGCGTGAGGCGACTGTGGTCGCCTTGGCGTTGAGCATGGGATAGCCATCGACTGCGGCGTCAAAGATGGCTGTCTCGTCAGCGTTCACGGGATGCTGCTCGGGGAAGGGCTCAGGCTTCTCATATTTGCCATCGCAGAAATGGCTGGCAGCCAAAAATTCTCCAACCTCCTTGGGCATGGCGTCCATGCGTGCGGCACGCACGCCATAGCCAGGCAGAATCTCTGTATTTGGCAACCTTTCAACCAGGTCTTTACCACTCGACTCAAGTCCACCGCTGCCGAAGGTGCAGAACGGCACAACCTTCTTGCCGCTCAAGTCAATCTTATTAAGCAAGGTGGCAATGGGGGGCGCATAGGTCCCGAACCAGATGGGATAGCCAAGGAAGATGATGTCATAATCGGCAATATCCGATTTCAAGGGATTGATTTCGGGGGTGATGCCTTTCTCGCGGTCAGCTTTGCAACGGTCAATCGTTGCCTGGAACGCAGTGTCATAGGGCTCTACAAGAGTAATCTCCTCAATATCAATTTTAAGACGTGTGGCAATTTCCTGTGCCACGGCCTTGGTGTTTGACGTTTGGGAGTAATACAATACCAGCATCTTGGGTTTCGGACCGGAATTGGCACGCTGCGTTTTATTCGGATTGCAGGCCACTGCAACCATCATGGCTACGGCAGCAAACATCAATAATCTCATTATTCTCATATTGTCACAATTTATAAAGTTTGGTTATTCATTTGTGCCAAGCGTAGTGATTGCCATTGTTATTCTGGATTTGTCCAGAACTTTTTGGCGTCGGTGGTGACGACTTCATCGTCCGATCTTCCGAACGGTGTGAAGCCTTCGGGCACGATATTGACATAACGGCCAGGTTCAAAATCCTTGTCGGCACGGTCCTCCTGGAAGTAATGGATTGTTTCCCATGATGAGAACCAATAAGTGTTTTTGGCCATGTAGCAATAGTAGTAATCGTGCTTGGTCGTAGCATCCTTGAAGCCCGGATACATCAGCATCTGCTCACCTGTGGCATACTTGTCACGCATTTCCAGCAGGTTGAGCGGTGTGCCGTTCTGGTCGGTGCAATAATGCCCGTCCATGTCCGAGTCGATGAATGCCCACTTGCCCAGTTCAGGAAGCCAAACCTCGTTCACCACATGACAGTCGCTATCATTCTTGTCCTGCGGCATGCAGGTCACAAAACGCGCTGTCAATCCGGCAGCCTGCATCAGCTCATAATTGAGGATGGCATGCATACGGCAGTTGAAGCCTGAATCCTCTTCCTTGGTGAACTTCCACAGGTCGATGGCGTTTCTGTGCTCAGGCAGATTTCTGGAGTCTGCATGAGGGATGCTGGTAGCGACAAACCTGGAAATGGCAAGCGCTTTTTCCCACGTCGAGGCATCAGGGCGATAAAGCGAATCCAACTTGAAGTAATCCCTTATCTCCCGAGCACGAGTCGAGTCTTGAACTATGGCGAAGTGATACTGAATCGTATCGGCCTTGAATGGGGACTGTTTGAGCAAATCAACAAATTCCGCTTCTTTGGTAATGACCTCGTTCTCTCCAATGCTGATGTAATACCTCTCGGAGCTGGCCAGATACCAATAGGCACATACAGCCAACACGCCGATGAGGGCAAAGAGGCCAACCGCAATGCGGAAAAGATACTTCAGGAATTTCATATAATTATAGTTTTGAAAAATTGGTTGCAGAATTACAGCAGGCGGCCGTGGTCGTTGTAGCTGTAGTAGCGGTTGCCACGGCACACGATGATGTGGTCTACCAGTTGGATGTCCATCACCTTGCAGGCCTGATGGACGCGTTCGGTTAGTCGGTCGTCCTGTTGGCTGGGATTAGGGTTGTCGCTGGGGTGGTTATGGGCGAGGATGATACCTGAAGACAGGCGTTCGATGGCAGGGCGCAGAATCATCTTGATGTCGGCAACTGTCATGGTGGTGCCTCCGCTACTGATGCGCACGCACTCCTCTACTTGCTTGGCGTGGTTGAGCAGAACGACCATGATTTCCTCGTGGTCAAGGTGCTCCATACGGGTGCGCAGGTAGTTGTAGGCATCCTCGCTGCTCATAATCTTGAAGCGCTCTTCAAACTCTTCCTGCTGATAGCGGCGAGCCAGTTCCAGGGCGGCCAGGATTTCGATTGCTTTGACCTCGCCGATGCCATGGTAGTTCTTCACCAGGTTGTTGATACCCTTGCGCGCGATGAGGTAGAGTTTGCCGTCATTGTCCCGCAGGATGCGTTGGCACAAGTCAACCACCGACTCGCCAGGTGTGCCCACCCGCAACAGGATCGCAAGCAATTCGGCTGTGGACAAGCTGCCGAAGCCATGCTTCTTGGCCTTCTCGCGCGGACGGTCCTCCTCAGGTACCGTTTCCTTGATACTGCGGCTACCCACCATGCTTGGCTTGATATTCTCGTTTTCTTCCATCCCAAATCCTTAATCTCTAATCCCTAATCTCTAATCAGTAAAAATCGCTTTTTGCGATTTTTACTTCCCCTTCCTCATCTTCACTTCCTCGTCGATATCGCGGCCATGGTGTAGAAGAATTTTCCACACATAGGCCTTGATGAAGCCCCAGCCATAGCTGCACAGTTGAGTGAAACTCGTGGCTACGGCCAGGCAGGCGATTTTCAGGTTGCGCGTCTCGATCAGGGCAGCCACCCACAGCATCGCGGCATAGAGCAGGATGGGCACGATGAACCACCACTTCCACAGCGAGAGCAACAACAGCAGTACGCAGCCGATGAGGAATACCGCGGGCAGACAATGCACCAGCTTGAGGCTGTCAGGGTAGAGCAGCTTCAGCGTGATGCGTGACATGCCGAAGACGTAGGTCTGGCGCGCGAACTTGGCGATGCTCGTGCGGCGCTTGTGGTAAACAAAGGCCGGACGAATCAGACGGATGTCATAGCCCGCCTGCCGCACGCGCGTGCTCATGTCGATGTCCTCGCTGAACATCTCGCGGAAACCGCCCACCTTTTCATATACCCCACGTGAATAACCCATATTGAAAGAGCGGGGCACAAACTTCTCCATCTGCACCTTCCCGCCGCGGATGCCGCCCGTGGTCAGCAGCGACGTCATCGAGAAGGAAATGGCCTTCTGCACATCCGTGAAGTCGTCGCTTGCCGCATCTGGACCGCCAAAGCACGGCACGTAGTTGTTGGCAAGTTCGTCGCCCAACGTCTTGAAATAGTTAGGAGGGATGACACAGTCACTGTCAAAGAAAACGAAATATTGCCCTGTTGCATGTTCCAGGCCGTAGTTGCGGGCGATGGAACGGCCCTCGTTGGCTTTATAGAAGTAGCGCAGGTCCAGTTCGCTGGCATAACGCAATGCGATGTCCTGGCACGGCTCGGTGGAGCCGTCCTCTACCAGTATGATCTCAAAGTCTTTGTCGGTCTGCTGGGTGAGGCTCTTCAACAGGTCCTCCACCTCGTCTCGCCGGTTATACACCGGCACGATTACTGAAAAATAAGGCATCTCTATATTGGAATTTTTTGAATTATACTGCAAAAGTAAGCAAAATCATTGTCATCAAAGCCCGTTTTTGTCCAAAAATGCGTGTCTCACGGCTTTCTGGAGAGCAGAGTGGGGAAGTGTATGCTTAAAATAGCATATGTTGTTAAAATTTTAGACACTTTGAGCGGAAAAACGTAAGTTTTTGCCAATTTTTTTGTTAAAAAGTATTAGTTAACCAAAAAATTCGTATCTTTGCGGTGTGGGTTGTTCTCCAACGTATGAAAAGGTTAGACGGTCATTGACCGTTTTTCGAGGGGTTTTCCCCCGGCAATCCTGTAAACCTAGAAAATCAGTGAGCAGAGCGCACTTGCTGTTTAATAATACCTTAGAGATAATCAACATCAATCCACCGTCAGGTTCAAGTATGCGCTCGCTTGAGCCTGACGATGGGTTAACTAATTGTTTACTGTATGAAGAGACTTTTATCAACTCTCATGGCAATATGCCTCATTACTATGAGTGCATGGGCCAACAAGACCGTGAATGGTAAGGTCGTCAGTGCAAGTGACAATGAGCCGCTGATCGGTGCCACCGTTCAAGCTGTCGGCTCATCACAGGGTACTGCAACCGACCTTGACGGTCAATTCACAGTAACCGTCAATGACGAGGTGACGCAGCTCAAGATCAGTTGCTTGGGCTACAAGACCCAGATTGTTGCGGTTTCGAGTTTTGTAACAGTCGCCCTTGAGGAAGACAACACCACTCTTGAAGAGGTGGTTGTTACAGCCATGGGCATCACACGCAAACAGAAGTCACTCGGTTATGCCGCACAGCAGGTAAAGGCCGAGGACATTACCGGTGCTCACACTGGCGAGGCCATGAGCTCATTGAGCGGTAAGGTGGCAGGTCTGCAAGTGCAGTCCACAGCCAGCGATCCTGGTGCTGCTAACTCGGTTATCATCCGTGGTTTCAGCTCCATCAACGGTAGCAACCAGCCGCTGTATGTCGTTGACGGTGTGCCCTTGCAGAGCACAACGGTGACCACCCAGGGCCACGCTCAGGCTGCCGGCGGTATCGCCAGCATCTCGCCTAACGACATTGAGAGCATGACCGTGCTGAAGGGTGCCGCCGCTACCGCATTGTATGGTAGCCGTGCTGCCAACGGTGTCATCATTGTGACCACCAAGCAAGGTCGCAACGGTATTGGCCGCAACTTCTCAATTGAGTACAACGGTAGCATTCAGGCCCGTCAGATTGCCATGTTGCCCAAGTTCCAGAACGGCTGGGGACAGGGCTGGAACGGTGCTCAGACCTTTATTGAGAACGGTTCGTGGGGTCCCGCTCTGGACGGTAGCCGTCAGATTTACGGTCCCATTTGGAACCACTCACAGTTGATTCACAACTATGATGCCAAGGAAAATAACGTGCGCGACTTCTTCGATCTGGGTTGGTCTCACAACCACAGTATTGCCTTTAGCGGCGTTTCCGGTGACAATAAGGTGAACTATTACATCTCCTATAACTACTTGGGCGATGATGGTATCCTTCCCTATGACCACGATACCTATACCCGCCACACCCTTGATTTCCGTAGCGGCTTTGAGGCTACTGATTGGTTGAGGCTCACCTCTTCTATCAGCTATGCCAAGTCGAACACTAATCTGGTGGGTAGTTTCCAGGGTACCTCGGTAATCGATGGTCTTCTTGAGTTGCCGCGTGATATCAGTATCGTGGATATGAAGGACACCAGCAGCCCGTTCTTCACCCCCGAGGCCTACTTCACCCCTTACGGCATCACCAACCCCTATTGGGCTATTGAGAATAACTACAACCATGTTGACTCCAAGCAGTTGCGTGGTAAGGTTCAGGCCGATATCAATCCGTTCAAGGATTTGACGCTGACCTATCGCTTCGGTTTTGACTACACCGACTTCGACCGCAAGATCGGTTATCCCCAGATTAACCTTGATGACGCGCTCATCGATGAGGACTATGGTTATGCTCCCAGCAACATGAACCAGGATGGTTATGTTTATGCCGCCTACGGCCGCCGCTATGAGTTGAACCATGACTTCCTTGCCGACTACACCCGCAACTTCCTGGACGAGAAGCTTAGCCTTGCTGCTATCGTGGGTGTGAACCTCAACGAGCGTTATGCCACCTCGATGGTAGGTGAGACTGATGGTCTGACCTTTGAGACCGGTTTCTGGGATCTGAGCAATGGTGCCACTAAGGCCACGCTGACTGAATCTCAGAGCAAGCGCCGCCAGGTCGCTCTGTTCGGTGACTTGACCCTGGGTTGGGACGATATGGTGTTCCTGAACCTCACGGGCCGCAACGAGTGGTCTTCCACTCTGCCCATCAACGCCAATAGCTTCTTCTATCCTGGCGCAACATTGAGCTGGATTTTCACCCGCTTGATTCCTTCAAACAGCATTCTTAACTTCGGTAAGGCACGTTTGGCTTACGGCCGCACCGGTAACGATGCTGATCCTTATATGGTAGATCCCCGCTTCATCCAGGGTGTTGCCTATGGTTACTACAGCGGTACCGACTTGACGTTCCCGTTCAATGGTATCAACGCTTTCCAGGCTTCGACCACCGCTGGCTCCAGCAAGCTGAAACCTGAGATGACCACCGAGTTTGAGGCTGGTTTGAACCTGCAGTTCTTCAACAGCCGCTTGGGCATCGATGCTACCTATTATACCCGTACCACCAAGGACCAGATCTTCACCCTGCCTGTTGACCCGTCAACCGGTTTCAGCTCGGTGGTGACCAACTTTGGTAAGGTTCGCAATCGTGGTGTCGAGTTGCTTGTTAACACGACCCCCATTCTGCTGAACAACTTCCGTTGGGATTTGGGCTTCAACATTGCCATTAACCGCAACAAGGTGCTCTCGATGCCTTCGAGCCTTGAGGGTGGCAAGGTGACCATCTACAGCTTCTCGGCTGGTGATGACGCCGTTTACATGTATGCCGAGGAAGGCAAGCCCATGGGTTCCTACTACACTTATCTGCCTGAGACCTATACCGATGATAAGGGTGTGGTACACCCCGTTGTTGACTCTGCAGGTCAGCCCATCCTCAGTTCTGAAGTGCTGGATACCGGCAAGGACATGAACAACAAGTGGACTGGTGGTGTCACCACGGCAATCAGTGCCTATGGCTTGACGCTGAGTGCAGCCCTGGATATCCGCTATGGCGGCCACATGTTCTCACGCACCAAGAACCTGATGCAGTTCACCGGTAACGGTACCGTAACGACCTATAACCAGCGTCGTCCGTTCATTATCCCCGGTAGTGTCATTGACAACGGTGACGGCACTTACAGCGAGAACACCACACCTATCATGGTGAGCGACGGCAGCTATCAGGACTACTTCAACCTCTATGGTTGGGGCCACGGCGGCGAGGCTTATCTGCTTGACCGCAGTTTCGCTAAGCTTCGTAACCTGAGCCTTACTTGGGAACTGCCCAAGAACTGGGTCAAGAGCATGAAGCTGAGCAAAGTCGCTCTGACCTTGTTCGGTAATAACTTGTTCACATGGACTGCAAAGGGTAACTTATATGTTGATCCCGAGTCCACGACTACCGGTACTGACCTCGAAGGTAACTTCGGTGAGCTTTACAGCAACCCGTCTTGCCGTGTCTATGGTTTGAACCTGACCATTAAGTACTAATTAAACAATGAGGAGAAAGATTATGAAAAAGATATTTTTTGCAAGTCTTCTGATCCTTGGATTGTCATTGACGTCCTGTGATGATTACCTGGACATTAACAAGGATCCCAACTCTCCCTCTCAGGAGAATATGACCCCCGACATGATGTTACCGGCAGTGGAAGTGAACCTTTGCCATAGCTATGGTGACTTCCTGCGCACTGTCAGCGGTTACTTCACCCAGTATTATGCACAATACTTCGGAACCAGCAATTATCTGGATTACAGTCAATTCAATATGAGCCCCACACGTTCGAGCAGCACTTACACTCAGCTCAACACGCGTGTGCTCAACAATATCAAGACTATCCGTGACTTGGCTAAGGCCGACGAGGACTGGGGTACCTATCTGGCCGCTACTGTCCTGCGCGCCTTCACCTATCAGGTGCTTGTGGACTGCTACGGTGAGGTTCCCTATACCCAGGCTCAGAATCTGGATTACCTCACTCCTGAATATGACGAGGGCACTGTCATCTATGACGGCATCCTTGCCGAGATTGATGAGGCTTTGGATAAGGTTAGCGGCACCGAGCAGGTGGCAACGAGCCTTCTGTTACCGGGTGCTAACGCTTCGAGCTGGATTAAGTTTGCCAACGCCCTCAAGCTCCGCATCCTCACCCGTGAGAGCGGCGTCAAGGACGTGAACGGTCTGATTGGTGCTCTCATCGACGAGGATAACTTCCCTTCAAGCAATGTTGAGTTAGCCAATTGCTGGAAGAATGAGGCTGGCCAGGCCAATCCCTTCTATATGGAGGATGCGTTTGCCAGCTACGGTGCATCACAGCAGAATATCGTCTTGAACATCGCTTTGCTTGGCACCATGGCTGATTATGAGGATGCCCGTTTGCAGGCTTACTTCTCACCCAATAGTGATGGCGTCTACACCGGTAGCGTGAGCGGTACCAACTTCAGTACCACCGCCAGCTACAAGGCATCATACTGGTGCCGTCCCAATGCCCACTATGATGACCCCGTTGTCCTGATCAGTACCTCGGATGTGAACTTCTACATCGCTGAGTACTATGCCAAGAACAACGACCTCGAAATGGCTCAGCAGTACTATCGCATGGCTATTGAGGCCTCGTTTGATAATGCTGGCGTGAGTGGCGCCGATGCCGCTATCGAGGCTTACCCCCTCGGCTCCAACTGGAAGCAGGCCATCGGTATTCAGAAGTGGGTTGACCTCTCGGGTTACAACAGCTTCGAGGGCTGGTGTGAATTGCGCCGTCTGGGTTATCCTGCCATGGGAGCCGTAACCGGCGATCAGCTCTACAACGAGCAGACCGATTCTTACAACCCCAACCTGTATGTGCCGGGCACTTTGTATAAGCCCATCAAGTGCAACACTGCCCTGAATGGCGGTATCTTGCAGCGCTTCCCCTATGCAGAGTCATCGGCTAACCGTAACCAGAACACTCCCGACTATCCTGGTGATAGCGCACCCGTATTCTGGGCTAAGTAATTCTAATTTCAGTTAATTCTAAATTAAGAAATATGATTATGAAGAATTTAAAATATTTGGCAATCGGAGCCTTGGTGGCATTGTCGCTTACCTCTTGTAACAAGGATACCGAGGGTCTGACCGATATCCTCTACTATCCCGTTATCACACTGGAAGGTGATGACATCGTGCTGCTGAACGTGGGTGATACATTTGAGGAACCGGGTTACTCTGCTGCCTTGGGCGATGAGGATTACACCGCCAATGTGAAGGTAACCACCGACCTTGACACCAGCGAGCCTGGTTTCTATACCGTAACCTATTCGGCGGCTAATCCCGAGGGATTTTCGGCCACGGCAACGCGTGAGGTGTGGGTGAAGAACCCAGGCCATTTCAACAACATCTATTTGGCCGAGTGCTGGCATGCTTCCAATCCTGCCCGTCACTATTACGATTCTCCTATTAGCATTTCAGCTCTGGATGAGAGTCAAGGCCTCTACATCATCAGCGATGTCTTGGCTGGCTACTATGCTTATGGTGTCTACCCGCAGTACAGGAACTCCTACGACTTCTATGCCGAGGCGTTGTTGCAACTCGATGGCACCGATATCACCATGCTGGAAGAGGGTGATTGGTACTTCTATGACGGTGAAGACCCCGAGGAAATGTATGATGGCAAATGGGATCCCGAAACGGGTGTTGTGACCTATCGCCTCAACTACTATGTGGGTGGCGGTGTGATACTCACTCCCATTGAGTAAGCCTCTTTGGCCTAATTTGATTATTAATCAATAAATGAGAATTTGATTATGAAAAAGACAATATATTCATTATTGATGATGGTGGGCGTGCTGGTAGCATTCACATCATGCGAGAAAGAGGAAATCGGAAACACTGCCGGAGTCGAGACCGCTGGTGAGTGGCACATCACGGTTGCCGCTATTGATGCTAGTGGCGAACTATTAGATGCCGATGTGTTCGGTGACGGCGCTTACAACATCCAGACCTGTAACACTGCCGCCAACGTGAGCAATAAGATGTTCATCGTTGACCAGGTGTGCTACTATTTCCCCTATCAGGTGGAAGTGGATGTTGATCCCGTTAACTTGACCTTCCAGGTTTCCAATGGCGAGAACCTTTACGGTGAAGGCGAATACGGTGGTGGAACTGTCTCGATTACCGGCGGTAAAATCGTGAAGAATGGCACCAAGACCCCCAGTGGCATGCCTGCCGACTACATCGAGTTCTATGTCAGCTTCAGTGACGACCTGGTTCTGGCGCAATATCTGCCTGAAGGCACTCGCTACAAAGTGAGTGGTTTCCGATACACTGGATTTGTTGAGGACGAGTAAGAACCATTAGGTCACTTGACCTTCCAAGTAATAGTTATGGGCCATCCGAATTGCCGGATGGCCCATAACTTTATTATGTCGAGAATAGAGGGGTAGGGCAATCAACCCTTGCTGGTCATGATGTCGAGGACCATGCTGTCGGTAGCGCACATGGCGTCGGCACCGATGACGGTCAGGTTGCGGATGCTGCGGTCCACGTCGTCGTCGATGATGCCTTCGGCGCTGGTGACATGGCGGCCTTCCATGGCGAGCACGGCACTCAGCAGGGCCGTCGATACGCCCGACGCGATTTTCAGGGCGCAACTGGGCTTGGCGCCGTCACAGATCATGCCCGTGAGGTTGGCAATCATGTTCTTCACCGCATAGCAGATGCGTCCATAGTCACCGCCCATCAGGTAGGTGATGCCGCACGAACTGCCGATAGAGGCCACGACGCAGCCACACAGGGCACTCAATTTGCCCAGGCTCTGCTTGATGTAGATGGCCGTCAGGTGGCTCAGGGTGAGGGCGCGGATAAGTTCCTCCTCGGTATTCTCGTTCTCCATCGCGTAGACGGCAACGGGATTGGTGGCGCAGATGCCCTGGTTGCCCGATCCGCTGTTACTCATCACGGGAATCAAGGCACCTCCCATGCGGGCATCGGTAGCCAGCGCGGTCTTGGAGAGAATGCGAGAGAAGATGGTGTTGCCAAAGATGCCATGGCTCAGCGGCCTGTCCATCGTTTTGCCCAGACAGTGGCCGTAGTTGCCCTTGAGCGACTCTTGGGCGGCCTTGAGGTTGTAGTTGCGCGTCTCGATGATGAAGCTGATCTCGTCAAGCGGAGCCTGCATTGCAAAGTCATAGACCAGGCGCAGGTTCAGCGAGATGTCGCCGCTGTCATCATAGTCACTGCTGCCGGCTTGTTCATCGAGCAGCACTTCCTCGTCGCGGGTGACACGCACAAAGTGGGTGTGTGACCCCTGGATGATGGCGCTGGAGCGGTGGCCTCCGCCCTCGCACAGAACCTCGACATACAGTTTGTCGCAGCAGTCGTGCTTGAGCTGGATGTCGATGCGGCCCTCGTCGATAAACTGTTTACCCTCTTCGATAGCCTCGGGGTTAACGTCCTTGAGCACCTCCAGCTGATATTCCGACTTGCCGATGAGAGCTCCCAGGGCAACTGCAATAGGCAGACCGATCATCCCTGTACCCGGAATGCCCACGCCCATGGCGTTCTTGAGAATGTTGGCGCTCAACAGCGCGGTGATTTTTTCAGGACGGCAACCCAGTGCCTCGGTAGCACGGCTCACACACAATGCCACTGCCATCGGCTCGGTACAACCCACGGCAGGGACAACCTCACGCTTCATCAACGCGATAATCTGCTCTCTAATCTTCTCTTCTATCATATCTCTTAGATTTTAGTTTTAAGTTGTAAGTTTTTAGTTTTAAGTAAGAATACTGTTGCCTCTTATTTTTCAAGGCGGAAGTAATCGTACTAAAAACTTACAACTTAAAACTTTCAACTCAAATTTATTCTTTAAATTTGTTCATGCCGCCGTTCAGGAAGTCGAGGAAGGCGGAGACGTCCTCCTTGTAGCTGAACGAGCCGCTCAAGGCGTTACCTTGAGGATCGACGCACACGTAGAACGGCTGAGTATTGCTGCCGAACTTGTAGCGCTGCAGGTAACTCCACTTGTCGCCGATGGTGCGCAGCGTGCGCTTCTCACCAGTCGCCTCGGTCACCTCGATGGGCTCGGGCAACGGGCGCTTGTCGTCAACAAACAGGGAGATGAGCACGTAATCCTTGTTCAACTTGTCGGCCACGCTGGGATCGGTCCACACGGCAGCCTCCATCTTGCGGCAGTTCACGCAGCCGAAGCCGGTGAAGTCCAGGAATACCGGTTTGCCGGCGGCGGCAGCGGCGGCCATGCCCTGCTCATAGTCGGTATAGGCGGCACGCACCTCCTTAGTGTTGAGGTTGAAGTCCTGGGTGTTCATGGGCGGGGCAAAGGCGCTCACGGCCTTGCACGGTGCGCCCCACAGGCCAGGAATCATATAGATGGCAAAGGCCAGCGAAATCAGACCGCCCATGATGCAGATCACGGGCATGGGTTTCTGTTCCTCGCCCTCGACGATATCGCTTTGGAATTTCAGTACACCGATAAGGTACAAGCCCAGCAGGCCGAAGATGGCGATCCACAGGCACAAGAACACCTCACGGTCCATCAGGTGCCAACCGTAGGCCAGGTCGGCCACCGAGAAGAACTTGCAGGCAAATGCCAGCTCGATGAAGCCGAGCACCACCTTGAGGATATTCATCCAGCCACCCGACTTGGGTGCCGACTTCAGCCATGAGGGGAAGAGGGCAAACAGCGTGAACGGCAGTGCCAGGGCCAATGCGAAGCCCAGCATACCGATGGCAGGACCCCAGAAGTTGCCGCTGGTGGCGAAGTCCACGAGCAGGAAACCGATGATAGGACCCGTGCACGAGAAGGATACCAGCGCCAGCGTGAAGGCCATCAGGAAGATGGACAGCAGACCGCTGGTGTTGCTGGCCTTGTTGTCAACAGCGTTGGACCACTTGCTGGGCAGCTTGATCTCGAACATGCCGAAGAACGACAGCGCGAACACTACTAGCAACAGGCACAGGAAGATATTGAACACGGCATTGGTCGAGAGCGCGTTCAGAGCGCTGGGACCGAAGATGGCGGTCACAATCAGGCCCAGCAACAGGTAGATGACCACAATCGAGATACCGTAGGTGATGGCATCCTTGATGCCTTTTTTCTTGTCATTCTTGGCGCGCTTGAGGAAGAAGCTCACCGTCATGGGGATGATGGGCCATACACACGGGGTGAACAGTGCCACCAGTCCGCCCAGCAGACCCAGCAGGAAGATGTACCACAGCGAGCGGCTGCCACTGCCGCCGTCGGTGCCGTCCATGCGCTGTACATCGCCCACAACAGGCTTCCACAGCGCGTCATGGTCGAGGGCTGCAAGGGCTGCGCTATCCACGGGAGCGCCCATCGCGGCGCTGTCGGCTGCGGCGGCTGCCAGAGCTGCGAGGGAGTCGGCTTTAGCCTTGGCTTCTGCCTCAGCCTTTGCCTTGTCCTCTTCCTCCTTGTTCTTGTCAGTCTCGCCGTCAACAGCTGGCGACTTGCCGGTCTTCTTGAAGCTTACACTCGACGGGGGCAGGCACGACTGGTCGTTGCACGCGCCATACTCCAGGTCTGCATCGATATCATAGTTGGGCTTGGTGAACTTCACCTTCTGCACAAACTGCACATTGTTCTCAAAGTAGCGCAACTTGGCGCCGAACATCTCGTCAAACTGCGAGATTTCCTTGCCCACGGGCTTGAGTTTGCCCACAGGCTCCACGCCGTCCTTCTTGTGGAAGACGATGGCGGCCTCAGTGGGGCCCAGATCTCCTAAGTTGGTGGAATACACGTGCCATCCTTTGTCAATCTTACCCGTGAAAACAATTTCGCCCTCACTAGAGCCGTTGGTGGTCTTGAGTTGGGAAGTGAAGGTGACGGGATTAGCCATCTGGGCTGTGGCAATCAGCGCGATGGTAGCTAACGTCAACAATGTCGCAATCTTCTTCATCATAATCAGTTGGTTATTTTTGTTTGCAAAATTTTGTTTGCAAAATTAATGATTTTTAAATAAAACTTGTAGCTTTCTAGATGTAAAAAATGCAATTCATGGAGATTTGTCGGGATTTTCTTGCATACATCAGATTTTATGGCGAAATTTGCCTACAAGATTTATGCATGTAGTGATTCTGTTTATATGATTCTTGCGATGATATGAACATGAATCAGTTGCGTGTGTTAGTTTTATGTACTTATTATTAACTTTTCCCCTCAGCGGGAATAATTACAAACAATATTCAAAAATGAAAAAGTATTTATTTGCTCTGACCGCTATCGTTTGTGGCTTGTTCTTGACGATGAGTTTAAACTCTTGTGGCATTGATGATGACATCCTCGATGTGGACGATGTTGAAAAGACCGACTTGACGTATCCGCTGTTCCTGGCCTACGACAACACGATTGACAGTAACACCAAGAAGATTTGGGCTTTCAACGACACCGAGGCCGCGATGGGTACCGTCTCTGTAGTGGGTAGTGATGTCCTGCGCATCAGGACCGAAGCGTTTTATAATTCCTGGAGCATCTCGAATAAGAAAATCAACTTGGGCGACAAAAAGTCCTATGGTATTAAGAAAGTGATTGTCCTGGGCTATAATGCGATTGCCTTTAGCAATTACATCTGCATCCCTTCATCCAATAAGAGCCTTGATGGCGCCCACTACGAGGACGAGTGGTTCCGCAGGGGCTTGACCGAACAGGCTTTCTGGGATGCCCTGCACAAGTCCAACACCGAAAATATCAATGTTGATATCAAACTCGACAAATAATAACCTATAGTATTAGTATTTCAGATTATGAAAAAGATGTTCCTAGCCCTGCTCATGGGCATGATGGCGCTGGGCGTGATGGCCCAGGGCGGTAAAGTTACCGTCAGTGGCACGTTCAAGGGGCTGGGCGAGTCGGTGCGCATTTTTCTTGTCGATGCCGGCGGTGAGATGCTGGCTCAGGAAGATCGTGCCATCGCTGGTGACAAAATTGACATGACGTTTGACCTGGATGATGCAGCGATGCTCTATGTGATCGCCTTAGTGGATGGTCAATTGATTGCTGACAGGGGTTTTGCCATTCCTGTTTTACCTGGTGAAAATGCCGTTATCGAGGGCGAAGGCGAAGATTATACCCTGGGCGGCTCACAGTTCTATCGCGACTATTACGAGGCCTCCAATCTGATTAAGGCTCCTCAAGAGGCGGCTCGTGCCTTCATGAAGGAATGCCAGAACAAGTTTAGTCAAGGAGTCCCCGAGGAGGAGATCAATAAGGAGTTTGAGGAGAAGTATCCCGCCCTTGAGCAGGCCCTGGCCGATGCTGTGCTGGGCTATGTCAAGGCGCATCCCGATGCTGACGCGTCGGCTGTGCTGCTCTCCGAATTGGGCAGTGACGATAAGCACATGAAGGAGGGCGCCGCTTTGTTGACCGAGCGTGCTCGTGGCAGCGTTGCCGCCAACATGTACAAGGGAATTCTTGCCGCACTCGAGCAGGAAAAGGCCAGTCAGTCACTCCAAGAGGGACTTGAGAGCCAAATGGCCCCCGACTTCACGCTCAACGACATCAACGGCAAGCCGCTGGCTTTGAGTTCGCTGCGTGGCAAGTGGGTGATCATTGATTTCTGGGGCTCGTGGTGCGGATGGTGCATCAAGGGCATGCCCAAGATGAAGGAATACTACGCCAAGTATGACGGCAAACTCGAAATCCTGGGTGTGGACTGCAATGATACCGTCGAGAAGTGGAAAGCCGCCGTCGCCAAGCACGAGATTCCCTGGCTCCACGTCTATTGGGACAAGGAGAAGGGCGACAACCCCGTAGCGCTCTATGGCGTGCAAGGTTTCCCCACCAAGGTCATCGTTGACCCCCAGGGCAAGATCGCCAAGATCATCGTCGGCGAGGATCCCTCCTTCTACGACTACCTCGACGAGGTCCTGAAATAAAAGGCAGCCTCTCAAGGAGGCAGCCTGTCAAGAGGGGGCAGCCTGTCAAGAGGGCAGCCTGTCAAAGGGGGCAGCCTGTCAAGTATACCGTGGCACTGCCACGGTCCACACAACTAAAAACTAAAAACTAAAAACTAACAACTAATATGTACCACACTCAATGTTTAATCGTCGGCTCCGGCCCTGCCGGATATACCGCAGCGATTTATCTGGTGCGCTCAGCCATCGACTGCCTGCTCATCGAGGGCTTGCAAGTGGGTGGCCAGTTGACCCAGACCACTACTATCGAGAATTTCCCCGGTTTTCCCGAGGGCATTGACGGTTTCCAGTTGATGGACAACATGCGCCAGCAGGCCGCCAACCTGGGTGCCAAGATGCGTTCAGGTCTCGTGGCTGGCATCGACATGAGCCAGCGCCCCTTCCTCGTCACCCTCGACGGCGGCGAACAACTCACTGCCGACACGGTGATTGTCGCAACTGGCGCCACGGCCAAGTACCTGGGCCTGCCCGACGAGACGAAGTATGCGGGGCAGGGTGTTTCGGCCTGTGCGACCTGTGACGGCTTCTTCTACCGCAAGAAGGTGGTGGCTGTCGTGGGCGGCGGTGACACCGCCTGTGAGGAGGCCGACTATCTGAGCCATCTGGCCAGCAAGGTCTATCTCATCGTCCGCAAGGACTACCTGCGTGCCAGCGAGGCGATGCAGCAGCGCGTCAAGGAGAACGAGAAGATAGAGATCCTGTTCAACACCAACACCGTGGGCCTCTTCGGTGACAACGGCGTGGAGGGCGCTCATCTGGTGCGCTTCAAGGGCACCGACAAGGAGGAACTGTTCGACATCGCCATCGACGGTTTCTTCCTCGCCATTGGTCACCGTCCCAACACCGACTTCCTGGGCGGACAGATTGACCTTGATGAGCAGGGCTACATCAAGCTGACGGGCCACAACACGGCGACCAACGTCGAGGGCGTCTTTGCCGCAGGCGATGTCGCCGACCCGCACTACCGCCAGGCCATTGCTGCAGCAGGAGCCGGCTGCAAGGCCGCTATCGACGTGAAGCAATACTTGTCACGCTAAGGCATTAACAAACCGACAAATAAAAAAGGACATGATGCGCATGCGCATTATGTCTTTTTTTTCGTTTTCTCTTGCATCGATGAATCATGAGCGCCCTTCCATACGGTCACTGGACCAAGGTTTGGTACCAAAAACTATAATTACCTAAAAAAAAAATGATTCTTTTGTAGTTTTACAGGTCTCCCCTGCGTCTAACATGTGAAAAAAGTATATTACTGATAAAAACAAACAAAACCAAGTGATCATGAAAATTAAGAAAATCTTTGCTGTCTTGCTGCTCATGCTAGTGGCTTTCAGCGCCAACGTAATGACGGCACAGCAGATGCCGCCCATCCCAATGGACGAGGCCGTAAGAGTAGGCAAGTTGGACAACGGACTGACTTATTACATCCGCCACAACGACTATCCCGAGCATCTTGTGAATTTCTACATTGCCCAACGTGTGGGCTCGATGCAGGAGGAAGATAATCAGCGCGGCTTGGCACATTTCCTGGAGCACATGGCATTTAACGGCAGTGAGCACTTCAAGGGCAACGGCATTATTGACTATGTCCGCACCCTGGGTGTAGCCTTTGGTGCCGACTTGAACGCGGGAACATCCTTTAATTACACCGTTTATCACGTCAACAACGTGCCCAGCACGCGACAGAGCGCCCTCGATTCGTGCCTGCTCATCCTCAAGGACTGGAGCCATGGCCTGTTGCTCGAGGACGAGGAAATCGACAAGGAACGCGGCGTGATCCACCAGGAGTGGAGAACCCGCCCTTACCAGAAGCGAATGCTGGAGAACATGTTGCCTGCCATGTACCCTGATTCCAAGCATGGACAACGCATGATCATCGGTCTGATGGACATCATCGACAACTTTCCCTACCAGGACCTGCGTGACTATTACCACAAGTGGTATCGCCCCGACAACCAGGCGCTGATCATCGTCGGTGACGTGGATGTGGATTATACCGAAGCCAAGATCCGGGAGATGTTTAAGGATATCTCTGTTGATCCCAACAGCCCCAAGGTGGTGCCCTTCGAGGTCCCTGATAATGAGCATGGTATCTTCTTTGTCAACACCGATAAGGAACTGACCGTGAACTACATCACAACCTATTTCAAGCATGATGCCATCGACAATGAGTTGAAGAGCAATGTGAATTATCTCATCGTCGGTTACATGAACGAGATGCTGTCATCGATGCTCAGTGCCCGTTTCAACGAGAAGGCCCAGGAGCCAGATTGTCCTTTCATCGCAGCCATTTGTAGTGATGACGATTACCTGATTGCCAACACCAAGGATGCCTTCACCATCCAGTGCTACCCCAAGGATGCCAAGACCGAGGACGCCCTGCAGGCCGTTCTCACCGAGGTGAAGCGTGCCAAGCAATTCGGCTTTACAGCAACGGAGTTTGTTCGTGCTCAAGAGGAATACATGAGCGAACTGGAGGCACGCTATAATGAACGTGACCATATCGACAACAGCACCCTGGGCATGGCCTGTGTTAACAACTTCCTGGAAAACGAGCCCATCATGTCGATACAGACCGAGTATGAATTGATGAACCAAATCGTTCCCAACATCCCCTTTGAGTACATCAATCAAGGTCTGCAGCAATTATTGAATCAGTATGTTGGCGAGACCGACAGGAACCTTGTCGTTATCAGCAACGAAGCCGACCGCGACAATGCTAAAATATCTACTCCCGAGAGCTTGAAAGCCGCCTATGAGCGTGCCGTCAGCGCCAATGTCGAGGCCTATGTGGACAACGTCAAGCAAGAACCCCTTATGGCCAAATTGCCCGTCAAGGGTAAAATCACTGGAGAAGTTGAGAATGCCAAACTTGGTTATAAGGAACTCACCTTGAGCAATGGTGCCCACGTCATGCTCAAGAAGACCGATTACAAGCAAGATGAGATCATCATGCTTGCCATTCGACGTGGAGGTAAATCATTGTACGGCAAGGAAGACCTCGCTAATCTCAAAATGATGGACCAATTCAACTCGATGAAAAAGTTGGGCGGTTTCACCAAGAACGAACTGAGCAAGGCCCTCGCTGGCAAACAGGTTTATGCATCCTATGTCATTGACCATTATACTAACGGCGTCATCGCGCAATCGACCGTTAAGGACATGGAAACGATGTTCCAGCTCACCAACCTCATGTTTACCGACTTGGGCAAGGACGAGCAAGCCTTCAATAAAGTCATGACTCAGCAGGCCGAGCAGTTGGCCAATCAGGCTTCTAATCTCGATGCCATCTATCAAGACACGATCGCCAACACGCTCAGCGACCACAACTGGCGCTTCAGAGCCCTAAAACCCGAGGACTTGCAACAAGTGAATTATGACAGGTTGATGCAAATCGCCCAAGAGAGCACGGCCAATGCTGCCGACTACACTTTCATCATTATCGGCTCATTTGACGAGCAGGCTGTTCGTGATAACATTGAGCAATATATCGCCTCACTTCCCTCTAAGAAAGGCAAGAAGAGTGATTGGGCCAATATCTCTTCCTATCCTGCCGGACATGTGACCAATCGTTTTGCTGCCAAGATGGAAACGCCCATGTCAAAGGTCAGTGTCGTCTGGTTTGATGATAAAACTCCGTATAGCTTCGAGAACAACATCAAAGCCAATATTCTGGGTAATGTGCTGGCTAAAGTCCTGACTCAAAAGATCCGCGAAGACGAGGGTGCTACCTATACATTGATGGCTCAGGGACTTTCATCTAATAATGGTGACAAACCGTTAACGATGGTAGAGGTTGATTGCCCGCTCAAGCCTGAGTTTACCGAGAAGGCCCTGAGCATTATCAACGGCGAGATGGTAAATGCCTGTACATCGATTGACCCTGGCACAATCAAGGACATTAAGGAGAATTTGATTAAAAACTTCACCGCTAATGCCAAAGTCAATCAATATTGGGTAAACATCTTGATGCACAAGTGCCTGTTCGATCTTGATATCCACAACGGATGGGAGGAGATCATCAACGCTCAGACGTCCGAGACAATCTCGGCCTTTGCCCGCCAACTGCTCAATGGCGGAAATAAAGTCGAGATTGTGATGACCCCGCAAGATTGACACAGCATCATCACTGAGGGTTATCGTTCAACCACAATTCGTTGACTGATAAATAATGAGGGTGAGCCGTAATTCAGTTATGGCTCACCTTTTTACGTTTTTTCTTGCATCTATTTGATGTTTTTTAGTATTTTTGCAATGGATTTATTAGTATTTATTCTTAATCAAAAACATTTTTTATTATGAAAAAACTGACTCTTTTACTCGCAGCAGTGGTTGCAATGTGCCTGAGCGTTGAGGCTCAGGAAGTGAAGCAAGGCGTGTTTGAAGTGGGTGACTTCACCAATGCCTCGGAGTTCTACAATGGTTCCTATTTTGACATGGCTCCCACCAACTTCTACTTGGACCATTTTGCTTCCCAGATGATGTATCTCTATTTTAGCGACTTTGCATCAGAATTTGCTGGAAAGCAGAATGTCAAGCTTACCGCGATCTACTACAAGTTTAACGATCAGTCGGTTTATACCGACATCCTGGCCGATTATAAGTTCTACCTGCAGGAGGTCGATGTTAACGAGTTCCAGAAGGATGCTGACGGCTACAAGCTCTATTTTGACTGTGTGAATGCCGGCGATCCCGCCGTTAGCGGCGCGTTTGAGTATGAGGCCTTCACCTCCTTTGGTGAGGACGTGGAGATTAAGGTTGACCTCTCGAGTGCCCCCTTTGCCATCACTCCAGGTAAGAATCTGGTGGTTACCGCTGTGTTTGATCTCACTGGCGAATGCATGTCGAGCAGTGACGACGCTCCCTTCTACACTTCCGACATCCGTGACCGCGTGATGACCTACAGCGACAACAACGACTCGTTCCTGGACTATGCCAACAGCAGCGACTATCCCCGCTGCTCGCTATCGCTCAGCGGTGGAGGCACCAGTGTGTCACTGCCCGTGACCCGCATCGAGTACACCTACACCGAGGATGCTGAGGAGCCTTGCCCCAAGCGTGGTGACACGAATCTGGATGGCCAGGTTACCATCTCGGACGTAACGACTCTGATCGATTACCTGCTGAGCGGCCAGTGGCCCAACTAATCCTTCCGGGTCCATAAGCCTGAAATAAAAAATAATCGTGCAAAAACTGCACGATTATTTTTTTTAGCGGGTGTCATGCTGATGTCACTGCTCTTGAGGCACGTCGATGTTGTGACTGGTAACCAGGTCGTGGGTGCGCTGCATGAAGCGGGCAAACTCGCCACGGCTGTCGGCTCGCAGCAGGTCGGGACGGGCCTCGGGGATGAGGACGTAGTTCTGGCCTCGGGCGACGGGCTTCTGGACAAAGAATAACTTGTAGCGCGGGTTGACGATTTCGGCATGGTCATTGTGCATCCTCAATGAAACCTTGACCATGGCGCCGCCACGGGTGTCGATATCGCTCTGGTTGCTGATGAAGTTGCCCATGCTATAGACGAGCAGCACATTTTTGTCATATTCCTTGCTGTAGCGCACCTCCATCGGCTCAATCACATGGGGATGGCCACCGATGATGAGGTCCACGCCCTGGGAGACGAGCCATTCGGCCAGGGTGCGCTGCGAGGCGACAGGCTTCAGTTGGTACTCGATGCCCCAGTGCAGGTTCACGCAGATGGCGTGTGCTCCACGCTGGCGGGCCAGCGCAATGTCATCGGCAATCTGCTGCTGGTCAATGAAATCGACAACAACGTCACCCTGAATGGGTATGCCGTTAGTGCCGTAGGTATAGTCCAGGAAGGCGATTTTCATGCCCTTTACGTTGACAATGTAGGGGATGCGTTGACTGCGTTCTTGCTGGTCGCGGTAGGTGCCGATGTGGGGAATGCCCAGCGAATCGAGCATCTGGCAGGTGCGTACCAGGCCCTTGTCGCGTCGGTCCAGGCAGTGGTTATTGGCAGTCAGGAACAGGTCGAAGCCCACGTCACGCAAGCGTTGTGCATAGCTGTCGGGCGCGCTGAAGCACGGATAACCCGTGTAGGGCTTGCCGCCCAATGGACACTCCAGATTGACCACGGCCAGATGGGCCCAGCGGATATCATCCTCGATATACTGGAAACACGGTGTGTAGTCATAGGTGCCGTCAGGTTGCTCGGCAGCCGTGATTTGTGGCGCATGTTGCATCGCATCGCCCACAAACATCAAGTTAACCGTGTGGTTGCTCTGCAACAACGACACGATCGACAACATCAATATGGAGAGCAGTTTCATTAGTCGGGGAATTGCATCACGCTAAGCCGCTAAGTCGCTAAGAGTATTATTGCTCGCAAGGGCTCGCAAATAAACAAAACAATAATATCGTCTTTTATTGACTAATTCTTTGATTATTCAGCCAATGGATGATTAAAAAACTTAGCGCCTTAGCGGCTTAGCGTGAGATGAGAGTTTAGTGTCCGCGCTTGGCGGCCTTGGCGTTAGCCTTGGCGGCGCGCATCATCTGCATGGGATTGGTTGATACCTGGTGCATCACCTTGCGCATCGACAGGAACTGCTTCAACAGGCGGTTCACCTCCTCAACGCTGGTGCCGCTACCGGCAGCAATGCGTTTGCGACGGCTGGCGTCGATAATGTCGGGATTGGAGCGCTCCTGCGGAGTCATCGAGCCGATGATGGCTTCCACGCCCTTGAAGGCGTCGTCGGGGATATCAATGTCCTTGATGGCCTTGCCCACGCCGGGAATCATCGATGCCAGGCTCTTGAGGTTACCCATCTTCTTGATTTGCTTAATCTGCTTGATGAAGTCGTCAAAGTCAAACTTGTTTTGCTTGATTTTCTTCTCCAACTTCTCGGCCTCGGCCTCGTCATACTGCTGCTGCATGCGGTCCACAAACGACACGATGTCGCCCATGCCCAGGATGCGGTCGGCCATACCCGAGGGACGGAAAGGATCCAGGTCGGTCATCTTCTCGCCGATACCCACAAACTTGATGGGCTTGTCAACCACGGCGCGGATCGACAGTGCGGCACCACCACGGGTGTCACCGTCGAGCTTGGTGAGCACAACGCCGTCAAAGTCCAGACGGTCGTTAAACGCCTTGGCGGTGTTCACGGCATCCTGACCGGTCATCGAGTCCACAACAAACAGGGTCTCGTTGGGGTGGATGGCGTCCTTGATGGCCTTGATCTCAACCATCATCGCTTCGTCAACGGCAAGACGACCAGCGGTATCGACAATCACCAGGTCAAAGCCGTTCTGTTTGGCGTGCTCGATGGCATGGAGGGCGATGGCCACGGGATTCTTGCTCTCGGGCTCGCTATAGACGGGCACATCGATCTGCTCGGCGATGGTCTTTAACTGCTCGATGGCGGCGGGACGGTAAACGTCACAGGCTACGAGCAACGGTTTGCGCTTCTCCTTGCCGCTTTTCAGGCGGTTGGCGAGTTTGCCGGTGAAGGTGGTCTTACCGGAACCTTGCAGACCTGACATCAGGATGACGGCGGGATTACCCTCGATGCTGAAGGTGGCTTCCTCGCCTCCCATCAGTGCGGCCAACTCGTCATGGACAATCTTGACCATCAACTGGCTGGGATTGACGGCATTGATAACGTTCTGGCCCATAGCTTTGGCCTTGACGTCATCGACAAACTTCTTGGCAACGGGATAGCTCACGTCGGCGTCAACGAGGGCGCGGCGCACTTCCTTCAGGGTTGATGCTACATTGATTTCGGTGATGCGGCCTTGTCCTTTCAGGACTTTAAATGACCGTTCAAGTTTCTCAGATAAATTTTCAAACATATTGTGATTGAGGTTTTTATTATTTAGCGGATAACATTCCTGGGTAGTGCAGGAATGTTATAAGTTGTTATTTCTTTTTCTTGATCAGCTTGTTGGTGGCTGTGTCGGGAAAGACGATCTGGGGCTTGAACTCGCGGCCCTCCTCGGGGGTGACGATGGCATAGGCCATGATGATGACGATGTCGCCCACCTCCACCTTGCGTGCGGCGGCGCCATTCAGGCAGATGGTGCCACTGCCGCGCTCACCGGCGATGGTGTAGGTGTCCAGTCGCTCTCCGTTGTTCACGTCAACAATATAAACACGCTCGCCCTCGATGATGCCAGCGGCGTCCATGAGATCTTGGTCAATAGTGATGCTACCGATATAGTTGAGGTTGGCATCGGTCACCGTAACACGGTGAATCTTGGATTTCATGACCTGGATGTACATAATCTTAGTTGTAAGTTTTAAGTTGTGAGTTTTAAGTGTTTAGTTTTTAGTCCTTAGTCCCTAGTCCTTAGTTTTTAGTCCTTAGTTGGATACCTAAAGCCTAAAACCTGACACCTAAAGCCTCTTATAAGTAATATTGTCGATTTCACGCACGTCGCCGCAATACACGGTGATGCAGCCGACGATGTAGTCGCTGTCGTCCCAGTTGGTGACGGGCTGCAAGGTGATGCCGTCACAGATTGAGAAATACTCGGTATCCATCTCGGGCCAGGCGTTGATGGTGGCTACTACCCAGTCGTGAGTCTGCTCAACGGTGTGGTCCTTGGCAAACTCAAGGCTGCGCTGCAGCGTGGAGTAAATCTGCGGGGCCACCTTACGCACCTCGGGGGTGAGGCGTACGTTGCGGCTGCTCTTGGCCAGTCCGTCGTCCTCGCGCACGCACGGGCACTGCACGATATTGATGTCAAATCCCAGTTGCTTAATCATTGCGCGGATGACGGCAATCTGCTGGAAGTCTTTCTCACCGAAGTAGGCGCGGTCGGGCATCACCCATGAGAAGAGTTTGCTCACAATCTGGCACACGCCGTTGAAGTGGCCGGGACGCATGGCGCCTTCCATCACCTGCTGAACGGGACCGAGGTCAAACACGCGGGTATCGGGCTCAGGATAAATCTCCTCGACGGTGGGCATGAAAGCCACGTCAACACCACAGGCCTCAAGCATCGCGGCATCGCGCTCGGCGGTGCGGGGATAAGTGCGCAGGTCCTCCTTGTTGTTAAACTGCGTGGGGTTCAAGAAACAACTCACCACAACGGTGTCGTTCTCCTTGCGGGCACGATCGACAAGCGACTTGTGACCCTCGTGCAGGGCGCCCATCGTGGGCACCAGACCTACTGACTTACCTGCCTGGCGAAAAGCCTGAACGGCCTCGCGCAACTCATTGACCTTGCTGATAATCTTCATTCTTCTTTAATTATAAGATGTGAATTCAAACTGCAAAATTACTACGCAAAACGCATATAGGCAAATTTTGTGCCAACTATCTAAGTATCGATAATATTCCGACAACAAGAGATACTGAAATGATTTCGGATATTTTTTTTATTTTTGTGTGATTTTTTTGAGCGCAGTGCGTCTAACGGGCAAAAGAAAGTTTTAAAACGCTAGAAAAATGAACGAACTGGAAAGCAAATTTGCACAAACCATCAAGCAGAACAAGAGCACCATCTACACGGTGTGCTACATGTTCTCTAAAGATGCTGATGAGGTAAACGACCTCTTTCAAGAGGCGGTCATCAACATGTGGCGCGGCTTTGAGGGTTTTGAGAACCGCAGCAATGTGAAGACGTGGATCTACCGCGTGACACTGAACACCTGCATTTCTCAAGATCGCAAGAAACGCCGCACAGATGCCGAACCATTGACGATGGACATCAACCTGTTTGAGGACCATGATGAGGATACCCGGCAGGTGGACATGCTCCACGAGCGGATTAGCCGCTTGCAGCCCTTTGACCGCGCTATTGTGCTGTTGTGGCTGGAGAACATGCCCTACGAGGAAATCGGGCAAGTGGTGGGCATCTCGACTACAGCCGTTGCGACCCGCCTCTATCGCATTAAAGAACAACTCAAAAAAATGAACAACTAAAAAACGTATTTATTATGGACTACGAACTTGATGAAATGCGCCAGCAAATGGCGATATTGAAAGATAAACTCGAAAACCAGACGATTGTGAACGACCGCTTCATCCGCCGCTCCATCAAGCGTGGTGTGAGCACCATCAACAGGCGTTACCTGGTTATTGGCATTGTTGCCCTGGCAATGATTCCCTATGGCTACTGGGCCTTTGTGATGATAGGTGGGCTCTCTGTCGCCCTGTGGCTCGCCAGTTGCCTGATGATGCTGATTGTGGTGGGATTCATGATCTATAACAGCCGCGATATGCGTGATAATGCTTTGATGAGTGGCAATCTGCTGGACGTTAAGCGCAAGGTAACTCTGGCCCAGAAACGCGATGCGAATTGGTTGTGGTTCGGCATACCCATGGCGCTAGCTTGGGGCGCATGGGCCGTCTATGAGATGTCGCAGAAGATGGGCGATAATGAATATATCGTGCCCTGCTGCATCGTGGGTGTTCTTGTAGGCGCGCTTATAGGCCTGAAGGTGCACTTCAAGACTCAGAGCCGCTTCAACGAAATCATCGAACAGATTGAAGACTTGGAAGACACCAAGTAAACTTGTCGCTGATAAGAATTGCCGCTCGAGGAACAAGCACGTTCTTCGGGCGGCGATTCGTTTGAGTCACAATCGATGTTACTCGGGCCAGGTGCCGCCCAGGAGGTAGTCGATGAGGGCGGTGACGTCGGCAATGGAGATGGTGTCATCCAGGTTGCACTCGGCGTTATCTGTGCTGATGCCTTCGTCGTTGCCGCTCAGCAGGTAATCAATGAGGGCCGTGACGTCGCTGATGGTGACTGTGCCGTCCTCGTTGACATCGCCACGCAAGATGCCGCCCTGCTTGCTCAGTTGCCACACGGTGATGTGACCACCAGGGTAATACTGGTAGATGGTCACATGGCGCGAGTCGATGACCTCGGCGTTGAGCCAGTTGTTGGTGTGGTCATTGGCATTGGCTATTGCCGTCTGTGGCACGCTGACGAGCGGAGTAGCGGCATTCATCTCGGATACGGCAAAGCCGTCACGGTAGTTATCGAGTGTGGGATATACCACCAGTTCCTTGTTGTCCCAAACGAAGGGGAATGCGCCATTGCAGGCTCCCTTGCCCGGCAACGAGAACGGGGTGCCGATAAAGTCGTCACCATCAAAGGCCATCTTCACGGGTGTGGCATTGCGGGTGATGTAGAGCACTGCGGGCTCATCGTTGAGGTCGTTATAATAGTTGAGAACAGCGGTATTGCTGGTCGTCACACCGTCACAGTTGGCCAGATAGGTGTTGTCGGTATCGACTTCACCGCCGCTGATGGCGATTCGGCTGACGGAGGTGCCGCTGGTGGCGCCCACCAAATAGAGTTCGCCCTCATCCAGCAGATTGCCGCGTGCAAAGCCCATGTTATCGCTGCGCCCGAAGTTGATGACTCCCGTGGGAAGCGTGTGTGTGACAACTTGGCCAGTCGTGGGGTTAATGACCTTTACCTCGGGGCGGTTTGTCCACGGGGCGGCGAATGGCGCGTTGCTCACTACCAGGTTACCGGCCTCGTCGCGGGTAAGGCCGCAGTTGGTGCCGCCCTCAAATGTCGTTCCTGTCAAACCGTTGCGGTCCACCTCGTAGATGGTGCTGGCGACCTTGTCATTGATATAGAACTTGCCGTTCATGCCGAAGCCCTGACGGGCGTCGGGCGTGGAGAGGAAACTGAGGTTGGATATTTCCCACACCTTCTCGATGGTGTAAGTGACCTCAGTGGGCGGGTCGGGATCCACTGGGGTATCGCCTGCACCCAGATAGGTGGGTTCGCTCTCGTTGCCATAGCCGTCGATGACGCACACGGCATACCAGTAACCATTCTGATAGGCACTGGGAAGTGTGAAGTCAGGCTTGTAGGTGATGCCTAACAGGTAGTCACTCTTGATGCCGCCATAGGTGGTGCTCATGGCGTCATCGCGCGTCACATCGCTGGGCACGGCATAGACCGAGTATTTCACCAGTGTACCAGTCTGCTGTGTCCATGTTAGGATAGAGCCATTCTGGATCAAGTCGGCGGGGGCATCATACCCTGGCGCTACTTTCCATGTCACGGCGGGAATCATAGCGGGATGCTGAAAAGCGTTGTCGAGCAGGTAATTGCCCAGTCCGCTGACGCCGCCGTTGTTGCCGTTAATGTTCTTGGCGCTGTAGAGTACTGCTCCAGGAGCATTGTTCTCGGTATATTGGCGGGAATAGTTGATCTGTGTGGTGATTTCGGCCCAACTGCTGGCCGTATTGCTGCCCTCGGCCAGGAACGAGATGCTGTGGCTGGCATAGTGGTGACGGCCATAATGCTTGGCGATGTAGCTCCACCACTCGGTCAAGGGACCGAAGGGGTTAGTCGAGTGGGTCGTCTTCCAGTAGAGCTGGGGCGAGATATAGTCGATGGTGCCTTGCTCCAACCAGGCCAGCGGGTCGCTGAAGATGCCGTTGTATTGCCAGTCGCTGCCGGTGGGGCAGGGGGTGACACCATGCTGACTGGCCGATGTGCTGCGGGTTCCTGCCACGCCAGCGGGGCTGATGCCGAAGCGCACCTCGGGCTTCACGTCCTGGATCATGTTATAGACATCCCTGACCATCATGTTGACATTGTTACGTCGCCAGTCGGCAAGAGTCATGTCCACTCCCGAGTCATTCCACAGGTTGTAGTCCCCTGCGCTGCTGTTCGTGGGGATGCCGTTAGGATAGAAGTAGTCGTCAAACACGACACCGTCCACGTCATAGTTGGTGATGATTTCCCTAATCACGTCAACGATGCGCTGGCGCGTCTCGGGCAGCCCAGGATTCAGGATGGTGGTCGTGGTGCTGCCGTTGGTGTAACTGAGCAGCATGCCCTTGTTCTTCAGGTCCTGGTCCTGCGGCGTATTCCAGTTGGTGCCCGTGCTCCAGCGGTAGGGGTTGACCCAAGCGTGACACTGGATACCGCGGGCATGGCACTGCGCGACGGCATACTCCAGCGGATCATAGCCCGGATCCTTGCCGCGGGTGCCGGTCAGGTAACTCGACCAGGGCTCATAGCTTGACTGGTAGAAGGCATCACACATCGTGCG
The DNA here is from genome assembly GCA_902776435.1 of uncultured Bacteroidales bacterium. Lineage (GTDB taxonomy): Bacteria > Bacteroidota > Bacteroidia > Bacteroidales > Muribaculaceae > Sodaliphilus. Next base: position 223,698 of record CACYQB010000011.1, on the reverse strand, counting down.
CACCTGCAAGAAAATCGCATTGAAGTGCTGTGCCTGGAGGTTGTCCAGATAGGCGTTCAGTTCAGCCTTCTGGGCGCTGGCATTATTGACGGATGTCGGCCAGTCGATGCGATAGACAGTGGCAACCCAGGCGGCGCGCATCTCGCGCTTCAAGGCCTCGGTGGCATCGGCACTAAGTCCTGCTGTCACAGCGAGGGCGGCGAGCAACATAATAATTCGTTTCATATATCGGCGTTTTTAAGAGGTTGGAAATTATTTTTTCTGCTTATCAGCCACAAATTTATATATAATTCCAAAAAATATTTTCATCTTTGTGCAACTTTTTTTGAATCGATTTGTGGATTAGGCCTTGTAGAGGCCGATCGGGTAGAATACCCGAATTCAAAGAGAAACACCATGCAAGCGCATCGTTGATGCGCGCAGCTTGGTGCCGAAACACTGTGCGAGAATGTGCGTCGAAGACGAACTTCATCCACTACGGCATTTGTGGCAATGAGTTATTAACGCTATCTTTGCATTTCAATCCATTATTCAGATTTGTTATGAGCGCAGTCAGTTCAATCTATCATGTTGTCATCAACACGTATCGACGCCAGATGACAATCCCCGATGAGACGAGCGAGCACCTATATCGTTACATCTGGTCAATCGTCAAGAGCCGTGGTTGCCGCCTCTATCGTATCAATGGCATCGGTAACCATGTTCACATGCTCATCGAGTTGGCCCCGACAGTGGCCTTGAGTGACCTTGTGCGAGATATTAAGCAGGGTAGCAGCAAGTGGGCCAAGCAGCAGGTCTATTTCCCTCAGTTCAGTGGTTGGGGAAAAGAATACGGGGCATTTTCCTGCAGTTCTCGTGATAGAGAAGCGATTATAAATTACATCAAAAACCAACGTGAGCATCACAAGGTGAAAACCTTTGAGGACGAATACAAGGGTATGGTAGAGATGTCGGGAATTGAATGGAATGATTATCGCTTGACATGAAGTTCCTCTTCGAGGCACCTGCGGAGTGCGTTGCCTGCACCAAGCGGCGTGGGTCTCCGACCCACTTGCATGGTGTTTCTCTACAAAGCCGGGTCTTCGACCCGTCTATCTCTGCGAGATAAATTGACTGCCGAAATCAGGCTATATTGAGGTGATTCCAAAAAATATTTTCATCTTTGTGCAACTTTTTTGAATCGATGGAACGTCTAATGCATGAAAACGGCTTACAGCCACTGACAATTAACAACGATAAAAATAGATAAGAAAATGAGAAAGACGATTTTAACATTCGCAATGATGCTGATGATGGCGCTCTCCGCCACGTCAGGACCAATCGTGAAGGCAACACCTGCCAGCAAGGCTAACGTGGAATTCAAGGGCGACTCGATTGTTGTCACCGATGGTGACCAATCGGTGACCGTGAGTGGACTGCCCGAGATGCAGAAGGTGCGCGACAAGATCAACGCTGCACTCGATGATACCCTCACCGCTGGCGGGACTACTGTGGAAATCGGTGACCGAAGGGGCGAACTTGATCCTGAGGACATCAAGGAGATCAGCAACCAGTGGGCTAGTGTGGCCAAACAATGGGCCATCAGCGGTTCTTTCTGTTTGCTGGGACTGGTAGCCCTGGTATTGTTCTTCCGCTTCCTGAACCGCCGCAACAAGTACCGTGTCATCGAGAAGGCTATTGAGAACAACTATCCGCTCAATGAACTCTCACTCAACGACACCAAGCGCAGTGCCATCTATGTGCAGCAGCCCGTTGTCACCGCTGCTCCTCCTGTGCAGCCCGGCCAGGTACCCGTAGGCACCCCCATCAGCGGCCAGACGCCTGACAATCCCATCGTGATGACCGACATGGTCAACTGGCGAGCCTTGATGCCCGCAGTCAAGTGGATAGGTTGGGGAATAGTGTTGATACTCTTCAGCGTAGCGATAGGTGACGCAGAGAATCCGTTCTGGCCCGTAGGTTTAGCCTTGGTGGTTGTGGGATTGTGCAAGGGCTTTATCCTCTATAAGGAGCAAAAAGCGCTGCAAGAGGCATGGAAGCGTGGCCAGCAGATGCATCCCCATAGTAAGCCCATGCGTGAAGGCATCCCGATGCCACCCTCCTTCGACCAGGATTACAAAGAGGACGACAACACCCCCTACCAACCGTATTAATCCATCCACCTATACACTTATTCACCCATCCACCCATCCACCGCGCCATCGGCGCACTAGAACATGCTTTCCAAACTTGATGAAATAAGACTGCTGTCGCAATGCGCCCTGGCCGACAACCGGGACGCATTCGGCCGGCTCGTCGAAGCCTATCAGCCGCGTGTGCGTCGGTTCCTGCTGAACCTGACTACGGGCGACGAGATGCTGACCGACGACTTGGCGCAGGAGACGTTCATCAAGGCTTACGTGGGCATTCGCGGGTTCAAGGGGCTTTCGTCTTTCGGCACCTGGCTATACCGCATTGCCTACAATGAGTTCTATAACCATACCCGCCGCCACCAGGAGGAGCATGTCGAGGACATCTCGCGCCTGGGTGATGTTACCACCGCCGACGCTGACGCTTTCGACGCTTCGATGACCGTTCAGGAGGCACTGGCGCGACTCAACGACAACGAGCGTGTCGCTGTCACCCTGTTCTACATCGAGGACCAGCCCCTCAAGCAGGTGGCCAAAATCATGCAGTTGCCCGAAGGCTCGGTCAAATCCCTCATTTTCCGAGCCAAAGGCAAGATGAAACAATTTATTGGAAATTAAACCGTTATTGAGATATGAATACCAACGAAGAAGACAAGAAACTGGCGCAGATGCTCAAGCAAGGTGCCCATGACCCCGGGGAAAACCCCTGGTTCACCCGCCGCGTCTTGAATAAACTGCCCGAGAAGCAGCCCCGCGGCTCGTGGGCCACGACCGTGCTCTATGCCATCGCCCTGGTAGCCAGTATCCTCTGCTGGCTGATGATGTGGCGCGGCCAGGACTGGGGCGCTGTCACCGTTCGTGACATCCTCTACAACGCCACGATGGGTGTCGTGACCCTCACCATCCTCTGGCAGACCATCGCCTCCTTCCTCCACGCCGCCGACGTGTAACCGAGAAACTGAAATAACTGATATAACGGAGATAACGGGCTCAAATCAACCCGTCATCTCCGTTATTTCCGTTTTATCCGTCGGGAACTACAGGCCGAGGAGTTTCTTGCTGCGGGCGAAGATTTCCGGGTCTTTGATTTTCTTTAATTCGCTCAAGACCCACTCGGGGTCGATTTCCTTGACAATACTGATCAATCCGAGTGTGAGTTGACTGTCGGGATGGTCCAGGCACCATTTCATCATGCCCTGGGTGTCAAAATACATGCGGCCCATGACCAGCACGTGGAAATCTCCCAATAGTTGTGCGGGCTCGGTGATATGCCCATGTGCCTCTTGGAGCAGGCTCTCGAGACGGTCACAGAAGGTGGTATCGCTTATCGGTGTCCATGACATCACCTCAAGTTGACGCTTGAAACGCCAGTAGGGGGTGAGGATGGTGGTGTCTGAACTATAGACGGTACCGATTTTCCCGATGCTGAAGAGTCCGTCATTACCGATGGTAACGGGCAACTCGTTATGAATGAACCACAGGGTGGAGTCCGTGTCCACGCCATCGCGCTGCACGTTGTAGGAAACCCAGCGGCTCACGTTGATGGGTTTGCCCCACATGTCGGGCATGACCATGCGCATCGAGTCGATGCCCATGTGACGGGTGTGCTCGTCAACATCATCCCAGTAGGACAGGTTCACGGCGCCGCCGCACTCGCCCAGGCGCATGAAGTCAATCATACCGTCCTTGCCATAGGTGGCCAGCCAGCAGGTGCGCATGTCGCTGTAGGACGTATGTCCCAGCAGCAGGGCGATGCCCTTGTCGGGGTAGTCCTTCACGCCCCACACAGTAACAATAGTGTTCATCGTGTCCACATACATCACCTTGTCAATGCCTAGAGCCTGGCACGTGGCCAGGTCGAGGATCCTGTGGGGATACTTCTCGCCATCGTTGTCATAGCGTAAGTCGTTGTCGCTGAGGTTTAGCGAGTCATCGCAGATGCCTGCGCTACACAAGAAATCGTGTCCGTTGTTGATGCTGTCGCCTGGTTGCCACTTGCTCGTGCATGAAACAATGGCTAACGCCAGGATAATTAAAACAAAATGTCTCATATTTTAGTCCTTAGTTTTTAGTCCTTAGTCCTTAGTTCGCTGAAATTCTTTTTTAACTGTCCAGTTTGCGGTAGCGCACGCGGGTGGGCTCTTCCTTGCCCAGTCGCTTGAGTTTGTGCTCCTCATACTCGCTATAGCTGCCCTCATAGAAGTAGACGTTGCTGTTGCCCTCAAAGGCGAGGATGTGGGTGCAGATGCGGTCCAGGAACCAGCGGTCGTGGCTGATGACCACGGCACAGCCGGCAAAGTCCTCAAGGCCTTCCTCCAGGGCGCGCAGGGTGTTCACATCGATATCGTTGGTGGGCTCATCGAGCAAGAGGACGTTGCCCTCCTCCTTCAATGCCAATGCCAGTTGCAGGCGGTTGCGCTCACCACCCGAGAGCACGCCGCACTTCTTCTGCTGGTCCACGCCGCTGAAGTTGAAGCGTGACAGGTAGGCGCGGGCATTCACGTCGCGCCCGCCCATGCGCAGCAGTTCCACGCCGCCCGAGATGACCTCATAGACCGTTTTCTCGGGGTCGATGCTCGTGTGTTGCTGATCGACATAGACCGCCTTGACGGTCTCACCGACCTCAAACGTGCCGCTGTCGGGCTTCTCCAGGCCCATAATCAGGCGGAACAGCGTCGTCTTGCCGGCGCCATTGGGACCGATGACACCCACGATGCCGTTGGGAGGCAGCATGAAGTTCAAGTCGTCAAACAGCAGTTTGTCACCGAAGGCTTTAGCCACGTGCTGGGCCTCGATGACCTTGTTGCCCAAGCGGGGACCGTTGGGGATGAAGATTTCGAGTTTTTCCTCTTTCTCCTTGACAGTCTCGTTCAACAGTTTGTCGTAACTGTTAAGACGAGCCTTACCCTTGGCCTGGCGGGCCTTGGGAGCCATGCGTACCCATTCGAGCTCGCGTTGCAGGGTCTTCTGGCGCTTGCTCTCGGTCTTTTCTTCCTGGGCCAGCCGTTGCGTCTTCTGCTCCAGCCAACTGCTGTAGTTGCCCTTCCAGGGGATGCCCTCGCCGCGGTCCAACTCCAGAATCCAGCCGGCCACATTGTCGAGGAAGTAGCGGTCGTGGGTCACGGCGATGACCGTGCCCTCATATTGCTGCAGGTGCTGCTCCAGCCAGTCGATGGACTCGGCATCGAGGTGGTTGGTGGGCTCATCGAGCAGGAGCACGTCGGGTTTCTGCAACAGCAGGCGGCACAGGGCCACACGACGGCGCTCACCACCGCTCAGGTGCTCGGTCAACTGGTCGCCCTCGGGGCAGCGCAGGGCATCCATGGCGCGCTCCAGGCGGTTATCCAGATTCCAGGCATCGGTAGCGTCGATGATGTCCTGTAACTCGGCTTGACGGGCAAACAGTTTGTCCATCTTCTCGGGGTCCTCATAGTATTCGGGCAGACCGAACTTGAGGTTGATATCCTCAAACTCCTTGAGGGCGTCTACCACGTGCTGCACACCCTCCTGGACCACCTCCTTGACGGTCTTAGTCGGGTCGAGTTGCGGGTCCTGGGGCAGGTAACCCACTGTGTAGCCTGGTGCGAACACCACCTGGCCCTGGTATTGTTTTTCCAGGCCGGCGATAATTTTCATCAGCGTGGATTTACCGGCACCGTTCAGACCGATGATGCCGATTTTGGCCCCATAGTAGAACGAGAGGTAGATGTTCTTGAGGATTTGCTTCTGGTTCTGCTGGATGGTTTTGCTCACGCCCACCATCGAGAAGATGATTTTCTTGTCGTCAACTGTTGCCATATTGATTTATTTTCGATTTAGTTACTGATTGCAAAGGTAGTGAATATTTACCACTTATACAATGGTTTGCCTTGATTACGGCTGCTTGACCTGGGGCTTCTCGTCCCATGAATTGACCAGGGCGGTGAGCCACTGGCGGGCATCCGCGTCGTCGAGGCGGGCGATTTCTTTGAGCAGGGCAGGGCGTTTGTCTTTGGGCAGCTTGAAATACCGCAGCAGGTTGTTGCCATTGCCGCGCTTGAGCGCCATCCAGTTGAGGAAGCGCTGCGGGTTCATCGCGTAGAGTTGTGCGACATCCCATTGGAAGGGATTGTGGTCATAGTCGGCGGCATAGGTGGCTTCGACCTGAGGCACAAACGCGTTCCACGTGTCTATCACGCCCGGGTCATGCAGGGAGCACACGAGCAGGTCCCACGTCTTGAAGTCCATCGTGGCATAATAATCGATCATGCCCTGCTCCTTGACGACCTGTTGACCCTGCAGGATAAATTGTCCCTTGGCGTCGAGGACATAGGTCTGGTCCCATGCCTGTTGCCATTGCGGCTTGGCCTTGAGGTCATCCTCGTAGTTCATCAGGCAGCGGCCCATCACGCGATGCAGGGTGATTTGGCCTCCGTCGTCGAGGGTGATGTGGCTGTCGAGGGTGTAGGAATTGTCATTGTCGGGGTTGGTGAGTTCGACGCGCCACAGCAAGTGCATCTCTCGGGTGTTGATGGCGTCCAGGATGTGCCCCTGCTTGTCGTAGGTAATCAGATCCACACAGTAACCCACACCGTTGCAGGCATAGTAGGCCGCCAGAGTGATGCCGTTGCCCATGTCGCGCACACCCAGCAGCAGCCAGTTGCTCATCGGGTCGGGGATACTGCCGCCGGCCGGCACTACCAGCGCCTGGTACTGCTCGGGCGTTAACTGCTTGCCCTTGAGGTCATCAAGGGTCTGCTCGGGGTCGCCGCAGTAGATGTCGGGCATAGTCAGGCTGTCGCCCAACAGCAACTCCTGGTTGATGCCGATGCCCAAATCCTCAAGGAATGCAAATTGCGGGTTCTGCACTTTGCCGCCTCCGGAGCAGGCCACGAGTAATAACGCTGGCAATAGCGTGATGATCCAGATGATTTTTTTCGGTGTCATTTCTTGTGTGAGAAGAGATTTCTTGGTTTAAAACACATCAATAGTAAGCGCAAAGATAGACTATTTGCCTCTTCCCGACAAGAGTTGTGGGATTTTTTAGTAATTTTGCGCGGTAATGGAAGGTAAAGAGAAAATCAATATTCAGCATCCCGAGGCTTGGGAGTTGATTGTTTCGATCGAAGACAAGCGGGTGAAATACATCCTGTTCACGCCCTCGGTCGCTAACTCGCTCATCATTGGCGAAGTGACGAGAACCAATGACACGTTACAGGCGCTCGAGGATGCGATCTATGACACGCCTGAGTTGCTCAACGACTACAAGCGCGTGCGCGTCATGGTGCATTCACGTCACTTTGTGCTGCTGCCTGCCGAGACCAGCGATGCCGATTGCGTGGAACTCGTGCGCCAGGCTTTTCCTGCTGATGACGGTGATGCGGCAGTGTGCGCGATGCCTGCTAACGGGGTTAAGACCGCCTTCCTCATGCCGCATGGCATGCAGGCTTTCTTGGGACGTACCTTCAATTATCCTGCGGTTTGCCACCGCTTGCTCCCGTTGTGTGAGCACTTCAAGGGCTTGGACCATGGCAGCGGGGTTTCGCGCATGTTCCTTCACCTGCAGGATGGTGAGATGGATGTCGTCATCTATCGTGAAGGCCAGCTCCAGTTGGTCAACACTTACCAGTTTGGCAATACCGACGATGCGACTTACTTTGCCCTGAACGCCTGGCGTTCTCACGGCCTGGATCAGATGACCGATGAACTGCAACTCGCGGGCGATGTCGAACTGCGTGCGGCCATGACGCCTGAGTTGCGCAAATATGTGAAATATGTGATGCCTGCCGTCTATCCTGCCGCCGCCATGCGGTTGGGCCGTAATGCGATGCAGGCACCCCTGGAATTAATTTTGCTTGCCCTATGCGAATAATCAGCGGAAAATACGGGCGCCGCCGTTTTGACGTGCCCACCAACATCACTGCGCGCCCCACGACCGACATGGCGCGTGAGAACCTGTTTAACGTCCTGGGCAACCTCATTGACTTGGAGGGCATGACGGTGCTCGACCTGTTTGCCGGAACGGGAGCGATGAGTTTCGAGTTCCTGTCGCGTGGTGCCGCCCATGTGACCGCTGTCGAGAAGGCACGCACCCAGGCCGAGTTCATCAAGCGGGTGCAGCAGCAGTTGGGTGACCCTAACCTGTCGCTCGTGCGCGGTGACGTGTTCAAGTTCCTGTCCACGTGCCGCCAGTCGTTTGATGTCATCTTTGCCGACCCTCCCTACGACTTGCCGCGCTTTGGGGAAATTCCCAAACTGGTGCTTGACTCGCCGCTGGTGCACGATGGTACGCTGTTCATCATGGAGCATCCGCGTGAGCACGATTTCAGCGCCTTGCCGCATTTCTCGCAGCAGCGGGTGTATGGCAAGGTCAACTTTTCATTGTTTGAAATCGGTGATGAAGGACGAGAGTAAATATATCGCAAGGCTGGAGCAGCACGACGTGAAACCCACGGCGTTGCGCATCCTGCTACTGCGGACGATGATGGCCCACGAGGACGCCTTCTCGCTCCAGAGCCTGGAGGACGAGTTGGACACTGTGGACAAGTCCACCATCTACCGCACCATCACCCTGTTCCTGACTCATCATCTGATCCATGCCATCGACGACGGCACCGGCATGTTCAAGTACGCCGTGTGTAGCCCCGATTGTCACTGTGGCGAGGATGATGGCACTATCGACCACATGCATGCCCACTTCAACTGTGAGCGCTGTGGCCGAACCTTCTGCCTGCAGACGACACAGGTCCCGCTGGTCACCTTGCCCGGCAATTTCCAGGTACACAGCATCAACTACGTGCTCAAGGGCCTCTGCCCCGACTGCTCAAAAGTCTAGCCAAGGTCCATCCGTGCCGGTGTGTCTAATTCAAGACTGTATTAGTGTCCGTGCTACGCACGGAGAAATTAAACAAAATTTGTATAAGAATTAAGTAAGATAATTATTATTCTATTTTTTATTTATAATTTTGTTTTAATTTCTCGGCCGTTAGGCCGATAAAAAACAGAGGCCAAGAATGGCATATCGGCAACCGATAAAAGAATAAAGAAAAATGAAAACAATCACTCACTGGATACGCAACATATTGATTTTCTTCTTCACCTCGACCATTCTGGCTGTGGTGATATTGAAGTATATCCCCGTCTATATCACGCCGCTGATGCTCATCCGCTGTGTCGAGGCGGTCATCGATGGTGAGACGCCCGCCATCAACCACCACTGGGTGCCCCTGGAGCGCATCAACCATAATCTGCCCCAGGCTGTGATGGCCAGTGAGGACAACTTGTTCCTGAAACACAGCGGCTTTGACCTTGAGCAGATCCAGAAGGCGCAACTCGAGGCTCAGGAGGGCAAGCGCCAGCGCGGTGCCAGCACCATCAGCCAGCAGACCGCCCGCAACGTCTTCCTGTGGCAGCATCGTTCATGGCTGCGTAAGGGCCTGGAGGCTTATTTCACCTTCCTGATAGAGAAGATATGGGGCAAGGAACGCATTATGGAGGTCTATCTTAACTCCATCGAGATGGGCCGCGGCATCTATGGCGCCGATGCGGTAGCGCGTATCAACTTCGGCACCACGCCCGACAAGTTGACCCGCTCCCAGAGTGCTTACATCGCCGTTTCGTTGCCCAATCCGCTGCAACGTGACAGTGGCCATCCCACAGCCAGGATGACCAAGATGCACAACACCATCAAGAAGCGCATGAATCAGATTGACCAGTTCCCCAAGGAACTCTGTGCCCAGTGAAATCAGGTTATTTATGATTGAAAGTGAATCAAGAAAAACTATAAGATGATGAAAAGGAGTAAATACGCATTGTTGCTGCTGGTTCTGCTCGTTGTGGCTATGTTCACGGCTTGTGAGGGCGACCATGAGGTGATTGAAACCGACTGGACCACGCTCGAGTCGGTGGAATTGCAGCACCAGTATAACAAATTCATGGATGGCGACTGGGTGTATCAGTATGATGACAGCATCCATTACGTCGAGTTGTATTATTCTTTCCACACCGAGGACAGCACCTTCTCAGGCTACTATAATGAATTGATTTACACTGCGCTTGACCCAGGTGGAGAACCCGAGTGGCAGTTGTTGTGGCAGGGAGAATTTTCTGGACGTTGGGCCTTGCTCTACAGCGTGGAACTGTTGCATGCCTACATCTACATGGGTGACATGGTCTATAAAAATGTGCACGGTGTGTTGGCCAAGTATGATGTCATGGCTGGCAGGGCGCTCTTCTATGGAGCAGGCAAGACATACCTGCGCACGACCACACCGTTAACGTTTAAGCGCATCGACCTCCATCACCCCGAACCACCTAAAAACTAACTAAGGACTAAGGACTAAAAACTAAAAACTACTCCTTAGGCATAAACCGTGCTGGGTCCTCCTTGTCTTCCACTGGCGGAAGAGCGGGGGGCTCAGTTTCATTTTGCTGCTGTGGGGTGGGGCGGCTGGCCTCGTTTTTCGACTTGTGGGGCTTGTGGAGGTTGCTTTCAAGACGGTTGAACTCCTTGCGCACATGGCGGCGTCCGTCCTCAAAGGTGTCGTCAACGGCACGCTCGATGGTCTCGTTGAACTTGAACGGCAACATCGAGATAATGGCCGAGAACAACGACAGCGCCGTCAATACATAACCCAACTTGTAGCCAATGCCCAGTCCGATAATGGAGAAACCTTCACCCAAGTCGTTGTCTGGAGTCACTTCGGGCTCGTGCCTCAACGTCACGTCGTGGACGCTACCCGTGTCCTTGAAGAACCAGATGGCCAGAATGATAAAGACAATGCTCAGCAGTACCCACCAGCGACTCTTGAGGCAGTTGAAACCGATGGCGCCAAAGATGGCGATAAAGGGCAGCAGGGCCAGCAGGACGCTGCCTACCGAGAGCGCTTGGGAAATGGTGCCGGCAGTGAACTGCAATCCCGTGACCGAACCATGAAATGAGATGTCATAGAAGGGCAGGAATATATAGCAGATAAGCGCTAATATAAGTAATATGTTGGTGATAGGTCTCATGTATTTCTGTAGTTAATGGCGCTACGCATGAGCGCAAAGATTGGCGAATTTACAAACAATTGATGAAAAGCGCCATAAATGCAACCTATTTTTACACTTATTCACCTTTATTCACGACCACGAGGCAGCAAATTCCCTCACAGGAAATTCCCGCCATCAACAGTAAAGGATCATGTAGCCATTGGAAGTAAAATCAGTGTCCTGTGTGCCGTGGCTTTGCCTCGGCAGCATGGCGTCAGGCGCCGGCCGTCGAGAGGACCTGCTCGCAGAATTGCGGGTCGTGCTGCAGGCGTTCCAAGGCCTTCTTGGACGCGCTCTGGTGGGACTCTTTCTTGCTGTAGCCCACGGCGTCGCTGGCATAGATGCCGCCCAGGATGACTGCCGTGCGGAAAACGGGGTTCTTGTCCTTGTCGGAATAAGAATCCACGAGTTCATATTCAATGGTGACTCTATACTTCTGGGTCCACTCAATCAGGCGCGACTTGAAGTTCTGCTCGGTCTTGACCAGGTCGTTGAGGTCAAAGTGCTTCTTGATCAGTCGTTCGATGATGAACTTGCGGCAGCGGTCATAGCCCTGGTCCAGATAGATGGCGCCCACGAGGGCCTCGAGGGCGTTGCCGCAGATGTAACTGTTGTGTGTGGATGAGTGTGTCATGGCATGCACATGGGTGTCCAGGTGCAGAGAGTTGCCGATGCGGTTCAGGCTTTCGCGCTGGACAATCTTGGCCCTGGTCGAGGTCAAGAAACCCTCGTGCTTGTTGGGGAAGGCGGAGTAGAGGAAATCGCCCACGACGACGTCGAGCACGGCATCGCCCAGGAATTCCAGGCGTTCATTGTTGGCCCAGCGGCCGTCTGCCTTCTTGACGGGTTTGGAGCGATGCACCATGGCCAACTGGTAATACTTGATGTTGCGGGGATAATAGCCAGTGATGCGGTGAATAAAAACATAAAGCTCCTTATCCTTGACGAAAAGGAGCTTTATGAGTGATATGGCGTTGCTGGCAAGCATCGTTTATCTATGTCCCAGTGGATTATTTCTGGTATTTCTTAACGATGATGCTCGCATTGTGTCCGCCGAAACCAAACGTGTTGGAAAGTGCAATGTTAACTGTTCGCTTCTGAGCCTTGTTAAAGGTGAAGTTCATCTTGTAGTCAATGTTCTCGTCCTCATCGCCATCAGCGTGGTTGATGGTGGGGGGCACAATGTCGTCGCGGCATGCCAGCAGGCAGAATACTGCCTCCATGGCTCCGGTAGCGCCCAGCATGTGGCCCGTCATCGACTTGGTACTGCTCACATTGAGTTTGTAGGCGTGCTCGCCGAAGACGTCCTTCACAGCCTGAGCCTCGCTGAGGTCTCCCACGGGGGTGGAAGTGCCATGGGCGTTGACATAGTCAATATCCTCGGGCTTGATGCCTGCGTCCTCAATGGCACGCTGCATCACGAGCTTGGCGCCCAAGCCCTCAGGATGGCTGGCAGTGATGTGATAGGCGTCGGCGCTCATGCCGCCACCGATGACCTCGCCGTAGATCTTGGCTCCGCGTGCCAGGGCATGCTCGAGTTCCTCGAACACGAGGCACACACCGCCCTCACCCATGACGAAACCGTCGCGCGATGCGCTGAAGGGGCGTGATGCACCCTGGGGATCGTCGTTGCGCAGCGAGATGGCCTTCATGGCATTGAAGCCACCCACGCCGGCGGGGAACAAGGGAGCCTCGCTACCACCGGTAACGATGGCCTTGGCCTTGCCCAGGCGGACGTAGTTGAAAGCGTCGATCAGCGCGTTGGTCGAGGTGGCACAAGCCGAAACAACACCGAAGTTGGGTCCGCGGAAGCCGTACTTGATAGAAATCTGTCCGGCAGCGATGTCGGCAATCATCGTCGGGATAAAGAACGGGCTGTACATGGGGCCGCGCTCTGGATTCCTGGCGTAATCACCTGACTGCTCCTCAAACGTGTGCAGACCGCCAATGCCCGATGAGAAGATGACACCCACCTCGTCACGGTCGATGCCGTCGGCGAGCAGGTTAGCATCCTCAACGGCCTGCTTGGCACAAGCCAACGCGTACTGAGTGTACAGGTCGTTGCGCTTGAAATCCTTCACCTCGCGGCGGTCGTTGGGGTCATTCACGAAGTTGAGCGGATCAAAACCCTTGAGCTCGCAAGCAAACTTGGTCTTGAACAGCGTGGTGTCAAAATGAGTAATAGGTCCTGCACCACTCAAACCCTTAAGGGCGTTGGACCAGGTGGTCTCAACGTCCATTCCTAAGGGAGTGATGGCACCCAGACCAGTTACCACAACTCTCTTTAATTCCATGTGGTAGGATAAAGAAATTTATTCAGCGGCCTTAGCTTCTTCGATGAACTTAATGGCGTCGCCTACGTTTTGGATGGTCTCAGACTTGTCATCGGGAATCTTGATGTCGAACTGCTTCTCAAATTCCATGATCAGCTCGACGGTATCAAGACTATCAGCACCCAGATCCTGGCTGAAAGTAGCCTCGGGAGTTACCTCTGACTCGCTAACACCTAACTTGTCAACGATAATTTGTTTTACTCTTTCTTCAATTTCTGACATAGTCGTAAATTTTAAAAATGTTATGTAAAAATGTTTGTTCTCGCTTTTTGCGACTGCAAAGGAAATACTTTTTCTTCAAACAATAAAGAAAAATTTACTTAATTTGAGCCCCATTGCAGTTTTTTAGCCTTTATGTTGATGAAACACAAGGTTTTTAAACAAATTTTCAAAGTTTTTACTTCAATGTTACGTTAAAATATGTAATAAGTATCCGCTCGCGCCTTCGTGCCTTTTCCCACAAAAATGCCTTCCCAGCGCTAAAATCACCCATTGGACTACAAGCCCCCCACAAGGTTTAAAAGCCATGTCATTTTTTAGTTGCCCAAGTGTTGTTGGGGCAGTTGAGGTCAAGGATGAGGCCTTCGTTGGCGAGGATGGTGTTGGGGAAGATGGTGCGGGCCTCGTCGAGGAGGATGGTCTCGTCGATATAGCGCTTGGAGAAGTGGCCCAGGATGAGGCGCTTCACGCCGGCCTCGCGGGCCACGGTGGCGGCCTCTAGGGCGGTGCTGTGGTAGCGCTTGTGGGCCTTGACACGCAGGCTGTCGTCGTAGGTGGCCTCATGGTAGAGCCAGTCCACGCCCTCGACGTGCTTGATGACGCGCTTGGAGAACTTGGTGTCGCTGCAGTAGGCGTAACTGATGGCGTCGTCGGCTGCGGTGGTGAGTTGTTCGTTGGGGATGATGACTCCGTCCTCGGTCTGCCAGTCAGAGCCTTGCCTGAGGGAATTCATGGCATAATGGGGGATGCCGAGTCGTTTCACCTCTTCGCCGATGATGTGGCGCAGTTTGGGTTTCTCCTTGAACAGGAATCCCACGGCAGGCACGCGGTGCACCAGCGGGAAGGTGGTCACGGTCATCGCATCGTCCTCATGGATGATGCGTTTGTGGGTGTCGATGATGTTGAAGCGCACCTCGAAGGGGCGCTCGCGGCAGAAGTAGTCCAGCATCTGGCCGAACAGTTCTGCGCCGTCCTTGAAGGTGTGGATTGTCAGCGAGTTGGTGCGGTTGAGCAGCGCCATGGTCGATACCAGCCCCGGTAGCCCGAAGCAATGGTCGCCGTGCAGGTGGCTGATGAAAATGTGATTGAGGCGCATCAGTTTCAGCCCCATGCGTCGCACGGCCAGCTGCGCTCCCTCGCCACAGTCGATCATCATTAGGTTGTCGCGCACGTTCAGAACCTGGCACGAAGGCTGGTGACGCGGCGTCATCGTCGCGCTCCCGCATCCCAGTATGTTCAATTCAAGCCGTGTCATGATCGCGTCATCAATCCCAGACGGTTTTTAACTTGTAAATATAGTCTGAAATGAGGCGCAACGTGTTGAGCTGGCCTTTGAGACGGAATCGATGGTGGGATATTTCTACGCCAAAGAGGTTCTCGATCTCGGCCTTGAGTTCCTTCAACTGGTCTTCATCCATTCCTAATTCATGGGTGAGGTCACTGTCAGGCGAAATCAGAATACCTCTGTTGTCAGCGTCAATCATTTGGGCAGTGTACTCCATGAGGTACTCCAGGCAGGACATTGTGATTGTTTCGGAATTTGGCGTCGTTATAATAACAATCGTTGGATCAGGCTTTGGATCCTTGAGTTGTGATGGGTCAGGTTTGTAAGGGCGTTGTACACCATACATGGTTACGTATTGATTGGGCCTGCAGGGGCCACCATACCTTGAAGCGTGCTGGGGTGGCACTTGGCTTGCTGTTTCAGACATCTGCCCGTTACCAGGTTGCTGCATGGCATATAGTTCGTCAAAACTATAAGTGTTGCCGTCGATGGAGACCACGTCGGCAGCGGTGATGGCTGCAGTGGGCTCAGGCATGGGCGAATATGATGGGGTGGCCGTGATGAAACCAGGCGTAAGCCCGGCGGCAACTACGGCACTCACCGCAGTGAGTGTCTTTTTCCCTTTATGTTTCTTTTTCATCATGTTATTCTGGTTAGAGGCGATTATATTCTTTAGACTCCGATATCCTGTTAGAGTTTAATGTTCTTGAGTTGCTTGTAGTGGCATGTCATCATCAGGTCGCCATTCCCGTCGCGCAAGTGAAAACCGTCGCCTTGACAATAGCGGAAGGCCTCACAGTCCTTGCACGGACCACGTCTCATCCACTCGCGCTCGCGGAACTGCTCGAAGCGGTTCTCCCACACGTCCCAGAAACTGTCACGGTAGATGTTGCCCTGGCTGAAGTCACTGCGGATGCTCAGGCAGCCCGAAATGTCACCGTTAGCCCGCACGCTGGCTACGGTAAGCCCCGCCTGGCAGTAGAAGAAATAGTCGCGGACAAGTCCCTCGTAGGCGCCCAGGAATCCGTCACAGGCATAACTGATGTCGATTTTTCCCTCACAGCGTGTGGTGACAATGAAGTTGAGCAAATCGCGGAATTGCTCGTCGGTGAGCAGCAGGCTCTTGTCGAGGGCCGCGCGCCCCATGGGGTCGATGGAGAAGCAACGCCACTGGGTCACACCTGCTTCGATGAGCAGATTCTTGATTTCATTCAGCCGGGGCAGGTTGCGGCCGTTTACACAGGTAATTACGTCCCATGTGAGGTCGGGGATTGTCTGTACAGCCTCTATAGCCCGCATGGCGGCATCAAAGCTGGCCGTGGAATTCCTTAGCCAGTTGTGTTCCTCGCGCATGCCGTCCACGTCGATGGATAGAGACGTGATGCCGGCTTGGGCCAGTTCACTGGCAACGGTGTGGTCCAGTTTCAGGCCATTGGTGACCATTCCCCACATGAAGCCTCGTTCACGTATGGCTTGGCCACAGTCTATCAAGTCGGGACGGACCAGCGGTTCTCCGCCCACGGTTTCCACCATCACTTGTGAGGGATCGCAGTGTGCCGCCACTTCGTCCAGGACGGGCAGGAAATCTGCCAGGGGCATATCGGGTACCCTTGACTCCTTGAGACAGTCGCTGCCGCAATGCCTGCATGACATGTTACAGCGCAGGGTGCATTCCCAAAACAGATCCCGCAAAGGGTGCTCCCGCTTGAGGTGCTCCATGTAGTCGTGAGTCTTCTCCAGTTGTTGACGTTGATGCGCATTCATGACGGACATGTATTTGCTTCTAAATCGATACTGTTTAATATTATACGAATTATAGTTTAATTTCTCGGCCGTCAGGCCGATTAAAAAAAACAGAGGCCTATTATGACACAGTCCCAGTTGCTGATAGGTTTATCTCACCGGATGCACAACCTGTTTGCAAATTTCGTCAAAATTCTTGAGCTATGCAAGCGTTTCTCGACAATTGTTCTGTGATTTGGAAATTTGCCGCGGATGAGCCTTGCTGGAGGCCAATAAAAAATGTATGGTTGTTTCCCAACAACCATACACTTTAAACCTTAAAAATCTAATCCTATGAAAAAACTTGATGCAAAGGAAAGGGAAATCAAGCATTTAGGCAAATTTTCACCTCTAATATTTGTAAAATTGTTTTGAAAAATTGTTAAATCGCCCTCCTATGATTTTTAGTAGTCGTAATTAGGACATTTTTTGGCCCTTTTTGACCATCATCACGGCAAGAGGCGGGTCGCCTGATCGGTGCCCGCCTCTGTGCTAAAAACTAATCGTGTACGTATGAAGAATGTTGTTGTTGTTTAGTATCCAATCGACATTGTCGTGTAGTAACCGCCATAGCTCTCGTTCATCGCCAGGGTCACCCATCCGGTGCTGTTGCCTCCGTACCAGCTGATCGTCATGCCGTCGCGGTAAACGGGAGAGCCATAGATTCGGGTAAGGCTGCGGTAAACCCTGTTGAAGCGTGCCATATCGTAGTAGCTGCTGTAATATACAAACTGTGCATTGACGAGTCTGTTATATTCGTAGTTGAGCATCACGTCGGGCCAGTAGAGGTTGAGCATGGGCACATCCCTCAGGTAGATCACGCCGTCGGCGTAGCCGTCGATGAAGTAACCGCTGTAGTACAGGTGGTCGAGCGAAGCGTCAAAGAGCGAGCCGAACACAAGACCTAAGATGCGGTCGATGATAGGAGCTCCGGCGTAGGGGTGCCATCCGGTGGGAATGGTGGGACGGTACCACAACCAGGGAGACAGGTGATAGGGACGAGCGGGAGGAGGACATGCGCGGCTCCAGTTGTGATGTGAGTAGTTCCAGCTGAACTGATCGCGATAGTGGTGACCAGTGTAGTCATAGCGGAACTTGCCGTCATAACCGTGGTTGCCTCCAAACTTGCCATTGTCGCCGTGGCCATGTCCATTGCCATGTCCATTTCCGTTACCATGGCCGTTGCCGTGACCGTTACCGTTTCCGTTACCAGGCTTGCCGCCGTTGTCGGGCTTACCGTTGGGCCTGCCGCTGGGCTTGCCACCGTTACCGGGCTTGCCGCCGTTGTCAGGCTTTACGTTGGGCTTTTCGCCGTTACCCATGGGCTTGGCACCGCCGGTGAGTTTGTCCTTGGTGACGCCTGTAGGCTTGGTGACGCGATCAGTGCCCGTCGAGGGACGTGTCGTCGTTACGTGCGTGCCGTTATCGGTCGTGCGAGGAGCGACAGTAGTGACGCGGTCACTCGAAGTGTTGTGGCTCACCGTGCCGCTGCCGCTGCTGATGCCAGAGGGGCGGGTGGTAGCGCCGCTACTGCTGCCGCTGCTGGTCGTAGTGGTGGCAGGACGGCTGGTAGTGGGCCTGCTCACCTGGGTGCTGGTCGTGCTGGTCGGACGAGTGGTCGTCGTGGTAGTCACTCTGTTCGAGCCAGAGCTGCTGTGGCTCACCGTGCTGCTGCCGATACTGGAACCGGTGGGGCGGGAGGTGGAGCTGCTGGTCGTAGTGGTGGCAGGACGACTGGTCGCGGGCCTGCTGACTTGAGTGCTGCTTGTGCTGGACGGACGGGTAGTCGTCGTGGTAGTCACCCTGTTCGAGCTGGAACTGCTATGGCTCACCTGTGGTGATGACATTGAGCTATGGCTAGCGCTCGAGGTAGTGCTGGACGGACGAGTCACCTGCTGAGTAGTGGCGCTCGTGTTGCGGCTTACCGTCGCCGGAGCTGCTGTGTTGTTTGAACGCGAGACAGCTGCCGTCTGGCTTCTGCTGCTGGTGCTGCCTCCTTGAGAACGACTGCGGCCCTGGGCCGAAGCGTCGGATGCACTGAAGATCATGCATCCCATGAGAGCTAAGCTCATCATGATTTTTGTAACAGAAGTTTTCATAATCGTGTTGTTTTATATTGTTCAACAAGTGGTTTAAAATTCGTTTCGTTTGTCTTTTAGACTGCAACAATGGTGCCGCGTTTAACTCCCAAAAACAGTAAGAGGCCGCATTTCCGCCTTATCAGGCATAAAAATGCGACCAATCTCCCTTTTTTATAGATAAATAGTCAGCGCCAAATAGCACTTTGTGAAGTGATCTCCACTTTTCCTAGGCGTAAAAAGGTATATAAGGTCAGTGCAGGAGCAGTTGGGCGTCGCCGTAACTCAGGAAGCGGAAGCCGTGGTCCATGGCGTAGTCGTACATGCCGCGCCACTTGTCTTGGCCCACAAAGGCGGCCACGAGCAGCAGCAGCGTGGACTGCGGTTGGTGGAAGTTGGTGATCATCCCGCTCACGATGCGGTACTGGAACCCCGGGGCAATCATCAGTTGGGTGCTGCCCATGTAGGTGTCGGCATGGTGCCGGTCCAGGTAATCGACGATGTTTTGGAGCGCCTTCTGCGTGGAAATCTGGCACGGCGTGGTGTAGGGCATCCATTGGGTGACGGTGAGCGCTTCCTCGTCGGC
Source organism: uncultured Bacteroidales bacterium (assembly GCA_902776435.1). Lineage (GTDB taxonomy): Bacteria > Bacteroidota > Bacteroidia > Bacteroidales > Muribaculaceae > Sodaliphilus. The sequence goes on along the minus strand of CACYQB010000011.1, from coordinate 204,274 downwards.
ATCGGGATTTTCTTCCAGAATCTGTCCGATGTAGTACAGGCTCTCGAGGGTTCGCACACTGGTGGTGCCCACAGCGATGACGGGACCAGGAGCGTTGATGATGTCCATGATCACGCTGCGGGGCACGCTGATGAACTCATAGTGCATCGGGTGGTCACCGATGTGCTCGCTCTTGACGGGTTGGAAGGTGCCGGCGCCCACGTGCAGGGTGATTTCACGGCGGCGGATGCCTCGGGAGTCACACTCGGCAAGCACCTCGTCGGTAAAGTGCAGGCCTGCGGTCGGGGCAGCGACACTGCCGTCGATGTGGCTGTAGACCGTCTGGTAGTCGGTTGAGTCGCTCTCCTCGGTACCGCGGTTCAGGTAGGGTGGGATAGGGATTTCGCCGATGGCGTCAAGCACGTCGGCAAAGGTGCACTGCCCGTCACCGCCCCAGTCAAAGGCGATTTCCCACGCGTTGCCACGCTGCTCGCCGCGCGTTGCGGCGAGGGTGACTTCGCGACCCTCGATGGTGACCGTCTGGGTGAGCGGCCCCTGTTTCCAGCGTTTGCTGTTGCCCACCAGGCATTGCCACACGCAGTGGCCCGTGGTCTGGAAAATCTGCTCGTAGTCACGCGGCAGCACGGGTTCCAGACAGAAGATTTCAATCGTCGATCCTGTCTCCTTGCGGAACCTGAGTCGGGCGTTGATCACGCGCGTATTATTATATATGAGTGTTGAGTGCTCAGGCAGCAATGAGGGAACTTCCCAGAATTTCCTCTCCTCGATGTCGCCTCCCTTATAATACAACAGTTTGCACTGCTCGCGCTGGGCGAGGGGGTGCTTAGCAATGCGCTCGTCGGGCAGGTCGTAGTCGTAGTCGGCGATGCGCAGGGCGCGGATGTCGTCAATCAGTGCCATTTGTGTGTCAGGCGTAAATGATAAATACTATAGTTAATAATAATGTAAAGATGAGCATGTTGCGTGCCGTCTCGCCGAGCAATGGGTTGAGGGCGGCACCGTCGCGGTGAGTCAGTTTATACCAGGTGGACGTGTGAAGCACCAGGTAGAGCACGGGAATGGCGAGCGTCCACTTGGGTAACATCATGTCGCGTCCCACAACAATCAGGAACCAGAAGACGGCGAGCACCGCCATCCCCAGGTAACCGTTGAGCAGGTAGGAGAAGGCAGCAGCCTTGCGACCGAAGAGTACCACCGACGTGCGCTTGCCCGCCTCGCGGTCGTCTTCCACGTCGCGGTAATTGTTGACCAGCAGCACATTGACGCCCAACAGGCCGATGCTGATGGAGAACAGGATGACCACGGGGTGGAACTGTAACGCCATCACATAGTAGGTGAGATTGACGGGTACGAGGCCGAAGAAGATGAACACCATCAGTTCGCCCAAGCCGTGATAGGAGAGGGGATACGGGCCGGTGCTGTAGGCCAGTGCACCCAGTGCGATGACGATTCCCACGGGCAGCAGCCACCAACCGCCGTAGGGGATGAGACCGCAACCCACGATGCCGGCAAGCGCCAGCAGGCCGAAGGTCACGTTGCGCAGCGTGTCGGGGCGGATATCTCCCTCGGTAACACCGCGGCGGGGACCCACGCGGCCAGGTTTGTCAGTGCCCTTCAGGTAGTCAAAGTACTCGTTGGCCGTGTTGGACGCAATCTGTGCCAGCAGGGCGAACACCAAGCACAGCACAGCAGGAATCCACTTGAAGTGCCCATACCACACGGCCAGGCCGATGGCGATGACTACGCCGCTCAGCGACACGGGCAACGTGCGCAGCCTGAAGCACTCCAGCCATATCTTTAATTGTCGTTTCATTGTCTGAATGTCATAAACTGGCTGCAAAATTACAAAAAGATTGCCGTGGGGTCGAGAAAAATACGTATTTTTGTGGCTCAAGACAATTCACTCCTGTAAAATACAATGTGAATTCAACTTAATTGTTTGCTGAAATTCAATGCGTTAGCAACTCCCCCTCTAAGATTAGAGGGGGTGCCCAAAGGGCAGGGTGTTGACGATACGTGAGGCGGACACCATCACAATGGTATCGACGCCCCCCCAACCCCCTCTTATCCAAGAGGGGGAGCTGAGTATCAGTAGTTTATTTTCATAGAACTCACGTTAAATACAATTTAAAAACAATGGATATGGAACAGCAGAATCAACAACCACAGCCTCCTGTGTTTAATCAGCCGCAGGGCCCGCAGCCCATGCCGCAGTATCAACCCCGCGTGACCGCCAGCCCGATGATGGATCCCGTCACTGCGGTAAAAACGTGTTTCAAGAAGTATTTTGACTTCACTGGACGTGCCCGCCGCAGCGAGTTCTGGTGGTTTGTCCTGTTTGTGTTTGTGGTCTCGTCAGCGCTGTCTTATTTTGGCATGATGATACCGGCCGTCGGCTACTTGAGCATGGCGTTTTCCCTTGCCGTGCTCATACCTCAGCTCGCTGTCCTGTGCCGTCGACTTCATGACATCAACCGCGGCAGCTGGTGGGTGGTGTTGTTAGGCATCTTGATTGTGGGTTATTTAGGCTCGTTTTTCGCTTTGATAGGCTCAAACTTCACCGCCTTGGCTAGCAGCAATGTAGAGGACGTCATGGATATGGCCATGGAGATGGCTGGTGCGGTTCAAAGCTCACCTGCCATCGCTACAATACTGATGGTCTGCTCTTTGGGTACGGTGCTCCTGGGCATTCTCCTCATCGTTTTTGCCATCATCGACAGCAAGTGGGGCGAGAACAAGTACGGCCCCTCACCCAAGTACAAATAAAGCATTAGCTATTACCCATCGCGGTAATCTATAAGTAATTAGGGAGGATCAGTCCAGCTGCCCTCCCCTAATTTTTTTTACTGTCGTCAGACCGAGGAAATTGTTTATTGATATTTAATGCGTTAGCACTTCCCCCTCTAAGATTAGAGGGGAACTCCTCCCCCGCCTGGGGGGAGGTGGCACGAAGTGCCGGAGGAGGGGGAGTGGGCAGGGGCGTTGATGCTGCTGTGACGGTACCCACTTTCGGTTTTATCGACGCCCCCCAGCCCCCTCTTATCCAAGAGGGGGAGCTGAGTATCAGTAGTTTATCTTATCGAGTTGCGTTAACTAGATTGAGAGTCTGCGGAGCAACTCCAGCAGGTCGCGGTCGATGGGTTTGTCATCGTGAATGGCCTTGGAGAAGGGCACATAAACGATTTTCTCGTCATCGTCTCCAATCATGACATTGCGCTGGCCTTCCAGCAGAGCGTCGATGGCAGCCGCGCCCATTCGCGAGGCCAGGATGCGGTCTTGAGCCGTGGGGGAGCCGCCGCGCTGCAGGTGGCCCAGGATAGTCACGCGCACGTCCAGTTGGGGATATTCATTGCGAGCCCTCTCGGCCAGGCCCATGGCGCCGCCGGTGATGGGGCTCTCGGCAACGAGGACAATCGATGAATTCTTGCTCTTGCGGAAGCCTCTGCTGATCAACTCTTTCAACTGATCGACCTCGGTTGATATCTCGGGGATGATAGCAGCCTCGGCACCAGTGGCGATAGCTCCGTTCAGGGCCAGGAAGCCCGATTCGCGTCCCATTACCTCGATGAAGAACAGGCGCTCGTGGCTGCTGGCGGTGTCGCGGATGCGGTCCACGCACCACATGATGGTGTTCAGTGCCGTGTCATAGCCGATCGTGTGGTCGGTGCCAGCCAAGTCGTTGTCGATGGTGCCGGGCAGACCCACGATAGGGAAGTCAAACTCGCTGGCGAACTGACGGGCGCCGCTCAGGGAGCCGTCACCGCCAATGACAACCAGCGCGTCGATTTTATGCTTTTGAATGACCTCAAAGGCACGCTTGCGTCCTTCCTCGGTCCTGAATTCCTTGCAACGGGCGGTCTTGAGGATGGTGCCGCCGTGGTGCATGATACTGGAAACACTCTGGGTTTGCAGGTCAACGATTTCATCCTCTACCAGACCCCTGTAGCCACGGTAGATGCCTTTTACCTTAAAGCCGTTGTAGATGGCCGTACGGGTGACCGCACGGATTGCTGCATTCATACCCGGGGCATCACCGCCCGATGTCAACACACCGATTGTCTTTATTTGTGCCATAGTTTAGTATTTTGGTTAATTTCAATGTAGGCTGCAAATATAATGTTTTTTTTGATATAATATATCAAAAAACGGTGGCTACTCACGCAGACACCGTTAATTCTCATGTTTTTTTGCTTGCGTTTTCTTTATAGGATAAAGATTCTAAGGTTGGGCTAAATAATCATTTAATCAACATTAACTACCATCAAAAGATTTTTCTTCCATTTATAAAGTCCTCAAATGATGAGGTGTACTCTTCTATATGTAAAAATTTGGAGAAATGTTTTTACGACACAAAAGTACCATTATACCCCGTGCCCTATTATAAAAAGCGCGAAAAATATTTGTAGGAATTGTTGTTTTTTTGACCTAAAACTTGTCAAAAAATGACCTCAATATTTGCAAATACACTGATTTTCAGTGATATAAAAATACAAATAGTAATAGTAATATTCATTGCGAAAAAACATCCTTTTTTTAACCGCCAATAAGAATAAAAAAGGCCAGGAGAAATGTTTCTCCTGACCTGACAAATTGCCTTTACGGTCACTTGGGTTCCGTCTTGATGGTTTTGCCTGCACTGTGGGCACTCAACTGGGGAGCATATTGGCACTGGATGGTGGCGATGCCCGAGGTGAATTCACCGGGATTGGTTACCCACACGTCGTAGCCGATGATGTGCGTTCCCTTGTTGAGGTTATTGATGAACACGTTGGTCTGGGTGTCCTTGGTCTCCTGGTAGAACCAGGTGTTGTCCTCGCTGCGGTAGCCGGAGAGTTGGTCCACGGGCTCGAAGCAGGCGGCACGTTCGTCGGTCATGGTGACAAAGTCCATGTCCTTGTTGACCTTGATGATGACACGCACCTTGACCTTGTCACCCACCTTGAAGGATGTGGCCTGGTGCAACGAGCCGTCCACGCCATACACGTAGTATTCCTTGCTGATGGAAACCTCGTCGATGGCCTTCTCCTGGATTTGTGTCATCGTGGCCTTGAACTGGCTGTAAACGGCGCCCCATGCCGGCCCCTTGCCCGTGCGGTCGACCACGACGTTACCGGCTGTGGTGGCGGGCAGGGTAGTGCGGAAGTAACCCAGCCATTGGGCCATCTTATCCAGGCTGGCGGGTTGCCCGGCGATGGTGACAGCGGGCGTGGTGCCACGGTCAATCCACTCGCTGCCCGTGCTCAGGAGGCTATAGACAGCGTCGGCGGCGAGGCTGTTGGAGCCCCAGTCGTTGCTCTGCTTCATGAGCAGCATCCACTTGCGTATCTGGTCAATCTCCTGCTGGCGGGGATCCACCTCGTTCATGGCCTGCAGGATGGTGCTGGTGTAGGCCACCTTGTCCAGTTCCCACCAGCCGCGACCGGTCTGCAGGTTATCCCAATACATACCCAGGTTGGGCTTCACGATGGCATACTGGCGGATGCTCTCGACGATGCTGCGGGCCGTCTTCTTGTAGCCGTTGCGGTTGAGCGTCATGGCGTAGTAGGCCTTTTGCTTGAGGGAGATACCCTTGCTCCAGTTCTGGTCCATGTATTTCAAGACCTTCTTGAACAAGTCGGTACTGGCACCGGAATGCTGCTTCACCTCGGGGAAGAGGCTGCGCACATAGGCATAGTCGGTGAAATAGCCATAAGGCTCCTTGTTATATTTCTTGAACTCGTTGAGCTTGCGCACGGCCTCTTGGTCATAGAAGTTGAGGGCGCGGTTGATCATCAAGGTCATACGGCCGTCGTCGGGCAAGTAACCCAGATGCTTGATTTCGCCGATGAGTTGCAGCACGTACCCTGTGGTCCCGTAGCTGGACTTGCAGCGCGGGTAATAGAACCAGGTAAAGCCGCCGTTGCCCAGCTGCAACGATTGCAGGGCGGTGAAGATTTTCTCGTATTCCTTCTTGACGATGGCCTCATCAAAGAGTTCGTTCAACTTCGACATCCTAAGCGTCTGGCGTTCAGCCTCGTTTATCCAGGGCGATGCCAGCAGGGTGCCGATCTTCAGGTCTTGATTTTTCTGCAGCATCGACACCAGAACGCTGTCCTCATCGTGTTGCTTCCAGTAGGTGATGGCCTCCTTGATCAGGGGATCTGACTTGGCGACTCCTTGTGCCACTTGCAGGGCAAACAGGCTGTGCACCGCATGGGTGGCGGTGCAGTAGCTGTCGCTGAAGATGGTGGGCAGTGCCAGCACGCAGTACCACACGGGGTTGTCGCAGTATTCCAGCGTCACGCGGGCGTCCTTGGGGAACTGGGGCAGCGGAGTCTCGTAGTGGGGCTGTCCTGCCTCGATGTAGAACGGCTCGGTCTCGATGACAGGCGAGATGGTCGTCAACACGGGCACCATCACCTGCTCGCCATCGCCGAAGCTGCTGTTGGCGGCCTTGATGCGGAAGCCTACCATCGCCACGGTGTCGGGCACCTGCCAGTCGATGGTTACCGCCTCACTGCCGTTGCCATCCAGTTGCAGGTTGAACTTGCGGGTGGCATAGATGTCGCCCGAGCGCGGGTCGAACAGCTCGATTACGGCGTCACAGGCAGCTGGTTCGTCGGTAGCGTTCTGTACCGTGGCGGCCAGCGTGGCTTTGTCGCCCTGGCGCAGGAAGCGCGGCATATTGCTGCGCACCATCAGCGGCTTTTGGGTCAATACCTCGGCCATCCAGGTCGAGCCGATCATCTGTTTGTCCCATGCCACGGCCTGGGTGATCCAGGTGGTGTTGAAGTTGGGAACCTCAAATTCTAACTGTATGTTGCCCTTGTTGTCGCTGGTGAGCATCGGCATCCACAGGGCCGTCCTGACGTCGCTCTCGCGCAGGGTGATCTTGTCGAGGTTTTTCTCGTTGACGGTAGCAGCCTCCTCGTCAACAGGCCTCTCGACGACAACCTCTTCCTTGAGTTCGCGAGTGACGTTGTGGCCGCCAATACCTCTGCTGGTATCATAGACGACTGCGTTGCTTTCGGACAACATGACATCCTGTTGGGCGCTTGATGGGGCGGCCATCAGTCCTTTGGACGCTCTCTTATTTCCATATCCTACTACCACCAAATCGTGCCCCCCGTTGAAGAAGGTTTGATAATAGGTATTTAGCCATGGCAGTTCGATGTTGCCTTCACCCTTATAGTCGAGCATCTTGCCCATCCATGAGGCCCATGTGTAGCGCGAGCCTTCCAGATAGGTGGTGTTGCTCCGGTACGCGTTGAAGCTGGGCCTCCAGTTATTGAAAGTCCAGTCGTTGGTCTTGATGCTGGCGATGGCTTTGTCAAACATGTCGAGCATCATCGCGCCGCGCACGGGTTTGCCGTTCTGGTCAGTGATGTTGAATGTCCAGTGCTCCATGTTGCCTGGCACGAGCTTGTCGCGGAATGCCGTGGCGGTGATATTTACGGCCTCGGCTTTGTAAGGATTCTGCAGCGTGACGGTTTCTTCCCACAGCTTGGTGCCATAGTAGGTGATGAACTTGACGGTCACGTCCTTGCCGGCTTCCTTGGGTAGCTGGACGGTAAAGTCGTACATTCCATTGTCATAGGTGAGCCATCCCTGGGCGATGACTTTGTCAAAGGTGCTTGCTACATAGTATATATAGGCCTTGGGGGTGGAAACGCCCACGGTGATGTGCCCCATGTTTTTTTTGTCCACATTTTGCTCCAGCGGCGTGAGCCACATCGGGCAGTCCTTGACGGGTGCAGTCTTGTCACCCTTGCGGTAGAGGGTAATTACGCGTTCCACGTCCACGTCCTGCTCGCCTTCCTCGGCATCGAGGATGTGGATTTTGAGCCTGTACTGGCCTGAGGGAAGGCTGGTCAGGTCGATGGTCGGGTCAGCGGTGTTGAGGTTGCCGGTCAGCACAGGTGTTTTGTCGCCAATGGGTGTGGCTTCCCAGGTGCAATAGGTGTCGGGATGCTCCTCGTCGGTGGTATTGTACTTGAGCGGCAGCTTGATGGGCTTGTCGTTGAGGTAGATGTCGTTGTTGACACTGCCCAACTCGATGCCTCGACGCGTGCCTACGATAAACGAGGTGCTCTCCTCGTGAGTCTCTCCGGCATCGGTAGTGACGGTGGCCACAACGCTGTAATTATAGCGGGCCCAGCAGCGTCTGCCAGGCTTGTAGCCGATGTTCTCCTTGAACAACTCGGCAGGGTACTCGATGGTGAAGTTGCCTTGTTCGTCGGTCACGACGGTTGTGTCATTAATGTGCTCGCCGTCATTGTTGCGCATGCGCCACCACCACCAGGACCACTCGCTCTGGATGAGTGACAGGCGCACTTCGGTATTCTGGACGGGCAAACCGCTGTAGGTCATCACTTTGCCAGTGACCTTGACGGGCTGTCCGGCAACGTAGCTGAGGCGCGGGTCGGAGAAGGTGACCTCAAACGTCGGAGTCTTGTACTCGCTCACGCTCACGTAGTGCCATGCCAGAGTCTTGTTCTTGCCGCCGTTATCTTTGAGTTGGATAAGGAACTGGCCGTTCATGCGGTCCTTGGGAACGACAAACGAGCCCTCGATGCGGCCAAACTCGTCGGTTATTACCGTCAGGGTATCGATGGGTTTTCTGTTGGTGTCCAGAAAGATAGCCTCCACTTTCTTTAAGCCGAACACACTGCGCCCTTTCTCGGTCGTGTTATAGACGATGGCTGTCCAGTGGATAGTCTCGCCAGGCCGATAGACGCCCAGGTCGGTATAGACCTCAGCGTTATTGCTGCTACTGCTGTAGCTATCGGGGATGTTGTAGTACTGGGTGGATAGGCCGTAGCGGTCATCGCCCTTGAATCCGGTTATTTGGTGGGAGTAGCGGAACTCTTTCTTGTCCATGAATTTGAGAGGGGCAAATGTGCCATCGTTGCCGGTGATTCCCCATGTCTGGTTCTTCTCGTTCTTGATGGTCACTTGCGGCAGTGGTTTGCCGGTGGTGATATCCACGGCGGCGACAACGTTATTATCGTCATTGCGTGAGACGGTGAACAGCGCGATGTCGGTCACATGCAGGATGGTGTTAGTGCTGATATCGGGCTCGGCCGATTTGTTGAGGTCGCCTTCGATTTGTGGCAGGATGACATATTTGCCATAAGGCAGCGGTGGCAATGTGGTAACTACATTTTCGGCATTGAACGGCACAGTGCCCTGAACGGTAACGGGATGTCGTGAAATGAGTCGTAAATCGCTCTTCCTCAGTCGAAAACTATTGAATAGCACATCAGATACCCGATAGACTTCGATGGTGAATGAGTTGGCATTATTGACGTTGGCGGTAACGGTGATGTCGTCACGCGAGGATCTCACCATGGGATAACTGAGATTCACATTCTTGCCCTCCATTTGCGTGATGCGGTTTTTCACTTCGTCAGTGAAAACCGAGTTGGGGAAGCGTGCCACATAATCCTGCAGCGTCTTGTAGCGCTCCTTGGTGTTCTCCCATGTGATGTGGTCCAGCAGGTTGGCACAGTACTCATTGTCCTGATATTGTCGATAGGTCTCGATAGTAATCGTCGGCAAGGTTCTGGTCATGGCGTAGATGTGGGCCGGCACGTTACCCTCGGTGGTTGCCAGCCAGTCGGCCTTGATGCGCTCCCGCAAGTCCTCATTGTTCATATCTACGCCGTCAAGCATCTCCTTGCCCTTCATCAGCAGGAACTCGTGCAGGGTTGGGATGTAGGTGGCGCCCAACTTGTTGCACTTGATGATGTCGGGAAGCGAAGTCACTGCCACAGCCTTCAGTGCTTCGGGCTCGGCGAGGCTCTTCTCGACAAGTTCGGTAATTTTCTTGTCAAACTGCATCTGGTCCCACTCGCTGTAGTCGGAGGGCGTTTCCCCGACGGGATTATTTCGGTCGCTCCAGCGGGCATAGCGGTCACGGTAGCCCTGATAGATCATCGCCTCTAGGTGGTAGAGCAGCGCACGGAGGTGCGGCTGTTTCTCCTTGGCGATGGCGTTCTCGACGCGCGTGATGATGTCCGCCATATTGTCTTGCGAGAGGCTGCTCTGGGCGATGCCGTAGCGCACCAGGGCATCGATGGTCAGCTCACCGTCGCCCGACTTCAGTGCCTTGTCCAGGTCGGCAAGTGCCTCCTTGGTGACGTCCTGCGGAAAATTGAAGTCAATCTCGCGGTTATTTCCTGATGAATGGAATGGAAATGCCATAATAAGTAATAATACTATAGATAGGATATGAATGATTGTCTGTTTCATAGTCATTCGGTGTTTGGTTTGTTATTATAACTCCAAAATTACATAAATAATGTACAAAATCCTAGCCAATTCCCCACATTTTGCAATAATTAACCATGTGACAAAGGGGACGGTTCTTAATGTCACGCGCCAGCTGTGACATTAAGAACCGTCCCCTTTGTCACGGCCTGTCAGCTGCTCTTCATGCGTGAAAGCTTCATGTAGCCGATGCCTGTGAGCCTTGAGAGTTGTCGTAGGCCAATGCCTGCTTCAAGAGCTGCATCTACGATCGCTATTTGCGCCTCCTTCGGGCATGATATGAGTTCTTCAGGCGTGATGCCCTTCCCTAATATATGTCTAAGGTGTTGTAAAGCATCGTCATCTTTCATTCTTTTATTGCTGCGGACTGTTATCATTATGTCCGCTTCTGCTTCGGCTGTTAGAACAATATTACGTAATTCATTTCTTGTCATGTAACTGAATGGGGGATGAAGTTCGCAGATGCCGAAATCAGCTTTATCATCGTCAAGATTGTATTCGTTCCAACTACTCCACTTGTAGTCACTGGGTTTCTGAACAATGCCGGCTTTGACAGGATTCAAGTGGATGTAGTGGAGTAGTTTGATGAAATATCCTGGGTCACCAACCGGTTCACTACGAAACCGCCCCTCGAATAAAGGACCGCTGCGTTCATAGCGTTTGTTGAAGTAGCTGGCATAAGATACGCCTATCCTTTTCATCGTCCGATCAATAGCCTCACCTTTCTCCTGAATGAGAATATGCAGATGATTTGGCATTAAACAATAAGCATAGATTGCACATCCTGCAGGTATTGGAGTATCGTCAGTAACTTTATCAGTGGTTACCATTTTTAGAATCTTTTCCATTTTGAGAAAGTCAATCTGATCATGAAATATTCTTTCACGATTGATTCCTCGTATCATTACGTGATACACACCAGTGGAACTCTGTTGTCGTGCTTGTCTAGGCATAATTGTAAATAGATTGTTCTGCAGGCGCAAATTTACAGTAACTCTTTAAATTCACCAAACTTTTCAGCCGAAATGTGACATTAGGGACGGTTCTTTTTGTCACGCTCTAGTTGTGACAAAAAGAACCGTCCCTATTGTCACATTGTAAAGAAAATCCCGCGGCAATGTTGAGTGCCGCGGGATTTTGTGGTATGGTTGACGTCGAGATTACTTTTTACTTTTTTTCTTGTTAAGCATCTCGCGGGTGAATTTCACCTCTGTCTGTTTCAGTTGGAATAACTGCTTCTTGGTGAGAATCTTAGAGAACTTCTCGAAGTACTTGGCCTCGATTTCGCCTTCACGCATGCGGGTGTTGGACAGGGCGGAGGCTGCTACCTCGTAGTCGCGGTCGCTGGGGTTTTTCTTCTTCTCGACCTCGCTGGCCAGAGCCCTTGCGTTGCGGTTCACTTGATATATCTCGCGTTCCATCTGCTCATAGAGCGGCATGAATTGTTTCTGTTGAGTTGGTGTGAGTCCCAATTCCTCGATAATCATCTCATGCTTGGCCTGATACATGTCGGTCGCAAATTTGGTGCGTCCGTTCTGGGCCGTTGCCGCTGCCGTGATGGCGATGACCATTATCAGTATAGAAACTATCCTTTTCATAGTTCGGATCCTCCTCCTTTAACTATTACTGTATCTCGCTTGTATCTTCCTCGTTGCTCATCATGACCGAATCCTCATAGTTAAGGATGTCATAGTCACTTACTGAGCCACTCATGATGAAGTCATCCAGGTTGCTCTTGTCGTCCTGCAACTTCTCGGCAACCTCGCTGACTCTTAATCCGTTGTCCGTACCGGTAAAGTGGCTGAACACTTGCATCATGCACCAGACGCCGGCAAACATGGCAGCCATATAGACAAGAGGCTTGATGCGTTGCCACATCGTGGGCTTGACGTCAATGGGTGTGATCTCAACATCGGGCAGCATGTCGGCCATGCGTTTGTTGAAATCATCAAAGTAATTCTCCGGAACCTTAAATCCCGAATCCTTACCATATTTGGTTAATAATGTGGAGTCTTCGTGTTTCATAACGCCTATTTGACTTGGGAATGTCAAAAAAGTTTAATGGGAGTTGCCAAAAATTATTCGGTTTCTCCCAAATACTGTTCGATTTTTTTCACCGCATGGTGATATGAGGCTTTCAGGGCCCCTTCGCTGGTGCCCAGAATCTCGCTCATCTCGTCATACTTCATCTCGTCGTAGTAGCGCAGGTTGAATACCAGACGCTGCTTCTCGGGTAGGGTAGCGATGGCCTTCTGGAGGTTAATCTGGGCCTGGTCGCCGTCAAACCATTCATCACTTTCCAGCTGGTTGACGAGGAAACTCTCGTCATCGTCGATAGAGAGCTGGTTCATCACCTTCTTCTTGTTGACAAACGTGATGCTCTCGTTGATGGCAATCTTGTAGAGCCACGTTGACAGCTTGGCGTCGCCGCGGAAGTTGTCGATGCTGGTCCAAGCCTTCAGGAAGGTGTTCTGCAGCACGTCGTTGGCGTCGTCATGGTCGATGACCATGCGGCGGATCTGCCAGTAAAGCTGTGAGCTGTAATGCTCAATCACCTTACCAAACGCCGCCTTGCACGTCGCCTGATTGTGCAACTGCTCAACTACTTGAGCCTCGTCATATTTCTCTCGTGCTGCCATGTATTCTTTATTTTGAACGTGTAAAGATAGCAATAATTTTGCCAACTCAGCCCAAAACCGCCATTATTTTAATTTTTTTTTGATTTCTTGCGAGCCCTTGTGAGCAATAAAACTTAGTGGCTTGGCGACTTAGCGTGAGATTCAATCCGCTGGATAGTAGCGTTCAAACATGCTGGCTGAAAGGGCTGTCATACGATTACACGAAATGTGTAATGGAATGGCTAGTGACGGAAGTGGCTTGGGGTTTTGCCTGTCATGCGCTTGAAGAACTTGGTGAGGAATGACGGGTTGGGGAAATTCATGTCATCGCAGATGCGGGTGATGGGTTTCTGGGTGTGCAATAGGTCGATTTTAATGCGTGTGACCAGCGCTTCGTCAATCCACTGCTTGGCGCTCCTGCCGCTTGCCTGCTTGACTACCGTGCTCAGGTATCGCGGTGTGATGCACAGGCGCGAGGCATAGAAATCGATGGTGTGGTGCTCGGGTGCAAATTCGCTCACCAGTTGGATGAAATCGGCGAACAGGCGTTGCTCGCGGGACTGGTTCTTGCGGTCGGTCTGCTCCTGGCGGCTCCACAGGTTGTCCACATACCACAGCAGGGCGCTCACCAGGTGCAGCGTCACCTGGCTGCTGCCATCAGGCTGCTTCAAGTGCTGATAAAGCATGAGGTGCAACTGGTCGAGAAACTCTTGTTGGGCGGGCTCCAGATGTAACTGGAAGTCGCGCAAGTGGCCGTCAAAGGCCCTGGGGATACGGTTGCCAATGGCGAGCGAGAACAGCTCGTCGCTGATAGACAGGCCGATGCCTTGAATGTCGGCCGAGGCATCCTTGTATTGCAGGATGCCGTTACTGCCCAGGAAAACAAGGTCTCCCGCCTCAAACCGCCGCTCCATCATGTTGATGATGGGTGTGGCCCAGCCGTTCTTGATGAGGAGGATGCGCATCTCGGGCATGAGCGTCGGTTGGTCGACGAGCTGATCCTTGATCAGGCTCAGTCGCACATCGCGCGCCACAGCCAGGTTGCGAGTGATGTAGTTGTTGGCCGCAGCCTCGTCGTTGCCCTCAATGAGTTGCTTGAGTTGGGTCAGATTTAATTGTCTCAATTCTGCCATAGTTGTCGTGATTTTGGATACAAAGGTAACTAAATATGGTAAAAAACCGAGTTTTTTCAGCCTTTTTTGTACAAATGGAGTATTTTCTTCTTGTTTTAGATAGTTGAGGGTTCCCTATATGGTAGTAATTTTGCGGTATCAAACCAATTTTTAATGATATGAAACGGCTATTTTTTGTCATCAGCATTTTCATAGCGGTCAATGCCATGGCCCAGACGCTCGAGCAGTGTCAACAGGCCGCCGAGCGCAACTATCCGCTCATCGCCCAGCATGACCTGATCGCCCGCACGACCGACCTCACCGTCGCCAATATCCAGAAGGGGTGGCTGCCTCAACTGTCGGCAACGGCCCAGGCGACCTACCAGAGCGCCGTCACCGCATGGCCTGACGAGATGAAAGGGCTGATGCAGCAGATGGGGGTGGACATGAAGGGGCTGGCCAAGGACCAGTACCGCGTGGGGCTGGACTTGCAGCAGACGGTGTTTGACGGCGGGGCCATCGGTGCCCAGAAGCAGGTGGCCCGTGAGCAGGGCGCAGTGCAGCAGGCACAACTCGACGTCAGTCTGTACCAGGTGCGCCAGCGCGTAAACGAGATGTACTTCGGCCTCTTGCTGCTCGACGACCAGATCAGCCTGAACAACGACTTGCAAGAGCAGCTCGCTGCCAGCGAGAAGAAACTCACCTCGATGGTTAAGCACGGCACAGCAGCCCAGTGTGACTTGAACAATGTCACCGCCGAGCGCCTGAACGTCGTCCAGCAGATGACCACCCTGGAGTCGCAGCGCCGCGTGCTGATGGCGATGCTCGGCACCTTCTGCGGGCTGGAGATGGCCCAGGTGAGCAAGCCTGCTGCAGTTGAGGCCGTGGACGGCAACAACCGCCCTGAACTGCGCCTCATCGACAGCCAGTTGCGCCTTGCCGATGCCCAAGACCGGGCCCTCACGGCGGCCTTGTTGCCCCGCTTGGGTGTGTTCGCACAGGGGTTCTACGGTTACCCGGGCTATAACATGTTCAAGGACATGATGGGGCGCCAGTGGTCGTGGAACGGCATGGTGGGCGCCCGCTTGACGTGGAACATCGGCGCCCTCTATACCCACCGCAACGACAAGGCCAAGGTGCAGTTGCAGCGCGAAACCGCCCAGAACCAGCGCGAGGTCTTCCTGTTCAACAACCGCTTGGAACAGATGCAGCAGAACGAGGCTATCGACCGCTACCGCCGCCTGATGAGCCAGGACGACGAGATCATCGCCCTGCGGGAGCAGGTGCGCAAGGCGGCCGAGTCCAAACTCTCGCACGGCATCATCGACGTGAATGACCTCCTGCGTGACATCAACAGCGAGAATGCCGCGCGTCTGCAGCGCTCCATCCACGAGATTGAGATGCTCAAGCAGATGTATGACCTGAAATATACAACGAACAATTAACCAAACAGCATAACGATGAAAAGGACAACAATCATGGCAAGCGTGGCACTCTTGTTAGTGACCGCTTGCGGCAAAAAGGAGAAGGCGTTTGACGCCACGGGAACATTTGAGGCCGTCGAGGTGACCATCTCGGCCAAGGCCACGGGTGAGTTGAAATCCTTTGACGTCACCGAGGGGCAGACCATCGAGGGCGGCACCCAGGTGGGACGCATCGACACCTATCAGCTGACGCTCAAGAAGCAGCAACTCGAGACGCAGCGTGGCCAGTTGGCTGCCAGCAAGCGCCAGTTGTCGTCTAACCGTTCGGCGGCCAGCAACCAGCAGTTGGACCTGAACAAGCAGCTCTCGTCCATCCAGCAGCAGATCGCCAACGCCCAGCGTGAGCGCCAGCGCTATGCCGAACTCGTCAAGGACGGCGCTGTGCCCCGCAAGCAACTTGACGACATCGACAACCAGATCAAGGTGCTCAACCGCCAGCTGGAGGCCACACGGGACCAAATCCGCAGTGCCAATGCTGCGCTCGCCGAGCAGGGCAAGGGCATCGGTGCCCAGATGGAGGGCATCGACGCACAGGTGGCAGGCATCGACGCCCAGCAGCGCCAACTCGATGATCAGATTGCCAATGCCGACATCGTCGCCCCCTACAAGGGTACCGTGCTGGAGAAATACGTCGAACAGGGCGAATTTGTCTCGACAGGCAAGCCGCTGTTCAAGATGGCCGATGTGGACAATATGTTCATCCGCGCCTATGTGACCTCGGCCCAGTTGCAGAACATCAAGGTGGGGCAGCCCTGCAAGGTGTTTGCTGACTATGGCGATGGCAAGAAGAAGGAGTACCCCGGCACAATCACCTGGATATCCAACCGTTCGGAGTTTACCCCCAAGACCATCCTGACCGATGACGAACGCGCCGACCTGGTCTATGCCGTCAAAATCGCTATCAAGAATGACGGCTATGTCAAGATCGGGATGTACGGGGAGGTAAAATTTTAGTCGAATTTCTCTAGATGCTCTAGAAAATCTAGATTGTCTGGATGATCTAGAAAAACTAGAGCCTCTAGAACACTGATATCTCATGAATGCGATAGAGGTAAATAACGTATCCAAGTCCTATGGCAAGGTCAAGGCGCTCGATGACGTGTCTTTCACCGTGGGCCAGGGTGAGGTCTTTGGCCTCATCGGGCCTGACGGTGCCGGCAAGACGTCGCTGTACCGCATCCTGTGTACCTTGCTGCTCCCGGACTCGGGCACGGTGGCGGTGGACGGTTTTGATAGCGTGCGCCAGATGACCGACATCCGCCGCAGGGTAGGGTATATGCCTGGCAAATTCTCCCTCTATGAAGACTTGACGGTAGAGGAAAACCTGGCGTTTTTTGCT
Organism: uncultured Bacteroidales bacterium; assembly: GCA_902776435.1. Taxonomy (GTDB): domain Bacteria; phylum Bacteroidota; class Bacteroidia; order Bacteroidales; family Muribaculaceae; genus Sodaliphilus. The sequence goes on along the minus strand of CACYQB010000011.1, from coordinate 187,470 downwards.
ACCTTGTTCGGCACGACGGTCGAGGAGGGCTATGACAGCATACGGGCAATCTATAGCCAGATCGAGCGCTTCAAGAACCGCCGCGCCGGAGCGTTGTCTGGCGGCATGAAGCAGAAGTTGGCGCTCTCGTGTGCCCTGGTGCATAGCCCCAGCGTGCTTTTCCTCGACGAACCCACGACGGGCGTTGATCCCGTGTCGCGCAAGGAGTTCTGGGACATGCTCGGTGCCCTCAAGGACCGTGGCATAACCATTGTGGCCTCGACGCCCTATCTTGATGAGGTGTGCCGCTGTGAGCGTGTGGCCTTCCTCGACCATGGCCAGGTGCGCGGCATCGGCACTCCCGATGAGATCCTGACGCGCTTTGCCGACATTTTCAACCCGCCAGGCATCGAGCATGCCACGGGTTCCGAAGTCCATGAAGAAAACGTCATCGAGGTCGAGCACCTGGTCAAGGCCTTCGGCAGTTTCCATGCCGTTGACGACATCAGCTTCACGGTCAAGCGCGGTGAAATCTTCGGTTTCCTGGGTGCCAACGGCGCCGGCAAGACTACCGCGATGCACATGCTCACGGGCCTGAACCAACCCACAAGCGGTACGGGCCGTGTAGTGGGCTACGACATCCGCACCGAGCACGAGCAGATCAAGAAGCACATCGGCTACATGAGCCAGAAGTTCTCCCTCTATGAGGACTTGACCGTGGCCGAGAACATACGCCTCTTTGGCGGCATCTACGGCATGAACGACGCGGATATCGCCCGCAAGACCGACGAAATGCTTGAGCGATTGCGTTTCGCTGATCACAAGAACACGCTGGTGGCCTCGTTGCCGCTGGGGTGGAAGCAGAAGTTGGCTTTCTCGGTAAGCATCTTCCATGAGCCGGGCGTGGTGTTCCTCGATGAGCCCACGGGCGGCGTGGACCCCGCCACGAGGCGTCAGTTCTGGGAACTCATCTATGATGCCGCCAGCCGTGGCATCACCGTGTTTGTCACCACCCATTACATGGACGAGGCGGAGTACTGCGACCGCATTTCCATCATGGTGGATGGCAAAATCAAGGCAATAGGCACCCCCAGCGAGTTGAAACAGAAGTTTAACCAGCCTGATATGGACCACGTGTTCACCTATCTGGCCCGCCAGGCCACGCGCAGCAGCGATTAACGTCATGAAACAGTTCATTTCATTTGTCATCAAGGAAGGGAAGCACATCCTGCGCGACAAGCGCACGATGCTGATCCTCTTTGGTATGCCGCTGGTGCTGATGCTGATTTTCGGCTTCGCTATCACCACCGACGTGAAGAACGTGCGCGCGATTGTCGTCACCAGTTCGATGGACCACCTGACGCAGCAGGCGGTGGACCGCTTAGCGGCTTCGGAGTATTTCACCATCGTCCAAGTAGTGGCTACGCCCAAGGATGCCGAGCGCCTCATCCGGGGCCAGAAAGCCGACATGGCTATCGTCTTCGGAGCGGATTTCGCCTCCAAGCGTAGCGGCGTCCAGTTCATCGTTGATGGCGCAGACCCCAATATGGCCCAGCAGTGGACCAATTATGCCACCAGTGTGATGCTGAATCCTGACGGAGGGGCTGTGAACACCAAGATGCTCTATAACCCGCAGATGAGGTCGGCCTACAACTTTGTGCCCGCCATCATGGGTATGCTGTTGATGCTGGTGTGCGCGATGATGACGTCCATCTCGATTGTGCGAGAGAAGGAGAAGGGCACGATGGAGGTCTTGCTCGTCTCTCCTGTCAAGCCCTTGATGATTATCGTTGCCAAGGCGATACCTTATCTGGTGCTGGCCTTCGTCATCCTGATCATTATCCTGTTGATGGCCAGGTTTGTGCTCGGTGTGCCGCTGGTCGGCTCATTGTTCTGGATAATCGTGATTTCGGTCATCTACATCCTGTTGGCCCTCTCGTTGGGACTGCTCATCAGCAATGTGGCCAAGACGCAGTTGGTGGCGCTCTTGCTCTCGGCGATGGTCCTGCTGGTCCCCATCGTGATGCTCAGCGGCATGCTCTTTCCTGTGGAGTCGATGCCCACGGTGCTGCAGTGGATTTCGGCCATTGTGCCGCCCCGCTACTACATCGAGGCCATGCGCAAATTGATGATTATGGGCGTCGGCATCAAGGAGGTGGCCCGTGAGGTGATCATTCTCGTGGGCATGGTGACTCTGCTGATGACTCTTGCCCTGGTCAAGTTTAACAAACGACTCGAATGAAAACAATGAAATATCTCATACAGAAGGAGTTCACTCAGATTCGTCGCAATGCCTTCCTGCCGAAACTCATTGTGGTGTTTCCCATCATGATCATGTGCGTCATGCCCTGGGTGATGAACATGGAGGTGAAGAATATCAAGGTCACCATTGTGGACAACGACCGCTCCACCTTGTCGCAGCAGCTGGTGCACAGCATCGAGGCCAGCAACTACTTCATCTTCAAGGGGCAGCAACCCACCTATCGAGCGGCGCTGCAAGAGGTCGAGCAATCGCGGGCCGATGTCGTGATGGTCATTCCGCAAGATTACAGTCGCGACTTGACCTTGGGTAAGCAGCCGCAGGTGCTCATCGCCGCCAACGCCGTCAATGGCACCAAGGGGGCGATGGGCGGGGCTTACCTGTCGCAGATTGTCACGGCCCATGTCAATCCTGACATCGCCGCGATGCAGTCACGTGTATCGACCTTGTTTCTATATAATAAGAACCTGAATTTCAAGCTGTTCATGATACCTGCCCTGTTCGCCATCGTGATGATGTTGATGACGGGTTTCCTGCCCGCGCTCAACATCGTGGGTGAGAAGGAGGCGGGCACCATCGAGCAGATCAACGTCACGCCCGTGAGCAAGTGGTCGTTTATCCTGGCCAAACTCATCCCTTACTGGGTGATTGCCCTGTTTGTCATCACGGTGTGCCTGCTGTTGGCCTGGGCAGTCTATGGCATCACCAGTGTTGGCCCACTGGCGCTGATTTATCTGCTGGTGATGTTGCTGGCCTTGTTCTGGAGTTCGTTCGGCCTGATGATCAGCAATTACAGCGATACGATGCAGCAAGCCATCTTCGTGATGTGGTTTTTCGTGGTGATGATGTTGTTGCTCTCGGGCCTGTTCACGCCCACGCGCTCGATGCCCTCATGGGCCTATGCCACGACCTATGTCAACCCCATGTCCTATTTCATCGAGGCGGTGCGTACCGTTTTCATCCGTGGCGGCGGGCTGTCCAGCATCTGGCACCAGATACTCGCCCTGCTGGGTATCGGTTCGCTCATGGCCACCTGGGCCGTCATCAGCTACAAGAAAAACTCCTAATAAGCCTCTAGATTTAACGTGAGTTCGACGAAAATAAAGTACTGATAATCAACTCCCTCTCTTATCCAAGAGGGGGAGTTGATTATCAGTGGTTTACTTTTTTCTTGTTCTGCTCGGTGATGGCTTTACTTTGTTAGGGGGAACATGCGGCCATCGAGGGTGAAGTCGAGGTCGCTGCACTTGAACGAGCCACCGATAATTAAGCCTTGGGTGTCAAGCTCGATATCCAGGTCGGTGATGGTGTAGAAGCCTCTGTAGCTGGATTCAGCCTCATCGGCGGTGATGGTGTAGCCCGTGGTAGTAGGCGTCACGGTCAAGTTGCTGTACTGGATTTGTCCAGCCTGAACCGAACCGCTCATGTTGGGGATGAAGTTGCTGATTGTCATGGTGCAGGTATCACCCTTGGCATTGAGAGCAAACATATAGGCCGACTGATCGTGGCTGAAGTGGTTGTTGTTGTCAGGGTTGGTGACCATGGTGGTCGTGTAGTTATACAGCAAGTGGGTGGAACTGTACACCTTGGCGGAACCTTCCTCAAATGAGAACCACATCGCGCCCGTAGCAAAGTCGATATAACCGGTCAATTGCTCAATGCCGGTAAAGTCGCCTGAGCCCGCAACGTCAAATTTATAGACCGTGGCGCCCTGGAGGTTCAGCTTCATTTGTGGCGTGGTGATGGTGTGGGACTGGCCGTTGATGTCCTTGTAGTCGGTGGTGAATTGAACGAGCATATTGGTGTAGTCAAGTTCGACCTTGGCGATTCCCTGTGAGAACACCACATTGTCGCCGTCAACTGTACGGTTGTTGATGGTCATTCTTGCGGTCTGCTTGTTGACAGTCTCATCATTGTCATTGCAGGCGCTCAACGAGACGAGTGCCAGCACTGCAAAAAGATAAAAGAATTTTTTCATTTCCTTCTTCTAGTTTTAATTGGTTGTATAATTGTTGATTAATAAGCGGTGTAGTCAGGATAAGTGGTGCCCGTGGCGACGACGGTGGCGCTGCCGCCCATCATGAAGGTGGCCTTCAGCGAATCGTTGACCAGGTCAATGTCGGCGTGGAACGTCTTGAACGGGTACTTGTCGGTCGTGGAGACCACGCTGGAGGTGCTGTCCACCCAGTTGCGGTACACGCCGCTGGTCCTGATGTTCTCGCCCTGGACGAGGTAGCCGTTGGCCGTGGGGGTAAGTTCAGCGCCGTTACCGGTGAGGCTGATAAAGTATTTCAGATCCTTGGCGTGAACGATGCCCATCACCTTGATCAGCACACTTGACGAGGCGGGCCTGAGCTCAAACTGGTACATGGCGCCGTCCATGACTGTGGTCTTGGTCGTGTCGTCATAGGTGATTGTGCTCTTGCTCTTGAGGAAGAACACCTCGGGGAGGGTGGAGATGACGCGGATGCCGTCGGCAGTGGTATAGATATAGCGCATCGAGCCCTCGTTGAAGTCAACATAGCCCTTGAAGTCCTTGAACTGGCCGTTGCCGGTGGCAGAAAGCTCATAGAAACCCAGTCTCTTGGGACGCGCTGTGATATTGCTGATGCTCAGCGTCTTGTCGCCGCTGCCGTCCTTGTAGTTGAGTTCCAGCGAGGCGATGTGCTTGACGGTGTCGAGTGTGAGCTTGTTGTGCGTGTTGCTGATGCCCATCACGGTACCTGTCGTGGTGTTGTACATGTGGTTGATCATCGGGGTGTTGACGGTGAAGACGCCGTCGCCCCTCTTGGGCTCGTCGTTGTCACTGCATGAGATGGCTCCCATGAGCACGCCCATCATTGCTATCAATAAAAAGATCTTTTTCATGACTTTTGTTTTGAAATGTATAATTGATATTGGCCGCAAAGTTACATTGAAAAAACAAATGGCGCCTGTAATCTTGCACCATTTGTAATGTTTTTTATATTAAATGTAGTTAAAAACAGTTCTATTTGAGTCTGCCGCTTTCCTCGAAGTGGCCTCCGTGGGCGTCAAAGGAGAGGGAATACTGTTTGGCGCTTGGGTTGACCGTGCATGACAGGTTATTTAACTTGTATGCATCATCAGACTTTGAAACCCAGTTATTAGTGCTGGGGATAAACATTTCGGCCACGAGACCTGTGCCAGACATGATATAGGCATTGCCGCTTTGGTTCAAAGTTGCGGGAACGTTAACACGCAGGGTCATTTTGGGAGCTCCTGGAGCAAACTGGATGTCGTACATGTAGATAGTGCTCTTGTCCTTGTTTGTGTCGATGTCAAACACGAAATAGCGCTCGCCTTCCTCGTGTACGCTCACCAAGTTTTGGGTTTTGGGCGTTTCAGGCTCGTCCTTATCGTCACCGCAAGCAGTAAACACCATGCCTAACATGGTGAACACGAATAACATACTGAAAAATTTCTTCATAGTTTTTTCTTTTTTAAATTATGTAAATTGTTAATTGACAAGTAGTTGTTTTTGCCCTTTGTTTTGCAAAATTAGTCGAATTGTCTAATTCGACAAAATTTTATAGACCTTTTTGCCGATTGTATAGATGAAACATGAGAAAGTGGTCTCTAGAAGTTCAAGCGGAGGGTGGCGCCGAATTGGCGGCCATGGCCGCGTTGCAGGAAGTGATGCTGAATCGACACGAAGTAGAAGGTCTTGTACTGGGTGTCGGTGAGGTTGCGGCCCCACAGTTGCAGGCTGTAGTGCTGTTGTTTCCAGGTGACGGAAGCACCCAGCAGGGCGTAGAAGGGCTGTCGCAGCGTGTTGGCTTCGTCCCAATAGATGTCGCCCGTGGCGCGCACGTTGGCGGCCAGGGTGAGCATCTTGTTCATGTCATTGCTGATCTTGAACGAGTGATCCACTTCGGCAAACAGGGTGTGCATCGGGGCATAGGGGACACGCTTGCCGCTGTGATCCACCTTGCCGTCGTTGTAATCCTTGAACGTCGCATGAGTGAAACCATAACTTAAATTCATGTGGGTTAACTCGGTGGGAACCACCGACATGGCGAACTCGGCACCCCAGCTGTGAGTCTTGCCCGCATTGGTCATCATGCGGCCCGTTGTGGTGCCCGGCGGAAACACGGTCAACTGTCGGTCACGGCAGTCCATGAAGAACACGTCCATGTCGCTCTGTACGCGACCGTCCCAACACTCAAAGTGGCCGCCCAGTTCGTAGTTCCAAGCCTTCTCGGGCTTGTAGCCCACCATCTTGTCCACATCATACTGCATGCCGATGCCCATCATCTTCATCAGCCGCTGCTGCAAGACGTCGCTGAACATCTGGGTATTGAAACCGCCGGCCTTGCTGCCGCGCGAGGCGGCGAGATAGATGGTATGGTTCTTGCCCGCCCAGGGGTGCCAAGTGAGGCTCACATTGGGCAGCAGGTCAAAGAAATCCTTGTTGAGATTGCCATGGTCGTCGATGTTGATGACCCCGTGGGCATACAGTTCACCAGTGGCCGCCTCGAACATGCTGAAGCCCGTGTGCGTCTCGCTGTGGTAGTTGAGGCGGGCGTGCTCATAGTCGAGGCGCAGTCCAGCCTGCAGGGTCCACTGTCCCCAGTGGTAGGTGCTCTCGTGGTAGAGCGCAGCGCCCCAATTGGGGCTGGTGAAGTGGCTGCCGAGCAGGAACGAGCGGGTGTCCCACGCGATGGGGTACTCGGGGAGGGCATCGTTGAAATGCTTCTCAATCAGCTGTGCAATGCCGTAGTCGTAGAAAGTCACCGGGGCATCCATCCTGTAACGGCGGAAGAAACCGCTGGCGCCCATGAGCCAGTTATAGCCCGAGGCCTTCTCGTGGCTGCGAGCAATAAAATCCTGAGTCACGGCGTGTTCGCTGCGCGCCTGGGTCAGGGTAAAGTAGTCGCGTACGGTGAAATCCTGGTCCAGCGTCATGTTGTCATCCAGATACTGGTAACTGGTGATGCTGGACAAGGTGAAGCGGTCAAAGGCCTTGCGCACGGTCAAGCCGTCGGTCACCGAGGTGCGGCGATAGAAACAGGTGTCATTGTAGGCGATGTGACCTGTCTCTACCCACTCATAGGGGTAGCCTCCCTGACGGCTTACCGACACCGAGGCCACATTGGAGAGGTACCACCCGTCATGGTTGCGCCATTCGACCTTGGCACGGCCACTGAACTGGCGTTCCCAGTCGCAGCGGCGGCCGTTGTAGCGGTTGGTGAACTCGCCTTCGGTGGAATTGTATTGGGCTGACAGCGAGAGGCCCAGGTCCTCTTTCAACAGCATGTAATGGCTCAGTCCTGCGCGCCATGTGCCGTGGGTAGCGCCCTCGACGACCGCGCGTGTGCCCTGATAGTTGAGCGGTGACAGGGTGTAGATGTTCATCAGGCCGCCCAGCGTGTTGCGGCCGTATAGCGTGTTCTGAGGGCCACGCAGCATCTCAAAGCGGGCCACGTCCATCAAGTCAAAATCGTAGTTCTCCTTGGTGATCACCGGCACATTGTCGATGGTCAGGCCCACGGCGGGCTGGTCGATGCGCGTGCCGATGCCGCGGACATAGACCGTCGAGGTCATCCTGCTGCCGTAATCGGGGATGAAGAGGTTAGGCACCAGGTCGGCTGCCGTCTTTACCGACAGCACCTGGTTGCGCTCCGCCTCGTGCTGACCGATAACGGTCAGCGCCGTGGCCTGGGTGCGCAGGTCCGCGCTCTGCTTGATGGCGGTCACCGTCACCTCGCCCAGCGACAGCGTATCACCGACCGTTGTCGGCGGCTCTGTCGCAGCCCCGGCAAGGGCCAAAAGACACGATGTGATCATCAACATCATTTTTTTCATGCCTGCAAAGGTAGTGCAAGCCGAGCGGAAAACAAAATTTATTTTGGATTTCCCGAGGCGCCGCACGGCTGCAACTGGGCCTCACGCTAAGCCGCTAAGCCGCTAAGTTTTGTTTGCTCGCAAGGGGCTCGCAAAATATTGGCATCCGCATTCGGTGGGCCTCTCGCTAAGTCGCAAAGTCGCGAAGTTTTAATGTAAATAGCGTTTTTTTGTGGGGTGGGGTGACGTTTTTTCGGGTTTTAAATTTTTAGTCAAAAAAAACTATTATCTTTGCACGAATTTTCATTTGATGCGCTAAAGTGTTGATGAAAACACGACAAAATCAAACAATTATAATTTCAATAGAAATGTGTAAAAAGAACTTTTTAACCTTTGTTTTTAGTGTGTGCATGATGGCCATGTGCTGGATGCCGATGAACGGTCAGAACAGCGCAAACCGTGGCGATGTGGACGATGATGGAAGCGTTAACATCAGTGATGTGACCGAGCTGATCGACTATCTGCTGTCCGGAGACCCGTCAAGAGTTAATTTGGAAGCCTGTGATGTTGATCTTGATGGCTCAGTGTCTATCAGTGACGTCACCGTCTTGATCGATTACCTGCTGTCGGGTAACTGGCCCGCTAGCCCCTATGAGCCCGTCATTGAGACGTATACCGTCGGCAGCGTGACCTTTGACATGTTGCTCGTCGAGGGTGGCACATTCATGATGGGTGGACGTGTCGACATTGACCCCTATGTCAAGCCTTGGGAGCTGCCTGTTCATCAGGTGACCTTGTCTGATTTCTACATCTGCACGACAGAGGTGACGCAAGCCTTGTGGAGGGCAGTGATGGGCACCAGCCAAAATCCGAGCTGGTTCACTAGCGCCAATGGCTATACCAACGACTTTAATCGTCCGGTGGAGAAGGTGACCTTCGCCAAATGCCAGTCCTTTATCACCAAGCTTAACCAGAAGACGGGCAAGACCTTCCGCATGCTCACCGATGCTGAGTGGGAATATGCTGCGCGTGGTGGAAAATACGACCATGGCTACATGTTTGCAGGCGGTAACGACATTGACGAGATCGCATGGCACATTGACAACTCGGGTGAAGTTACCCATGCTGTGGGCACTAAGATGCCTAACGAGTTGGGCATTTATGACATGGCTGGAAACGTCGGTGAATGGTGCTCCGACTGGTATGGCTTATATACTGAAGAAGCCCAGACCAACCCGACGGGTCCGCTGACAGGCACTGCACGCATTGTGCGTGGCGGCAGCTGGGGCCAGGGATGGAGAATGAACCGCGTGACTTATCGTCGCGAAGGTATCCCCAATGATGACAATGTCAACGTGGGCTTGCGCATCGCCATGTCAGTCCAATAAACATAAGAACTCGACGAAATTAAGCTGCTGATACTCAGCTCCCCCTCTTGGATAAGAGGGGGTTGGGGGGCGTCGATGCTACCGTGAGGGTGCCCACTACTCCAGGTAGCATCGACGCCTTTGTTGTCTCTCCCTCCTCCGGCGCTTCTTGCCTCCTCCCTCAGCCAGGGGAGGAGCTTTCTTTTTAAGTCGGCAATGTTCTGATAGTGTGTCACTAATCAACAACTACTATTTTTAGTGGGGGAAAAGGTTGCCCAATTAATATATTTTATGTAAATTTGCACCGACTTTCGAGGCTTTAAATATGGTATCTACACGCGCGCACGTGTGTAATAGCTTGTACGATAGGGGCTTCGGGGGTGACTGTTTAGTTTAACCTGCCAAAAATTAGAACAAACAATAGATAAACTTCGTTTTATGGATTCAGCAATTTTCGGAGTACAGAGCACGACGCTCGCCATCACAGCGGCCTTGACCGGTGTGTTGCTTGTGGTCGGCGCCCTGGTTATCGCGTGGCTCATTGGCCCGCGCAGTTACACTAAGAAGAAAGGCGAGCCCTTTGAGTGCGGTATCCCCACCCGTGGAGATTCGATGGCCCAGTATCATGTGGGCTATTACCTGTTTGCCATCTTGTTCCTGATGTTTGACGTGGAGACGGTTTTTTTAGGTCTGGCTTATGCCTGGAAGAAAGGAGCGTTGAGATGGAAGTGAAAATCAAGTCGATGAAGCATGAGGACTTCAAGGACAACGAGTATATCGACAATTTGGTAGAGCAACTGCGCGCCGGCGGCACCAACATCATCGTGGGCAAGCTGGACCAGTTGATGAACTGGGGTGTGAGCAACTCGTTGTGGCCGCTGTGCTTCGGCACCAGCTGCTGCGCTATCGAGTTCATGTGCCTGGGCGCTGCCCGTTATGATATGGCCCGTTACGGCTTTGAGGTGGCCCGCAACAGCCCCCGTCAGGCCGACTACATCATGTGCCAGGGTACCATCAACTACCGCATGGCTCCGGCGCTGAAGCGCCTGTATGAGCAGATGGCCGAGCCCAAGTACGTCATCGCGTGCGGCTCGTGCACCGTGAGCGGCGGTCGACGTGTACCTGCCCGGCTGCCCGCCCCGTCCCGAGGCCTTCTTCTATGCCCTGATGCAGCTGCAGCGCAAGATCAAGGTGCAGAAGTACTTTGGCGGCGTGAACCGCAAGGAGAAACTGGGCCTCAAGTATGACAGCGAAGCCCTCCAGAAGGAAGCCAAGTAGTAGTATCAACCCGACAAAAATCCATTGAAATATGGCAGATATAGAGAACAAAATCACTCAGTTGTGCCCCCAGGCGCAGGTTGACACCACCGGCGAGTTCCCGCTGGTCACCGTCGATGACGCGCAGTGGCACGACTTGGCCCGCGCCCTGAAGAACCAGTTGCACTACGACGTGCTCAGCGCTGTCGTGGGCATGGACTGGAAAGAAGCCCTGGGCTGCGTTTATTACCTGACCAATACTGACACCCACGAACTGCTCCATGTCAAGGTGGCTACCACCGACCGCGAGAACCCCCGTCTGCACTCGGTGTGCGACTTGTGGCCCGTGGCCAATTTCCAGGAGCGCGAGGTGTATGACTTCTACGGCATCGTGTTCATCGGCCATCCCGACATGCGCCGCATGTTCCTGCGCACCGACTGGGTGGGTTACCCCCTGCGCAAGGACTATGATCCCGCCAGCAACCCCCTGCGTCTCGAGGACGAGACCAACGAGGACTACACCTGCCGCTGGGTCGAGGACGAGAACGGCAAGGTGAAGAAGATCGAGGGCAAGGTCTTTGAGGACGACGAGTATGTCGTCAACGTGGGCCCGCAGCACCCCTCCACCCATGGTGTGATGCGCTACCGCGCCAGCCTCGATGGCGAGATTGTCAAGAAGATCGACGTTGTCAGCGGTTACATCCACCGCGGCATCGAGAAGATGTGTGAAGACCTGACCTATCCCCAGATGCTGCTCTACACCGAGCGCATGGACTATATGGCCGCACACATCAACCGCCACTGCATGTGCATGTGCGTCGAGAAGGCCCTCGGCCTGGAGGTGCCCCGCCGTGCCGAGCTCATCCGCCTGATGATGGATGAGCTGATGCGCCTGTCGTCCCACCTGTTGAGCTACGGTTGCTTGACGATGGACCAGGGTGCCACGACCGCCTTCTTCTACGGCTTCCGCGAGAGGGAACTGATTTACGATATCTTTGACCGCACCTGCGGCGCCCGCATGTCGATGAGCTACAGCACCATCGGCGGCGTGGTGGCCGACGTGCACGAGGACTTCATCAAGGACGTGCGCAACGCGTGTGACGTCATCGAGAAGGCCCTCAAGGAATACCACAAGCTCTTTACCGGCAACGTCATCGCCGTGAACCGCATGACCGGCGTGGGTATCCTGACCAAGCAGGACGCCATTGCCTATGACATCACCGGTCCCTCGGGCCGTGCCAGCGGTTGGCACTGTGACGTGCGCAAGACCAACCCCTACTCGCTGTACAACGAGTTCGACTTCGACGAGATCGTCTATGAGAACGGCGACTCGATGGACCGCTACATGGTCCGCATGAAGGAGATGGAGCAGTGCATCAAGATCCTGCGCCAGGCCTGCGACAAGCTCGAGGCCGAGGGCATCCAGGGTGAGTACTGCGCCCCCAAGGTGCCCAAGGTGATGAAGCTGCCCGCCGGCCACTGGTACCAGCAGGTGGAGGCCAGCCGTGGCGCCTTCGGTGTGTATATCGAGAGTGACGGCAACACCAAGCCCGTGCGCGTCCACTTCCAGTCACCGTGCTTCAACCTGATTGGCGTGGTTGACCTGACGTGTAAGGACAACATGATTGCCGACCTGATCACCATCACGGCGTCGCTCGACTTCGTGATCCCCGATATCGACCGTTAACGAGTTAATTTGCAAGAACAAAACCACTAAAAGAAAAGAAAGATATGTTTGACTTCGGAATAGTCACGAAATGGTTGGATGACCTGCTCAACAGCGTGATGCCTGGTTGGCTCACCACGACAATCGAGTGTGTGCTGGTGGCTGTCGGCCTGCTGGTCGCTTATTCGCTCATCGCCATGTTCTACATCTTCTACGAGCGCAAGGTCTGTGGTTGGATCCAGTGCCGCCTGGGCCCGATGCGCGTGGGTAAATGGGGTTTGCTCCAGGTGTTTGCCGACGTGATCAAGATTCTCCAGAAGGAGTTGATCACCCTGTGGCACACGGACAAGTTCCTCTTCAAGTTGGCTCCCTATCTGGTGCTGATTGCCTCGATGTTGACGTTTGCCTGCCTGCCTTGGGGTAAGGGTCTGCAGATTGTTGACATGAACATCGGCGTCTTCTTTATCGTCGCCGTATCGTCGATCGGTGTACTGGGTATCCTGCTCGCCGGTTGGGCAAGTAACAGCAAGTATACCCTGATCGGCGCTATGCGCTCGGGTGCCCAGATGATCAGCTACGAGCTGAGCTGCGGCATTTCCATCCTGACGATTGTGTGCCTGGCAGGCACCATGTCCATCACGGGCATCGTCGAGGCGCAGGCCGACGGCTGGTTCCTGTTCAAGGGCCACTTGCCTGCCATCCTCGCCTTCATTATCTATATGATTGCCGCCAATGCCGAGAACAACCGTGGCCCGTTTGACCTCCCCGAGGCCGAGCACGAGTTGACCGCCGGTTACCACACCGAGTATTCGGGTATCCACTTCGGCTTCTTCTACCTGGCCGAGTACCTGAACCTGTTCATCGTGTCGGGTATCGCCACGCTGCTCTTCCTGGGTGGCTGGATGCCCTTGCACATCCCCGGTTGGGAAGGCTTCAACCAAGTGATGGACTACATCCCCAGCGTGGTATGGTTCCTGGGCAAGGCATTCTTCATCACGTTCATCTTCTTCTGGATCCGCTGGTCGTTCCCGCGTGTCCGCATCGACCAGATGCTGGCCCTCGAGTGGCGTTACCTGATGCCCATCGGCCTAGTTAACCTCGTCGTGATGGCCATCATCGTGACCCAGGGCTGGTACTTCGGTTCGTGATTAACGAGATAACAACAAATCATAAAAATATACCATTATTATATTATGGCTGAAATTTTTGGAAAAATAACCCAAGTTATCGGACCTGTTGTCGATATCGCGTTTGAAAGTGAGGGCACATCGCGTCCCCCCATCTATACCGCGTTGTCGGTGCAGCGCCCTGATGGCAGCGAACTCATTCTGGAGGTGGAGCAGCACGTGGGAGAAAACACCGTGCGCTGTGTCGCTATGGACAGTACCGACGGCTTGAAGCGCGGTGCGCAGGTCAAGTCCCTGGGCCGTCCCATCAGCGTTCCCACCGGTGACCAGATCAAGGGCCGTCTGCTCAACGTGATTGGTCAGAGCATTGACCACCTGCAGCCGCTGAAGGAGGGTTCACGTCGAGCCATCCATCAGCCCGCACCTCCCTTCAGTGACCTGTCGATTTCCCAGGAGATCCTCTATACGGGTATCAAGGTGATTGACCTGATCGAGCCCTTCAGCAAGGGTGGTAAGATCGGTCTGTTCGGTGGTGCCGGTGTAGGTAAGACCGTGTTGATCATGGAGCTGATTCACAACATCGCCCACGGTCACAACGGATTCTCGGTGTTCACTGGTGTCGGCGAGCGCACCCGTGAGGGTAACGACCTGCTGCGCGAGATGATCGAGAGCGGCGTTATCAACTACGGTGACAAGTTCAAGGAAGGCCTCGAGAAGGGCGAGTGGAATCTCAAGGACGTCGATATGAAGGCCGTTGAGAGTTCCCAGGCCACACTCGTGTTCGGCCAGATGAACGAGCCTCCCGGTGCCCGTCTGCGTGTCGCCCTGTCAGGTCTGACCGTGGCCGAGCAGTTCCGCGACCAGGACGGTGGCGGTAAGGACATCCTGCTGTTTATGGACAACATCTTCCGTTTCACCCAGGCAGGTAGTGAGGTATCGGCGCTGTTGGGCCGCATGCCTTCGGCTGTAGGTTATCAGCCCACGCTGGCCAGTGAGATGGGTAAGCTCCAGGAGCGCATTACCTCGACCAAGACCGGCAGTATCACCTCGGTACAGGCTGTGTATGTGCCTGCCGACGACTTGACCGACCCCGCACCCGCCACGACGTTCAACTTCCTGGACGCTACCTGTGTGTTGAGCCGTAAGATCGCCGAGCTCGGTATCTATCCGGCCGTTGACCCGCTGGCATCGACTTCGCGCATCATGGACCCGAATATCATCGGCGAGGAGCACTACGACGTTGCCCAGCGTGTCATCCACCTGTTGCAGAAGTATAACGAGTTGCAGGATATCATCGCTATCCTCGGTGTCGAGGAGTTGAGCGACGAGGATAAGCTGGTCGTTTCGCGTGCCCGTCGTGCCCAGCGCTTCCTGTCACAGCCCTTCTTTGTGGCTGAGCAGTTCACTGGTCTGCCCGGTGTGATGGTTCCGCTGGCCGAGACCATCCGCGGCTTCAAGATGATCCTTGATGGCGAGGTTGACGACCTGCCCGAGCAGGCATTCCTGAGCGTCGGCACCATCGACGAGGCGATTGCCAAGGGTAAGAAACTGCTCGAACAGAGTTAATCACTCCAGTAGTAGCAATAGATACACATTATATTATATATAACATGACACTCAGAATCATATCGGCTGAACAAATCGAGTTCGAAGGCACTGTCGAGCAGGTGACCCTGCCCGGCGTCATGGGCCAGTTCCAGGTGCTCAAGAACCACGCCGCACTCATTGCCGCCCTCAAGGCCGGCAAGATGAGCTTTGTGGCCGATGGCAACACCGTGGAGCGTGAGATTCACGGCGGTGTGGCCGATGTAAAAGATAATGTGGTGTCGGTTTGCCTCTATTAACGCAAGACTATGAAGAAAGCAATCACAGCAATCATCGCGGTCGTCATCATCGCTCTCATGGCGCTGGGCTACAGCCAGGCGGCAAGCCATCGCGCACACAGCGGTGAACAGGCCGAGGTGGACCCCCAGGAGATCATCTTTGAGCACCTGGGCGACGCTTATGGCTGGGAGGTGCCCTTCTCGCATAGCACGCGCATCCCGTTACCCGTCATCGTCCGCGCCCAGGACGGCTCGTGGCATGCCTTCATGTCGAGCCGCCTCGAGGATGGCGCCCAGTATGACGGCTTCCAGATTGCCCACGGCGGGGACTACAACAACAAGGTGGTCCAGATCCTGCCCGACGGCAGCCAGTACCGTCCCGTTGACCTCTCTATCACCAAGAATGTGGCCGGCATCTTCATTGCCGCCTTGCTGGTGCTGCTGATGGTCTTCAAGATCAAGAACTGGTACAAGAAGAACGGAATGAAGGCACCGCGCCGCTTTACCGCCGCGCTCGAGGTGGTGGTGGACTTTGTCTATACCGATACCATCCGCCCCATCATGGGCAAGGAGGCGCCCAAGTACGGCCCCTACCTGCTGACGGTATTCTTTTTTATCCTGACGATGAACCTCCTGGGTCTGATCGTCATCTTCCCCGGTGGTGCCAACCTGACGGGTAACCTGGCCGTGACGGCGGTGCTTGCCGTGATCACGTTCCTGGTGACCAACCTGACGGGTACCAAGCACTACTGGAAAGAGATGTTCTGGCCCGATGTTCCCACTGCCCTCAAGTGCCCCGTGCCCTTGATGCAGGTCATCGAACTCTTCGGCATCTTCACCAAGCCCATCGCCCTGATGATCCGTCTGTTTGCCAACATGATGGGTGGTCACATGGTGGTCATCGTGTTCATGCTGTTGATCTTCATCTTCGGTAGCATGTTCGGCACCCTCGTGGGTGGCGTGATGACTCCGCTCTCGGTAGCCCTGTCATTGTTCATGCTGCTGCTCGACGTGCTGGTGAGCTTCATCCAGGCCTATGTGTTCACAATCCTGTCCACGATGTTCATCTCGATGGCCCATGTCCACGAGCATGCCGAGTGACGGCCCGAGGCGCGCAGGTAGTCAAAAAAACAAGAACAAAAATTTATAACAATAACAAACTAAAAACTTTACAACTATGTTAGGAATGATTTTATTAGATGCTATGGCCAACCTTGGCGCAGCAATTGGAGCAGGTATCGCAGCTATCGCAGCAGGTATCGGTATTGGCCGAATCGGTGGCAGTGCAATGGAAGCAATCGCCCGTCAGCCCGAATCGACTGGTGACATCCGTAGCAACATGATTGTTATCGCCGCTCTGATCGAGGGTGTTGCATTCTTTGCGCTCATCGTCTGCATCCTTGCCATCTTCATCAAGTAGTTCCACCCCTTAACCGGTTTACCAGATGGAACTTTTCAAGCCTGAATTTGGCCTGGCGTTCTGGATGTTCATCGCATTCCTGTGCCTCTTTGGCATCCTTGCCAAGTGGGCCTGGCCGTTCATCATCAAGTCGATGGAAGAACGTGCCGACCTCATTGACAAGGGCGTAGCCTACGCACAGGAGGCTAAGTCACAACTGGACAATGCCAAAGCCGAGGCGGACAAGTTGCTGGCCAAGGCCCGCGACGAGCAGGCCGAAATCCTGCGTGACGCTGCCAAGATGCGCAACGAGCTCATCGAGAAGGCTCGTGGCGACGCAGCCGACGAGGCTAAGAAGGTGACCGAAGCCGCTCAAGTCTCGCTTGAGCAAGCACGCAAGGAGGCCGAGAAGCAACTGCGCACCGAGGTGGGCGACCTGGCCCTGCAGATTGCCGAGAAGGTGATCCGCAAGAACATCGCCAGCGACGACGCCCAGCGTGCGCTTGTTGACCAATATCTGAGTGAGGTTGAGACTAAAAACTAACGCGATATGAGTGACGGACTGATTCCACGCCGATATGCCAAAGCGCTCTATAAGTACGCCGTCGAGAACGGTGACTCGGAGGAGATTTATGAGCTCTTGAAGAAGCTCAGCTTCCGCTACACCGCTATCGATATGCTCAAGCGTGCCGTGCTCAACCCCGGAATCTCTGACGAGGAGAAGGGAGCCTATATGCTCAAGCTCGTGGGCGGCAAGCCCGGCAGCTCGCTGGACAAGTTCCTGCTGCTGGTTGTGCGCAACAACCGCACCGAGTACCTGCAGAAGATCTCCCTCGCCTATGTTGACCTGTACCGCGACGTCCATGAGATAGCCCATGTGGTCATCACCACCGCTGTCCCCATGCCCGAGGCCGAGGTCAATGCCATTATCGACATCGTGAAGCGCCGGCTGGGCGCCATGTCGCTCGAAATCGAGCAAGTCATCGACCCGGAACTGATAGGCGGTTTCACTGTCAATATCAACGGACTGGTGCTTGACGCGTCGGTAAAGAGAGAATTGAACGAATTGCGATTGCAATTACAGAAGAAATAACTCAATTTCGATTTTATATTAAGAGATGATTAATCCCAGTGAAATATCTGATATACTGAAACAGCAACTCGTCGAAGACATCGCCAGGCGTCAGGTCGCCTTTGAAGAAGAAGGCACCGTCCTGGAGGTGGGCGACGGTGTGGCCCATGCCTACGGCTTGCACAACGTGGAGGCCAACGAGCTCGTGCAGTTCGAAAACGGCGTGACCGGCGTTGCCATGAACCTGGAGGAGAGCGATGTGGGTATCATCCTGCTCGATGAGGTGGACACCGTGACCGAGAACATGAAGGTTCGCCGTACCGGTGAAATCGCCTCTATCGAGGTGGGCGAGGGGCTGCTGGGCCGCGTGATCAACGTTCTGGCCAAGCCCATCGACGGCAAGGGACCCATCGGTGGTCAGCGGTTGCGTCTGCCACTGGAGCGCAAGGCTCCTGGCGTCATCTTCCGTCAGCCGGTGAACCAGCCGTTGCAGACGGGCCTCAAGGCCATCGACTCGATGATTCCCATCGGCCGTGGCCAGCGCGAGCTCATCATCGGTGACCGCCAGATCGGCAAGACTGCCATCGCCGTGGACACCATCATCAACCAGCGCGCCAACTTTGAGGCTGGCAAGCCGGTATATTGCATCTATGTCGCCATCGGTCAGAAGGCATCGACCGTGGCTGCCCTGGTCAACAAGCTCGAGGCAAGCGGCGCGCTGCCCTATACCATCGTGGTGGCCGCTACCGCTGCCGACTCGGCTTCCATGCGCTACTACGCACCGTTTGCCGGCGCCGCCATCGGTGAGTACTTCCGTGACACCGGTCGCGATGCCCTCGTGATCTATGACGACTTGTCCAAGCACGCTGTCGCCTACCGTGAGATCTCGCTGATCCTCAAGCGCCCCTCGGGCCGCGAGGCTTATCCCGGCGATATCTTCTACCTGCACAGCCGTCTGCTGGAACGCGCCGCCAAGATTAACGAGAACCAGGCTGTGGCCAGCGTGATGAACGACCTGCCCGAACCCTTGAAACCCATTGTCAAGGGCGGCGGCTCGTTGACGGCACTGCCCATCATCGAGACCCAGGCCGGCGACGTGAGCGCCTATATCCCCACCAACGTGATTTCGATTACCGACGGCCAGATCTACCTCGAGTCGGCACTGTTCAACTCAGGTATCCGTCCCGCCGTCAACGTGGGTATCTCGGTATCCCGTGTGGGTGGTAATGCCCAGATCAAGTGTATGAAGAAGGTGGCAGGTACCCTCAAGATTGCCCAGGCCCAGTACCGTGAGCTCGAGGCCTTCACCAAGTTTGGTGGCGACATCGACCCCGTTACCGCGCGCACCATCGACACCGGCCGCAAGAACGAGCGCCTGCTCGTGCAGCCCCAGTACACCCCGATGCAGGTCGAGGAACAGGTGGCTATCATCTATTGCGGTGTGAACGGCCTGTTGCGCGATGTGCCCCTGGACAAGGTGGCCGAGTTTGAGAAACTGTTCATCAATTACCTGCGCGGCAAGCACCAGCAGGACGTCCTCGACGTGCTGCGCACCGGAAAGATCGACGACGACGTCATGGCCAAGCTCAAGCATGCCGCCGCCGATGTCGCTTCCAAGTACACCAGTGCCACTGCCAGTTAATCCAGCAATCATCAAGACAGCAAGATGTCAACATTAAGAGAACTCAAGACGCGAATAGGTTCGGTAGCCTCCACGCAGAAGACGACGAGTGCCATGAAGATGATCTCCTCGTCCAAGATGCGCAAGGCCACCGGCCAGCTGCAGCGCTTGTCGCCCTACCGCCACATGGTTCAGCACGTGATCAGCCATCTGCTGGTGACCGACCAGCAGTTTGACTCCCCGCTCATCGCCGAGCGCGAGGTGCATCGTGTGGGACTCGTGGTGTTCGGCAGTGACGACGGCCTGTGCGGCGGTTTCAACGTCAACATCTTCAAGCAGCTGCTGGCAAGCATCCAGGAGGTGCGCGAGCAGTATGGCAAGCAGGTCGGCATCACCATCGTGCCCGTGGGCAAGAAGATGGCTAAGGCGGTCGAGAAAATCGCCGTCGGAGACATCCAGATGGAGCGTGTGGCCCTCAATACGCGCAGCGACAGCGAGGAGCTGTACGCCTTCACCGACTTGATGAAGACACGCTTCCTGGAGGGCACCTTTGACCGCGTGGAGATGTGTTACATGCACTTTATCTCTACCGGTAAGCAGGTGTTCACCCGCGAGCAGCTGTTGCCCGTGAGCTATCAGGGGCTTGCCGACAATGTTGACCCGCGTGCCGCCAACAGCCCTTGCCTGTTTGAGCCCGACGCCAACACCATCTTCAACACCGTGCTGCCCCTGCACATCAAGTCGATGCTCCAGGATGTGTTCATCCAGAGCGCGGCCAGCGAGCAGAGCGCGCGTGTGATGGCGATGCAGGCGGCGAGCGACAATGCCAAGGAGCTGCTCGACGAGCTGCAGCTGGAGTACAATAAACTGCGTCAGCAGGGCATCACCACCGAGCTGCTCGACATCCTGGGCGGCCAGGTGGAACGCTAAGCGAAATGTTAAGAAAATAAGAGAATACAGATTATATTATGAACATTAAGGAGTATTTCGTCTCAATCTTTAAAGGCTTTTACAGCCTGATTAAGGGCATGGAGGTGACCGGCAAGGAGCTGGTGACCCCCAAGGTGACTGAGCAGTATCCCGAGAACCGCGCCGAGCTTAAAATCCCGGAGCGCTTTAGGGCTACGCTGGAGTTCATCTATGACGACAAGGGCTACCACAAGTGCATCGCCTGTGGCAGCTGCGAGCGTAATTGTCCCAACCAGACCATCAGCATCACCAAGCGCATGGTGGACCTGCCCGACGGCAAGAAGAAAATGAAGCTGGACAAGTATATGTATGACTTGGGCAGCTGCACCTTCTGCGGCCTGTGTGTACAGGTGTGTCCCACCAATGCCATCAAGTTCAGCAACGACTTTGAGCAGGCGGTGTTCACCCGCGAGAAGCTCCACAAGCAGCTCAACTACCTGCCCGAGAAGGACGACGCTCCCGCTCCCGCACCTGCCGCCAAGCCGGCAGCCCCTGCTGCTAAACCTGCGGCACCGGCTCCCGCAAAGCCCGCTGCTGACGAGTCCAAACAAGAAACTCAAGAAAAGAAAGAATAATGGAATCAGTAGGTAACATCATTTTGTACTTTATCGTTGCTATCGCCATCATCGTGTTCTCGGTGCTGACGGTTACCACGCGCAAGATTTTGCGCTCAGCAACCTATCTGCTGTTTGTGCTTTTTGCAACAGCCATCATCTACTTCCAGATGGACTACCAGTTCCTGGGAGCTGTGCAGATTGCCGTCTATGCCGGTGGCATTCTCGTGCTGTTTGTGTTTGCCATCATGCTCACGCAACAGCCCGGTAAGACCGCCGAGGCCCTCGCCACGCATCGCCGCTGGCTGGGATTGTCGGCAGCCCTGGCAGGTGTCGCCGTTTGCGGCTACGGCCTGTTCAGCTATGCCGGCCTTGCCGGTCGCGTGCTCAGCAGCGGGGTGGACGTCAATATGGAGAAGATCGGCCAGTTCTTGTTGAGTACCGACAAGTTCGGGTATCTGTTGCCTTTTGAGGCCATCAGTGTGTTGTTATTGGCTTGTATCATTGGAGGTGTGGTTATTGCCCGTCGCCGCTAAAAATGTGATGATTATGGATTTGACACTGTTTATGTATCTTATTCCCAGCCTGATCATGTTTGGCTGCGGTGTTTACGGATTCATCACGCGCAAGAACATGATTGCGATCATGATTTCCCTGGAGTTGATGCTCAACTCGGTGGATATCAACTTTGTGGTGTTTAACCGTTACTTGTTCCCCGGTCAGATGGACGGCATGTTCTTCTCCCTGTTCGCGATTGCCATCGCGGCAGCCGAGACGGCCCTTGCCCTGGCCATCATTATCAATGTGTTCCGCATTGCCAAGAACGTGGACATCAACCAAATCACTAAACTGAAATTCTAACGATTATGCCATTAAGTTTAGCAATAGTAGTTGTAGCATTACCCCTGCTGATGTTCCTGTTCCTGGGACTTGTCGGGGTGAAAATGGGTAGAAAAATCACTGGTGTGATTGGCGTGCTGGCCATGCTGGTCGATACCGTCCTTGCCTATGGCGTGGCGCTGACCTATTTCTTTGGCAGCGGACAGGGCCAGATGGTGGACGGCGTCCGTCAAGCCGTCGTTGTCGCTAATCCCGCCTGGTTGTCGTTTACCGACACGTTAGTGGTGCGCATGGGCGTCCTGGTTGACCCCATCGCCGCGATGATGCTCGTGGTCATCACCACGGTATCGTTGATGGTGCACCTGTACAGCTTGGGTTACATGAGTGACCATGACGGTAACGCCGAGAAGGGTTTCCAGCGTTACTATGCCTTCCTGGCCTTGTTCACCTTCTCCATGCTGGGTCTGGTGGTTGCCACCAACATTTTCCAGATTTTCATCTTCTTTGAGATGGTGGGTCTGTCGTCCTACCTGCTCATTGGTTTCTATTATTCAACCCCAGCGGCCAACCATGCCAACAAGAAGGCCTTCATCGTCACCCGTCTGGCTGACCTGTTCTTCCTGTTGGGTATCATGATCCTGAGCTATTACACTAACACCTTCGACTTCGACAAGCTGGTCTTCGGCCCCACGATGTCGGGTAGCTTGGAGACGGCCCAGAGCGCCATCAGCACTGCCGGAGGCGCCACCTTCATGGGCTGCTCGGTCATGGGCTGGGCGTTGACCTTCATCTTCATCGGCGGTGCCGGTAAGAGTGCGATGTACCCGTTGCACATCTGGCTGCCCGATGCCATGGAGGGCCCGACTCCCGTGTCGGCGTTGATCCACGCCGCTACCATGGTTGTCGCCGGTGTATTTCTGGTGGCAAGGCTCTTCCCGCTGTATGTGCTCGAGCAGGGTGCGATGAACATCATCCTGGTCGTTGGCGCCTTCACGGCCTTCTATGCCGCCGCCATCGCCTGCACCCAGAGTGACATCAAGCGTGCGCTGGCCTTCTCGACCATCTCCCAGATCGCCTTCATGATGACCTCGCTGGCCGTGAGCTCCAACAACAACTCGCTCATCGAGATTCACGAGGGTTACGGCCTGGGTTACATGGCGTCGATGTTCCACCTGTTCACCCACGCTATGTTCAAGGCGTTGCTCTTCCTGTGCGCCGGTGCCATCATCCACGCTGTTCACAGCAACGAGAACGACAAGATGCACGGCCTGCACAAGTACATGCCCATCACGAGCATCTGCTTCCTCATCGGCTGTCTCGCGATTGCCGGTATTCCTCCCTTTGCCGGATTCTGGTCTAAGGACGAGATCCTCGTCGCTGCCTACCAGCGCGGCCTGGGTTGGGGACTGTGGATGTCGATGGTTGCCTGCATGACCGCCTTCTACATGTTCCGCATCTATTACCTCATCTTCTTCTGGAAGAAACATGAGGTGCACGATGCCCACCATGCTCCCAAGGACCAGCCCTGGACCATGACGCTGCCGCTGATTATCCTGGCAGCCATCTCGATTGTAGCCGGTTTCGTTCCCTTCCATAACCTGGTGACCTGGGACGGCCATCACCTGCACACCGCCCTCGACTGGACGGTTGCCGGCTCGAGTGTACTCGTTGCCCTCGTGGGCATCGGCCTGGCCACGGTGATGTACTTCAAGGAGAATCCGCTGCCCGAGCGCATGGCCAACTCGATGCGTGGCCTGTGGACGGCTTCCTACAAGCGCTTCTACATGGATGAGCTCTACCAGTTCATTACCCACAAGATCATCTTCCAGGGTATCTGTGTGCCCATCGCCTGGTTTGACCGCCACATCATCGACGGTTTCATGAACTGGATGGCCGACGCCACCAACTCGGTGTCCTACGGCATCCGTCGCCTGCAGTCAGGCAGCATCCAGGCCTATGTGTTTGTTTATCTGATTGGCGCCCTGTTGTTGGCCGCCATCACGATGATATGTGTAATCTTGTAATCAACGGTCTAACAAATTAGAAAGGATATATCAAATGGAACTTTTCAATAATATACTGATTTACTTTGTGATCGTGCCTCTGCTGACGCTTGGAGGCCTGGCCCTGTGCAGCAACCGCGGCATCAAGGCCATCAGGACCGTTGCCGTTATCGGTGCCAGCGTGCTCATGGTGCTTGCCGTGGCGCTGGTCAAGATGTTCCTCGACGCCCGCGGTGCCGGTGTCACCGACGAGATGATTCTGCGCAGCGACGTGCTGTGGTACGCTCCGTTCAATGTCCATCTGGCTTTGGGTGTTGACGGTGTCAGCGTCGTGATGATTCTGTTGTCGGCGTTCATCGTGTTCGCCGGTGTCTTCGCTTCGTGGAAGATGAACCCGCTGCCCCGTCAGTTCTTCATGTGGTTCTTCCTGTTGTCCACGGGTGTGTTCGGTTTCTTTATCTCGATCGACCTGTTCACGATGTTCATGTTCTATGAGGTCGCTCTGATTCCCATGTACCTGCTGATTGGCGTGTGGGGCAGCGGCAACAAGAACTACAGTGCGATGAAGCTGACGCTGATGCTGATGGGTGGCTCAGCCTTCCTGATGCTCGGCTTGATCGGCATCTACTTCCACTCGGCTCCCGAGGGTCAGCCCTTGACGATGAACATCCTGGAAATTGCCCAGAATAATGCCATCCCCCACAGCTGGCAGTACGTGCTGTTCCCGCTGACGTTTGTCGGCTTCGGCGTGCTGGGTGCCATGTTCCCCTTCCACACATGGTCTCCCGACGGTCATGCCTCGGCGCCCACCGCGGTGTCGATGCTCCATGCCGGTGTGCTGATGAAGCTTGGTGGATACGGCTGCTTCCGCATCGCTATCTACCTGATGCCGTTTGCCGCCAATGAGTTGGCTTGGATCTTCCTGCTGTTGACGGGCTTCAGCATCGTATATGGTGCGTTGAGCGCCTGTGTGCAGACCGACCTCAAGTACATCAACGCTTACTCGTCGGTGAGCCACTGCGGTATGGTGCTGTTCGCCATCCTGATGTTCAACACCACCGCGATGACCGGTGCTGTGCTCCAGATGTTGTCCCACGGTCTGATGACGGCCCTGTTCTTTGCCTTGATCGGTATGATTTACGGCCGCACCCACACGCGTGACATCCGCGACATGGGCGGTATGATGCACATCATGCCTTATCTGGGTGTGGGCTACGTGATTGCCGGTCTGGCTTCGCTGGGTCTGCCTTACCTGAGCGGTTTCGCTGCCGAGATGACCATCTTCTTCGGCTCGTTCCAGCATACCGACACCTTCCACCGTGTGCTCACCATCATGGCCACCACCTCGATTGTCGTGACGGCGGTTTACATCCTGCGCGTGGTCGCCAAGTTGCTCTTTGGTGAGGTACAGGATGAGCACCATCGCGAGTTGACCGACGCCACTTGGGAGGAGCGCCTCTCGACCGCCACGCTGATTCTTGCCGTGGCTGCCATCGGCTGTTTCCCCAACTTCTTTGTGAACATCATCAGCAGCAGTTTTGAGCCCGTTGTCAAGGCCCTGCAGGCTGCACTGACCGTGATTTGATGAAAGTGTTGTTTAACCTGATAAAAATAGCATAATACAATATGATGGATTATTCACAATTCTTATTGATGCCGCAGGAGATTGGCCTGTTGCTGGTTTTCCTGCTCGTTTTCATCTACGACACTTTCATGCCTGAGCGCACTCAACGTTACATGCCCGTGTTCACGGTCATCATGATGGCGCTCTACACGATATACTGCTTCTGCTTCCCCGCTGCTACGGGCGAGGCTTTCGGCGGCATGTTCGAGTCCAACGCTCCCACCTGGGTGATGAAGAACATCCTCAACGTGGGTGTTGTGCTGGTGCTCCTGCAGGCCGTGAAGTGGACTAACAGCGACTTCGTCAGCGTTCGCCGCGGCGAGTTCTACGAGTTGACGCTGTTAACCCTGCTGGGCATGTTCCTCATGATCTCGGCACGCCACTTCCTGTTGTTCGTCATCGGTCTCGAGACCGCCTCGCTGCCCGTTGCCGCACTGGCCGCCTTCGAGAAACGCTACTACGAGTCCCACGAGGCTGCCGCCAAGTACATCTTCACTGCGATCTTCTCGTCAGCGATTTTCCTGCTCGGCATCTCGTTTGTCTATGGCATGAGCGGTTCGCTCTACTTCAAGGACATCGCCACCGCGCTCATCGGCAACCATTCGGCCCTGCTGATTGCTTCGCTGGCATTTGTCATCGCCGGTGTGGGCTTCAAGCTCTCGCTGGTGCCCTTCCACCTGTGGACCGCCGACGTTTACCAGGGCGCTCCCACCGCTGTGACCAGCTACCTGTCGGTCATCAGCAAGGGTGCTGCCGCGTTCTCGTTCTTGGTGATTCTGGCTCAGGTGTTCGGCGCTGCCTACTCTCAGGTGTGGGAGTGGATGCTCTATGCCGTCATCGTGCTCACCATCACCCTGGGTAACCTGTTCGCCATCCGTCAGCGCAACCTCAAGCGCTTCCTGGCCTTCTCGTCGATTTCCCAGGCCGGTTACATCATGCTCGGCATCATTGCCGTCAACGTGATGGGTATGTCCTCGATGATCTACTACGTGCTGGTTTACATCTTCAGCAACGTGGCCGCCTTCGGCGTGATTGCTGCGATTGAGCGCCAGACGGGACGCGTCACCATGGACGACTACAACGGCCTGTTCAAGACCAATCCCTGGCTCGCCTTCACGATGATGCTGGCGATGTTCTCGCTCGGTGGTATTCCCCCGTTTGCAGGCTTCTTCAGCAAGTTCTTCATCTTTGTGGGCGCTTGCCATCAGGGCTCGGTAGCCATCTACGCGCTGGTATTGATCGCGTTGGTCAACACCATCATCTCCCTGTACTACTACTTGCTGGTGGTCAAGGCGATGTTCCTGCGTCAGGACGATTGCGTGATTCCCAAGTTCCAGAGCCACTGGACCGAGCGTGCAGGCTTGATTCTGTGCGTGCTGGGCATCATCTTCATCGGTCTGCTGTCGTGCATCTACACCTACATCAACGGCGCTGTAGATGCCATCAGCTCGATGTTCGCAATGATCCAGTGAGCGGAGCTCACTGGAGTTTAGAGTTTAAAGTTTAGAGGACATCTAAACCCAAACCTCTAACCTCTAAACTCTAAACTTTAAGTTGAGCCACGCTCAACTTAAATAAAAAAAGCTACTTCTGATATCATTTAGCATAAACTAGCAGAAGAAGATTTGTTTCATGTTGACAGGGGAGCACAGTGGGGGACCACCGTGCTCCTTTTTTTATCGTCCATCCTCATGCTCTCCCCATCACGCCCCCCAGGGCAACCCGAGGACATCGGAAATCAGGCAAGCAGGCTAAAGGAGATTAGGAATCGGGCTGGCAAGAGGACATCGGGAATCAGGCAAGTAGGCCATGTTCAGGTCTTCGACCTGCTCGCCTTCGGTTTTATCGACGCCCCCCGGCCCCCTCTTATCCAAGAGGGGGAGCTGGGTGTCAGCAGTTTATTTTCATCGAACTCACGTTATAATGATTTTTGTTTGATTTCTCGGCCGTAAGGCCGATTAAAACCCAGAGGCCTATTATGACACAGCCCCAGCTCCTCCCCCGCCCGGGGGGAGGTGGCACGAAGTGCCGGAGGAGGGGGAGTGCGCAGGTGCGTTGATGCTGTCGCAAAGCGGTTGCCGTTCTTTGGAAATTTAGCCTAAATTCCTTGATTTTTGTTGGATATGAATACATTTTTATGGGAAAAGTTTGGATTTGTTAGATTATTGTTTATCTTTGCGGTAAATTGAAATGAAATTTAAATATTAACCTATAAAATCCTGTGCATTATGAAAAAGAGATTTCTTATCCTGATGACGGTGCTGCTGGCATCGCTTGCCGCGCTTGCCGATGTGGCCATCAACAGCACCAATTTCCCTGATGCGAACTTCCGTAACTTCTTGAAGTCGAAGTATATGCTTAGCGTCATTACCACAGCCCAGCTCAATGCTTGTACCGAGTTAGATTTGAATAGCTTGAATATTGCGGACTTGACGGGTATCGAGTACTTTACCCAGCTCACAAATCTTAACTGCTTTAACAACAAAATCACCTCTGTTGATTTGAGTGCCAACACCAAACTCCAGGAACTTTATTTGGGCAATAACAAGTTGACCTCAATCGATTTGTCTGCTAATACTCAGCTTCAAGTGTTACATCTGCATAATAACCAGCTCAACTCCTCGTTGAATGTTGCTACTCACAGTCAATTGCGAACATTATGGGTTCATAATAACTCATCTCTGATAGCAGTCAATTGTTCGAACTGTAATTTGACTGACTTTAACGTGTCGAACTGTACTTCCATGACCACTCTTGAGTGTTATGGTAACACTAGCCTGTCCACAATCACGGGTCTGAGCAGCTGCACAAACTTGATGTATATGGACTGCTTTAATTGTAATTTTTCCAACCTGAGTGCCCTCAGTGAGCTGCCCAACCTGGCTGAAATCTATTGTGGTCACAACAAGTTAGACTCATTGGAGCTGTCTCAGAGGATCTTTTTGGAAACGTTGGATGTGTCTGATAACACGCAATTGACCTATCTCCTGTGCTCCCGCAACAGGCTGCAATCGCTTAATGTTACGGGCTGCACGGCATTGGAAGACCTGAGGTGTTTCTACAATTATCAACTGCAAAGCATCACGGGCCTGGCCGACTGTGCCGCATTGAAGTATCTGGACTGCGAGGGTTGCAGAATCTCTGACCTGAGTGCCCTCAATGGCCTGGACAACCTGGAGCAAATCTATTGTGGAAGCAACCAGTTGACCTCATTGGAAATATCCGAGAAGTACTTTCTGAGAACGTTGGATGTGTCACGAAACAAGCAATTGACCTATCTGCTGTGCTCCCGCAGTGGGCTGGAATCGCTTAATGTGAAGGGCTGCACGGCCCTGGAAGACCTGAGGTGCTTCTATAATGTGCTGGATAGTATCACTGGCCTGGCCGACTGTACTGCTATGACCTATCTGGATTGTGAGAATGGCAGGATTTGTGACCTGAGCGCTGTCAGCGGCATGCCCAACCTGGAGACACTTCTGTGTGGCCATAACCATTTGGCCTCTCTCGATGTGTCTGGCAAGCATCAGCTGAGTGAATTCTCGGTGAGTCACAACCGGTTGCTCACCACCCTGTATTGCGATTCATGCAATCTGACCTCGCTCAATCTGGCCGCTTGTGACTCCCTCGAGGACTTGTCTTGTAGTAATAACCACATCTCGAGCCTGAATGTGACCGAGTGCCCAAAACTGTATATACTCATGTGCAATAACAATGAGTTGGCACAACTGGACTTGAGCAATAATCCTGAGCTGCTCGTGCTGTGGTGCCGTAACAATGAGTTGACTGAGCTCGATTTGAGTAATTGCCCTGACGAATTATATTCATTGGATTGTACCAAGAACAACCTGACCAGCCTGGAGGTGGGCAGGTTTACCCAACTCTTCCAACTCTATTGCTTCTTTAATCAGATTTCCAGCCTGGATGTTGCCAACCACACTGTGCTCCGAGACCTGGTCTGCTATGATAACCAGCTATCGAGCCTTGACGTGTCGGGTTGCAGTGCTCTTGAAACACTGAAGGCTCAGTATTGCCAGCTGACCAGCCTGAATGTTGCGGATTGTCCCAGTTTAAGGGAGATTGACATCTATTACAACAGGCTCAAAGGTCAGCCTGTGGGACAATTTGTGAACGGCCTGTCGCAGCGACCTGCGGACAAGAAGGGCGTGATCTATGCGGTGGCGTTCGACTACGATTACGGGGCAGAGGGTAACCACATGACTTCAGTTCAGGTAGATCAGGCCATGGATAAGAATTGGGAGCTCTTTGCCTATCATCTGGATCTGGGTTGGATTCCTTATAGCGGCGAAATGACGATGGGTGACATTAATGGCGATGGTGTAGTCACTATTGCCGACGTGACCGCCTTGATTGACGCCTTGCTCAGTGGGGAATCTCCTGTTGCAGGTGACGTGAACAGCGACACCTTCGTTACAATCGCCGATGTGACCGCCCTGATTGACGGCTTGCTGTCAGGCACTTACAACCTGTCGGCTCATGCCGGCAGCACCAAGGGCAGCATCGCCATCGACGAGAAAGCCCCGTTGACCATCGATAGGGAAGAACTGCAAGCACGTCACACCCGCCTGCACACCCGTTAACCCCCGGGAGGCTGTGTCATAATTCATATATCGCAGATTAGATCGCGCTTCGCGCGAGAACCTTTAGCTCGGCGAAGCCAAATTAAACAAAATTGTATAAAAATCAAACAAAATAAATTTTTATTTTAATTTTATTAATAATTTTCGTTTAATTTCTCGGCCGTGAGGCCGATTAAAAATCCAGATGCCTATTATGACACAGCCTCAGCTCCTCCCCCGCCCGGGGGGAGGTGGCACGAAGTGCCGGAGGAGGGGGAGTGCACAGGGGCGTTGATGCTGCCGTGACGATACCCACTTTCGGTTTTATCGACGCCCCCCGGCCCCCTCTTATCCAAGAGGGGGAGATGGGTGTCAGCAGTTTATTTTCATCGAATTCACGTAATAAAGATTTTTGTTTGATTTCTCGGCCGTGAGGCCGATCAATGCTCCGGGCTGGCGGCGTCAGTTGGGCTGGCATTGCTTGGGGTGGCGGCTTTTTGCGGCGTGGCGGGGCGAGGATAGATCGGTCGGCCGGCAGCGATGGCTTCGGCCCGCTCCTGGGCTACCTGTCGGCAATGGGCTTCCCATTCGGCCCACTTCTCGGCGTGCTCGCGCGCATCGATAGCATCCGCCCGTTCCCGCATGAAATCGAAGCGCAGGGCCGTGACGATGATCATCGGGTCGATGGCGCCGTAGAAGCGGCCATAGCGGCCCGCCTTCAGCCGGTGCAGGAAGAGCATCACCTCGGTCACCTTCAGGTAGCCGAACTCGGTGATGATGATGTGTGCCAGCTGGATCATCTGGTTCTTGTCGAGTTTCTCCCTGACGCCGCAGTACTCCCCCAGGTCATAGAGCTGGGGCAGCATCCACTCCGTCGCCGCCTCGTCATGGTAGGCGCAGCGCAGCGTGAGCAGGGTAGGGGCCGTGCCAAAGTAGGCCCGCTCCACGTGGGTGGCGCAGACGTGCTGCAGCTCGGGGTTCATCACCTGCATGAACGACTGCAGGCTAGAATGGCACTGCAACAGGGCGTTGACTTTTTGCTCTAAGTTCCGCGATAGCAAGACACACTTCTTGGCGGCGGGATTCTCGCTCAGATTCACGGCGAGCGACCGGGTCGGCAGGAAACTCCTGACGGTTTTTACTGTGTAGTTTTTCATGGTTGTGTTGGGTTTTATAGATTTTGATGATATATGGTAACTGGTTCACAAAGTGGGACTTGGCGTGTTGTAGCGTCTCACGCAGGTCCCGTTCTCTCAGGTAGGTGATGAAGTCCTGGACATAGGTCGTCATCTCCCCCCGGCTGATGCCGCGGCTCATGCACAACTCGTCGAGCCACGGCAGCTCCTGCAGCATCCGCTCCTGCAGCTCCTCCCACTCGAGCACCGCCACCTGTGCCAGCGGGGCAGCGCAAGCAGGAGGGTTTATTTCCCCATCACCCTCACACGCGCACGGTGAGAGAGTTATATTATTATTTTTTTTAATTTTTTCTTCTATAGGGGGTGTGGGGGAAAGTTCTTCTTTTTTGCTTTTTTTTGTAGAAACCAAGTCCGAACCAGCGGGCTTGGGCTGTTTGCGAGGGCGGCCACCTTTGGCGCCGTTGGCACGCAGGGTGGTGACGCGCTGCACGCTCTGGGCAATGGGCGGACTGAGCAGGCCGTAGGCGATGACCAGCCCCGACGTGTTGAGAAAGGGCTCAACGTCCTCTCCACGGGTGCATGCCGCCAGTGCGCGCATCAGCAGAGCCAGCTCGTCATCCTTGAGCGAGGAGACCACCAGCGCCACTTGGGCGGTGTCAATACTGATGTTGAGTGTAGTATTCATGGTTTCACTTTGGTTTTGGTTTGGTTTTTGAGTTTTTATCTGCCGCAAAGGTACATCTCGCCCCCCTCCCTCCACCATGTCAAAAAGCAAAGCCCCCACACCTTCACCTCCTTTTCAAACAACAATAACAACTTTGCGACAAATTTTTTATTTTTGGTAATATGGTGTGACAAAAAGAACCGTCCCTTTTGTCACGGTAAAAAGAATGGTTGTTTTTTGTTTTTTTGGTTGAAAATTGTATATTTGCAGGTGAGAATGATTATTAACTTTAAAACTGATATTATTATGAGGAAACTACTACTAATCAGATGGTGCGCGCTGTTGGTGTGCCTGGTGTGTGCCGTGAATGCCGGAGCCTATGATTTCCAAGTGAATGGCATTTACTATGACAGGACCAGCGACGGTTCGACAGAAGTTGAGGTAACCTACCAGGCCAACTCCGTTTGGAATCAGTTCAGCAATATCCAGACTCTGAATTACGACTTTATCGAGGACAATATCCCTTACAGGATCATGAATGCCGCTGAACATACGGTGGCTGTGACTTATGAAACATACGGCGCTCACAGTGGCGTTGTCACCATTCCTGAAACTGTCACCCATGACGATGTGACCTATGTCGTGACGAATATTGATTCGCACGCTTTTCGCAATTGTTCAAACTTGACGGTCATCAATTTGCCCGTGACGCTTCAGTATATTGGTACTTATGCCTTCTATAACTGCACGTCGCTGACCAGTGTCAGGATTCCTGACAATGTGTGGTATGTCGCCTCGTGGGCGTTCCAGGGCTGTACAAGCCTGGCGTCGGTGGACTTGGGTTCTGGCCTCACCGAGATGGGCAACTCTGTTTTCACCGGCTGCACGTCGCTGACAAACATCCGTTGCAGGGCCTATACGCCACCAGCAATCATGGCGGCCACGCTGTCCGACCAGTATGCCTCGGCCACGCTGACCGTTCCCTACATGTCGCTGAGTGCTTATCGTAATGCCGACTACTGGAGTAATTTCACTAACATCCAGGCTGCGGACTATGACTTCGAGGTGAATGGCCTGTACTATATCCGCACGGGCAGCAACACGGCGAGTGTGAGCTATAGGGACAAGAATTACAACTGCTACTCTGGCGATGTGGGGATTCCCGATCAAGTCACTAAAGAAGGGGTTACCTACTCGGTAACCGGCATCAGGGAGGATGCTTTCTCTTATTGTACTGGCTTGACCTCTATTGAGTTCCCGCGATCCAGTCTTGAACAGATAGGTCCTGCCGCCTTCATGGGGTGTACCTCGTTGACCAAGGTTGATATTCCCAATTCGGTGACGCTAGTAAAAGGCCTGGCTTTTTATGGCTGCACTAATCTGATACATGTGATTATCGGTGAGAATTGTTCCTTTACCAATCAGTTCAACGTGTTTAACAATTGTGACAATGTGCAATATGTGACTTGCTTTGCCAAGACCCCGCCGCAGATGGCTGAGAATGACTTTTCCCAGGCCACTTATGCCAATGCCATGCTCTTGGTGCCTCAAGAATCGGAGTCACTCTATGCCGCGGCCCCCGTCTGGAAGCTGTTCCAGGACAGGGACATAACGGATTGTGACTTTATGGTCGATGGCATCTATTACAAGAAGATCGGTGAGAATAATGTGGGTGTGGCTAGCAAGGACGTGAGCTATGGCTCTTATAGTGGGGACGTCAATGTGCCTGCCACAGTGGAATATGAGGGCGTTACCTATGACGTGACGACGGTCCGCAATAATGCCTTTGCTGTGTGCCACAACCTGTGGAGTGTGACACTTCCCAACTCGATCACCTCCATTGATTACAATGCCTTCAGGGAGTGTGCTATCTCCTCCATCGTTGTGCCTGACGCTGTCGCGCAGATTGCTGAGGGGGCATTCAGGATGTGTCACAATCTGAGAAAAGTGACCCTGGGCAGCTGCCTCAGATTCATGGGTGACGTTGTGTTCTATGACACGCCTGCTCTGGAAAAAATCGTCATCGGTGCCACCACGCCGCCAACGATTATGAACGACACGTTTGATCAGAGCCATTACAGCAATGTGGTGGTCATTGTGCCCAAATCGTGCAAGCCAGCCTACCAGGCAGCCGCCTATTGGAGTAATTTCACCCACTACGGACAGATAAACTACGACTTTGAGAAAGACGGCGTCTATTATAACATCACCAGCAACGGCACTGTCGAGGTGACCAGTGAGACCGATTACTACGGCAACTACAGCGACAGTTACGAGGGTGAAGTTATCGTCCCCAGCTTCGTGACCTATGGCGGCAGGACCTATACCGTCAATGCCATTGGCAACAATGCGTTCAAGTTGTGCAAGGCCATGACTAAGATCACGCTGCCCGTCACTATCGAGACGATTGGCTCTTATGCTTTCCACTATTGTGTGGAACTGACCGAGGTGGACATCCCCTTCTCGGTGACGGAAATCAAGGACCACGCCTTCTGGCTGTGCATGGGCCTTACCGAAGTGGTCATCCCTGATGGGGTGACGACGATAGGCTCGATGGGCTTCCGCAACTGCTCTTCGCTGCAGAAGGTGGTGATCGGCAAGAGTGTGACCTCTATCGGCTCGACCTGCTTCTACTATTGCCCTGATATTACCGAGGTGGTCTGCCTGGCCGAGGTGCCCCCGACACTCGCTGATCAAGGCGACTATATCACCTTTGATACCGATGTTTACCGGAATGCTGCACTGAGGGTTCCCTACGCCTCACACGAGGCTTACTGCGACCATAACAAGTGGAGCCAGTTTGCCCACATCGTCAGCAAGCGAGACGTCGAGCCGGTGGCCGTGGGCGACGTGAATGGCGACAGCAACGTCACCATCAGCGATGTGACGGCCCTGATCGACCTGCTGCTGAGCGGCGGCGAGATCGATAATCCTGCAGCCGACGTGAATGGCGATACCCATGTCACCATCAGCGACGTGACGGCCTTGATCGACCAGTTGCTGAGCGGCGCCGATGGCGGCTCTGTGGCCAGCGGTCCCGCGCGTCGTGAGTTCCTCATCAATCGTTATGGCTTCAATATGATCAAGGTGGACGGCGGCACGTTCATGATGGGCCTGGAGGGCGATGTCAATGCCACTCCGATTCATCAGGTGACCTTGTCGGACTATCACATCGGCGAGACCGAGGTGACCCAGACGCTGTGGACGCATGTAATGGGCAACAATCCGAGCGGCCATACGGGTAATGGTGACCTTCCTGTGGAGAATGTGAGCTGGTACTCTTGCTTAGCGTTTGTCAACGAGTTGAACGCAATGTTTGAGGAGAACTTCAGCCTGCCCACCGAGGCTCAGTGGGAATTTGCTGCCCGTGGCGGCAACAAGAGCCAGGGATATGTCTATGCTGGCAGTAACAACGTGAACCTGGTGGCATGGTATGTGTCTAATTCGGGCAACACCACCCATCCCGTAGCCACTAAGCAGGCCAATGAGTTGGGCCTGTATGACATGAGCGGTAACGTGTTTGAGTGGTGCCAGGACTACTGGGGCGCTTACACCAGCGCGGCTCAGGTCGATCCTCAGGGTCCCGATACCGGCACTACCAGGGTGTGCCGTGGCTCGGCCTATGTCCGCGGCCTCACCAACAACTGGCTCAAATGCGGTGGCCGCACCCAGGATGACCCAGGCATCGCCGCTGAGGATTCCGGTCTGCGTCTATCCATCCAACCGGCCAGCAAGTAAGCCACCAGTCAGCCTCGCTGACTGATAAACAAAAGAGGGCAGGTCTCAACTCGGGACCCGCCCTCTTTCCCGTTTGGCCCCCTCACAGCCGTCCCCTTTATAAATCGCGCTCATTGCCTACCCCTTTATAAATCTCGCTTCGCGCGAGAAATTAAACAGAATTCAAATTAGTTAAATTCGTGGAATTCGCATTAGCCCCGCAGGGTTCAAAGGCACATCTTTATTATTCCCTTATTTTAACGGGACACAAGTGAAAATTAGAATAAAATTTCTATTGTCCGGTAAAGATTTTCAACATCCTCCAAAATCCTGTCAATCATGAAGTTCCTCCGTTAGCAACAAAAGATTGATCTTTTGTTACAAACCGAACCGTCCCCTTGAAGCGGCCTTAATGGCCGCTGTTGCTCGTCTTTAACGGACACCATTGGAATTAAACTTTGTTTGATTTCTCGGCCGTCAGGCCGATGAAAAACCAGAGGGGATGAAAAAAGAACCGTGCACCCCTCGTGCACGGCTCTTTTTAGTTGGGGTTTATGTTCTGGCGGTTTAGTTTCCGCTCAGGAGCAGGTCGATGAGGGCGGTGACGTCGGCGATGGTTACACGGCCGTCACCATTCACGTCGGTAGCGATGGAGGCGGAGATATCGTCGCCGCTCAGGAGCAAGTCGATGAGTGCCGTCACGTCGTTAATTTTCACCTCATTGTCACCGTTGACATCACCCGGAGTCACGTCGGGATTGTCAGCGCTGAACACGGTCAGCAGGTCACACTGTTCGAAGTATTGAGGCTCGTATTGATAAACAGCTGCGATAACCATAGCACCGTTGATGCTGTCGTTGGGACCGAAGCAGGTGTTATCCAGGCTGATGACATTGCCGCTGATGGTGAAGGTAATCTCGGCCAGGCTGGGGTCGACATCGAGCATGTACGTCCCTTCATAATCTGGGTCAGGCACAACCAGGCCTGCACCCAACACGATGTACTCGATGTCCCTGTTGCCTCTCCTGGCTTTGAATTTTGTGGGAGGCCCAACGTAGAGAGAGGCGATAGCCTGTCCCAGGGGCACGTGGATTTTGTTGCCCTCAATGGTACCCATCACCCAAGTTCCGGGGCCATGATAGATGATATCCTGGATGTAAACCGTGTTGCCGTCAGGGGCATAGACGAGATTGACGGTTCCTGATTGTTCGATCGTCTCACCAGACCAGTCGCTATAATAACCGCTGCGGTTGTAGGTCACCAGTTCGCCCTCGGGCTGCTCGTCGATGATTGTAAGCTCCACTATGCGGTTGAAGACTGAGTTGAACTCCATCATGAAGTAGGTATCACCATTATCCTGCAGGATGGCGAGTCCCACAGCGCCATTGCCATTGTCGCCGGCGGTGGTGTTGTCCATGATGATCCTGTTGCCGCTGATGGTGTAAGTGAACTCGGTGGCATCGGCATCGGGCGTGAACACGAAGGGGGCGTCGTCCGGGTCAACGGTGGCTGTGGCCGTGCATGTGCCCCAAGCCAGGTATACGCCATACTGGAGATTGACATACTGGTTCAGTGGTACATGGATCTTGCCGTCAGAGATGGTGCCTTTTACCCAGGTATTGAACCTGGGACCATAGACGGGATCCTGGATGTAAACGGTCTGCCCGTCATCAGCATAGACGATGTTCACCTCGGCATGAATGGCAGTGGGCCTGCCGTAAGAGTCGAGACCGTATCCGCTACGGTTGTAAGTCACCAGTTCTCCCTCGGGCTGATTTTCGATGTATGTGGGCCCGACTGCAGGGTCGCTGAACTCGGTCATCACGTCACACTGGGCAATCCAGCTGGTATCGAAGTTGATAACAGCACAGAGGCCAACCGCACCTTCGGCCTCGTTATTGGGACCGAGGGATGAGTTGTCCATCGTGATGACATCGCCGTTGATAGTGAAAGTCGCCTCGGTAGCCGATGGGTCGTAATGGCACTTGTACATTTCATCGTTCTGGTCATAATAGATCTGAGCCCATGACAGAAAATAGCCATAACTGTCGCGGAATTCTTCTTGCCAGAAGATGAACTGTCCCATGGGCACATGGATCTTGTTATCCTCGATGGTGCCTTCCACCCATGTTTGGAAGGGGGTGCCGCAGAGGATGTCCTGGATATATACCGTCTTGCCGTCAGGAGCATAGACAACATTCACTTGACCACCTTGGGGGTAGATCTCACCATTATTGCCAAAATAACTGCCACCACGATTGTAGGTCACCAGTGTGCCGTCGGGTCGGTCATAGATGGGTGTGGTATATTTAGGCTTGTTCCAGATCATGGCATAGGCCTCGTTTCCGTTATCAAGGATGGCTGCGAGTCCTGTTGCTCCGTCACCCAGAAGGCCAGCGCTGGAGTTGTCCATCGTGACATAGCCGTCATCGCCGATGGTGAAAGTCACCTCGGTCACCGATGGGTCGATAGTGAATAATTGGTTTTTCGGGCCAATGGTATTGGTGCCCCAAACAAGTATCACGTTTTCATCACCATCATAGTAGAGATACTGTCCAAGCTGCACGGTGATTTTGTTGCCATTGACAGTACCCTCTACCCATGAGCCAATATCAAACAAGCTGACAGGATCCTTGATATAGACCGTCTGGCCATCGGGGTCATAGACAACATTGAAGTTTACCTCTCCTATCAGTGAGGAATTTTGAGAGTAATTGACGCATTGAACGTTACGCTTGTAGGTCATGGGAGTGCCCTGGGGTTGATTCTCGATGACTGTGGGGAGTTCGGCACGAGTGAACGTGGTGTTCCACTCTGTGCCCCAGCTCCAGTCAGCATCATCCCAAGCTACGCTAAGGCCTCTGGAGCCGATGGTGTTGGCTGTGCCGACGGAATTGTCCATGATGAAGTTGTCACCATCGATGGTGTAGGTAACTTCGGTCACCGTGGAGTCTTCGTAGCTTTGGGGATAGTTTTCATCCTCGTAAGATTCCTGGACAACATAACTCCAAGCCAGATAAGAACCATACCTATACTGGCCATTATAGTAGTTAGTGTAAACGTACTGGCCCATCGGGACAGTGAGTTTTCCATCGGCAATGGTGCCCCTCACCCAGGTTTTATACTGAGCTCCGAACACGAGGTCTTGAATATAAACTGTGGTTCCGTCCGGGTCATAGACCATGCTGACATAACCCATCTGTGGCATGGCCACCATGTCGATATTATTACAATACCAGCCGGAGCGCTTGTAGGTCACCAGCGTGCCCTCGGGCTGCTCGGTGATGGCAACGGGGTCGCCCTCCCTCAGGTTGTTCATGCGCTTGCCCTTAACGGCAGTGGACTGTGACAAGTCGTGAGCCTTTTGGCGCTTGACAAACTGCTTGTGTGTCACACGTTCGGCTCTGGCCTGACTCATGGCGCTGTGTTGTGCAAGCCAGGGGTCCACGTCGGCCGAGGCCCCCACCGCAATGGTGAGGCCTAACAGTAGGAATAGAAATTTCTTCATAAGCCTAATGGTTTTAAAAGTTAATAATTTAGTTATAGAGAAATAAAGTTAAGTCACTGTCTGATTACATCTTAAGTGAAAACGGTAGGGTAAAGAGACACAAAAAGATATCAATTCCCTGCAAAAATATAATAAATAAAACAAAAAAGCAACAAAAGAACAGAATATTTTAAAGAAATGCATCGAAAACACGCCAGTATTGCAAGTGAGTAAGCAGTCGAAAATCGGGCGGGCAGACCGAAGGCGGTTGGGTGGTAGGCATGAGGACGCCGGGTGGCGGTCTTGCATGAGGACGCCGGGCGGTAGGCGGGCATGAGGACGTCGGATGGCGAGCAGGCCGAAGGTCTGCACAAGGCCAGCGGCCTTGACTAGTCGTAGCCCCAGGGCGCACAGGCCGAAGGTCTGTGTGGCCTGGGGAGAGCGGCCGACGTGAAAAATGGGCCTCGAGAGAGGGCCACTCCCTGCCGACCTTAGTGGCCCCCTACGGGGCCCGATCATGCCCACGCGCCTGTCACCAAGCCACGAGGACCTACGGCTCACGCGCCTGTCACCAAGCCACGAGGACCTACGGCCCTCGCGCCATGGTGTTAACTCAAGTCAAGGCCGCTGGCCTTGTTCAGGTCTTCGACCTGTTCGTTTTCGACCTGTTCGTCTTCGGCCAGCTTGACTTTGGTATCATCGACGCCCCCCCGCCCCCTCTTATCCAAGAGGGGGAGCTGAGCGTCAACAGTTTATTTTCATCAAACTCACGTAAAATTTAAATTAAAACTCATTTTGAATAATTTTTATAAAAAATTTTGTTTAATTTCTCGGCCGCTAGGCCGATCCGATAACCAAAGGCCTATTATGACACAGCCACATTAAAAAAGAACCGTGCACGATGGGGTGCACGGCTCTTTTTAGTTGGGGTTTATGTTCTGACGGGTTAGTTTCCGCTCAGGAGCAGGTCGATGAGGGCGGTAACGTCGGCGATGGTTACACGGCCGTCACCGTTCACGTCGGTAGCGATGGAGGCGGTGATTTCGTCGCCGCTCAGGAGCAAGTCGATGAGAGCGGTCACGTCGTTGATCTTCACCTCATTGTCACCATTGACATCACCCGGAGTCACGTTGGGATTGTCATACACTTCGATGTAGGTGATGCCGGTCGAGTTCTTCACACCGTCCACCGTGTAGTGGAACTGGATACCGATGCGCCAGTTGAAGAAGGGCACGAATCCGTCAGTTTCAGACCAGGTACCCTTGAAGGTGGGATAACCGATGTAGAGATTCCAATCCTGGTTATACCAAGTATCATAGGTAATCTCGGTCATGTCTTGCTCAATGTTGTACGTGCCGGCCTCAAAGGTATACAACTGGCCGTTGTCGGTATAGATGCTATAGCTCAGTGCATCCTCAAAGATGGGCAGGCCCTCGGTGTCATATTCTGGCACCTTCACTATCAGATAGGTGTCATCATAACTGTCCTCGGCCTGGTACCATCCCTCGATCACGGGATTGGGCAGAGTGGCGGGATGCTTGCTGGTGAAGACAGTGTTCCAGTTGATTTCGCCGGTCCATTTACCTGCCGAGGTGACATAGGCAAGGCCAGTGCTCTGGTACATGGGTACCAGTGCTTGCTGGAAGTCCTCCCACTCGATCTCGTTATGCGAGGCTTGTTCACAAAGGGACCTGAAATCCTCGGCCTTGGCACCTTGCGAGTTGTCCAAGCTGATGTAATTGTCATGAATGGTGAGGGTGATCTGGGTCACCGAGGTATCGGGGGTGAAGATGACCTGTTGCTCGTCATCTTCGTTATCGGGATCGGGAGCTTCTACCGATGTGGAGCCCCAAGCCAATTTCGTGCCGAGGTAATAATATTCATCCCATGATACATACTGGTCGAGTGGCACAATAATCTGTGTGCCATCGGCGCTAAGAGCGCCCTGCACCCAAGTGTTCCTGTTATTCTGATTGCAGAACACAAGATCCTGGATGTAAACCGTTTGTCCATCAGGGGCGTAAACGACATTGACCTCGTCAAACTGGCTATTGATGCTATATCCGTTAATGTTGATGTAGCGGCTATCTTTTGTGTCCTTCACACCTTTTATAGTACTCCAGATGCCGTCACCGCCTCTGAGGTAGGTCACCAGTTCGCCCTCGGGCTGCTCGTCGATGATTGTGGGCGTTTCCGGTAGTTCACTGAACACGGTCAGCAAGTCACAATAATCGAATAATTCAGGATAGTTCATGGCCGTGGACGCGATAACCATAGCACCATCGATTCCGTCGTTGGGACCGAGGCAGGTGTTATCCAGGCTGATGACATTGCCGTTGATGGAGAAGGTGATCTCGGTCAGACTCGGGTCGACATCGAGCAAGAACGCCCCTTCATAATCTGGGTCAGGCACAACCTGGCCTGCGCTCAGCGTAATAAATTGGATGTCTCTATTACCACTCCTGGCTTTGAATTTTGTGGGAGGCCCATCGAAGTAATAGTCTATAGCCTGTCCCAGGGGCACGTGGATTTTATTGCCATCAATGCTGCCCTTCACCCAAGTTCCGGGGCCATGATAGATGATATCCTGGATGTAAACCGTCTCGCCGTCAGGGGCATAGACGAGATTTGCGGTTCCCATTTGATCATACACATAGCCCTCCCAGTCGCTGGTATAACCGCTGCGGAGGTAGGTCACCAGTTCGCCCTCGGGTTGCTCGTCGATGATTGTGGGCGTGGGCTCGGGAGCCGTGAACACG
Source organism: uncultured Bacteroidales bacterium (assembly GCA_902776435.1). Taxonomy (GTDB): domain Bacteria; phylum Bacteroidota; class Bacteroidia; order Bacteroidales; family Muribaculaceae; genus Sodaliphilus. Next base: position 145,765 of record CACYQB010000011.1, on the reverse strand, counting down.
GTCATCAGGTCACACTGGGCAAACCAGATGGGGATATCAGAGTAGATGCCACAGAGGCCTGTCGCTCCATCGATATCGTCATTAGGACCGAATGATGAGTTGTCCATGCTGATGGTGTTGCCATTGATGGTGAAGGTCACTTCGGTCACAGTGGGGTCGTTCTCAAAGAGATAAGATTCAGAATCATAGTCATAATAGGTCTGGCCCCAAGCGAGCATAACGCCATACATAGATTCGTCATCCCTAATAAGCGTCTGTCCCATGGGCACGTGGATCTTGCCACCCTCGATAGTGCCCCTCACCCAGGTGCCTATTCCACTGTTGCAGAGTATGTCTTGGATATAGACCGTCTCGCCGTCGGGGGCATAGACGATATTCACTGTGCCTTCTTGCTCGTAGATAAAATTGTCGTAGTAATAATAACCGCTACGATCGTAGGTCTTCAACTCGCCTTCGGGCTGTTCGGTGATGGGAGGAGGTAATGTGGGAACGCTCCACTCCAGAGATATAGATTCCGTTCCGTCGTCTAACATGAGCCCCAGACCTACTGCTCCGTTACCCATGATGCCAGGGCTGGAGTTGTCTATTGTGACATTGCCTTGATCATCGATGGTGAACGTTACCTCGGTGACTGCTGGGTCGGGAAGTAAGATATAGTATTTTCCTTCATCATAATTGGTTCCCCATACCAGAATCATTCTCACATCATCATCGACATATAAATACTGTCCAAGCGGCACAGTGATTTTGTTGCCATTGACGGTTCCCTTTACCCATGAGCCCAAAATAAACGAGCCTACAGGGTCCTGGACATAAACCGTCTGGCCGTCACTGGCATAGACGACATTGAAATCGGATGTGGAGCTATACATTTCTTGGTAGTAATAGTCATAGTACTGAACCTTGCGCGAGTAGGAGACCAGGTCGCCCTCGGGCTGGTTTTCGATGACGGTCGGCGCTTCGGTAGGGGTGAACGTGGTGTTCCACTCGGTGCCAAAGCCATAATCTTCATCATCCCACATGAGGCCAAGGCCCGATGAGTACATGCCGTCGGGTGTGCCATAGGAGTTGTCCATGATGAGGTTATCACCATCGATGGTATAGGTGACTTCGGTCACCGAGGGCTCATAGATGAACTTGATGTAATATTCGTCATTGTAGTCATCGTATGCCTCGCCCACGTAACTCCAGGCCAGGAAGAGGCCGTACAGATAATTCCCTTCATTGTCATAAGCAACATAGGCGTATTGGCCCAGTGGGACATGGAGTTTGCCGTCCTCGATGGTTCCTCTCAACCAGGTGCCCGAGAAATCACTGTAAACGAGATCCTTAATATATATAGTGGTTCCGTCCGGGTCATAGACCATGGTGACAAGGCCCATTTGGGGCAGGATGGAGTTAGAATCATAGTCATAGTAATAACCGGAACGCTTGTAGTAGGCCACAGTGCCCTCGGGCTGCTCCTCGATCACCGTGGGGTTCTCTTTCTCGGTGAACACGGCGTTATACTCCATCATGAAGTAGGGATCACCATCCATCAAGATGGCAAGGCCCACGGCGCCATCGCCATTGTTGCCGGCGGTGGTGTTGTCCATGCTGATGGAGTTGCCGTTGATGGTGTAAGTGACCTCGGTGGCATTGGCATCGGGCGTGAACACGTAGGGGTCGTCATCCGGGTCAACGGTGGCCGTCGCCGTGCATGTACCCCAAGCCAAGAACACGCCATAATCGGCATTGACATACTGGCCCAGCGGCACATGGATCTTGTCGTTGGAGATGGTGCCCATCACCCATGTGTTGAACTGTGGCGGGAAGACGGGATCTTGGATATAGACCGTCTGTCCGTCGAGCCCATAGACGATGTTTACCTCGGCATTAATGGCTGTGGGTCTGTCATAGGAGTCGACAAAGTACCCGGTGCGCTTGTAGGTCACCAGTGTGCCCGCGGGCTGCTCGGTGATGACAACGGGGGCGCCGTCCCGGAGTTTGCCCGTGCTCTTGCCCTGGAAGGCTTTGGTCTGAGGCTTGGCATGATGCTTCTGGGCGTGTGAGGCCTTGCGGTCAAGGGCGCTCTGCTTTTTAGCCGTGCGATCGGTAATCGATCGCTCTGTCCGCTGTTTCTTGGCGGGGTGGTGGCTACGCCAGGAATCCACGTTCGCCGAGGCCCCCACCGCAATGGTGAGGCCTAGCAGTAGGAATAGAATTTTCTTCATAAGCCTAATGGTTTTAAGTTAATTATTAGAGAAATATTGATAAAACACTTTTCTGAATATATACTTGAAGTGAAAAAGTATAAGCGCCAGAATACTGAAGGTAATAATTTCTACAAAAATATAATCAATTCCTGAATAAAACAACAAAAATGTGTTTTTTTTCATGAACTCTCGCTGAAAACCACCAATGTGCGGAAGACAAGCATTACGTGCCGTCAAGCCGTTCTATATCCCTGAGGGTGTTTTGCCGCAGTTTGTTGGGGCGGTTTTTTGTGGAGGCGATGTAAAAAAATGAGGACTAAAAACTGATAATTCAAAACTATTCATTAATTTTGCTTGTTAAAACGTAATTAATCATTACTGATATGAAAAGAATCTACTTGGTATTGGCCCTTGTGTGCCTGTGGGCGCTGGGAAGCGGCGCGGTGGGTGTGAAGCAAGGGAGTGCCCGGACGCTGGTGGACAGTTGCGGCTTTTTCCCGCAGATCAGTGCCGACGGGCAGTGGCTCCTCTATTCTCCCACCGAGGGCACGAGCCTGATGCTGAAAAACCTCGCTACCGGGGATGTGAAGACGGTGGCCTCGACGGGCTACCCCGGCTTTGACGCTATCCTAGGCCAGGACGGCAAGGTGTATTACGTGACGCAGCAGCGCAAGAAGAACGGCCTGGTCTATCGCACGGGCCACTGCTATGATCCCGCGACGGGCAAGGACCAGGTGGTCCTCAAGGCCCAGCACGGACGCGTGCAGCCGTTGCTTGCTAGCCAGGGCGTCGTCATCAACGGTGAGCGCCAGATCTACCGCAATGCCAAGCAGGTGGGCGCCTATTGCTACACCCGTGGCGACATGCTCTACCTGGTGGATGAGGCAGGCTCCACACGTGCCTTGCAGCCCGTTCAGGACAGCAACGGCTACCTGTGGGCCTCATTGTCGCCCGACGGCACGCGCGTGCTGTTTGAGGCGGCTTCCCGCGGATTGTTCGTGTGTGACATGAATGGGGAAATCGTTGCGGAATTGGGCGAATTCCTGATGCCGTGCTGGTACAACAACGACTATATCATCGCCATGAGCAACGCGGGCAACACCCGCACCAACGGGTCGCGCATCTGGCTGCTGTCGGTCGATGGCGAGGTGTGCAAACCCATCTCGACCCGTGAGGAGCGCGCCGTGCAGCCCATGACGGCAGGCGGCAAGGTGGTCTATACGCTGCTCTACAGCGGCGAGGTGCGCCAACTGGAACTCGACGTGCCCCCCGTTTTGCCCCCGGCGCTAGCCGTAGGCAAGGGCAAGACCGAAAAGGTGAAGAATCCCGTCAGCGTCAAGGATGTGCCCCGCGTGTTCATCAACCCGGGCCACGGTGGCCACGACAGTGACGACCGCCACATGCCCACGTGGGTCATCGGCCGTCAGGACACGGTGCATTACTACGAGTCCAACTCCAACCTGACCAAGGGCCTGGCCCTGGTGGAGATTCTCCACAACAAGGGCTACGAGACCGCCATCTCGCGCAAGACCAACAATACCGAGGACGACCTGGACCTGTTCGAGATTGTCTCGCTGGCCGCCAACAGCGGTGCAGACGTCTTTTTCTCGATCCACAGCAACGCCACGGGCATCGAGAAGAAGTTGAACTTCCCCCTGGGCCTGTACCGCGGCTGGGACGGCCAACCGGTCGTTGAGGGCAGCCTGAAACTGAGTGAACTGGTGATGAAGTATGCGGCCAAGAACCAGTTGGCCGTGTGGACCCACAAGCAGAGGAGCAACGGCGACTGGTCGTTCTATGACTGGGGCTACAAGGTGGGCCTGGGCGTGCTGCGCTTCAACAAACTGCCGGGCATGCTGAGTGAGGGCTCGTTCCACGACTATCTGCCCGAGCGCGAGCGCTTGCTGAACAATGGTTACTGCTGGCTGGAGGCATGGAACCAGTCGCAGGCCTTCGATGAATACTTTGGCCGCAAGGGCAAGTTCCAGAACGGGGCCATCGCGGGCACCGTGCGCTGGAGCGACATGGACCGCGTGGACGAGGACAAGCGCGTGTTTGACGAGGACAAACTGTTGCCCGTGAATGGCGCCATGCTGCGCGTGTATAACGGCCGTGGCTCGCTCAGCCGCATCTACACGGTCGATAACCAGGACAATGGCGTGTTTGTGCTCACCAACTTGCCGCCCGACAAGTACAAGTTGGAATTGTACTACGGTGACGATATGCTCTATGAGAGCACCAAGGTTAAGGTGAAGAAGAACCAGACGGCCTATAAGAACCTGAAATTGTCGAGGAAGCAGAAGCCTAAGAAGAAGTAGGCTTTAGGTTTTAGGTTTTAGGCTTTAGGTTTTAGGTTTTTAGTCCTTAGTCCTTAGTCCTTAGTTTTTAGTCCTTAGTTTTTAGTTTATTGGGTGATATTGAAATTAATTATGAATAGTGAGATGAAGAGAATGATGTTTGTGATGCTGGCGGCCTTGTTGATGCTGCCGGCAGTGGCTCAGGAGGTGGAGGTGACTTCGCGCCAGCGGTTGCTCGAGGGTGTCGAGGGCCCGGCCTATTACCCTGTGCTCAACAGCGCTGGCGACCGCTTGCTGTTTTCGTCCGAGGAGGGAGCCCTCAAGTTGCATGACTTTGCCGACGGTGTGACCACCGTGGTCACCCGTGACTATGTGGCGGGCCGCGATGCGTGCTTCGGCCGCGACGGCAAGGTGTTTTTTGTGACCCAGCGGGTGGGGGAGGACCATCTGGTCTATCGCACGGGCCAGTGCTATGACGCCTCGACCCGCAAGGCCGACGTCGTCACGCCGACGCGCCATGGCGCCATGCGTGCCGTGCCAGCCGAGCAGGGCGATGCCGCGTGGACCGAGGGCAGCCGCGTCCATGTCACCGTGGGTGGCGAGGAGCGCGTCTTCAGCCCGGTGGACTCGTGGGCGGGTTACCTGTGGGCCTCGCTTTCGCCCGACGGGCAACGTGTGGCCTTTTTTGCCGCCGGCAAGGGCATCGTGGTCATTGACCTGCGCGGCCAGGTGGTTGCCATGCTGGGCAACTACGAAATGCCGTGCTGGTATAACAACAACTACATCGTGGCTCAGAATGCCAAGGACGATGGCCACCAGTTCACTTCGTCCCAACTGCTGCTGCTCAAGGCCGACGGCACCTGGCAGACCGAACTGACCAAACCCGCCTCGATGACGATGCAACCCACGTGCGGGGGCGGCAAGATCGTCTATACGACCATCGACGGCCTGCTCTATGAGATGAAAATCAACATTTACGAATAAAACACCAGCTTGTCATGAAAAAGTCAATACTCCAATTATCGATGATGGCACTGCTGGCCGTGTTCACTGTAAATGTGGTGAGTGCCCAGCAGCCCCACGTGTATATCAATCCCGGTCACGGCGGCTATGACAGCGATGACCGCAACATGGTCATCTATCCCTTTACCCAGGGCGACAGCGCCGGTTCATGGGAGAGCAAGTCCAACCTGCGCAAGGGCCTTGCCCTGAAGGAAATCCTCGAGAAGAAGGGCTACAAGACCAGCATCTCGCGTGTGACCAACACCACGGCCGATGACCTGGCCCTGTCGACCATTGTCGCCCTGTGCAACCAGAGCGGCGCCGACGTCTTCTATTCGGTCCACAGCAATGCTACTGGCACCAGTGCGGTGAACAACTTCCCGATGGTCTTCTACCGAGGCTACACGGGCAGTCCTCAGGTCGCCAATGCCGACGTGCTGGCGGCCGACCTGGAGCCTTACCTGTATGCCAGCCAGAGCACGGTGTGGACCCACAACTACCAGATCTGGGGCGACTGGTCGTTCCGTCCCGAGTGGGGCACTCAGGGCTATGGCGTGCTGCGTGGCAACCATGCGGTGGCCAACCTGAGCGAGGGCTCCTTCCACGACTATATCCCCGAGGCCTATCGCCTGCTCAGCCCCTATTACTGCTGGATGGAGGGCTGGAACATCTCGCTGGGCGCCGACAAGTATTTCAACCGGCTGGACAACTTCGGGCAGGGCGTCGTGACGGGCAACGTGCGTGACGACCGCATCAAGCGCCTGCAGGAGAATCCGCAGCCGTTCATCGTCTATGGCGACGACAACCTGATGCCCGTCCACGACGCTACCGTGCGCCTGCTCGACGCGGGCGGCAACGAGGTGCAGCGCTGTGTGACTGACACCCTCAGGAACGGCATCTATGTCTTCAAGTATGTCAATCCCGGTACCTATACCGTCGAGGTGAGTTCGCCCAAGCACTTTACCCAGACGGCCCAGGTGACCGTCAGCGCCAACGCGCCGACCTATCAGAACTTCTTCCTCAAGCGCGTGCGCGACACGCCTCCCGTGGTCGTGGACTATAGCCCCGTGTGGCACGAAGGCGATCCCGCCGTGAAGTGCAGCACGCCCATCGTGCTCACCTTCAACTGGGACATGGACGACGAGACGACGTGCAACGCCTTCCGCCTCGACCCGCCAGTGGAGGGTACTTTCGAGTGGCAGGACTCCTACTACCGCCTCGTGTTCACGCCGATCGACGCCTTTGACGTGAACACCCTCTACACCCTCACGCTCGACAAGAGCGCCGAGCATGGCGGCGGCACGCCCATGGACGAGGACTTCGTGATGCAGTTCTACACCCAGAAGCGCAACCACCTGGAAGAACTGGCCGTGTTCCCCTACGAGGGCGCACCGGTCCATTACAAGACGCCCACGGTTGAACTGCGTGTGGACTCGATGCTCGATACCTATAACCTGTTCCAGCGCCTGCGTGTGCTCGACAGCGAGGGCACCGAGTTGGCTTGGAACAAGCGCAACATCAAGTATAACAAGAAGGGCGATGACTATGGCTACATCCGCGTCCCGCTCGTCAAGGACATTGAGCCCGGCAAGCAGTACCACCTCATCCTCGACGCGGACATCGCCGACACCGCCGGTATCCACCTGCCCGCGGCCCGCGACATCGTCTTCCAGGGCGTTGACGCCGGCGCCGACAAGCCCGGCATGGCCGTAGTGGAAGAATTCGAGTTGGCCGCCGACTTTTACGCTGGTACACATAGCACTGTATCCACCTCGACCGAGAGGTTGTTTGGAAACAAGTCATTGCAGGTGGATTATAGACTAGAGTATAGTTGGGACGGATGGGAGACTATAATTCAGCCGGCTGGTTCGCCTCCTGCGATTGATGTGGCTTATGCTCCTGGAGACACACTTGGTGTTCACGTGTGGGGTGATTTGAGTTACAATGATTTGTATGTTGTGATCAGACTTGAGCATACAGGAGGTGAAGTGTGGTATAAATTGGGCACAATTGATTTCCATGGATGGCGATATCTGAGTGTGCCATTGAACACGTTGCCTGACGATGAAGACGTCATTAGATTTGGCGGCTTCATAGTAATGGAAGGCGATCGTTCGTTTAGCATTAACGGCACTATCCGTTTCGACAACCTGTTGAGGGCTGAATCAAGTGGTATTGATGAGGCTCGCCTGGCCAACATGCAGTTGACCGTCAACGATGACTATATCGTTGTGAGCGCCGACACCTGGGTGCAGGGCCTGGAGCTGTTGGATATCAATGGCCGCAATGTCAAAGCCGCTGGAGGTAACTGCCTCAATGTTGCAGACGTCGAGTCGGGCATCTATCTCGTCCGCGTCCACATCAACGGCCGCACCACCACCCAGAAAGTCGCTATCAAGTAGAAACTCTCTAGACAATCTAGAATATCTAGATGCTCTAGAAAATCTAGTCTTTTATATCAAGAAACTGACAAAATGTCAGTTTCTTGTTTAATTTTTGCTAAAAAACTGACAGGGTGTCTTTGATTTTTAACAGTAGTTATACATTGCCCCTTTGGCACCGGTTTTGCTTTATCTGGAGGTGCAAGCGGGTCGCAAGTCCCGCGAGCACAAGTGAACAACGAACATTAATTAAAGACTCATAAATAACAAACAAAAAATTAGGAGGTAGAAACTATGTATATTCCTGTAATTCGCAACAACCGCAACAATTGGTTAGACACCGCATTCAACGACCTGTTTGACATGGACTGGACCCCGCGCCATGTGACCACTGCTCCCGCAGTCAACGTCAAGGAGAGCGACACCGCCTTCACCATGGAAGTTGCCGCACCGGGTCTGAAGAAGGAGTTCTGCAAGGTCAACATCAACAACGAGGGCAACCTGGTTGTCAAGATCGAGAACAAGGCCGAGCACGAGGACAAGTCCGGCGAGGAAGAGGGCGCTAAGTTCCACTATGTGCGCCGCGAGTTCTCTTACACCAACTATGAGCAGACCTACATCCTGCCCGACGAGGTGGACAAAGAGCACATCAGCGCCAAGGTCGAGGACGGCATCCTGAGCATCGAACTGCCCAAGATCGCTCCCGAGCCCGAGAAGAAGATGGACCGCGTGATCGACATCGCCTAACCATTACCCTATGACACATAGCGTGCTGTAGCACGTACACTGAGACATGATTTCTGTTGAAAAATCGCCCTTACCAGGGCGATTTTTTTTGGTTAATGTGAAAGCGTTGGCTCTGCTGTTTTTTAGACGGGCGGGTTGAGGGCCCGTATCGCCTGCTGGCTTGTTTTTTCCTGTTTTCCGCACTAACATTTTGCTAAAATAAATTTTGTCTGATATTCAGTGATTTAACGTCATGATTTTTGCAAAATGGCGTGTCCCGTGCTGTTTTCATCCGGCAAAAAAGGTCGAAGACCTTGTCAAGGCCAACGGCCTTGAATTGAGGTAACCCCATGGCGTACAGGCCGATAGGTCTGTGCGGCATGGGGGAAGAGCGACCAAAGGGAAAGGGCCTCGAAGAGGGCCACACACTCCAGACTAAAGAAATGTCGCGGTTAGTGGCCCCTTTCAGGGCCCGTTATTACTGTCTTGACCGTCCCCAGGCTTCACAGACCTCCGGCCTGTGCACCCTGGGGTTTATGCAATTCAAGGCCGCTGGCCTTGTGCAGGCCTTCGACCTGCTTGGACACAACAATCGCCATTAATGACTTCACAGCGTGTCCCAATGCGGAAAACAGGAAAGCGTTGGCTCTGCTGTTTTTTAGGCGGGTGGGTCGAGGACCCGTATCGCCTGCTGGCTTGTTTTTTTTGATTTCTTGCGAGCAATGAGAATATGGGTTAGGGGAGAGGTCTTCTGGAATGCTGGGTTGGGGTTGTTTTTATAGTTAATAAATGTGACTGGGTGTTAAATTTGTGTTTATTTGGGGTAATTGTGAGGAAGATATGGGCGGATTGATGGGTATTTTGCCTAACTTTGCAGTTCTTGAAGCCAATGTGATTCTGGTTTTAACAAAATATTAACAGAAAAAGACATCCATTAACAGATATGGGAGTGATCAAAGGACATAATGTTACCCTGATAGCAGAAAGCAGCACGACACGCACCGAGTGGTCGCTGATTGATAACGGTGAGGTATTGGCTCATGCCTATACGCAGGGCTTGAACCCGTTTTTCATGACGCGCCGCGAAATCAGTCACAGCATCCGCCTGGAATTGCCGCCTGAATTTTTCAAGCGCCGTTGGAACCACGTGTATTTCTATGGCGCCGGTTGCTCGGGCCCCGAGAAGAACAAGATTATCGAGGGCTCGCTGGTGGCTCAGTTCAAGACGCCGGTGACGGTGATGAGTGACTTGCTGGGTGCTGCGCGCGGTCTGCTCGTGCGTGAGCCTGGACTGGCGTGTATCTTGGGTACGGGCAGCAACTCCTGTATGTATGACGGTAATGACATTGTCAAGAATGTGCCGGCCCTGGGCTTTATCCTGGGCGACGAGGGCAGTGGCGCTGCCTTGGGCCGCGTGTTCCTGGGCGATGCGCTCAAGGGGCTGGCTCCCCGTGAATTGACCGAGGCCTTCTTTGACAAGTACAAGGTGACGCGCGCCGAGGTGCTCGACGCTGTGCTCAACAATCCCGCCGCGACGCGCAACTTGCGTCATTACTCCTTCTTCCTGAGCGAGCATCTGGACAACGTTTATGTCCACGACACAATCGCCCGTGAATTCAGGCGCTTCTTTGAGCGCAACGTGGCCCAATACGACTATAAGAATTACCCCGTCAACTTCGTCGGTCCCATCGCTACCACCTACAGCGAGATCCTGCTTGAGGTGGCCAATGCCTTCGGCGCCACGGTGAAGAAAATCGTCCTCAGCTCCATGCCCGGCCTCGTCGCCTACCACAGCGCCGACATATCTTGAACCATGAAGGGACGGCTGTTTTCCTTAAAAAGTGTAGTTAATTTATAAAAAATGTTGTAAAACGGGGCTTTGCTAGGGTTTTGTTTGGCTTTTTCATAGGGTTTGAGTACTTTTGTTGCATAACATTCTTACAAGAATCAGATGAAGAAGATGAATCGATTGAGTCAAGTCACGTTGAGTGTAGCCGCATGTCTGGCGTTGATGCCGTCAATGCAGGCCCAGGAACAGACGTTTACCGTAGAGCAGCAGGATGCCGTGCAGCGCGTGGTGGCCAGCAAATTGCCCGAGCACATGGGCGTGGGCGACCTGAAGGTGCGCTCCCTGGCTGTCGAAAACGACAGCATCAAGGTGGACGTGAGTGAAAACTTCGGCGATGTGCCGTTCACCCAGGAGGGCGTCGAGAAGATGCGCGACGAAATCCGCGAAGCCCTGGGCGAGGGATATAGCGACTATCCCGTGCTCATCACCATCGTGGGCAACGACATCAACAAGTACTTCGCCGATTATGAGCCCGCTTACAAGCGCTCGCACAAGGCCTTTATCACCGAACTGGATGCTAACCGCCACTACAAACACGGCCTGGACGGCAATATCGTGGCGATGTGGCCCAGCCACGGCTGGTACTTCGAGCCCAAACTCAACCGCTGGGAGTGGCAGCGTGCCCGCCTGATGCAGACCGTCGAGGACATGTACACCCACAGTTATGTGCTGCCCTTCCTCATCCCCATGCTCGAGAATGCGGGTGCCTATGTGTGGAACGCGCGTGAGCGCGACACCCACAACTACGGAGCCGTAGTCGATAACGACGGCGGTATGGCCTTTGACTACTACAGCGAGCACAACGGCAAGCAGAAGTGGCAGGACGGCACCGAGCCGGGCTTCGGTTACCTGCATGCCGAGTACAAGGACTTTGAGAATCCCTTCACCGAGGGCACTTACCGCATAGTCAAGGCCGAGAAAGACAAGAAGCATGTCTCGACCGCCACGTGGGACGCCGAGTTGCCCTACGGTGGTGACTATGCCGTCTATATCTCCTATAAATCACTGCCCAACAGTGCCCGTGACGTGACCTATACGGTCAACAGCCTGAGCGGCGCACGCCAGTTCCGCGTGGATCAGACCATGGCGGGCGGTGTGTGGGTATATCTGGGCACCTTCCCGCTGGCCCAGGGAATGAATAAGGCCGTTGTCGAGGTGTCTAACCTGAGCGAGGACAAGAACGCCGTGATTACCGCCGATGCCATCAGTGTGGGTGGCGGTAAGGGCAATGTCGTGCGCCGCGTTGCGCTGCCCACCGAAGAGAACCTGGCCATCCTCGCCGAACAGAAAGCCAATGGTGAGAACAATGAGGCCTGTCTGGGCAAGCCCGGCGTGGAATACAACTACATCGGCAGCGGTAACCATCCCTGGTATCACCTGGGTGCGCGCTACTATCTGCAGTGGGCCGGTTTCCCCGATAGCGTCTATTCCACCTCGCGTGGCATCAACGACTATACCGACGATTACCGTAGCCGTGGCGAGTGGGTCAACTACCTGGCCGGCGGCAGCGACGTGCTGCCCGACCGTGGTGGCCTGCGCGTGCCTGTGGATTTGTCATTCTGCCTGCACACCGATGCCGGTGCTACGCCCGACGATGAGATCGTGGGCACCTTGCTGATCTACTGCACCCGCGCGGGCGGCAAGCAGTTCGGCAAGTATGCCAACGGCACGCCGCGAGAACTCTCGCGCCGCTTCGCCAACCTGCTCTCGACCGAAATCGTCAAGGACGTGCGAGCCAAGTGGGAGCCCAACTGGACGCGCCGCGGCATGTGGGACAAGAGTTACTACGAGGCCCGTGTGCCCGAGGTGCCCGCCGTGCTCATGGAACTGCTGTCGCACCAGAACTTCGCCGACATGAAATACGGTCTCGACCCGATGTTCCGCTTCGACGTGAGCCGCGCCATCTACAAGGGCATGTTGAAATTCATTGCCCAGCGCGACCACCGCAGTTACGTCATCCAGCCGTTGCCTGTCAACACCTTTGCCATCACCAGGACTGCCAAGGGCCAATACCTGCTCACGTGGAATCCCACGCATGACGACCTGAGCGAGGGCGCCGATGCCACGAGTTATATCGTGTGTGAACGCGTTGGGCTGGATGGTGGCTTCAAGGAAATTGCCACCGTCAAGGGTCCGCAATACAGCGTGCGCGTCAATGACAACAAACTGCACTCTTACCGCATCATCGCCATGAACGATGGTGGCCGCAGTTTCCCCAGCGAGACCTTGAGTCTGGGCGAGGCGGCAGGCAGCAAGGGCGACGTGCTGGTGGTCAACGGCTTCACCCGCGTGAGCGGTCCCGACTGGTTTGAGGACAGCACGCTGGCGGGCTTTGACGATAACAAGGACCACGGTGTGCCTTATATCCAGCAAATCAACTACCTGGGCTCGCAATATGAGTTCCGCCGCAGCATCGAGTGGAAGGACGACGATGCACCCGGTTTCGGCGCCAGCCGCAGCGACTATGAGACCATGAATATCGCGGGTAACTCCTTTGATTACCCTGCCGTGCATGGCGAGGCATTGAAGAATGCCGGCTACTCCTTCGTGTCCTGCAGCCAGCAGGCTCTGGAGAACAACTATAACACCGAGGGCTACTTTCTGATGGACCTCATCCTGGGCAAACAGAAGGAAATCAAGACCGGAAGCGGTCTCAAGCCCACACGCTTCAAAATCTACACCCAGGGCCTGATGAACGCCCTGCGCGCCTTTACCGGTAAGGGCGGCAGCGTGATGATGACAGGCTCCTATGTGGGCAGCGACCTGTGGGACAATGCTGCAGGCAACGATGACGAGGCGGGCAAGGCCTTCGTCAAGCAGGTGCTCGGCTTTGAGGGCTTGAACGGGCGTGCGTCGCTCGATGGCACCATCTACACTGTCGATAGTCCCGACCGTGGCCTGTCCAGTGACGGGGCCTGGAGTTTTGTCAACAAGTTGAACGACTTGCAGTATGCCGTTGAGTCGCCCGATGCCATCCGTGCCAGCGACAGCCGCGGTTTCACCTGGATGCGCTATGGCGAGAACGGCCTGCCTGCCGCCATCGCCAGCGACCGTGGCGGTTACCGCACCGTGGTCATGGGATTCCCGCTGGAGGCAGTGACCACCGCTCAGGAGCGTTCCAGCCTGATGAACCGCATCATGGAGTACCTCAAATAACCATCTAGACCATCTAGAATATCTAGAAACTCTGGAGAATCTAGCCCCTCTAGAAAGAAAAAGAACAATCAATTATCAATCATCATAAAACCAAGAAATCATGGGAAGAATCAATTGCTTTATCCCGTTTGCTAACGCCGAGCAGGCAGCGCAAACCATCCAGAACCTCAAGCAACAGGAACTGGTGAACAAGATCTATCTCCTCGCTACCGAGGAAGGCGCTGCCGCCGTCGAGGGCTGCGAACTCGTGCCCATCAAGGGCCTTACTTCCAGTGCCACGATGCGCACCATCGCCGAGCGTGCCGATGCCGACTATGTGTTGTATTACACCAAGTTCGACACGTTGAAGATGGGTCCGTTCTCGCTGGAACGCTTTGCCAAATTGGGCGACGACACCTGTTCGGGCATGCTCTATGCCGACCACTACAACGTGACCGAGAAGGGGGCGGACAAGGCTCCTGTCATCGACTATCAGATGGGCAGCCTCAGGGATGACTTCGACTTCGGTTCGGTGCTGTTCTTCTGTGGCCAGTGCTTCAAGAAGGCTGCCGCTGTCATGAAGGCCGATTATGAGTTTGCCGGCTTGTATGACCTGCGACTGAAGTTGTCGCAGTTTGCCGCCATCACCCACATCAACGAGTTCCTCTACAGCGACGTCGAACTGGACACCCGCAAGAGCGGTGAGAAGATTTTTGACTACGTGGATCCGCGCAACCGTGGCCGCCAGATCGAGATGGAGCAGGCTTGCACCGAGCACCTCAAGGAGGTGGGCGGCTACTTGGCCCCCACACGCATCGAGGACGGCAAGGAAGTGCCTAACTTCCGCCACATTGAGTTCAATCAGGGCGAATTTGAGGTTGAGGCAACGGTGATGATTCCCGTGCGCAACCGCATCCGCACCATCCGCGACGCCATCGACTCGGTGCTCAAGCAGGAGTGCGACTTCAAGTTCAACCTCATGGTTGTGGACAATTTCTCGACCGACGGCACCCGTGAGGCGATTGCCGAGTATAACGACCCGCGCCTGATCCACATCATCGCCGACTTCTATGACATGGGCATCGGCGGTTACTGGAACCTGGCCGCCCACCGCAATAACGTCGGCAAGTTCATCGTGCAACTCGACAGTGACGACATGTACAAGGACGAGCACACCCTGCAGACGATGGTCAACGCCTTCTACGAGCAGAACGTCGCCATGGTTGTGGGCACCTATCAGATGACCGACATCCACCTCAATCCCATTCCCCCCGGCATCATCGACCACAAGGAGTGGACACCCGAGAACGGCCGCAACAACGCCTTGCGCATCAATGGCCTGGGTGCTCCCCGTGCCTTCTATACGCCCGTGCTGCGTGACGTGAAGATTCCTAACACCAGTTATGGTGAAGACTATGCCCTGGGCTTGAACATCTCGCGTAACTACCAAATTGGCCGTGTCTATGAGCCCGTCTATCTGTGCCGCCGCTGGGACGACAACAGCGATGCATCGCTCGATATCGAGAAGATGAACCGCAACAACCTCTACAAGGACCGCATCCGCACCTGGGAACTTCAGGCGCGCATAGCCATGAATAGGCTTTAGGCTTTAGGTTTTAGGTATTAGGCTTTAGGCTTAAGTAATTTGGTTTTAGGTATTAGGCTTTAGTGTTTTTTACGGCATATCGGGAGGAGAGTCGATGGATTATAACAAAGTGATCGACAGGCTAATTGCCAAGCAAATGAGTGACTGGGACGTGGCTGGCGCCAATTATGAGGCGCTGGCTGGCGCTGTCACGCGCACGATGTCACTAAGCGAGGCGACGATAACCCTGCAGTACAATCCCGAGAGGCGCCGCTCGTCGGCTGCCGCTATCGACAAGCGCTCGTTATCCAGGCGCAAGTGCTTCTTGTGCACCGACAACCAACCTGCCAAGCAAAAGGCCGTGCTGTGGGGTGACCATTACAAGATTCAAGTCAACCCTTATCCCATCTTCAAGCGTCACCTCACGATAGCCGACCTGCAGCATGTGCCCCAACAACTGTCTGACAGGGTGGGGGATATGCTGTCACTGGCTAAGGCCTTGTCTGATTTTGTGATATTCTACAACGGGCCGCAATGCGGGGCTTCGGCGCCAGACCATGCCCATTTCCAAGCGGGAGCCAAGGGCGAAATGCCCTTGCCTGACGAGATGGCTCATGCCACGACCCACTTGCTGGCCGATGGCGATGAAGGCTTTATCGGCTACGTGGACTCGTTAGGGCGCAGCCTCTTTACCATTGAGACCTCGACCCAACGTGCCGCCGAGCGCTATGCCTTGCGTCTGCTGGACCTGCTTCCTGTTCCTGAGGGGGCTTACGAGCCGATGGTCAATGCCCTGTGCTGGTGGAACAAGACCAACCGCCTGTGGCACCTGGTCATCTTCCCGCGTCGCAAGCATCGTCCCGCCTGTTACGGTGAGGGCGAAGGACAGCTGCTGCTCAGCCCGGGTGCCGTCGATATGGGCGGCTTGTGGCCTGTTCCCGAGCGAAAGGACTTTGATATCCTCACGCCCGAGACCATACAATCCCTCTACGACGAACTGTGCATGACGCGCGAGGATCTGGCCCCCGTCATCTCAGGCTTCGCCCAGCATTGGGAAAACCTCCAACCGTTTTAACCAACTGCGAAAATTTTCGCAACCGAAGGTTTAGCATTCAGAGAATAAATAATTGATAATATGGAAGATAAGAAGATACCGCAGGTGAGAGTGGGCATCATGAACGAGCCGACGATTGAGTTTGTGCTCAATGGTGACTACCGCATGAATGGTGCCACCTGCAGCGGTGACCAGACGGCACACTGTGTCGATGGGCAGGTCGAGTGGAACGGCAACCGCTACAGCGAATTGCTGTTTGAACCGGTTGATGTCGAGAAAGCATCGTTTACCTTGAAGGCGGTGACCATCGGCGTGAGTTTCCACTGGAAGCGTCAGGAGGACCAGACCTTCAAGGGCGCCTTGCACCTCATCGTCGAGGACGGCAAACTGACGCCTGTCAACGTGCTGAGCGTCGAGGACTACCTGCTGAGCGTCATCTCCAGCGAGATGAGTGCCAACGCCTCGCTCGAGTTGTTGAAGGCTCATGCCGTGATTTCCCGCAGTTGGCTGCTGGCGCAGATCCACACCGAGGAGACCGTCAAGGCCGTTGAACGCAATCCAAACGGCGAGGGCGAGATGATGGATACCCCCGAGGAACTGGTCAAGTGGTGGGACCGCGATGACCACGTGAACTTCGACGTGTGTGCCGACGACCATTGCCAGCGCTATCAGGGCATCACCCGCGCCACGACCGAGAAGGTGGAGCAGGCCGTACGCGCCACGTGGGGCCAGGTGCTCATGCATGGCGGCACGCTGTGTGACGCGCGATTCTCCAAGTCGTGCGGTGGCGTGATGGAGGAATTTGAGAATTGCTGGGAGCCGCAGCACCACGACTATCTGGAGGCACGTCGTGACGGCGAGAACGAGGAGGACTTCCCCGACCTTACTCGCGAGGACAATGCTGCCGAGTGGATTCTGTCGAAACCCAGTGCCTTCTGCAATACCACCGATCCCGAAATCCTCTCCCAGGTGCTCAACGACTACGATCAGGAAACCAAGGACTTCTACCGCTGGAAGGTGGAATATACCCAAGACGAACTGGCTGCGCTCATCAAGGAGCGCACGGGTATCGACTACGGTCGCATCCGTGACCTGCAACCCGTGGCGCGTGGCACCAGTGGCAGGCTGTACCGCCTGCGCATCGTCGGTGAGAAGCGGGAACGCATCATCGGCAAGGAACTGACCATCCGCTACGCGTTGTCGCCCTCGTGCCTGTACAGCTCGGCCTTTGTCGTTGAGAAGCACGACAAGGACGAGCAGGGCTATCCCGCCAAGTTCGTCCTGCGTGGGGCGGGGTGGGGCCATGGTGCCGGCCTGTGCCAGATCGGCGCTGCCGTCATGGGCGCCAAGGGCTACGACTACAAGCAGATCCTGCTGCACTACTTCGTCGGCGCCACCATCGAGAAAAGATATTAACCATCAAGCCGAATAACTAAAAAACGATTTGAATTATGGCTGCATTAGAGAGATTTAAAAAGAGTCCATGGGCATGGGTCTCGACCTTGTATTTTATCGAGGGTATCCCTTATTTCCTCGTAAACGAGATTTCCGTTATCCTTTTTAAGAAGATGGGTGTTCCCAATGGCCAGATGGCGCTTTTCACGAGTCTGATTTATCTGCCGTGGGTGATCAAGCCGTTGTGGAGCCCCTTTGTGGACATCATCAAGAAAAAACGCTGGTGGATCACCACGATGCAGATCCTCATGGCGATAACCCTCATCCTGCTCACCATCACGCTGCCCTCGCCAGGGGAGGCGATGATAGAGGCGGGAACCACTCCCATCAGCATGTTTACCGTGACGCTGATATTCTTCATCATCACGGCCTTTGCCAGTGCCACGCATGACATTGCTGCCGATGGCTTCTATATGCTGGCGTTGTCACAGAAGAACCAGTCGGCTTTCGTCGGAGTGCGTTCGACGTTCTATCGTCTGGCCAACATCTTCGGTAATGGCGTTCTCGTGTGGATAGCCGGCTACTTGGAGACCAAGACGTCGATTCCTCAGGCATGGAAAGTGACCATGGCTATTGCTGCGGCCATTTTGTGCCTGTTCTCCTTGTACCATATCTTCTTTATCCCGCGCCCAGACAGCGACAAGCCTTCTATTGAGGGTTCGTTCAAGTCCAACAGTTCGGCAGTGATGTCAGAGTTCGCGCGCACGATTAAGACCTATTTCACAAAGCCTGGCGTGTGGCTGGCCATCGCGTTCATGCTTCTATACCGCTTGCCCGAGGCGTTCCTGCTGAAGATGTGTAAACCGTTCCTGCTTGACCCGTCCGATCGAGGCGGCTTGGGTATGACCACTCAGGATGTGGGCCTCGCTTACGGCACGCTTGGTGTTGCAGCCTTGCTTGCCGGCGGTATCCTTGGCGGTATATTCTCCTCTAAAGTCGGCTTGAAGAAAGCCTTGTGGTGGATGGCTGCCTGCATGACCTTGCCGTGCCTCACTTTTGTATATCTGTCGATGCAGTTACCGGTCAATTTCTATGTGATTGCCATTTGCATCATCATCGAGCAATTCGGTTACGGATTCGGTTTCACGGCCTATATGCTGTATATGATGTACTTCAGTGAGGGCGAGTTCAAGACTTCACACTATGCTATCTGCACTGCCTTCATGTCGTTGAGCATGATGATTCCCGGCATGTTTGCCGGCTTCTTGCAGGAGTCGATGGGATATGCGGCCTTCTTTTGGCTGTCGTTCGCATGCAGCATTGCCACGATTGCGGTGACATTCTTTGTTGACCGCAAGATTGACCCTGATTATGGTCATAAATAATGAAAAAGTTATGAAGAAGATATTATTTGTTGTTTGTATGATGCTGGCGGTGACGGCTGGGGCCGTTGTCAAGCCGGGCGTGGAGGTGCTGTGTGACGGCGGGTTTGCGCCGTTGCAGGGCAAGCGCGTGGGATTGGTGACCAACCCCAGTGGCATTGACAATAACCTCAAGAGCACCGTGGACATCCTCAACGAGGCGCCTGGCGTCAACCTTGTGGCGCTGTTCGGCCCCGAGCATGGCGTGCGTGGCAATGCCCATGCGGGCGATGCCGTGGGCGACGCTGTGGACCCGCTGACGGGCATCAAGATGTACTCGCTGTTTGGCAAGACGCATGAGCCAACTGCCGAGATGCTCAAGGACATCGATGTGCTCATCTATGACATCCAGGATGTGGGCTGCCGCAGTTACACGTTCTATGCCACGATGGGCGTGTGCATGCAGGCCTGCGCGAAACATGGTACCGAGTTTATGGTGCTGGACCGTCCTAATCCGTTGGGCGGTAATAAGATAGAAGGTAACCTTGTGGAGCCTGGCTATTTCTCGTTTGTGAGCAAATATGCCATTCCTTACATCTATGGTTTGACCCCTGGTGAGTTGGCCATTTTCCTCAACGAGGAGGGCATCATCGGGCAGGAGTCCAAGACGGGCCGCAAGTGCAAACTGACTGTGATTCCGATGGAGGGCTGGACGCGCGACATGAAGTTCCGTGACACGGGCATGCCGTGGGTGGCACCTTCGCCCCAGATTCCCACGCCCGAGAGCGCGTTTTTCTATCCCGTGTCGGGCATCCTGGGCGAGTTGTACATCTTCAACACGGGCATCGGCTACACGTTGCCGTTCCAGACGTTTGCCGCATCGTGGATCAATGCCGACTCGCTGGCGATGAGGATGAATGCCTTGAATCTGCCGGGCATGCAGTTCAGGCCCATCAACTACAAGCCGTTCTTCGCCCTGAGCGTGGCGGTGGATAAGTCGCTGCAGGAGGTGCATGGCGTGCAGACCTATATCACCGACCCTGACGCGGCCAACCTGTGCATGACGCAGTTCTACTTCCTGCAGGTCATCCACGAGATGTACCCCCAGGTGGAACTGTTCGCGCAGAACCCCAAGCGCTATGCGATGTTTGACAAAGTGTGCGGCACCAAGGAGATACGCGAGCGCTTCATCAAGCGTTATCGTGTCGAGGACATCGCCGACTACTGGAACAAGGACGTGGACATCTTCCGCATCCGTTCCGCCAAATACTACCTCTACCACTAAAGTGTGACAAAAAGAACCGTCCCTTTTGTAACAAAATATAGATATGGCTAAAGAGAATAAACGATTACTGTCGCTCGATATCCTGCGAGGTATTACCATCGCGGGTATGTTGCTGGTGAACAATCCCGGCACGTGGAGTTACATCTATAAGCCGCTGGAGCACGCCGACTGGATCGGGCTCACGCCGACAGACCTGGTGTTCCCGTTCTTTGTGTTCTGCATGGGTGTGTCGATGGCTTTCTCGTTGAAGAAGTTCAACTATAAAATGTCGGGGCCGCTGATGTGGAAGGTCGTGCGTCGCACGGTGATTCTGTTTCTCATCGGTTGGGTGGTGCAGTGGTTTGGCCATCTGGTGCGTGGCCTGTGCCGTGGTGACTCCTTCGGTGATGCGGTCAACATTATTGACTCGTTGCGCTACCTGGGTGTGTTCCAGCGCCTTGCACTTGTCTATTTCTTTGGATCACTGTGTGCCGTGCTGTTCAAGCGCAAGTTCATCCCGTGGCTGGTGGGCATTATCCTGGTGGTATATGCCTTGATTCTGGGCTTCGGGCATGGCTATGACTTCTCGCTGGAGAACATCATCGCCCAGATTGACAACAGCGTGCTGGGCACCGATCACATGTATCACGAGTGGGCGTATGGCGAGCAACTTTCGTTTGACCCTGAAGGCATTCTGAGCACGCTGCCGTGCATTGCCCATGTGCTCATCGGTTATCTGGTAGGCCGCATGATTCTGTCGGTCCACAACAATACGGAGCGCGTGACCACGATGCTGCTGTGGGGAACCGTGATGCTGCTGGCCGGCTGGCTGCTGCAATATGGCATCCCCTGTGGCAAGAAGATGTGGTCTTCGACGTTTGTGATGATTACTTGCGGCATGGCAATGTGTATCCAGGCGATGCTCATCCACTTTGTCGACATTAAAGGTAAAAAAGGCGGTTGGACGCGCTTCTTTGAGTCCTTCGGCGTGAATCCGCTGGCACTCTATCTCATCGGGACCATCCTGGCCATCCTGTTCGGCGCGATTCCCGTGGGACATGATGCCGAGGGCGGCAACATCACAATCCACAGCGCGGTGTACGACTTCTTCACATCGTTCTGCAACGAGTACACGGCTTCGGCGCTCTACGCCATCGCCTTCGTGCTGCTCAACTGGCTCATCGGCCACATCCTCTACAAGAAGAAAATTTACATCAAGATATAATCCGGTACCCTCAGGGTCAATGTGTGCAGCGGCTCCGTCGCTGTATCATAGACAACTAACAACTAAGGACTAACAACTAAAAACTAAATAATATGATGATTCTTATTGCTGACTGCGGCTCCACCAAGATCAACTGGACGCTGCTTAACGAGAAAGAAAAGGTTGCCCAGATTTTCACTACCGGCATGAACGCGCTCCTGCTCACCGAGGAGGAAATGAAGGAGCAGATCAAACGCGAATTGATGCCCCACTTGACCAACTACAAGGTGGACGAGATCCACTACTATGGCGCTGGCATCATCTCGGATGAGATCAAGCAGCAGGTGGTGAACGCCCTGCGTGCCAACTTGCCCAGTGCCGGCAAAATCGAGGTGGCCAGTGACCTGCTGGCTGCGGCGCGTGCCGTGTGCGGACGCAAGCCGGGTATCGCCTGCATCCTGGGCACGGGTAGTAACTCGTGCTATTACGATGGCGAGAAGGTGGTGATGAATGTGTCGCCGCTGGGTTACATCCTGGGTGACGAGGGCAGCGGTGCCGTGCTGGGCAAACTGCTCGTGGGCGATGTGCTCAAGAAGCAACTGCCTGAGCACCTGTGCGAGAAGTTCATGAAGGAGTACAATCTGGACTACACGACCATCATTACGTCGGTTTACCGCAAGCCCGCCGCCAACCGCTTCCTAGCGCAGTTCGCTCCCTTCCTGGAGCACAATATCGACGAGCCTGCGATTCACGACATCGTCTTCCGCTCATTCACCGACTTTTTCAAGCGCAACGTGGCCAGTTATCCCAATTACAAGGAGTTGCCGTGTAACTTCGTGGGCTCCATCGCCCTGTGCGAGAAAGCTGTGCTCCATGAGGCGGCCGAGGCGCTTGGCATCACCATCGGCACCATCATCAAGGACCCGATGGAAGGCCTCGTGAAGTACCACTCGACCGAGGCTTGAGACCGCGCGTGACGATGTGGGTTGTGTGTCGGGAAGAAACCGACAATGATAGATGATAGTATAATAAAAATTGGATTAAGATTATGGCTTTTGTGAAAATCAGCGAACAAGAGTCGCTATACGATAACTTGGAGCAGAAGTCGGTGCATGAAATCCTCACTGAGATCAATCAGGAGGATCACAAGGTGGCCGATGCGGTGCAACGGGCGATTCCGCAGATTGAGCGTCTGGTGAAGGGCATTGTCGAGCGCATGAAGAAGGGTGGCCGCATCTTCTATATGGGTGCGGGCACCAGCGGCAGGCTGGGCGTGCTGGATGCCAGCGAGATACCGCCCACCTTCGGCATGTCACCGGGGTGGATTATCGGCGTCATCGCCGGTGGTGACACCGCACTGCGTAATGCCGTCGAGAATGCCGAGGACGATATGACACAGGGCTGGAAAGACCTGCAGGAGTACAATGTGACTTCGCTTGACACGGTCATCGGCATCGCGGCTTCGGGGACGACGCCTTATGTCATCGGTGTGCTGCGTGACGCCCGGGCCAACGGCTGTCTCACCGCTGCGATTACCAGCAACCCTGACGCTCCCGTGAGCGAGGCCGCCGAGATTCCCATCGAGATGATCGTCGGCCCCGAGTATGTCACGGGCTCCTCCCGCATGAAGAGCGGCACGGGCCAGAAGATGATCTGCAACATGATTTCGACCAGCGTGATGATTCAGATGGGCCGTGTCAAGGGTAACAAGATGGTCAACATGCAGCTCACCAACCAGAAACTCGTGGACCGAGGCACCCGCTGGCTCGTCGAGGAACTGAAACTCCCCTACGAGGACGCCAAGCGCCTGCTGTTGCTGCACGGCTCGGTGAAAAAGGCCATCGACGCCTTCCGCGCCCAGTAATTGTCGGGGTAGTAATTGCCTGATTAATTGTTAAGTATGGTGCGATGCCATCGCACCTCAGTAAACCAGGAATAATGAAGAAAATAGCAATAATAGCCGTGCTGGCACTGATGGCCCTCACCGCTGTGGCCCAGGCCAATCAGGATCCGTACTACTCCCGCCGTGCAACCCTCTTCGATGAACTGCCCATCGGCAAGAAAGACATCGTCATGCTGGGCAACAGCCTCACCGACGGCTGCGAGTTCAACGAGCTGCTGGGTAATCGTCACATCAAGAACCGCGGCATCGTGGGCGACATCGTCCAGGGCCTGATCGACCGTATCGGGCCCATCATCGAGGGCCAGCCCAAGAAACTGTTCATCATGGGCGGCGTCAACGACATCTCTCACGGTGTCACGGCCGACAGCATCGCCCGGGTTACCGAGCGCCTCATCGTCATGGTCAAGCAGGGCAGTCCGCGCACCAAGATCTACATGCAGAGCCTGTTGCCGTTCAACAACGACGTGCGCGAGTGGAAACTGCTCAAGGGCCGTGACCACGTCGTCGTCGAGGCCAACATCCTCCTCGAGCAAGTGGCACGCCGTCAAGGGGTTACCTGGATTAACCTGTATCCCCTGTTTGCTGACGAGAACGGTCGTCTGCGCGCCGAACTCACCAACGACGGCCTGCACCTCATGGGCAAGGGCTACCTCATCTGGCGTGACGCCATCAAACCTTACATCAAGTGACCATCATAAAAACCAACCCGTGAATCGATGACGACAGTAAAAAAAGTTAGAGACACCAATATCGAACTGTTCAGGATCTTCCTGATGCTCATGATTATAGCCCACCACTACGTTTACCATAGTGGGGTGCCTGATCTGTACAACTATGACCATGTCACCGGCAATCAGCTTTTTCTCATCCTTTGGGGCTGGGGAGGGAAGACGGGCATCAACTGTTTCCTGTTGATTACGGGTTACTTCATGTGCATGCAACGCTTCACATGGAAGAAATTCCTCAAACTGTATCTGGAAATCAAGTTTTACTCCCTGCTGATTCCCGTCATTTTCTGGGCCATCGGGCGGCAGCCGCTGACATTCAAGTATTGCATCGATACCCTGTTTGGCGTGGCGATTCACATGAGCGATGACTTTGCCCCGACATTCCTGGCTCTGTTCCTGTTGATACCCTTTATCAATATCTTGATTGACGCACTTGACAAGAAGAACCACCTGAGGCTATTGCTGGCCTTACTGTTCATTTTCACCATCACGAGTTCATTTTTCAATAACCAGTCCCCGAACCAGATTGGATGGTATGTCACCGTCTATCTCATCGGCGCTTATCTGAGGAAATATCCGCCAACGCTGCTCTCCGACGTGAAAAAGTCCACATGGCTGGCCCTGGTCTCTTTGTCACTATGTGCCGCGTCAATACTGTTTTTCGTGTACACCAAGCACAGGTTGGCCTTCTCCAATTATTTCCTCGTGGCCGATTCCAATAAGATATTGGCGATCCTCGCCGCCGTCTCGTTGTTCTGCATGTTCAAGAGCATCAACATGGGGCAGATCAGATGGGTCAACCAAATAGCGACCGCCACCTTCGGCATTTTCCTGATCCACGACCAGCCCAACGTCCGCGAGTGGCTCTGGAACGACGTCTTTTGCGCCAAGGACTACTTCACCAGCGACTGGTTGTGGCTCCACGCCATCTGTGCCATGCTAGTGGTCTACGTTGCATGTGCCATCATCGACATCCTCAGGCAGAGGCTATTAGAAAAACCCTTCTTCACCTGGCTCGACAATAAATTCCCCCGCCTGAATCAATAACCCACCAGCTCCCCAATACCGCCCGCAGCCACCCACAATATCAGTGTGGGCAGCGACTCCGTCGCTGTATCTCCGTCGAGCCCCCTCGCCCTCAATGCCTCGAGCCCTGCCGCCCCGCCGTCCGCTGTGTTAGTGTGGGCAGCGGCCCCGTCGCTGCATCTCCGTCGAGCCATTCCCGAGTAGCAGAATGAGCCCCGAGAGCATTCCATTTTGTGCAATTTTAGAGATAAATTTGCACACCTCATTAAAATTACCTACTTTTGCCATTTAATGTGGCGGTATCGGCGTTCAATAAAAAACCTAGAACACTGTCGTGCCACCCCAAATACTAAGGTAACCCGCTGACAATGACTACTGCGATAGTGTCCCCAGCCTTACCCGCACCCCCGGTCCACCGCAGCCCCCAGCCCCGGTGACCCCTATTATTATACTCAATCTAGTTTTAGTTCAAGTTTATGGCTATTAAGAAGAAAATACTGTTTCTCCATTTTGACTTGAAAGGTGGTGGAGCAGAAAGAGTATTGATAAATCTCTTAAAACACCTTGACCTCAATAAATATGATATAACCTTAAAGACTATCTTTGGGACAGGACCTCATGTGAAAGATATACCACCAGGTATTAAATTTAGCTACTTGTTCAGGTATGAGTTCCGTGGCTTTACTTGGCTCATGAGGTTTCTACCAGCAACATTTTGGCATAGACTTCTTATAAGAAAACGATATGATATTGAGGTCGGCTATTTAGAGAGTGCCCCGACACGGATAGTCTCAGCTTGTCCATATCCAGATACCAAAAAAGTAGGATGGTTGCATATTGAGATTCATGATAGAGAAACTCTCCTCACTGGTTATAAGGATGAAAATGAGATGATTGATTCTTATAATAAGCTAGATCAACTGGTTTTTGTTGCACATAAAACCCAAGAATGTTTTGAAGATTTGTTTCCTGAAGTTCAAACACCGAAAAGGGTGATCCATAATGTAAATGACTTTGATAGGATTTATAATTTGGCTCAAAAAGAACTATCCAATGAGTTGCCATTAGGAGATTTAAATATTTGCGCAGTTAATAAATTGACAAAGTTGAAAGGGTTTCATCGCCTCATCTCTGCTTGTTCTCGCTTGAAGCAGGAAGGGCTCATGGAGAAGGTTAAAATATTTATATTGGGTAAAGGCAAAGAGAGCTTTTCATTGAAACGTTCTATTGAAGATTCTAATTTAAACGATCATATAAAATTATTGGGTTTTGATCCTAATCCATATAAATATCTGTCAAGAATGGATCTTTTTATTTGCACATCCTATAGAGAAGGATACAGTACAGCTACCACTGAGGCTGTAGCCCTTGGAGTTCCTGTTTTTACGACTGATTGTTCGGGTATGGATGAGATTCTTGAAGGTGGAAAGTATGGAATGATTGTTCCAAATGATGATGAATCCATATATCAAGGATTAAAAGATTTGTTAACCCATAGAGAGAAAATCAAGCAGTATGCTGATGCTATCAGTCAAGCTCCTCGCATGACAACGCAGAGGCTGGTTGATGAATATGAGAAGTTTTTTGATTCACTCTGACAAATCGTAATATTTCATGAAAGTCGTGATACTGGCGGGAGGTTTTGGAACCCGCATTTCTGAAGAATCCCAGTTTCGTCCCAAACCCATGGTAGAGATTGGTGGTATGCCCATTTTGTGGCACATTATGAAGGTATATTCTCACTATGGGTTTAATGATTTCATCATCTGCGCTGGATATCGGCAGCATGTCATTAAGGAATGGTTCGCTGATTATTTCTTGCACACATCCGATGTTACTTTTGATTTCACCAAGGGAAATGAGATTATTGTCCATCGTAAACACGTGGAACCATGGAAGGTGACTATTATAGATACAGGTCTTAATACCCAGACTGGAGGCCGAGTTAAGAGGATTAAGGATTATGTTGGTAATGAGACATTTATGTTAACTTATGGTGATGCAGTAGGTGACATCAATGTTAGGGAATTGCTTGAGTATCATCAGTCGCACGGCAAAATCGGTACTGTTTCAGTTTATAATTTCAGCCAGAACAAAGGTGTCCTTGAACTTTCAAGCAGTGGGGACGTTGAGGCGTTCCGTGAGAAGAGTGACCAGGACGATGATATGATTAATATTGGATTTATGGTGTTTGAACCAGATCTTTTTGATTATATTTCTGGTGATGATATTATTTTTGAGAAAGAACCGATGAATGGCTTGGTGTGCGACCATCAACTGATGGGGTATGTACACAAGGGATTCTGGCAATGTATGGATACTTTGCGTGAGAAGGAAAAACTCGAACGCATGTGGGAGTCAGGAAATGCACCGTGGAAGCTGTGGCACAATCAATAAAAGGATAATTATCAATGACTGTAATCCTTTATGGAGTTTGATTTAGATTTCTATCACGGTAAACGTGTACTAGTGACGGGTCACACTGGCTTCAAGGGAACTTGGTTATGCAAGATTCTGTCGATGTTGGGCGCTGAGGTTACTGGTTATTCTCTCACGCCCAATACTAGTCCGGCCTTGTTTGAGATTATTGACGGAGATGAGATGTGTCATTCGATAATCGGAGACATTAGAGACCAGGTTTCCTTGATGAGAGCGTTTGATGATGCGCAACCTGAATTGGTCTTGCATCTTGCCGCACAGCCTATTGTCCGTGATAGTTACAAGGAACCACGATATACCTATGAGACCAATGTCATGGGCACGGTCAATGTGATGGAGTGTTTGCGGGCAACGGCTTCGGTCCGTTCGTTCCTCAATGTGACAACTGATAAAGTTTACTTGAACCGTGAGTGGGCATGGGGGTATCGTGAAGATGAGATGCTGGACGGCTTCGACCCGTATTCCAATTCCAAGTCATGTTCTGAATTAGTGACGCATAGTTACAAGAATAGCTTCTTTTCAGATGGGAGAATTGCTATTTCCACAGCGCGTGCAGGAAATGTGATTGGTGGCGGTGATTTTGCCAACGACCGCATTATTCCTGATTGTGTTAGAGCAGCTGTAAAGCATGAGGAAATTATTGTCCGAAATCCTCACTCTACTCGACCTTATCAGCATGTGCTTGAGCCTTTGTTCGCATATCTGATGATATGTGCAAAGCAGTACGAGGACAATGCCTATTCTGGTTGGTATAACGTTGGTCCTGATGACCAGGATTGTTTCCAGACAGGAGCTCTAGTTGATATGTTTGTCAAGCATTGGGGAGAAGGCCTCTCGTGGCGTACACCAGCGAATGTAGAAGGCCCCCATGAGGCTAACTACTTGAAATTGGACTGCTCAAAGATTAAATCCGTTTTCGGATGGTCTCCGCGTTGGAATCTGGATACTGCAATCGATAAAGTTGTTGAGTGGAGTAAATGCTGGCAACGACAAGGCGATATGAATGTCTGTATGGAAAAGCAAATTGAAGAATATATCAAAGCTAAACAATAAAACTTAATTTAGTAGTGATATGAATAAGGCTGTTATCACTGGTGCTGATGGATTTGTGGGTAGTTATACTGTTCAATGCTTTCTGGACAATGGTATTGAGGTTCTTGCCTTGGACATCATTGACAAGCCTAGACGTTTGCAGTCCAAATCAGGATTGACATATAAGTGTGTTGATATTACAGACAAAAAACAGCTCATGCAAACTATCCCGGCAGGAGAGTATGATACTTTTGTCCACTTTGCTTGGGCGGGTTCGGCTGGCCCTTTGAGGACCGATTATAACCTGCAGTTACAGAATGCCCTAAATACCGTAGAGTGTTTAAAATCGGCCAAGGAGTTGGGGTGCTCGAGATTCATTTGTGCAGGTAGTATCATGGAACGCGAGGTCGAAGCAGCAGTGCACACTCAGGGCAGTCGTCCAGGAATGGGATATATCTATGGGATGGGAAAGCACATTGCTCACTGCTTGTGTAAATCGGTCGCTGCAAATATTGGCATAGACCTAATGTGGCCAATGATTACCAATGCCTATGGAGTGGGGGAATTGTCCCCCCGATTTGTCAACACCACATTGCGAAAGATTATCAACCTCGAACCGTTGCAATTCACAGCAGGAACCCAGAATTACGATTTTGTCTATGTGACTGACGTGGCGCAGGCCTTCTTTGACGTCGCCTGCAATGGAGTCCCCTTTAAGGAATACATTATTGGAAGCGGTAATGCCCGTCCGCTTAAAGAATTTATCATTGAAATGCAGCAGGCTTTGGCTCCCGACATGTCACCCCAGTTCGGCGATGTGCCTTTCACGGGGACCAATCTGCCCTTGTCAGCCTTTGATACAACAGATATTGAGCAAGACTGTGGCTTCAAGCCCAAAGTGGGATTTGCCGAGGGTACCCGCATGACCATGGAATGGCTCAAAACAATTTAATGGAATATAATGGGTTACCATGATACAAAAGTTTGAGTTTCAAGAGTTGGACCTTAAAGGGGCCTATCTCATCAAGAGTTTCCATGCCACCGATAATCGCGGCGGCTTTATTAAGGATTACAACATTGACACTTTCATGGCCAACGGCATAGACCATGACTTGAAAGAAGTATTTTATACAGTCTCCAAGAAAGGGGTTATCCGTGCCTTGCATTTCCAACTGGTAAAGCAACAGGCCAAGCTCGTCAGGTGCGTCAATGGTCATGTCTATGATGTGATTGCTGATTTACGTCCAGATTCACCCACCTATGGTCAGTGGCGCGGTTTCCATCTCACTGGGGATAATACCTTGTCCTTGTTGGTGCCTCAGTACTTTGGCCATGGCTATCTAGTGATTGAGGACTCGATAGTCAGCTACAAGTGTGACGAGGTGTTCTACGGAGAAGGTGATTCCGGCATCATGTATAATGATCCCGATTTGGCAATAGAGTGGCCTTTTGAAGAAATCGGAGGAGAACAGAACCTAATTATCAGCGAAAAAGATCTCAACTTAATGAGTTTTAAAGACTATTCACAACTTGAACTGTTATGAAGTCAATTGAGAACTTGAAATCAAGGATTATCTCTGCTCGCCAGTACCTCTCAAATCGATCGGTTTGCGAGGAATTGACACGTTATAAAGGCATTCATTCTGGTCAGCGTTGTTTCATCGTTGGTACTGGCCCTAGCTTGACTGTCAATGACTTGGAAAAGCTGGATGGTGAAGTGACAATAGGCTCGAATAGGATTTTTGAAATATTTGAGCAGACGGACTGGCGGCCTGTATATTACATGAATCAAGATGCCAAATTGATTGATAAATTCAGGGATGATATTTCAAATCTGCAATGCAGACGCAAGTTCATGCCCATCGATGTGAAGAAATTGTTTGATGATAAAGAGGATGTTTCCTACTTTGTGTTAAGGCACAAGGAATTCTATCCTAAGACTGCAGATTTTAGTACTCAAATTAATCGTTTTCTTGGCCAAGGATTTACTGTGACTTATGGTGCTATTCAGTTGGCGTATTATATGGGATTTACAGAGGTATATCTCTTGGGAATAGACCATAATTATGCTATTAGTTTAGATGAGAATGGCGTGCCCGTTTATAAAGATGGTGTTAAGGAGTATTTTACAGGCTCTAAGGCCAGTAATGTCGGGTTAAACCTGCCGCGTGTCGTGGAGAGCACCATGGCTTACATTACTGCTCAGCGTTTCGCCCAGCACCATAGCAATTTTAAAGTGTATAATGCTACACGTGGAGGTCGATTGGAAGCATTTCCTCGTGTGAATCTCGATGATATTCTATAACGAACCAACACGTTTTTACTCAATTGGGGTTTCGGTCGGAATCAATTTCTAAAATTTACGATTATGGACAAGTTTCAAATACTTGACTGCACGCTGCGGGACGGCGGTTACTATACTAATTGGGATTTTGGACCCGTTATAGTTGATGCTTACATTGAAGCGGTCAATCAACTGCCCATTGATTATATTGAGGTGGGATATAGAAACCTGCCAGAGAAAGACTATATGGGTGAATTTGGATATACACCCGCGTCTACTCTTGAACATATCAGGAGGCAATCGATTCGCAAGATTGCGGTTATGATCAATGAGAAGAGTGTGCGTGTGAGTGATCTCCCTTCACTGCTCGGCCCCATTAAGGGATTGGCAGACATGGTAAGAATGGCTGTCAGTCCTGACAATTTTGACCGTGCAGTAGCCCTTGGACGTGAGGTGAAAGCGATGGGCTTTGATGTCGCGTTCAACTTGATGTATATGTCTAAGTGGGATCAATACGATGGGTTGTTTGAGAAAATGCCACAATTAAATGGCGTCGCTACCATTCTCAACATGGTAGATTCTTTTGGCAGCATGATGCCTGATCAGGTAACCGCAACTATCGAAAAACTCAAGACAATTCTTGACTGTAAGTTGGGTTTTCATGGCCATAATAATCTCCAGATGGGTCTGGCCAATACTCTGGCTGCTATTGATTGTGGTATTGACTCGGTAGATGCAACAGTTTTGGGTATGGGCCGTGGAGCAGGTAACTTGAATATAGAACTCCTGCTCACCACTCTTAACAGGCAAGGCCTTGAAGTTGACTTCAATGTGTTGGGTGATTTGATTTTGGCTTTCAGACCCTTACATGAAGAATACCGTTGGGGAACATCATTGCCCTATATGATTTCAGGAGCGAACTCGATTCCACAGAAGGAAGTCATGGCACTGGTTACCAATCGTGTCTATAGTTTCAACAACATTGTCAGGGCAGTCGATAATAAACGCATTCATGTGGCTGACAATGCCCATTATCCATTGCTTGATGCGCCTTCATGTGAGGAAGTGTTGATCATTGGAGGAGGGCAGAGCGTTGGAGCCCATATCAAAGCGATCAAGCGTTATCTTTGTCATCATCCAGATGTTGCCATCGTTTTTGCGACCACGCGTCATGCCGCATTGTTCGATGATGTTTCTAACAAAAAATATTATGTGTTGGTTGGCAATGAGGCCAAGAGGATGCTAAAAACTGTTCCACAAGAAAATTTTCAAGGCTGTTGTGTGTTGCCTCCCTATCCCCGGTTGATGGGAACAGATGTGCCGACTTATGCTCAATCGAGCACATTTGAGTTGCCCAAAGTCTCTTTTATCAATCGGTATGCCGACTCGTGTACAACCGTAGCGCTCCAAATTGCTATTGAGTTACAGTCAAAACGTGTGAATATAGTGGGCTACGATGGTTATCGCGGGCAGGTACTCTCGGACAAGGAACTGACGCTGACCAGTGAAAACAGGGAACTGTTTGAGACATTTACCAAGAATGTGGGGGCCCTTTATTCCTTGACACCTTCATTGTTTAGTGCATTAAAGAGCGAATCAATATATCAACTCATCTAAGATAATTATGAAAATTATAGCTGTTATTCCGGCTAGATACCAGTCTTCTCGTTTTGAGGGCAAACCCCTTGCAGAGATATGCGGCAAGCTGATGATTGAGCGTGTTTATCTGCAGGCTAAAAAAGTAGAACAACTTGACGAGGTCTATGTTGCTACCGATGACAAGCGAATCTATGACGCGTGCGCCGTACGGCATATTCCTGTGGTTATGACCTCAACATCTCATCGCACAGGCACTGATCGCTTGGGAGAGGTGGCCGAGAAAATCCCAGCTGACTTGTATGTCAATATCCAAGGGGATGAACCGCTTATCGAGCCGGCGACAATCGTCAAGGCGATTGAGCCATTCTTGAACGATTCGGACACTGATATTCAGGTGACCAATCTGATGACCAAGATTAAAGATCCAGTAGATTTAATCAATGTCACGGTACCTAAGGTTATCGCTGCTGCCGATGGGCGTGGCATCTTCTTGACCCGCGCAGCTGCTCCATTCCCTAAGGGGAATATCAATGTGGACTATTATAAACAAGTCTGTGTCTATGGCTTCACACCTCAGGCATTAAAATTCTATTGTGATTTTGGCAAGAAATATGGCAAAGCCAAGATAGAATCGGTTGAAGACATTGAGATACTCCGTTTCATTGAAAATGGTTATCATGTCCAGTATATCGAGGTGGATAGTGAGACGATTGCTGTGGACACGCCCGCTGATCTGCAGCGAGTCATTCAATTTGTAGAGGCAAACGGCCTGCAGTAGATTCTCGCCATAACACCTCCATGCGAGTGAGAACAGATTAAAATGAAAGTAAGTATCATCACAACGATTTATAAGGCCGAGAAGGACTTGCCGCGCTTATTGGACTCCATGATGGCTCTTAAAAGCCCAGAACTGGAGTTCTTTCTCATCGATAATGGCTCACCCGATTGTTGTGGTGAAATCTGTGCTGAATATGCCCAAAAGGACCCACGCTTTGTTGTGCGGACAATCAAGGATAATATCGGATACATTGGAGCCCGTATGCTTGGCATTCGAGAGAGTGATGGTGATTATATAGGCTTTAGTGACTCTGATGATTATCTTGAGCCTGGGGGATATGATAGGGCTATTGAGGTAATAAAGCAATATGATTGCGATCTCTATATCACAGCCTATAATGTTCATGTTGGCGAGGAGGTAAGCACGCATTTGCCGCCTTACTCACCTGGCGTTTATGAGGGAGAACAAATTATAAATGTTATTCGACCTCAAGCATTTGGCTTTTTAAAAGGCAAGGACCGACTGCATGGTTTCATGTGGAAGCACGTTTATCGGCGGAGTATCTTGATAAATCATGGTATAAAATTATTAGAAGATGTCAAGCCTTGGGAAGACCAATTGTTCAATATCGATGTGATTGATCATTGCGAACGTCTCTATGTTGATGATCAAGTGATTTATAATTATTTTGCCAACTCGGGGTCAATCACGGCAAACGTATTCAATAACTTTGATGGAAAAGACTTTTGGGACAAAACTCGGCGTTTGTACATTGAGCGAGAAAAAAGAGCGGTAAGTCGTATGGAGTCTTTGGCAAACGCTAACGCATCACTATACAATTTAGATACACTCGTAGTCAGCTTGTGCAAAAATAAGGCAATGGACTCTTCGTCAGTCGTAAATGCTTTAAATAGTTTATTGTGTCATGATGTGGTTGCACATGACATACTTTCAAAGTCTTCAGGATTGAGTTTGAATAAGCGGTTGATTTTTGTCAAATTATGTCTCTTTATGAAACTTTACAAATTCCTGGTGATGATTGTAAGGAACAAACTGGGTTATTAGGTAAGAAATTGAACTGAAGATAGTACCATTTGAAAAATGGTTAGGATACTTAGTCCTTTAGTTGAGTAGTATTTAATTAATTTTTATGGAAAAGGATATTATCACGGTAACATCGCCGTTGCTGCCCGATCTTGATGAATTTCATCAGATGCTTCAGGAGATTTGGGACCGCAAGTGGGTGACCAATAACGGCGAATTTCATCAACGGTTTGAAGCCGCCCTATGCGAGTACCTCAAGGTTCCGTATATAAGCGTGTTCACTAACGGCACATTGCCGCTTATCACAGCTCTGCAGGCGTTGAACATCAGCGGAGAAGTGATTACGACCCCCTATAGCTTTGTGGCGACCACCCACTCGCTGTGGTGGAATGGCATCAAGCCGGTGTTTGTCGATATCGACTTGGCGACAGGTGGCATTGATCCTGATAGGATTGAGTCGGCCATCACACCGCGCACGACAGCCATCATGCCCGTGCATGTGTATGGCAAGCCGTGTCGCACTAAGGAGATTCAGGCGATTGCCGACAAGTATGGCCTTCGGGTCATCTATGATGCTGCTCATGCGTTCGGAATTGAGGTGGACGGTAGGAGTATCCTTGAGGAAGGTGATATGTCCACGCTGAGTTTCCACGGCACTAAGGTCTTTGGTACGACCGAGGGTGGGGCACTTGTTGTTCGTGACGCCAAGATGAAAGAACGCATCGATTACCTCAAGAATTTCGGCTTTGCCGGCGAAACCGAGGTCGTTGCTCCGGGCATCAATGGCAAGATGGATGAAATGAGGGCAGCCTTCGGTCTGCTCAACCTTCGTCAGGTGGACGCGGCCATCAAGTCGCGCCGTCAGATTGCTGTCCGATATCGTGAGGTGCTCCGTTCAGTTGAAGGAATCACATTCTGGGACGATATGCCTGGTGTACGTCATAACTACGGCTACTTCCCCATCTTTGTGGATGCCGAGAAGTATGGTATGACGCGCGATGAACTATATTTCAAGATGCGCGACCAGGGCATTCTCGCCCGCCGCTACTTCTATCCGCTCATCAGCAGCTTCTCGACCTACCGAGGCCTACCGAGCTCCACCCGTGAGAACCTGCCTAACGCCACCCGCATGGCCGACGCCGTCATCTGCCTCCCCATCCACCACGAACTCACCGACGCCGATCAACAACGCGTTATCGATGCGATTTTGAAAAGATAAATCTCATGACTCAAACCAAAAAGAAACTCATGTTGTTGGGTGGCCTGCGCTACCTGTTGCCAGTCATCGAGGCGGCACATCGCCATGATATCCACGTCATTACTGTGGACTATCTGCCTAGCAATATTGCCCATAAGTATAGCGACGAGTATCATAACGTGAGTATCATTGACAAGGAGGCGGTGCTTGAAGTTGCTCAGCGGTTGCAGATTGACGGTATCATGTCTTTTGCCGTTGACCCAGGAGTTGTGGCAGCGGCTTATACGGCCGAAAAGATGGGCCTGCCGTTCCAGTGCAGCTATGAGGCCGCATGCATTCTGCAAGATAAATCTAAATTCCGCAAGTTTCTGGCAGACAACGGATTCAACGTGCCAAATGCGCGCGGCTATAACGAGGGTGACGACGCCCTGAAGGATATCAACTATTTCAACTGGCCCGTCATCGTCAAGCCCGTGGATAGCGCCGGCAGCAAAGGCGTCACCCGTGTCGACGACCCCGCCGACCTCTCCGCTGCCATCGCCCATGCCCTCGACTGCTCCCCCTCCCGCCACTTCATCATTGAAGACTTCCTTGAGAAAGATGGCTCATCTTCTGATACTGACAGTTTTTCAGTTGATGGAAATCTGGTGTTTTGCACCTTCAATAATCAATATTTTGATGAGGATGCTGAAAATGAATATACTCCTGCAGCATATAGCTGGCCATCATCAATGCCACTAGAAGTGCTAGATGAACTGCGGTCTGAACTGCAACGACTGATGACGTTATTGAATATGAGAACAGGCTTGTATAACATAGAGACGCGCTTGTGTACGAATGGCAAAGCCTACATCATGGAGGTCTCGCCCAGAGCTGGTGGCAATCGTCTCGCCGAGAAGGGTATGGACCAGACAAGACAGCATATAGTGGAAATCATTCTTCATGCTAATCAGTCAGGTACTTTCTCAAAATTAGAGATTGCTCCAGAATTGAGGCTACATATCGTCGAAGAAGATTTGTGGATAAAGCCTGGAACTAAAGTTGAAACTTTCACTGGAGCCAACATGGCCATCGGCACGTTGGCATTGAAAGCCAATTCCCACGAGGATGTGAGCATCATCATCCAACAAGCCAAACAAGGCGTGAAAGTTGTAGTATCGTGAGTGACACTCAGAAATCATTTGATGCATTTACTTAAGGTGTTAGATGGGGAAAAAACTAGCTATTATTGGTGCTTCTATTGGACAATACCCACTTTGTGAAAAGTCGAAGGAACTAGGCCTCGAAACTTTTTGCTTTGCTTGGCAAGATGGGGCAATATGTAAGAATGTTGTTAACCATTTCTATCCAATATCTATTTATGAGATGGATAGAATTGTTGAGATATGTAAGACGATAGGAGTTGATGGGGTCGTTTCAAATGCTTCTGATAGTACTACGGAAGTTGTTGCTTATCTATGTGAAAAATTGCATTTAAATGGGACACCATATAAGACTCTAGTGTCGTTATGTGATAAGTATTATGTTAGATCTTTGGCTAAATCAATTAAAGGTCTGAAGTCCCCGAGATATTATAAGTTTGAAGGCGAGGATCGTCATATATATCCATGTGTTGTTAAGCCATGCAAAGGAAATAGTAAAAGCGGTGTGTCATTTGCTCGCAACGAATCTGAATTTAAGGATGCAATTAGCTATGCATCAAATGAATGCGCCTCTGATATAGTTGTAGAGGAGTTTGTTGAAGGAAAAGAGTTGTCAATTGAAAGCATCTCTTTTCATGGTAGGCATTACGTAATTCAGATTACAGATAAAGACAGCTCTTCTGCTCCTCATTTCGTAGAGCTTGGCCATCATCAGCCAGCTAATGTTACTACTGAGATGCGGTGTAAAATAGAGACGGTAATACCTGAGTTACTTGAGAGAATAGGTTATACTAATGGCGCATCACATATTGAAGTAAAATACAACGGGGATGAGTTGTATCTAATTGAAGCCAATCTTCGAGGAGGAGGTGATGATATATCAAATAAGCTCGTATTTATGAGTTCGGGTGTTGATTACTTAAAGTGCATTATCGATGTTGCCCTGAATCAATTCGTTGAACCTGTTAGAATTTCAGAACCATTTTACGCTGGAATTTATTATTTGACAAAACAGACCTCAAACTTGTTGCCGTTCTTCGTTAATGCTGATGGGAAAGAATGGCTTGTGGAGAAGAACGTATTTTCAACAGATTTAAAAGAAAGCCATTCAAATTATGAAAGAAATGGCTATTTGATATATAAAGCAAAATATAAGGTAACACCAAATATGTGATTTTATGGACAAAAAGATTGTTGTTTTTGGAGCAACGGGCAATTTAGGTGCCCATATATCTACTTACTTGAAGGGCCTTGGATATGATATAATAGCAGTAGGTCATCGTAAAAGAGATAATGGTTTTTTTGCTGATTATAGTATTCCTTACTATTCAGTGGATATTACTAATGTGGACGAGTTTGATTTATTGCCACAAAAAGATATATTTGCAGTTGTGCATTTTGCTGGAATGCTTCCAGCGGTCATGGAGGGCTTTAATGGCTCTATCTATGTACAGTCTATTATTCAGGGGACACTCAATGTATTAGAGTATACCCGCAAGGTGGGAGCCGACAGAATCTTATTTCCACAAACTCTTTTTGATATCAATTATTTGTTTGGGACAAAAGTACCTATTCCTGCAGATTCGCAAAGAAAGGTCCCTAACGGAGACCATTGGCTTTATGTGATAGCTAAAAATGCGGCTGTTGATATAATAGAGCATTATTATGACTCTTATGGAATTAAGCGGTTTATTTTTCGTTTATCGAGGATTTATCTCTATCATCCGAATCCTTTTACTTTCACAGATGGGATAAAAGTATTAGTTTCAGACCGATATTTTATTTATCGAGCGATGCGGGGTGCAGATATAGAATTATGGGGAGATCCGAATCGTTTACTTGAAACAATTTGCATAAAAGATTTTTTGCAGATTATAGAAAAAGCGATTTCTGCTGGCGTTGAGGGTGGTATTTATAATGTTGGAAGTGGCGGAAGTACATTGAAGGAACGTATTGAAGGCATTGTTGATGTATTTAGCCCCAAAGATCATCCTTCGCGTATAATATATAGACCTGAAAAAAGAAGTTCGAAGCAGTTTGTGCTTGATATTAGGAAGACAGTGAACGAACTTGGTTACGAACCTAAATACTCATGGCATGATTATCTAGTTGATTTTAAGAAAGAGATGGAACAGCAACGGTTTGCAAAAATCTGGGGAAGAGAAGAAGATTATATATCACCCGAAGAAATAAATAGATTGGTAACTGATAAAGATTGATGTTCTAGAAGCGGATGCCTGAATCGTTAAAGCAAAAGACAGTTAAGGGCGTTGCCTGGACATCGTTGGACCAAGTGGCTACACTTGGTTTTGGCTTTGTTATTGGGGTAATTTTGGCCCGATTGCTTAGCCCAAGTGATTATGGTCTGCTGGCGATGATTGGGGTGTTTAATGCTGTCGCTTTAGCGTTTGTTAACAGTAGCTTTGGAAATGCATTGATACGCAAGCCTGATATGTCTGAGAACGATAGTAGCACAGCGTTCTATTTTAATATCATCGTTGGCGTTGTGATGTTTGGAGTCATCTGGTTGGTTGCGCCATTGGTATCATTGTTCTATGACAAGCCGATTTTGACACAATTGTTGCGCGTTGAGGGATTGTTGCTGATTATCTCGTCATTCACGATTGTGCAGGATGCCCAGTTGTCTAGAGCCTTGAATTTCAAGGCCAAAATGATCATTAATGTTGCTTCACAAGTGATAGCGGGCATTGTTGCAATCATTGCTGCTTATCGTGGGTTTGGGGTTTGGTCTCTAGTTGTCCAGCATATAGTAAGTGGAATAATTCGTATGGTGTTAATGTGGGTGCTTTCGTCTTGGCGTCCACGAGGCCGCTGGGACAAGGCGTCGTTTGGCTATCTTTGGGGGTATGGATCAAAAATGTTGGCCTCGGCCTTGCTGGATACTGTCTACGGGAACATATACCCTATAGTTATAGGTAAGTTTTACTCTGCTGCTGATTTGGGACAATATTCGCGTGCAAGAAGCTATGCATCAATGCCAGCGACAGGGATTACAAACGTGTTACAACAGGTGACCTTTCCGGTCTTGAGCCGGATTCAAGATGATGAAGAACGCTTAGAACATGATTATCGGCGCATTTTACGATTTGCTGTTTTTATTGTATTTCCCGTTATGATGGGTATGGCAGCATTGGCTCGTCCGCTGGTAATCAGTATGGTAACAGATAAATGGATCGAATGTGTGCCTTATTTACAGGTACTTTGCTTTTCGCTGATGTGGTTTCCTGTGCATGCCATTAACTTAAACTTGTTAAAGGTAAAAGGTAGGAGCGACTTGTTCTTGAGGCTGGAAATCATCAAGAAAACAATTACTACAGTCGTTATTATTATCAGTGTGCCATTTGGTATTATGGGTATTTGCATTGGTGCGATTTTCACGTCAGTTTTCTGTTTGGTCGTTAATACTTATTATACCGGCAAATTCATTCATGTGGGCTTCTTTCGTCAGATGATGGATATGGTACCAACATTGCTGGCATCGCTCGCTATGGGTTCTGTCATCTATTTTGCCGTGATGCCCTTTGACAACGATATTATTAAATTAGCAATAGGTACACCTCTTGGCTTTCTGGTCTATTTGGGAATTGCGAAAGTATTCCGTATGCCTGAATTACAAGAGGCCATCGATATTATTCATCGTAAATAGAAATGTAATATGCTAGAAACACCATTAGTATCCATACGTTGTACAGTATATAATCATGAACCTTACTTACGTCAATGTCTGGATGGCTTTGTGATGCAACAGACCAATTTTCCGTTTGAAGTCATCGTCCATGATGATGCTTCTACGGACGGTTCTGCTGCCATTATTCGCGAGTACGCTGAGAAATACCCTGACATGATCAAGCCCATCTTCGAGACAGAAAACCAATATAGTAAGCATGATGGTTCTCTTGGCCGTATTTTGAAAGCTGCAATTCATCCAGCATCCAAGTATATTGCAGTATGTGAAGGAGACGATTTCTGGACGGATCCTCAAAAACTCCAGATACAAGTTGATTTTCTCGAATCCCACCCCGACTACTCCTTCTCGGTTCATGAATACAAGGTATGGAACGAAGTGAAGCAGGAGTTTGAACCACATCAGCTAGAGCCTTTAATAGGAGTGGATGGAAATCTATCACTGACTCTCGACGATTATGCTACACGTGTATTTTTTACAAAAACCTTAACAAATGTCTATCGAAAGAGTGCAATAGAGAATTCTAAATATGATAAATATGATCCCGTGGGATTTGATTGGATGTTTTTCTATGCCTTAATGACTCAGGGCAAGTGTTATCTGATTAATCGTGCTATGGGTGTTTACAGGGTTCAACCGAACAGCGTCACTGCAAGCAAAAACCTCAGAGGATTATACGACCATGTTAGGGATGCGATGTTCAGCATAGTCCGGGAAGAACAAACAGAGCAATCGAGGGAATTTGTTTTTAATTATCTGAAGACTTTTGCTTTATCGGTATTGTATGATCGTCAATGGAAGACGATTAGGAAATACTTCAAGTATTTAGGATTGAAACGAGCATTTCTAATAACATTTGTGGAGCCTATAAGAAGACTTAGGGAAATCAGGGATATTAAAAGACAAAGCAGAGAGACCGCTCTCCATGACAAATAATCATTAGTAATTCTTTGTTCATCGTTGTTGGGGGAGTATCTAAATTGTTTTCAGTTTTTGCCTCATAAGTATGGGGGGTAATCGTATAGGTTGGGTGGATGTCGCGCGTGGCATCGGGCTGATGTTTGTCTTCGTCGGGCACATGGGCGTGTCGTATGTGTCGGCTTGGATATATACTTTTCACATGCCGCTGTTTTTCTTTCTTAGTGGTATGTTGTATCCGGGTTGTGAGAAGTACTCATTCACTCAGTTTGCTTGGCGCCGGTTCAAGGGGCTAGTAATTCCCTATTTCACCCTTGGTGCGGTAATCGGTTTGTTTTATTGCTGTCTGTTTGCTTATTACAATCAACCAGCTTCGGCCTATATTAATATGTTGAGGGATTTCCTGGTCCAGGAACATTACTGGACGGTGTGGTTCCTTACGGCGCTATTTCTATCACAGATTATTTATTATTGCATCGACAAGTTGCTGCACAAGTGGAGCCATGCTGTATCTTTTGCCTCCCTGCTTGTCTGTGTTTTTGGGTTCCTCCGTTATCGATTGGGGTGGGGTTCATTGCCTTGGAATCTTGATGTTGCTTTTGTCGCCCAATTCTTTTTCCATCTGGGTTATCGATTCATGCATAATGAGCATGTCAAGGCTTTCTTTATCGGCCCGATGTCATCCATTAAACGGTGTGGTATCTTGGTATCTTGTTTGATGGTGAATGCAGTTGCGGGAAAATTGAGTATCGTTTTTTCAGGACATTCATTAGACATGTCGATAGGAATGTATGGTAATGAGGCTTTGACTTTGATCTCGGCACTTGCGGGTATCTTGATGGTGTTGACATTGGCTCCCGTAGTTCATTCCCGTTTCTTCACATATTTGGGCCAGAATACGATGATTCTGTTCTCATGGCATTCTCGCATCATCATTGTGTTCTGCACAATGGTGTTTGCCCATTACGGGATATTCCAGTCTCCGGGAATTTCCACTGAACTGATGCAGGCCAGTGTGATGTTGGTCGTTATTCTTGTTGTGCTGATACCCGTAAATGAGTTTGTGAAACGTTTGCCTTGTCACAAGGCGTTCGGGGTGTGACGGTTAATAATGAAGAGATTATGTGAGTTGCATTTTATGTCTTTGTTGCAATTCGCAAATGGAAAAAGAGGGGGCTGGCTCTGGGGGGAGTTGGCTCTTTTTTTTTGTGGAGGGGTGAGGTGGGGGATTGTGGGTGCGGTTTTTGTTTGTTAGGTGGGTGGTTGTGAGGGGGTTGTGGGTTTTGTGGGGTAAAAAATGACAAGTTTTTGGGTAAAAAATGACAAGTTGTCCTAATAGATTTGGGCGTTTTTTATAGTGTTGGGTGATGGGGTGGCTGTACCTTTGTCAGCGCAAAAAAGAATAGAATCCTCACCTCATAGTTACCTGAAATCTTGAAGCTATTTGCCCCACTGAGGCCTTGTGATAGATGGCTGGACGTATTCCCTGGCGGGGAAGGTTCCGGCCTGATTCTTTTTATATCAATGTGAAAAAATGTTGTCGTGTTGCGATTTTTTGGCGGTGAGTGTGGTCGCGATTAAGGGTTTTATAGTAATTTAGCACCTTAAATATAAGGCTGTCATGGCCGATAAACACTGAAAATGAGACGTATCTTATTATTATTCACTGCATTGACAATGACTAGCGGCGTGCTGATGGCTCAAAGCCAGGTGGCTGAGCAGCAGCCGGGCACCCTGTTTGCCTATCCGCTGGCTCCGGACACGTGCTCCACGCTTGAGGGCCGTTGCAACTACATCATCACCCATTTCTGGGACAATTTTGACATCAGCAAGCCGATCGCTGACGATCAGGCTTTTGAGCGGACTTTCCGCGACTTTGTGGATTTCTTCCGCTATGCCCACCGGAATGTGGTGCTGAGCGCGGCGCGGGACCTGGTCAATAAGGCTCAATCCAACACGGCTAACCTGCAGAAACTGGGCGAGGTGGCCGAGCGTGCGCTCTATGGGACCGAGGCTGAGTACTGGAGCGATGAGGTGTATGTGGCCTTTGCCAAGCCGCTGGCGGCATCCAAACAATTACCTCGCGCCGTTCGTGACCACTACGCCCAACAGCTTGCCCGCATCAACGCTGTTCAGGTGGGCGCTGTGCTCGACTTTGACTATACGGGTATCGATGGCCAGAAGCACCGCCTGAGCGAGTTGCCTGCCGCCAAGTCCTATATCCTATTGTTCATCGATGATGACACAGACAGCATGATCGGCCGTCTGCGCCTCAGCACCGATGTGGCGCTCAACGCGTTGCTCGCGTCGGGAGAAGTGACGCTCGTGTGCTTGAGCATGAACAAGTACAGCGCCGACTGGGCAAGCGCGGCCGCCGGATATGCTGACAACTGGACGCTGGGCTGTAGTGATGAACTGGCCCGCAACCTGGACCTGCGCGCCTTCCCGTGCTGCTACATCCTTGACGAGAACCGCACGATTGCCAACAAGGCTTTGTCGGTCGAGAGCTTGATGTCGGCCGTGAATCCTGTTTTTTAGGCTTTAGGTGTTAGGCTTTAGGTGTTAGGCTTTAGGTGATTAGCTTGATGTGCTTAAAGTGATTATTTAAGAG
This sequence comes from uncultured Bacteroidales bacterium, assembly GCA_902776435.1. Lineage (GTDB taxonomy): Bacteria > Bacteroidota > Bacteroidia > Bacteroidales > Muribaculaceae > Sodaliphilus. The sequence goes on along the minus strand of CACYQB010000011.1, from coordinate 101,909 downwards.
TTTGATACAAACGAAATTAATATATAGAGCAGTATGACCGGATTTTTCAAGAATTTGTTCCTTTATAGTGCAGGTCACACCTACAGCAACTTGTCGCGTCTGTTCCTGCGCCTGTTCACGGGTATCATGTTCCTGCAGTTATGCATTCGCCAGATGCTGAACTTTGATGCCATCGTGCCCACCTTTGACGGTTTTCTGGGTATGTCGCCCGAGACGTCCATAACTGTTCTGGTCATCATCGAGTTGTTGTGTGCGGTGTGCATCATGCTGGGGTTTCTCACACGACTTGCCGTACTGTTTCCACTGGTGTTGATGCTGATTGCCGAGAACATTTTCATGGCTTCCCCCGCCTCGGACCCCAATCCGCTGTTCAACTTCCAGCCCGGCTATCCGTTGATGTTTATCGGCATCTTTATCTACATCCTGTTGGCCGGCCCTGGTAAAATCTCGTTGGACTACATCATTGCGGCTCATTTCACCGAGAGTGTCAACGACGAAGCCGTGCTTGACAACGCTTAATGAGATAAGAGATAAGAGATAAGAGATAAAAGATAAGAGATAAAAGATAAAAGATAAAAAATAAGAGATAAGAGTTGGGTATCCGCCAACTAACAATAGAAAACTGGCAATAAAGAACGTGAGTACAGCGGTATTGATATCGGGAGGCGTTGACAGCGCCGTGGTGGTTCACCTGCTCAAGGAGCAGGGCGAGGACCTGCATCTGTTCTATATCCGCATCGGCATGGACAATGACGAAGGCGATTGCAGCGCCGAGGAGGACATCGAGATGTGCACCCTCATCGCCCATCGATACGGCTTGCCGCTCGAGGTTGTCTCGCTGCACGAGGAGTATTGGGACCATGTGATGGAATATGCCCTGCGCACCGTCAAGGCGGGCCTCACGCCCAATCCCGACATGATGTGCAACCGGATGATCAAGTTCGGCTTCTTCGAGCAGCGTTGGGGTAAGGATTTTGACCAGACCGCTACGGGCCATTATGCCACTACCGAGGTCATCGATGGCGTGAAATACCTCGCCACCGCAGTTGACCCCGTCAAGGACCAGACCGATTTCCTGGCCCAGATTACCTATGACCAGTTGAAGCACGTCATCTTCCCGATAGGTAACCTGCCCAAGGAAGAGGTGCGCCGCATCGCCGAGGAGGCCCACCTGCCTAACGCTCACCGCCGAGACAGCCAGGGCATCTGCTTCCTGGGCCAGATAGATTATAACGATTTCATCCGCCGCCACTTGGGTGAGCGTCCCGGCCCCATCATCGAGCTGGAGACTGGCCGCAAACTGGGCGAGCACCGTGGCTACTGGTTCCACACCATCGGTCAGCGCAAGGGCTTGGGCTTGAGCGGCGGACCATGGTATGTCGTGCGCAAGAACGTGCATGAGAACGTCATCTACGTCTCCAACGGCTACGGCACGTCCAAGCAATATGGCCGCACGCTGAGGCTTGACGAGATGCACTTCATCTCGGGCAACCCATGGGAAGGCATCGAGGGTCCGGTGGACATCATGTTCAAGAACCGCCACACGCCCCACATCATGCGCGGCAAGTTTACCCACCTCGATGGTAACCAGTGGGTTATCGAGAGCGAGGAGGACGTGCAAGGCATTGCGCCGGGCCAGTTCGCCGTCATCTATGATGCAAAGGGCCACTTGTGTTACGGCAGCGGAGTGATTACTTTGTGATTCGGGATTAGTGATTAGAGATTAGTGAGTTTTTTAGGGATTAGAGAATGGATAAAGAAAACTTGATAGAGCTGAAGGTGCTGGGCATCACGCGCAGTGAGGTGCAGCCGGGGGCATACGCCCTGCTGCTGGAAAACGCCGACAGTACGCCCGACGAAGCGCGCCGCATCCCCATCGTGGTGGGCGCCGCCGAGGCCCAGTCCATCGCAGTGAGGCTGGAGCAGGTGGTGCCGTCGCGCCCGATGACACATGACTTGTTTGTGAGCATGTTTCACGTGTACGGCATCCAACTCGAGGGTGTGACCATCTACAGCTTCAAGGACGGCGTGTTCGCCTCGTTCCTGCACTTGAACAACGGCACGATGAGTGTTGACATCGACTCCCGCACGAGCGACGCCATCGCCATCGCCTTGCGCACCGGCGCGCCAGTTTATACCACGCCCGAGGTGATGAAGCTGACAAGTTATGAGTGGCGCCGTGACGGCAATTACAAGTCGCAGCGCACCGTTCGCCTCGAGGATCTCCCCGTCGAGAAATTGGAGCAGCGCATGCAGCACTATGTCGATAAGGAGGAATATGAGAAAGCCGCCCGAGTGCAAAAAATCATCGCCCAGAAAACTAATCCCACCCAGGGTGGTGAATAAGTGGCACTTTTTTACTAATTTTGCCAATTAATCCAATTCAAACATAAAAAATATTTTAGGTTCTTATGAAAAATCTGAAGTTGAGACTTATTGTGATGAATTTCCTGGAGTTCGCCGTGTGGGGTGCCTATCTGACCTGCATGGGCAATTACCTGGGAAAAGCTGGCATGGGTGCTGAAATCGCATGGTTCTATGCCATCCAAGGCATCGTGTCGATTTTCATGCCCACCCTGATGGGCATTGTTGCCGACAAGTACATTCAGCCCCAGCGCCTGTTGGGCATCTGCCACCTGATTGCCGGTATGGCGATGATTGCCCTGGCCTACATGGGCATGACCAACCCGATGCCCGACAAGGTGACCTTCATCACGATTTACACGTTGAGTGTCGCCTTCTATATGCCCACGTTGGCCCTGTCCAACACAGTGGCATTCACCATCCTCAAGGACAACGGCATGGACACCGAGAAGGACTTCCCGCCCATCCGCGTGTTCGGCACCATCGGCTTTATCGCCACGATGTGGTTTGTCAACTGTGCCGTGCTTGACGGCGGCAGCTTCGGTTTCACCCTGGGCGAGAACGCCAACAAGTTCCAGTACACCTACATGCAGTTCATGGTGTCAGGTCTGTTGAGCGTCGTGCTGTTCCTGTACTGCATGACCTTGCCCGCTTGCAGGCTGGTCAAGAAGGAATCCAAGTCGCTGACCGAACAGTTGGGCCTGAGCGCATTCAAGTTGTTCAAGACCAAGAAGATGGCGATGTTCTTCATTTTCTCGGCCATGCTGGGTATGTCGCTGCAGGTGACCAACGGTTTTGCCACGCCCTATCTGACTCACTTCAAGAGCGATCCCGTGATGGCCGACACCTTCGGAGCCAATAACGCCACGATGCTTGTCTCGCTGTCCCAGATTGCTGAGGCCTTGTGCATCCTGCTGATTCCGTTCTTCCTGAAGCGCTACGGCATCAAGGTCGTGATGCTCATCGCCATGTTCGCGTGGGTATTGAGGTTCGGCTTCTTCGGCGCCGGCAATCCCGCCTTCCCCGGTGTGATCCTAATCGTGCTGTCATGTGTGGTTTATGGTGTTGCGTTTGACTTCTTCAACGTTTCGGGCGGCATCTTTGTCGATAAGGAGTGTGCCCCCGACGTGAAGGCATCGGCTCAGGGCCTGTTCATGCTGATGACCAACGGCCTCGGTGCCACCATCGGTACACTGGCCGCTGGTGCCATCGTTAACAGCCTGTGCCACTGGACCGAGGACGGCTTCCTGGTCGGCAACACCCCGACGAGCTGGAGCACCGCATGGTACATCTTCGCCACATTTGCCCTTGTGGTTGCCGTGTCGTTCATGTTCCTGTTCAAGTACAAGCACGTTCGCGAAGATAAGAAATGACCTCCCTGCCGCGGCATAGCCACGGCACGGGTGACCTCTGGCAATTGAGATAAACCATGCACCGTTTCTATTGTCCTGATATAGCCGACACTTTGACGCTGGGCGAGGAGGATTCCAAGCACTGCGTCAAGGTGTTGCGTATGGCCGAGGGTGATACCATCGAGGTGGTGGACGGAAACGGAACGCTATATACCTGCCGCATCACAATGGCCCATCCCAAGCGGTGTGCCATCGAGGTGCTGGACAAGGAGTACCAGCCCCCGCACTGGGGACACCAGATTGTGCTGGGCATCGCGCCCACCAAGAATCTGGACCGCATCGAGTGGCTTGTCGAGAAATGCGTCGAAATGGGTGTGGACCGCATCATCCCCCTGCGTTGCCACAACAGCGAGCGCACGGTGTTGAAAACCGAGCGGCTGAGAAAAATCATGGTCTCGGCCATGAAGCAGTCTCTCAAGGCGACCTTGCCCCGGCTGGACGAGATGACGCCGCTGGAGCAGGTGCTGGCCGAACCGTTTGACGGCACACGCTGCATCGCCTATTGTGACGAGATGCTGCCACGCGAAGAGCGGCACACCATCCCCAGCGTTTACAAGCCCGGGAGTGACGTAATGGCGCTCATCGGCCCCGAGGGCGACTTCAGTCCCGAGGAGGTGCAGGCAGCCCGTGATGCGGGTTTCCTGCCGGTGACCTTGGGCGAGAGCCGTCTGCGCACCGAGACGGCCGGCATGATGGCTGTGGCGGGTATCCACACTCTGCGTGCAAAGTGTGGAGTTTGAGTTTTTAGTGTTTGAGATCAATTAATTTAGAACGAAGATATTATGATTAAAGAATTAATGACATCACAGCATCACAACTTCTTCCTGCTCGCTGGCCCCTGTGTTATCGAGGGAGAGGAGATGGCGCTGGACATCGCTGAGAAAGCAGTCAACATTACCCAGAAATTGGGTATCCCATATGTGTTCAAAGGCAGTTACCGCAAGGCCAACCGCTCACGAATCGACTCATTTACCGGCATCGGTGACGAGAAAGCCCTGCGCATCCTGCGCAAGGTGGGCGAGACGTTCAAGATTCCCGTGGTCACTGATATCCACGAACCCGTTGAGGCCGACATCGCCGCCGAGTTTGTTGACGTGTTGCAGATTCCCGCTTTCCTGTGCCGCCAGACCGAACTGCTGGTCGCTGCCGCCCACACGGGCCGCATGGTGAACATCAAGAAGGGCCAGTTCCTGGCACCTGAGTCGATGCGGTTTGCCGTGCAGAAAGTGCGTGATGCTGGTAATGATGACGTAGCCATCACCGAACGCGGTACTACATTCGGCTATCAGGATCTCGTGGTGGACTTCCGTGGTGTGCCCGTAATGCAGGCTTATGCTCCCGTGATTGTGGATGTCACCCACTCCCTGCAGCAACCCAACCAGGGTGGGGGCGTGACAGGCGGACGCCCCGAACTCATCGAGACGATGGCCCGCGCTGCCATCGCCAGCGGAGCCGACGGCTTGTTCCTCGAGACGCATCAGGATCCATCGGTGGCCAAGAGCGACGGTGCCAACATGCTGAAGCTCGATCTGCTTGAGGGCCTGCTCACGCGCTTGACGCGCCTCAGACAGGTCATCAATGAGATAGATTATCAAGAGTAAAATGATTATATCATTCTTAAAACACAATGAATACACGAATTGTTAACTTCGTACTCGCAGTTGCCGTTGCCGTCAGTGCGATGACCGCCATGGCACAAAGCAGCGATGCCGTGCTCCGTGACAAGATCACCAATGCGGTGATGAAGGTCTATGACGACCAGTTGGCCAAGGAGCCCAACGACTATAACACGCTGTTTGCCCGTGCCCATCAGCATTACTACAATGGCGACTATACGTCGGCCCTCGCCGATGTCAACCAGGCATTGCTGATTACGCCCAAAACCGACAACGAACTGCGTTTTGACGAATACATCCTGCGCGCCCGCATCAGTGACGCCCGCCAGGACTACGTCAGCGAGTTGGCCGACCTGCGCTTAGCCCAGGAACTGCAGCCCAAGTCGCTCGCATGCACCGACCTCATCGCCAAGGCCAACCTCAAGGCCGGTAATCTGGCAGCCGCCGAGAAGGCCTTCAAGACCATCCTGCGCGCCGAGTCGATGAACTATGACGCGATGTATGGCATGGCCCAGGTGGAGATGTCCCGCGGTAACGCCAAGGCCGCCATGGAACACGTGGATAAGGCCGTGGAACTGTTCCGCACCGAGCCTCAGGTCTATGTGAACCGTGCTGACATCTACACGCGTCAGAATAACATCGATGCCGCTGTCAATGACCTGATCACGGGCATGTCGGTGGGCAATGGCGGTAATGCCGTTCAGTGCTTGTTCGACCTGAGCGATGTCAACTATGACGCGGTGATGCAGGCCCTCGCCACCCTTGCCGATAAGACCAACGATAGCGGTTTGTACCGTTACCTGCGTGCCAATATCGCCATGGACCACATGCATTATGCCCAGGCCTTGAAGGACCTGAATTTCATCCGCAACAACAAGTTGTATGAAAGCCCCACGGTGGACTACAATACGGCCAGGTGCTGCTTGGAACTGGCCCGCTATGACGAGGCGATTGTCCACGCTGACCGTGCGATAGCCAGAGATCCGTCCCAGGCCGACTTCTATGTGGTGAAGGCCCTGGCCCTGTTCAATGCCGGTGACGGCAACAACGCCGATGCCGCCATGGAGGTGCTGAATCGCTGCTCGGCCTTTGCACCGCAGTATGTGCCCATGTTGATGGCCAAGGCATCAATCCTCAGCAGTCAAGGTAAGGACAAGGACGCGCTGGGTTACCTCAATGCCGCTGTGGCCAACGAGCCCAGCAATGCCGAGGCACGTCTCACGCGCGGCCTGCTTCTCAAGAAACTCGACAACCTCAAGACGGCCGTGAAGGATTTCAATGTCATGTCCCTGTTGAGCGACGATCTGTATGACCTCAAGGGAATCGCCCTGAGTGAACTGGGCCGCGACAATGACGCCCTCAAGTGGTTGAATACCATTACCAAGAACGCCACTGCAGGTGGTGAGAATTACTATTATGCCGCCCTGTTCATGACGTTGAGGGGCGACAACTTCAAGGCGATGGAATATCTCCAGAAGGCAATAGAGAAAGGCTATGGCAGCCTGTACAAGCTGCAATATGACAACCTGTCGCCGCTCAGCCTCAAGTCCCTGCGCACCGAGCCCGGTTTTGACTTGCTTGTCGAGAAGGCACAAAGGAATTTCTATTAAGCCTCTAGGAGGCAACGTTGATCATGAAGGGGCAGGTATCGAGGATATTGGCAGGCATCGCCATGGCATTGTTGCTCATGGCGATATTGCCGTCATGTTCATCGACCAAGCATGTGCCCCAGGGTAAACTCCTGCTGGACAAAGTAAAAATCAACATTGCCGATCCGCATCCCGATGTCGAGAAATCGCAACTGGCCAATTACCTGCGCCAGAACGCCAATCACCGCGTGCTGGGCGGCATCAAACTGCAGTTGGCGTTCTACAACATCTCGGGCCGTGACAGCACCAAGTGGCTCAATCGCTGGATTCAGCGTGTGGGCACTCCGCCGGTCATCTATGATGAAACCTTGACCGAGTCCAGTGCCGAACAGTTGAGCACGGCACTCAGCAACCGTGGCTTTATGAATAATGTGGTCACCTATCGCGTCCAGACCGATAGCGTGAAGCGCAAGGCCAAGGTGGACTATGATGTTACCCTGGGCGAACCGTATTACATCCGCTCCATAGCCTACGAGATTCCCGACGAGGAAGTTCGGGAAATCATCCTCGGGGACTCTGCCGACTTTGTGGTGCACGAGGGTGACTTGTTGAATTTCAACAACCTGGACAAGTGGCGGCAGGACATCACGGACAACCTGCGCAATCACGGTTACTATGCTTTTAATAAGGAGTATATTACCTTTACCGCCGACACGGCAGCCGATTCCCATGCCGTGGACCTGACGCTGAACAGCCGTGAGCCTTACCGCAACGACCGCATGCCCTATTACACCGAGCACGAGCCTTTCTACATCCGCAACGTGACCTATGTCACGCGCTATGACCCCGTGGCCATGCGCGATGGCTACTGGGGCGAAGACACGGTCGTGCTGAAAAGCGGTGTGAGGATTTATGAGGACGCTACCCATTACCTGCGTCCCCAGGTGATCGACGAGTGCAACCACATTGAGCCGGGTTCGCTCTATAATGCCGAAGCCCTCAACCGCACTTACCGCGCCCTGGGCCGTCTGAATGTCATCAAGCAGATTAACATTGACGTTCGCCCTGTGGGTGAAATTGACGGCGTGCTCATGCTTGACGCATATGTCCTGTTGCAGACAGGCAGTGACCAGACCATCTCGCTTTCGCTCGAGGGCACCAACAGTGAGGGAGACTTGGGATTCGGCGTGGGTGCGGACTACCAGCACCGTAATCTCTTTAAGGGAGCAGAGGTGCTTAACGGCAAGTTCAAACTCTCGTACGAGAGCCTGTCGGGTGACGTGGGTGGCCTGATCAACAACAATTTCAGCGAGTACTCCACCGAGTGGGGCATCACCTTCCCTAAGTTCATGGCACCGTTCTTGAAACGGTCGTTCAAGCGCAAGATCCAGGCATCCACCGCTTTTACGCTTAACTTTGACTATCGGACTCGTCCCGAGTACACTCGCCTCATTGCCGGCGGTGGCTGGCGTTACCAGTGGACCGAGCGTAGCCGCCGCATGTCACACACGCTCACGCTGGTGGACCTGAGTGTCATCAGTGTGCCCAAGATCGACGAAGCGTTCTATCACCGCATTAACCTGGTGTTGCGCGAGAGTTATCAGGACCACATGATTATGAGGATGGGTTACAACTTTTACCGCACTAACAAGGCCGAGATGAGCGTCCAGCAGATGGGACTCTTCCAGCGCAATGTCTTTACTATCCGAGCCAATATCGAGACGGCTGGAAACCTGCTGTACGGCTTGTCACAACTCTCGCGGCAGAAGCCCGATGACCGTGGCAATTACAAGGCCTTAGGCATCCGCTACTCCCAGTATGTCAAAGCCGATGCCGACTATTCCATAACGCATTACTTTGACCGCCGCCAGAGCCTCGCATTCCACGTGGGAGCGGGTGTAGCCGTCCCCTATGGTAACAGTGACGTGTTGCCGTTCGAGAAACGATTCTACAGTGGTGGTGCCAACAGTGTGCGTGGTTGGGGCGTCCGCACCTTGGGTCCCGGTAGCTACAACAGGAAAAACATTAGCAACAGCATAGCCACGGGCCCGGCCTCGGATCCCACCGTTCCTGCTGTCCTGGACCCAGATGCCAATACCTCAGACATCAACAATCGCCTGTCCCACTTCTTCTACCAGTGTGGTGATATCCGCTTTGATGTAAACCTGGAGTATAGGGCTAAGCTCTTCTGGGTTGTCGAGTTGGGCTTGTTTGTCGATGCAGGCAATATCTGGACCATCAGGGATTATCAGGAGGACCAGCCTGGCGGCGCATTCAAGTTCAATAAATTCTATGAGCAGATTGCCGCGTCCTACGGCCTCGGTATCCGTCTTGACTTCAAGTACTTCCTGGTGCGTGTCGATATGGGTATGAAGGCCCACAATCCCGCCAGTGGTGAGGAACACTGGCCCATGTTTAAACCCGTATTCAAGCGCGACAGCGAGTTCCATTTCTCGGTGGGTTACCCCTTCTGATACATCATCGTATTTTGTATATTGACAGTCGTTGCGGTCGTCCCTGAAGACGGCTGTTCCTGGTGCTATTATGACTGATTATTATAATTTCCGGTTATTCCTTTGCCGCATTCAAATAAAAGTAATAATTTTGCAGCGTGAAAACCAATTATTAATTTTGTTGTTTAATTTTTTAAAATTTTTTGAAGCCTATGAAGACAAAATTCTTCTTTTTAGCTTTAGCTGCCATGATGGCTGTTCCCGCCATGCAGGCACAGTTGAACACGACGAGCAAGACTGCTGCTATGCAGGCTCTTACTCAGAACCGTCACATGGAGAAAGCCGTTGTAAACCACAACAGCTACAGGGCAATGTTGAGCGACGAGGCCATTCCCGCTGGTATGGTACGCGTGACTCTCGCTTGTGGTGATGTTTGGGAGGATGGCACTGGTTACCAGATGCTGCTCGATGCCGATGCTACCGCTTATGGCGTTGAAATCCCTGAGACTGGCGGTCTTACTGAACTGGGTCAGAATGGCTCTGAAGAGCTCTATGCAACCTTTGAGTACAAGATCCCCGAGAATGCTGATGGTTCAATGTATACCGAGAACATCGTGATCGATAACAGCATCAGCATCCTGATTCCCGCTGGCGTTTATGACTACTGCATCACCAATCCCACTCCCTATGACAGGATTTGGATTGCTTCGAGCTTTGGCGAGGTAGACGGCCGTGCCGATGACTTCGTATTTGAGGCCGGTAAGGAGTACTTGTTCACCGTTGAGATGACCTATTATGGTTATGATGGTGTATTCTTGACCATTACTGGTGGTGAAGAGCCCGTTGTTGCTCCCACCACTCCCGAGGAGGTAGCTGTAGTGCCTGGTCGCTACGATGCAAACGTTTCTTGGGTTGATGAGGATGACGCTATGTGGAACCTGCGCTATCGCGTTTACGATCCCGAGGCTGGTGTAGCTGGTGAGACCTATTTCTGGGACTTCGAGGAGGCTCAGGCTGCTGACTACAGCCTGCCCGGCAACTGGACCAGCATCGATAATGACGGTGACGGCAATGGTTGGTATCACCTCAACTATGCTGAAGGTGACGGTACTTGGGCTTGCCACAGTGGCGCTGGCCACGTGACCTCTGCTAGCTATAGCAGCTGGGCACTCTATCCCGACAACTGGTTGGTATCTCCCGAGGTAACCCTCGGCGGCAATGTATCGTTCTGGGCTGCTGGTCAGGATCCCGATTGGGCTTCTGAGGTATTTGCAGTGTATGTTACCACTGGTGACCCCAACGATGTTACCGGTTATGTGAAGATCTCTGACGACGTTACCGTTGATGGTAATGTTACCGAGTACACCTTCGACCTGAGCGAGTTCGCTGGTCAGCAGGGTCATGTAGCTATCCGTCACTACAATGTTACCGACATGTTCCGTCTGAACATCGATGACATCACCATCGGCGGTGGCGAGGCTCCTGCAGCTGAGTGGATCTACGTTAATGACATTGAGACCCTGGGTTACATGCTCACCGGCCTGAATGAGGAGACCACCTACGAGGTACAGGTACAGGCTACTAACGGCGAGCTCGTTAGCGACTGGACCGAGTCTTACTACTTCACCACCACAGGCCACACCGCTATCGAAGAGGTTAAGGCCGAGGTTAAGGGTGACAACAACTACTACAACCTGATGGGTCAGAAGATGAATGCTAACAATCTGCCCGCTGGTATCTACATCCACAATGGTCAGAAGGTTGTTGTGAAGTAAAACTCACTCTCACACATGATCATCCTTTGGGATGATTGAACAACTCAACAATGAGGACGCGCCAATCGACGCGTCCTCATTTTGTTAGTTGAGCCCGTAGGGCTGCATGGGTATAGGCCGGGGCGTTGAAGCTACTGCGGCAGAGTCTGCTTTCGGTTGTATCGACGCCCCCCAGCCCCCTCTTATCCAAGAGGGGGAGATGAGGATGTTATGTTAGGGATTAGGCGACGGCGAAGATGATGATGAGTTCGGCGATGAGGACTCGCATGAACATCGTTAGAGGATAGACTGTGGCATAGGCAACTGCGGGAGCGTCGTTGCCAGCCGTGGTGTTGGCGTAGCCCAGTGCGGGTGGGTCGGTTGTGGCACCAGCCACGAGACCCATGATGGTACAGTAATTGAGGTGGAATTTGCCACGGGCGACGATCACCGCAATAAGCAGCGGGATAATGGTGATGAGGAAGCCGTAGAGCACCCACATCGCGCCGTTGGCACTCAAGATGGTCGAGACAAAGCGTCCACCGGCCGCGAGTCCCACCGAAGCCAGGAACAGGCACAATCCCAATTCACGCAGCATGAGGCTTGCCGCTGTACTGGTATAGGTCACCAGTCGGGCCTTGTAGCCATAGCGACCGATGAGGATGGCCACCACGAGCGGGCCACCAGCCAGACCGAGTTTCATGGGCACTGACATGCCCGGTAACATGATGGGGATGGATCCCACGATGATACCCAGGAAGATGCCGATGAACATGGTGAACAGGTTGGGGTGTTCCAGGCGCTTGTAGGAGTCGCCCATGCGCTTGCCCAAGCGGTCCACGTCCTCCTCGCGGCCCACAACCGTGAGACGGTCACCCACTTGCAGCGACAGGTTGGGGCTGGCGAGCAGTTCAACGCCCGCACGGTAGATGCGGGTGATATTGACTTTATAACCCTCGTGGAGGCGGATGGAGCCGATTTTGCGGCCATTGAGTTCGTTATTGGTGATGACGATGCGCTTGCTGACGATGCCTTTGGGCGACGTCTCGAGTTGCCAGTCAAAGTCCACATGGGGCCCGATAATGGCGTCAAACATATCTTGGTCGTTAGCGCTCATGACAATGCGCAGCACGTCATCCTGGTGAATGATGGTTTCGCCTTGGGGAATTTCGACAGAGCCATCAGCACGTTTCATGCGTGAGATGGTGAAATTATGGTCGATGATGGTGTGCAGGCGCGTCACGGGGATGTCATAGATGAGTTTGTTGGTTACCTGGTAGGTGACAACGTGGGGCTTGAGTTGGCTGTCCTCCTTCTCGCGCTCGATATCGTTGATTTCCTTCTCGACATTGATGCGGAAGAAAGCCTTCAAGAGCACCATCGACAGGATGATGCCGATGACACCTAAGGGATAGGCAGCGGCATAGCCCAGTGACATCGATTCGTTGAGGTCACCAGCACTGTCACCCACTGTCTCGATGAGGGCTTGCTGGGCAGCACCCAGTCCAGGCGTATTGGTCACGGCGCCGCTCATCACGCCCACCATGTCGGTGATGCTGATGTTGCCCGCAATAAAGTAGATAGCGAGCGCCACCACCACGTTCAGCGCCACAATGAGCATCGCGATGCCGTTGAGCTGGATGCCCTCGTGCTTGAACGAAGAGAAGAAGCTGGGACCCACCTGCAGACCTATCGAGAAGATAAACAGGATGAGGCCGAACTCCTGGATGAACTTGAGGGTGGCGGGATCCACCTCCACACCGAGGTGACCGACCAGGATGCCACAGAACAGTACAAAAGTGGCCCCCAGTGAGATGCCAAAGAATTTGACTTTACCCAGTAAGACACCGATGGCGATGACGATGGCATAGATGAATAGTGTGTGTGCCACGCTGTTGCCGATGAATAATTCAGTTAACCAGTTCATACTCTACTATGTTTTAGGCTTTCGGTTTAATGGTTCTTTACCCTCAGGAAATCTGGATTCCTTTCTCGACGATGCTTAGGATCTCAACGGGGTTGTTGACGATGACATCGGCGTGATACTCGACCAGTTCCTTCTTGCTGCGGAATCCCCAGGTCACGCCCACCGAGTCGATGCACGCCCTGCGGGCCGTCTCCATGTCCACACCGCTATCGCCCACGTACAGGCAGTCGGCCTTAAGTACCCTGGCCTGAGCGAGAATCGAGAACACGATGCTGGGGTCAGGCTTGACGTTGACGCCGTCTTTCTGCCCCTCGACTGCGACAAAGTTGATGTTGGGGAAATAGTGGGAGATGATTTTGGTGACCGCTTTCTGGTACTTATTGCTGGCCACCGCGACGTCCACGCCCAGGGCGCCCAGGTCCTGTAACAGATCGGGCATGCCGTCATAGGGCTTGGTGAAGTCGATGCAGTGCTCGTCGTAGTACTCGAGGAAGTCGCCGAGCACGCGGTCGATGGTGGCATCGTCGCGCGCATCTTCAGGGAGCACGCGAGTCATCAAGCGCCTGACGCCGTTACCCACAAAATACGGGTAACTGGCCATACTGTGAGTCGCATAGCCATTGCGCTCCAACGCGTAGTTGGCTGCCTGCCCCAAGTCCTCGATGGTGTTGAGCAGCGTGCCGTCCAGGTCAAAAATCACCAGTTTCTTCATGTCAGTTTGCGATTATGACTGCAAAATTAATGTAAGTCGGGGGGATAAAAAAGGATTTATCCATTTTTTGTTCTTCGAGCCGCCCAGTTTCGCTCAGTTTACTGGATTGGGAGGATGGCGGGGAAGGATTCGCTCCAGACGGGGGCCGATTGATAGGTCGGGACGGCATCAGCGGGCACATGGAGGGTGCGGCCGGTGTAGTCGCCGGATGTCAGTTTAAAGGCGTCGTGAGCGATGATGGCCGTCGATGGGTCGGTGATGAGGCTAGTGACGTCTTTCAGGACGAGGCAGTCACGGAAGGCTTTCTTGCCGATGGTGGAGATGGAGCGGGGCAGGGTGATGGCTTCCAGGGTGGAGCAGCCATCGAAGGCAGCATAGCCGATTGACGTCACGTCGTCGGGGATGACGGTATTCTGGCAACCTGCAATCAGTGTGCCTGTAGCTGTCTCGATGATGGCATTGCAGCCATTGCGGGAGTCGTAGTTGGGATTTCCGCTGGCCACGGTCATTCTGGTCAGCATGGGACAGGCGCTGAAAGCCGACGTGCCGATGCGGGTGACCGATTTGGGGATAGCAATTTCGGTGAGCGCAAAGCAACCGCGAAAAGCCCCCGTGCCGATGGATGTGACCGAATTGGGAATCTTGACGTTAGCGAGTTGGGTGCAGCGGTAGAACTCATAGTCGCCGATGGATGTCACCGATTTGGGCAGATCGATGCCCGTCAGTGCCGAGCAGCCTCCGAAGGCCGCGTCACCAATGGCCGTGATAGTGCTGGGAATGTCAATGACGGCCAGTGAGGAGCAATCCGCGAAAGCGTAATGTCCGATGGTCTTGACCGACTTGGGGATAGTGAGTCGGGTGAGCATGAAACAGCCGCTGAAGGCGTTATCGCCGATGGCGGTGACGGTGGCCGGAATGACGGTGTTCATGCACCCGGCAATCAGTGTGCCCGTTGCCGTCTCGATGATAGCGTTGCAACTGTCACGGGAGTCATAGACGGGGTTGTCGGCATCCACCGTCATGCTGAAGACAGCAGGGCAGTGCTCAAACGCGAAACTACCGATGTTCTCTACCGATGCCGGGATGTTTACCTGGTTGAGTAATGAGCAGTCAAAGAACGCACATGCCCCTATGCTCTTGACACCATCGGGGAGAACGGCCTGGCGCAATGCCGAGCAGCCACGGAAGGCGTAGTCACCCACGCTTGTCACGCTGTTCGGGATATCGATGCCTGCCAGTGACGAACTGCCCGAAAAAGCATAGTCCCCGATGGCGGTAACCGAGGTGGGGATAACGGTGTTCTTGCATCCGGCAATCAGTGTGTTCTCGCCAGTTTCGATGATGGCATTGCAGCCTTCGCGGGAATCATATCGGGGATTGCCCTGGGCCACGGTCATGCTTGTTATCGAGGGGCAGTACTCAAAGGCCGACGAACAGATGGCCCTGACGCTGCGGGGGATAGCGATTTCCCTGAGTTCTGAGCAACCGTAGAAAGCCTGGTAGCCGATGTAAGTGACTTTGCTGGGAATGTTGACGTCGAGCCGCGAGGTACAGCCGTAGAACGCTTCCATGCCGATTTCGGTCACCTCACTGGGGATGTGAATGCCAGTGAGGCCTGTGCAATCGCGGAACGCCCATCCGCCGATGGCTGTGACCGTGCTGGGGATGACAGTGTTCTTGCATCCCGCAATCAGAGTGCCCGATGCGGTCAGGATGATGGCGTTGCAGCTGTCTCGAGAGTCATAGGAGGGATTGTCGCTCGCCACGGTGATGGTAGATAGTGAACTGCAGCCCGTGAATGCCGACAGCCCGATGTCGGTTACCGTGCTCGGGATGCTCACGCTATTGAGTGACGCGCATCCTGTGAAGGCAAAAGAATTGACTATCGTTGCCGAGTCGGGAACGACCAGGTCGATGATTTCCTGCCCGTTCAGAAACAGATGGTGGGCATGATAGCAGGGGTTGGCAGCGTTGGATTCAAAGTCGATGCTACACCAGTTGGCCAAGTCGCTGATGGCCACGCTGTCGAGTCCCGTGCATCCGACAAAGGCATGCTCCTTGATGGTCTTGACCGATGCGGGAATGGAGATACTCTTCAATTCCGAGCAGTCGCGAAAGGCGGAGTGGCCGATGGCGGTGACGGTGTAGGACGTGTTGCCGTGTGATATGCTAGTTGGGATGACCACATCACCGCTATAAGGGAAACGGCCCGGAATGACCATGGCCGTGTCGCCGCTTATCGAGTAGCAAATACCGTCCTGCTCGATGTTGTCGGCAAGGGACGAGGCGGGCAGCAGGATCGCCATTAGTAGGAGTAAAGAAATAACCACTTTCATAGCCTTAATGTTTTATCCTGCCACAAAGATAATTCTTTTGCGGGAAGTTTTAAGAAATGCAATCGTTTGCGTTGAATTTTTATTACTGGCTGGCCTACTTATTATTACGAATGTAGCATTATTCAGTAATTTTGGAGACACAAAGATTTTCATTTCAGGCCCGAGGGGTCTGCCGCCATCTGAATAACCAACAATTCTATTATAACTCTAAAAAAGTATTCATTATGAAAAAAACGCTTACACTGTTTCTTGCACTTGTGGTGTCGATGCTGACGCTGCAAGTCAGCGCCCAGATGTATATCGTGGGCGACAATCCGTTTGGCGGTTGGAATCCTGCTGGCGGCGTTTCGATGACTGCTAAGGCTGACGGAACCTACAATTACACGGCCACCATCAGTGGTAAGGTGTATTTTGTGTTCGGTGAAGCATTGGCTCCATCAAACGATAACGCTGGTTGGGACACGTTCAACAGCAACTACCGTTATGGTCCGAACAATGCTGACCAGGAAGTGTCTGCCGACACGTGGATTACAACCCAGAAGACCTCTTCAGGTGCCTATGCCTTTACTGGTGACGGTTCGAACTATGTTTTCACGTTCGACACGATCAACAAACGCTTCAAGATTACTGAAGAAGGTGACGGCCCCGTTGTTTCAAACAATCTCTACATCCTGGGCGAGGTTAACGGCAATAGCTGGGATCCCAGCATTGGCGTGCCTATGGACTATAACCCCTCCTCAGGCGTATTCACTGCCACGGTGACCACCCAGGGCGAGAACGAGGGCTACAGCTACTTCTCGTTCACAACCCAAGTCTCGGTAGCTTCAGGTGACTGGGATGCCATCGCCAACTACCGCTATGGCGCTACCGGTACCGAGGACTACCTGGTGACGGAGGATATCCAGATGCCGTTGCAGAAGGGTAGCACCGCCTTTAAGATTCCCGCTGGCACGTGGAAGTTCACCGCAAGCCTGGCAGGCGGTTACCTGATTGTTGAGAAAGAGGGTGACACCCCCGGCCCGCAGCCCAGTGGAGACCTGTTCATCCTGGGTGAGGCCGAAGGCCACTCATGGGCTCCCAATGTGGGCGTGGCTATGGCTAAGGACGCCTCTACGGGCTTGTACAGTGCCCAGGTGACCTTTAACGGCGAGCACAGCGAGGAGGACGCCAATGTGAGCTACTTCTCGTTCTCTACCAAGTTGGCCGATGATCCTGAGGATTGGGCCAGCATCGCCTCCTATCGCTTGACGCCCGTTGCCGATGAGGGCACCGACTTCTGGGTAACCTCTTCGATGCTGGGTCAAACGATTCAGTTGAATGATTACGGTGTAAACGTCGATGTAGCGTTCCGTATCCCCGCTGGTACTTACAACATCACGGTGAACCTGAACAACCGCACGTGTGTCATCACGCGTGAAGGCGGTGGCGGTCCCGTTTCCGGCAAGGGTTGGCCCGCAATGTATGGCGGCGTGATGCTGCAGGGCTTCTACTGGGACAGCTATAAGGCCACCAAGTGGAACACCCTGTCCGACCAGGCCCAAGAGCTGGGTCAGTATTTTGACTTGATCTGGATTCCCAACTCAGGTAGCGTTGACCCCTACGGCACCGCCGAGAGCATGGGTTACATGCCCGTCTATTGGTTGAAGCACAACACCTGCTTCGGTACCGAGAGCCAGTTGCGTGACATGATCACCACTTTCCATAACCACAACACCAGTGTGATGATGGATATGGTCATCAACCACAAGAGTGGCAAGAGCAGTTGGGTGGACTTCGCTGAAGAGACCGTGACCGGCCCCGTGACCGGTGAGGAGTACAGCATGACTTGGTCGCTGGCCGACATCTGCCGCACCGACGAGTGTGCCGGCGCCGGCTATGCCGCAACGGGTGCTGCCGACGAGGGCGAGGACTTTGACGGCAGCCGTGACCTGGACCACACCAGCGCCAATGTGCAGAAGAACGTCAAGACCTATCAGAAGTACCTCATCGACGAGCTGGGTTACGACGGTTTCCGTTATGACATGTGTAAGGGCTATGCAGGCTACTACGTGGGCCTGTACAACAAGGCCAGCCAGCCCACTTTCTCGGTGGGTGAATATTGGGACGGCAATGCCGAGACCCTGCGCTGGTGGCTGAATGAAACCAAGCAGGACGACCGCATCCAGACCGCTGTGTTTGACTTTGCGTTGAAGTATCCGTTGCAGAGCGCCTTCTCCAGCGGCAACTGGAGCGCCCTCAATGACAAGGGCCTTGCCGCTGATCCCAACTATCAGCGTTACTCGGTGACCTTCGTCGATAACCACGACACGGGCCAAAACACCAACTATGACTGCTTGAAGACCAACATCATGCCTGCCAACGCCTTTATCCTGGCGATGCCCGGCACACCGTGTATCTTCTACAAGCACTATCTGGTTTATACCGAGGAAATCAACAACTGTATCAAGGCTCGCCGTGCGGCTGGTGTCCACAACCAGAGTGCTATCCTTACCCAGCAGGAGAGCAGCGGCGGTTATATCCTGGAGACCCAGGGTACCCGTGGTAACCTGTATCTGCAGTTGGGTGGTGCCGTATTCAACGGCGCACCCTCGGGCTACACCCTCGTTCAGGGCGGTGACGGCTACAACCTGTACATCAGCAACGGCATCGACTGGCAGCACGTGGGCAAGGATGGCCGCATCCTGGGTTATCCCGTGGTGAGCAAGGCCTCTGGTAACTATGTGGGCAGCGTGGCTCTTAACGTTGCTCCCAGCGCTAACGGTACGACGCTCGTTTACACCACCGACGGCAGTGATCCCACGCTGGCTAGCGCAACCATCACCACCTCGACGCCGATGACCTTCACCGAGAACACCACCCTCAAGGTGGGCGTCCTCAATGGCGACCAGGTCGAGAACGTCGAGAGCTACATCTACACCATCACCGAGACGGCCACAACCGGCATTAACGTCTATGTCAAGACCTCGACCACCAAGGCTTACATCTGGGCTTGGACCAGTGAGGGCAGTGTGACGGGCAGCAGCTGGCCCGGCAAGGCCATCAGCAGCCTCGACAAGGTGACCATCAACGACATCGAGTGGTATTGCCTGCATGTGGATGCTCCCGAGGTGGATGTCATCTTCAACAATGGCGATGGCGGCTTCGAGAACCAGACGGCAATCATCCACGTGAGCCGTGATGCTTTCTTCCTCTATCCTAACAGCGACCTGGAGACCTACGGCTACAAGCCAGCCGACACTTACCTCGACGTGACCGAGAAATATGCCGGCGCTGGTGCAGCCAGCTTCGACAAGGTCTATGTGCTGGGTAACATCAATTCTACCGGTTGGGCTCCCGACAACGGCTTTGAGATGACGACCACCAATGGCGAGAAATATACCGCTACCATCAGCTTCGTTGACCCCTACGGCGGTTACAGCTACTTCAGCTTCTCCAAGTCATTGGGCAGCACCTGGAATGACATTGCCGGTGACCGCATGGGCGCCACCAGCAACAACTTCCTCATCAATGAGCCTCGCTTGGGCACCAACCTGACTGTGATTCCCGGTGAGAACTCCTTTAAGATTGCTGTGGGCAAGTACAACCTGACGCTCTACTTGAGCCAGGGCATCCTCGTGGTCGAGAAGTGGACCGAGCCCGATCCCGTGGTTCGTGGTGACGTGGACAAGGACGGCATCATCAATATCGCTGACGTTACCGCCCTGATCGACTACCTGTTGAGCGGCAATGCTGCTCCCATCAGCGTGGCCAATGCAGACTGTGATCTGGACGGTGTCATCAAGATTGATGATGTTACAGTCCTCATCGACTACCTGCTCTCCAGCCACTGGTAATCCAGATAACCAAAGAAAAAGCGCCTATCGTCAAGCGGTGGGCGTTTTTTTTGTTGTAGGGGTGGGGGAAATGTGCTACCTTTGCTGACAGAAATGATGGAGAAGCAGTACGAGAATATCATCATCGGCATCGACCCGGGCACTAACGTCATGGGCTATGCCTTGCTGGGCGTGAACGGCAAGAAGCCGGAACTCATTGTCATGGGCGTGCTGCAGTTGAGCCGCATGGAGGACCATTACATGAGGCTGCGGCACATCTATGAGCGTGTGAGTGGCGTCATCGGGGAGTATCTGCCTGACGAGATGGCTATCGAGGCGCCGTTCTACGGAAAGAACGTGCAGTCGATGCTCAAGTTGGGCCGTGCCCAGGGGGTGGCGATGGTCGCTGCCCTCAACCGCGAGATTCCCATCACCGAATATGAACCCCGCAAAATCAAGATGGCCATCACCGGCAATGGTGCTGCCAGCAAGGAACAGGTGGCGATGATGCTGCAGCGCACACTGGGCATCGACGAGAGCCAGATGCCCGCCCTGCTCGACGCTACCGACGCCCTGGCGGCCGCCCTGTGCCACTTCTACGAGCGCAACAAGCCCTTCACGGGCAAGGGTACGAAATCCTGGAAATCTTTTATCGCCCAGCATCCCGATCGGGTGAAGAAATGAATTGAACAGGCCTAGATAGGCCTGTTTTTTGGTGTATTTGTGGAGGGGTGGATTGGGATTGGGTGAATGGAACCTAATGGATGTTAAAAAAATATATTATTTGGTGGTTGTGGGCTTGAGGTGGTGGATAAGTTGAAGTAAATGAGTACTTTTGTGGGCAAATTAACTGTAAACGATGTCAAAACAAACTCATAGCTTACCATTTTTAATAATAAAAACGGGCGGTGACCCTGAGGGGTTTCATCGGCCGATGGTATGCGATGTTGTGAGCACTAGCTGCGCTGCATGAGTAAGGAGAAAATCCCTCGTGTGGCGCAACTTGTTTTAGGAAAGAAGATAACTCCACAATTGTTGTTATATTTTGTTTTTTAATTTATTAATTATGTTCAGTAAAACTCATTTTTTTGTTGTGTTGGCAATGTGCTGCCTGGTAGCCTTGTCAACTCGTGCTCAGTCGCTGCCTGTTCAGGAAAAGTATCAAGTGACGAGAGGTAATTATCCGTTTGGTGATCTCAATCATGACGGAGAGGTGAATGTCGCGGACATCAATCTGCTGATTGGTGTCGTGCTGGGTGAATATGTGCCCGAAGATGATGACGCTCCAAACATGACCATTGCGGAGTTCAAAGCCAAGCACTGGCAGGATGCCCGCAACTATGTCGACACGATTACCGACAAGGAAATCATCCATGGCTGGGTGGTGTCGAGTGACGAGTCGGGCAATATCTACAAGACTCTGTATATTATGGATGAGTCGGGGACAGGTATCCCCATCTCCATCAACCAGAACAATCTGTATCAGGATTATCCCATCGGCCAGGATATTATCCTGAATCTCAAGGGATACTGGGTGGGCAAGTATAATGGCGACCAGGAGGTGGGCTATCCCTCCTGGTATGAGCCTGGTCAATTCTGGGAAGTGTCCTTCTTGCCCCAGAATTGCTGGCAGGAAATGGTTACGCTCAATGGTACTCCCAATCCCTCCAAGGTACAGCCCATGGCCATCAGCCTGAGCGAAATTTTCGGCAAGGAAGATGCGGCCACCGTGATGCGTTATCAAGGCACTCTTGTGAGCATCAAAGACGTGGTTTTTGCCGAGGCCGATGGTTATACCACTTTTGCCGGGCCTAGTGCTGGCGCTAACCGCACGATTGTTGACGCTAATGGTAACACACTGCTGCTGCGCATCAGCAACTATGCCGACTTCAGGGGTGACGTCTTGCCTCGTGGCAAGGTGGATGTCGTGGGTGTACTTCAACACTATGGCACCGCCTGGCGGCTTTTCCTGCGTGACCGCAACGATGTGACGGGCGGTGACGTCAGCTTCGATACTGTCACCTCGCTCAACGAGGGCTTTGACAACAGCCTGCCTTACTCCTGGACCAATATAATTGTCAGTGGTGACAAGAGTTGGTATCAGGTGCTTTACACGGGCAACGGCTATGCTGCTGCCACGGGTTACAAGGGCTATTTCCCTCCTTTTGACACCTGGCTTATCACGCCTGCCATTGATATCGAGCATGCCGCCAGCAAGACCTTATCGTTCCGCACCCAGGTCAACGCTTATGGCAGCACGACCAGCAAACTGGAAGTGTATGTGCTCAATTCGTTGGATCCTAGTGCTGCGACTGTCAAGGTGAAACTGGATCCCGCCCTTGCCACTGCTCCTGCCGTCGGTTACGGCGACTGGTGTGAGTCGGGAGAGATAGACCTGAGCCAGTGGGCTGACGGCATCTATTACATCGGTTTCCGTTATTCTGCAACCCAGGATGTCAACTATGCCACCTGGTGTCTGGATGATGTGAAATTCGGATTATAATACTGAAACACAGATAATTGCGTCTATAACCTATAGCAAAACCGTGGCACGGGTCGTGAGTGAGAAAAGTGACTCAGTGTCACGGTTTTGTGTTATTGTTAATAAAAACTACCCGAAACATGCTTGTCAGGTAGAAATAAATGAGTAATTTTGTACCCGAATTGAAAAAGCAGCATTAACTAAGAAGTGTTGAAACATAAATTTGGCATACCTTTCAGGATATCTTGTAGCGGTGAGGCGGCAAGCCAGTTCTACAACCCACTGCAAGAGAGGGGTATCAGCGACAGACGCGCTACACTTATACGGGATAACTACCGCAAGTGTGGCGCGAAATATTTTATAAATACATAGCAAACTAAAGAATATAATTATAATTACTAATTTTTAATTTATTAAAACAATTCATTTGTATGTTGAGAACAGTTAAGCTTTTGGCATTGGTGGCAATGTTCTTTGTAGCATTGGCATCGAGTGCGCAGGTGACGACCTCGGCACTGTCCGGTGTTGTGACCGATGAAAATCATGAGGCGTTGATCGGCGCAACGATTACCGCCTTGCACACGCCCTCGGGCACCCAGTACAACGCCGTTACCAACATGGACGGCCGCTACTCTATCAAGGGTATGCGTCCTGGCGGTCCCTACACCGTGACGGTGAGCTACATCGGTTATCAGACTCGCCAAGTTGAGGATGTTACCTTGCAACTGGCCGAGACCTATGACCTGAATGTGGACATGAGTGTTAACTCCAACACCCTGGGCGAGGTGGTTGTAACCTCGGAGGCTACAAAGTTCCGTGCTGAGAAGACTGGTGCTGCCACTAACATCAACAGCACTCAGATCAGCAACCTGCCCACTGTTACCCGCAGCTTGACCGATGTTACCCGTCTGTCGCCCTTCGGTGGCAATGGCATGAGCTTCGGCGGTACTGACGGCCGTACAGCTAACTTCACGGTCGATGGTGCAAACTTTAACAATAACTTCGGTCTTAACGACAACCTGCCCGGTGGTGGCAACCCCATCAGTATCGAGGCTATCGAGGAGATGCAGGTAGTGATTTCGCCCTACGACGTGCGTCAGACCAACTTCATCGGCGGTGGTGTGAACGCCATCACCAAGAGTGGTACCAACACCTTCCGTGGCAGCGCCTACATCTTCCACCGCAACGAGAACATGCGTGGTGACGCTGTTGAGCGCCTGCAGTTGCCCTCGACCCGTGAGAAGGATCAGGTGACTACCTACGGTTTCACCCTGGGTGGCCCGATCTGGAAGAACAAGGTCTTCTTCTTTGTCAACGGTGAAATGACCAAGCAGCCGACCATCGTGAACCGCTGGCGTGCCTCGGAAAATGGTGTCGGTGACGCTGACCAGTTCATCTCCCGCACCACGATCAACGACCTGCGTCGCGTGAGCGAGCACGTGATGAACAAGTACGGTTATGACACGGGTTCCTACACCAACTTCCCCGCCGATGAGAACAACTACAAGTTGCTGGCCCGCTTGGACTGGAACATCACCAACGACCACCACTTGTCGCTGCGTTACAACTACACCAAGAACCGCTACTGGGTTAACCCCAACGCCTCGTCGATGGACGGAGGTACCCGTATGCCCAACGCCCGCGTTTCGCTGTACTCCTTCTCCTTCGCCAACTCAATGTATGGCATGGACAACCTGGTACACTCTTTCTCGGCCAACTTGAACAGCCGCTTGACCGACAATATCTCTAACGAGTTCCTGGCCACCTTCTCCAAGCTGGATGATATCCGCGCCAGCAATTCGAGCGAGTTCCCCTTCATCGATATCACCATGACTGATGCCGATGGCAACCGTGACAACTACATGGCTCTGGGTTATGAGTTGTTTACCTGGAACAACGCCGTTCACAACACCATCTGGAACCTGCGTGACGACGTCACCTGGTACTATGGTAACCACAAGATCATGGGCGGTCTGTCATTTGAGCACCAGATGGCCGACAACCAGTACATGCGTAACGGTACCGGTTACTACCGCTACAACAGCGTTGACGACTTTATCAACGGCGCTGCCCCCGAGGTCGTTTGCTTGACCTACGGTTACGGTAGCGAGACCAAGCCTGCTGCCCGCGTGCAGTTCAACAAGGCTGGTATCTATGCACAGGACGAGTGGAACGTGACCCGCAACTTCAAGCTGACCTACGGTCTGCGTCTCGACGGTCTGTTCTTCAACAACGGTGACCTGATGACCAACAACGCCATCCTGGCACTCGACTATTATGACAAGAACGGTAACGTTCGCCACATCGACACTGGCAAGTGGCCCAACAGCAACCTGATTATCCAACCTCGCGTGGGCTTCAGCTGGGACGTATTCGGCACCAACCTCTTGAAGGTGCGTGGTGGTTCGGGTCTCTTCTCAGGCCGTTTGCCCCTCGTATTCTTCACCAACATGCCCACCAACGGCGGTCTGGTACAGTATCAGGCACAGCTCAACGGCAGCACCAAGATCGGTGGTATGGTTAAGGATCCCAACACCGGTGAGATGGTTTACAAGCCCAACCGTGGCTACGAGAACTACACTGGTGCCTACACTACCGACGCCAATGGCAACCGCTTCATCGACATGAGCCAGTTTGCCGGTGGTCTGGTGACCGAGAATGGCCAGGCTTCGATTGCTGCCCTGCGCAACAAGCTCATCAGCATGGGTTATCCCGATGTTGTGACCTCTGACATGGGTACCGTTCCCTCATCAATCTCTGCAGTAGATCCCAAGTTCAAGATGCCGATGGTATGGAAGAGCTCGATCGCTGCCGACATCAACATCCCCGTATCGTTCCCCTTCACCGTGACTGTTGAGGGTATCTTCAACAAGAACATCAATGCTGCCAGCATCAGTGACTGGAGTATGCCCGGTGTGGGTGGTTACGCCCGCTTCAATGGCGCTGACAACCGTCCCATCTTCCCCGCTGGTTTCCGTCGTGGCACCAAGGCCTTCGTCCTGGAGAACACCAGCCGTGGTTATGGTTGGATTGCCAACGTGACCATCAATGCCCGTCCCACCGACTGGTTGAGCCTGATGGCCGCTTACACCCATACTGTTAACAAGGAAGTCACCGGTATGCCCGGTAGCGCTGCCGAGAGTGCCTTCACCTATGTTCCCACCGTCGAGGGTCCCAACAACATCAAGCTGCACAACTCGCAGTATGTAACTCCTGACCGTTTCGTCTTCTCGGCAACCGGTCATGACAAGAGCGGTAACCACTATGGTCTGATCTATGAGACCTGGCGTGGCGGTTACAACTACTCTTACATGATGGCCAACGACATGAACGGTGATGGTTACAACTACGACGCTCTCTACATCCCCACCGACGCACAGGTCGAGAGTGGTGAGTTCCGCTTCGTCAGCAATGACAGCAAGAACCGCTTCATGGACTATGTTCATGCTAACAGCTATCTGAAGAACCATCAGGGCAAGTATGCTGAGCCCTACAGCCTGTACAGTCCTTGGGTACATCGCATTGACCTGAGCTACAAGCACGACTTCTCTGTGAACGTTTGTGGTGCAAAGCACACCCTGCAGCTGAGCTTCGACATCAAGAACCTGATGAACCTGTTCAACTCGAGCTGGGGCGTGAGCAAGTATCTCAACCCCGAGATCGGCAGCGATCCCCGCATCCTCAAGTATGAGGGCGTTGACGCCGAGGGTTATGCCACCTTCTCGACTCCGAGCTCCATCCATGGCGACACCAAGACCTTTGTTCCCAACAAGTCCATCGGTCAGTGCTGGAATGCTTCTATCGGTATCAAGTACATCTTCAACTAATTATAGAGAATACAGAATAGATTATGAAACTTAAATATTTTCTTTCGTTTTTTGCATTGGTCGCCCTGCTGACAAGCTGCTCGGACGACGATTCAATGACGTTGCTCGATGAAATCAAGGTTTCATCCTCCTATGTAAGCATCGATGTGAACGGTGGTTCCAACACGATTACCGTCAATTCCAAGGAAGCTTGGTCATTTGATGAGCAGGAGATTCCCGACTGGCTTACCATTACCCCGAAGACTGGCGGTGCTGGTGAGACCAAGGTGACCTTCAGCGCTCCCGCCGCCTCTGACGGCCGCAACACCGTGCTCCACATTGCATGTGCTGACAAGACCCAGACCATCAACGTGATTCAAGGTCTCGCCGTTGTTAACGAGGCAACCTGTGCCGAGGTCATTGCCGGCCCCGAGAGCAAGAACTACCGCGTTACTGGTGTCGTGGCTTCGATCGTGAACACCACCTACGGTAACTGGTACCTGCGTGATGAGACTGGCGAAATCTATATCTATGGTACGCTTGATGCCAAGGGTAACACCAAGAACTTCCTGAGCCTCGGTCTCGAGGTGGGCGACATCGTTACCGTCGAGGGTCCCAAGACCCTGTACGGCACCACTGTTGAGCTCGTTGACGTTACCGTTGTCAAGATCCAGAAGTCGCTGGTTAAGGTCGAGGGTTATGACCCCGAGGATGCCACTATCCCCGTCGATGGTGGTACGGTAGCCGTTCACCTGACCTGCAAGACCAACAATGGCGTATCTGTTGAGATTCCCGAGAATGCTAAGGATTGGCTGGGCATCGTGTCGGTAGCTGGTGGCGCTGAGCCCGTGGTTACCTTCCGTGCTGGTGCCAACGAAGGTGGCGACCGCAGCGCAACGGTAGTCTTCAAGACCACCGATGACAACGGTCAGGAATATACCGCCGAGGCAACCATCTATCAGACCGGTTCCATCGTGGAATGCTCGGTAGCCGACTTCCTGGCTGCTCCCGTGGGCGATACCCAGTACCGCATCACCGGTGTTATCCAGAGTGTGGCTAATCCCACCTATGGCAATGTCTATATCCGTGACTGGTCTGGTGAGACCTACGTTTACGGTATCGGCGCTAAGGGTGACTTTGAGGCTGCTGGCCTGAAGGCTGGTGACGTTGTTACCCTCGTGGGTAAGCGTGGCGAGTACAAGGGTGATCCCCAGATGACCGGTGCAGTCCTTGAGGACAGCAAGACCGTGACTCCCATCAGCATCGACGAGTTCCTCGACCAGGAAGATGATCCCACCGTATATTATATGCTGACGGGTGTCATCACCGAGATCGCTAACCCGACCTATGGCAACCTCTATCTGGACGACGGCACCAACGACTGCTATGTCTATGGCTGCTATCCCGGTTGGGGCGCTACTGGCGACAACCGCAAGAACTGGCTGGAGACTGCCGGTATCACCGTGGGTGACCAACTCAGCGTGATCGGTGTGAAATCGACCTACAATGGCACACCTCAGTTGTCTAACGGTATCTACTTCTCTCACGAGAAGGCCAGGTAATGGCGCATGACAGAAAAAGAAATTTTTTCTAAGTCCTGTTACTAAGCACCATTACATTACACACTTTATGTATTTTCAAGGGGGAGTAACCACCACTGGGTATTCCCCCTTTTTAAAATCAGAATAAAAAATGCGTAGATTCCTATTATCGTTATTGGTGTTGGCTGTGCTGCCTTGGCAGGCCTGGGCTGCGGGACGGGATACTTACACGGTGATTGTTTCGCTCGATGGTTTGCGATGGGATTATCTGGACACCTATGACGTGCCGTTCATGCAGCAACTGGCACGCGAGGGCGTCAAGGCGGTGATGCAGCCGTCGTTCCCTAGCAAGACCTTCCCCAACCATTACACCCTGGCTACAGGCCTTGTGCCCGATCATCACGGTATCATCACCAACACCTTCTGGGACCGTGAGAAGGGCGTAGAGTTCTCGCTGGGCAACAAGGTAACCCGCGCCGATGGCCGCTATTATGGCGGTGACCCCGTGTGGCTCACGGCCAAGCATCAGGGCGTGAAGACAGCGACGGTCTTCTGGGTGGGCAGCGATGTGACCATCAACGGTGAGCATCCCACTTACTGGCGTGACTACCAGACCGAGCAACTTGATTTTGAGGGTAGGGTAGATGAAGTGTTGCGTCTGCTGAAACTTCCTGAACAGGACCGTCCCCACCTGGTGATGGCCTACTTTGAGGAGCCGGACCGCAGTGGCCACAACTATGGCCCGATGCACCGGTTGACGCGTCGTGCGATGGAGGATCTTGACTTGCTGTTGAGCAAGATGTGGGCACGCATCCAGCTGCTGCCCATCGCCAGCCAGGTGAACTTGATTATCACCGGTGACCACGGCATGGCGAGTGTGGACCCCAAGCGCTTTGTCGATATCGACGACTTGCTGCCCAAGAAGTGGTATGAGCGTTTCTGCAACGATTATCCCACGCTGATCTATGCCAGTGCCCCGCAATATATCGACTCCATCTATAATGCCCTGCAGGGTGTGGACCACATCCGTGCGTGGAAGCGGGGAGAACTGCCTGCTTACCTCAACTATGGCACCAATCCCAACATGGGCGACGTGGTGGTCTTGCCCGACGTGGGTTGGCTCTTTGCCGACAAGCCGAGCAAGAAGCAGCGCGGCAGCCACGGCTTTGACCACACGGCAGCCGACATGCAGGTGGGATTCCGTGCCATCGGCCCGGACTTCAAGGTGGGTTATGAGAAGCCTGACCGATTCCGCAATGTGTGCGTCTATCCGCTGTTGTGCTATCTGCTGGGTGTCACCCCGTCGCCCAACGACGGCTCGCTCGACGAGGTGCGCGACATGCTGCGCTGAAAAAGCGCTCCATCTAACGTGAACTCGACTGAATTGTCTACTAAGATTCAGTGCGTTAGCCTCTGAGGGTGTGTCATATTTCATTTGTCGCAAATTGAATCGCGCTTCGCGCGAGAAATTAAAATAAAAATTTAATTTGTTTAATTTTAATACTAAATTTTGTTTAATTTCTCGGCCGTTAGGCCGATTAAAACCCAGAGGCCTATTATGACACAGCTTCTGCCCGAAGGGCAGGGGCGTTGAAGCAACTGTGACGGTGCATGCCATGGGTGGCATCGACGCCCCCCCCGGCCCCCTCTTATTCAAGAGGGGGAGCTGAGTATCAGCAGTTTATTTTCGTCGAATTTGCGGTAACTAGTAAGAATTCCCTCAATGTGTTGTTGCATTGAGGGAAATTTTATACCTTTGCAGTTTAATTACGAGAAAAATATCAACATAACAATATACAACAGATAACTACAATGGCAAAACAGGAAGACGTTTTCAAGAAGATCGTGTCGCATGCCAAGGAATATGGCTTTGTGTTCCCCTCAAGTGAGATTTATGACGGTTTGGGCGCAGTTTATGACTATGCACAGAACGGCGTAGAGCTGAAAAACAATATCAAGCGTTACTGGTGGGAGGCGATGACTCTGCTCCACGAGAACATCGTGGGTATCGACAGCGCCATCTTCATGCACCCGACGATCTGGAAGGCATCGGGCCACGTGGACGCGTTCAACGACCCCTTGATTGACAACCGTGACAGCAAGAAGCGCTATCGCGCCGACGTGCTCATCGAGGACGAGATCGCCAAGATCGAAGAGAAGATCAATAAGGAGTGTGAGAAGGCTGCCAAGCGCTTCGGTGACAAGTTTGATGAGGCCATGTTCCGCCAGACCAATCCCCGTGTGCTCGAGAACCAGAAGAAGCGTGACGTGCTGCATGCCCGCTACGAGAAGGCGATGAACGACAACGACCTGGCCGAGTTGAAGCAGATTATCGTTGACTATGAGATTGTTGACCCCGTGAGCGGTACCAAGAACTGGACCGACGTGCGTCAGTTCAACCTCATGTTCAAGACCCAGATGGGCAGTAGCGCCGACGCTACGATGGACGTGTATCTGCGTCCCGAGACCGCTCAGGGTATCTTCGTGAACTTCCTGAATGTGCAGAAGACCGGCCGCATGCGCATCCCCTTCGGCATCGCGCAGATCGGTAAGGCCTTCCGCAACGAGATTGTGGCCCGTCAGTTCATTTTCCGCATGCGTGAGTTTGAGCAGATGGAGATGCAATTCTTTGTTCGTCCCGGCGAGGAGTTGAAGTGGTTTGACTTCTGGCGTGAGACCCGCCTGCGCTGGCACAAGGCTCTGGGCCTGGGCGACGAGAAGTACCGCTTCCACGACCATGAGAAGTTGGCCCACTACGCCAACGCCGCTACCGACATCGAGTTCAAGATGCCGTTCGGCTTCAAGGAGGTGGAGGGCATCCACAGCCGCACCGACTTCGACCTGAGCCAGCATGCCAAGTTCTCGGGCAAGAAGATCCAGTACTTTGACGCCGAGTTGAACGAGAGCTACACCCCCTACGTCATCGAGACCTCGATCGGCGTGGACCGCATGTTCCTGTCGGTTATGTGCTCCAGCTACGAGGAGCAGCAGCTTGAGGGCGGCGATACCCGCGTGGTGCTCCACCTGCCCAAGGCCCTGGCTCCCATCAAGTGCGCCATCCTGCCGCTTGTCCGCAAGGACGGCATGCCCGAGAAGGCCCACGAGATCATGAATATGTTGAAGTTTGATTTTGCCTGCCACTACGAGGACAAGGATACCGTCGGCAAGCGCTATCGCCGCCAGGATGCCATCGGCACCCCCTATTGCATCACCGTTGACGGCCAGACGCTCGAGGACAACACCGTCACCTTGCGTGACCGTGACACCATGCAGCAGGAGCGTGTTGCCATCGCTGACCTGCCCGCCATCCTGGCCCGCGAGTGCAGCCTGAACAACGTCCTGCGCAAATTGATGTGATTTTATTTGTGAGGCTTTAGTTGCCAATCCCTGAAACCTAAAGCCTCGAACCTAACGCCTATTATAATGAAGAAGTTTTTCTATACAGTCATCATGGCCATCGTGTCGATCACGATGCTGGACTCGTGTCTGGGCAACAACGTGTACGACGAATACAAGGACTGGCGCGAGGCCAACGACGAGTGGTATGAGATCCAGGCTGAATCGGGCAAGTACACCATCCTCGACGCGCCGTGGGATCCGTCGGCCGAGGTGCTCATCCGCTGGCACAACGACACGATGAAGACCCGCTACAATCTCAAGCCGCTTCTCACATCGACCGTTGACGTGAAGTACAAGTTGAAACTGTATAACGGCACGGCTGTTGACTCGTCCTATCACTCGTCATCGACCGACAGTATCTACCGCTCGCAGGTCAGCGACAATGTCGAGGGTTGGATGATTGCGCTCACCCGCATGCACGTGGGCGACAGTTGCACGGTCATCGTCCCTTATCCGCAGGGTTACGGTTCGTCCAAGATGAGTGACGACTTGAAACCTTACAGCACCCTCGTCTTTGACATGAAACTCGTCAATATCTACAAGTACGAGGCCAACTAACGCACTCTGTAAAGGTAACTCAACCAAAATAAAAAAACGGACTAAAAAAGTCCGTTTTTTTAATATACAATAGAGTTCTCATGCCTTCTAGACGCTACCTGAAAGCAGCAAGTCAATTAAGACCGTCACATCCCTAATCGGTTATTTGACTTGAATGTGTGTAGAGGTGAGAGACGAGGTTAGGTGAGGGTGGCGATGTCGCGTGCTAGGGCGTTGAGTTGCCAGCATTGGGCTTGGGTGATTTTCTTGCGCTCGCTGTGGTATGGCCACGGGGCAATGAACAGCAGTTTCCCTCGGGCACAGGCGTCGAACTGGGCTCCGCCAGGTTTCCACATCGGGGTAAGGCCGTTCTCCAGCAAGACGATCTCGTTCATTCCTGCTTCAAATGCTGCCCGCATCACTCTTTTTTCGCACGGGCTAATGCTGGGAGACACGAGCACGGCACCGTCTCTTGCCATGTTCATGTAGCGTTCCACCTCCTTGGCGATGGCTTCTTCGGTATTGATGCGGCGTGAGCATTGCACGACGACTTTATAGGGGTGATCAAGCAGGAAGCGGTTTCCTGCCATTGCCACGGTTTTTCCTGCCACTTCCACCTCTTGTTGTACTGTGAAGAACTCGGGATGATATCGCTTTGTCCACAGGCGGCGTGGGTTGTCGTGAATGTAGCGCACCATGGTGACGAGTTGGCCCTCACCCGTGAGGATGCGGTCGTGGTAGCCGCGTTCCCAAAGCGTTGTGCCCAGCAACTCGCGCGATGCGTCGTTGCAGCCTTTCTTGAAACCGTTCACGACCATGCCCAAGTGATAGGGCACCTGTGTGGTGACAAAGAGAATGGCATGCAGGTGGTCGGGCATGAGTTGGATGTCCATGGTCCGCACCTCGGGATAATGGCTGGGGATGTCGTGCCAGCATTGCAGCACGCGGTGACCTAGCTCGTTGAGGCGAAGCCACGGCTTGGGGTGCTGCTCGTCAGGGCCACACAGGTCACCTAACACGGGCCTGCGGCCCTCGACCACGAGTGTTACCATGTAAATGCAGCGGCTGTGGTAGTCATGCAGGCCGTAACGTCGTTTCATCGACCGCTTTACCTCATGCCCCTCGTGATGCTGTTGCCACCAGCGCTTGCGTTGCTCTCCTCGTCGATCTTCCATGCTACAAAGGTAGGGATTACCTGGGGCGCTTGCAAGGAAATGGCGGGAAAATGTGCAAGGCGGTGCCTTGCATTACCGGACACCCGACCGGCTGACCTTGTCTTGCATTACCGCCCGAGCTGCTGACCTGGCCTTGCATTACCGGACACCCGAGCTGCTGGCCTGGCCTTGTGTTACTGGACACCCGACCGGCTGGCTTGGTCTTGAATTACTGCCTGGCGTGCTGAGCTGGTCTTGTATTACAGGACACCCGGCCTTGCGGTATTGAGGGCAGGGTCGGGTGTTTTGTGATGCGGGCTATGGGCCTGTAATGGGGGTTACCGGAGGGAGAGCTGGTAGTTGTAGTACTTCTCGTTGCCGGTGATGTCCTCGATGATCTTGATGAAGGGCGGGAATTCGACTTCGTCGCCTTCCTTGACGCCTTCGAGTTCAAGGATCTGCATGCCCAACTTGGGCTCGATGTAGGTGTCCAGTTCGAAGTAGCGGTTCTTCCATACAAAGCACTTGCGCATCTTGCTGATGGGCTTGCGGTTGGGGTCAGCCAGCTGCAGCAGGTCCACATATTGCTGTGCGGTGATGCGGCGCTCGGTCTCGATCTGCTTGTCGCTGCTGACGGTCTTCTTGATGGTCTGGAAATAGACGTAACTGCCCTGCCAGCCGCGTTTGCGGACGCGCATCTCGGTGCCGGGTTCGCTCAGCAGGTAGGTTTGGGTGATCTCGCTCTCCATGTAGTCGGGGATGTCGCCCGTGACTTCGACGATGTATTTGTGCTCCCGCTGGATGGGGCAGGGAACGCCGAGGACGGTCGAAATCTCGTTCAATACCTGGCGCAGCTTGTCGTCAAAGTCCATGTGGTTGCCGATGACGCGCAGGTGGGGATGGCCCGTCCATGCGCTGAGCACCTTGCGGTCGAGTTCACGCGCCAGTTCCACATCCTCGCTGCGGAACTTGTTGTTCTCGTTGGTGTAGAACTGCTCGGCGCCGGCAGCAGCGGTCACCATGTGCAGGATGGCCTCGTAGCGGGCGTCGCGCAGCTTCACGGTGTTGGTGCCCATCTCCTCGGTCAAGGCTTCCCACAACTCGGGGGAGACGTAGGCGCTGATGTCCATCGTGCCGCGGTCGCACACGATGAGTACGGGCTTGCTGCACTGGGCTGCCATCTTGGCGAAGTGGTCCTCGAGGGCCAACTGGATGTTGAGCGTGGATTTCTCGGCCTCAAAGAAAAGGGCCTTGTTGTTCGTCAGGTAGTTGATGCCTGCGCTGCTGAACATCGTGGGTACCTCGGGAATAGCGAATACCTGGAATCCCAGGCCGCTGAAGTGCTCAATAATGCGTGCCATAGCGGTTGTCTTGCCAGCGCAGGGTCCACCGGTCAACACAATCTTAGTGATTTTATTGGTGATCTTATCAGTCATTTCCGTGTTAAAATCAATGTTTTACAAAAAGAAGGTCAAAGGTACACACAATCTTCCACCCCCACAACCTTTCCATCCTAAAAGATGTGAAAACCTGTGCAAGCCGAATGCAAACGCCCTTGCTCAACTTGTTGAGGCGCCTTCAAGTTTATTATACTGAGCGTCTTGTTATCAGATGATCAGCATCATGTTGACAATCTCATTGATGTCGGCGATGTTGATTTCACCGTCACAGTTCACATCATAGATATCATCCGACCATCCCGACAATATTGCTTCTACTATCATGTTGATATCAGCGATGTTAACCTCTCCATCGTAATTCACATCACAATCATAGAATTCCGATTCAACTATATGCCTGAATGCTCTCCATTCGCACCATCCAGTTGTGTAGTTGCTGATGGCTTTCTTGGGGACGGTGAGTGTCGCGTTTCGGTAGCAGATTTCACTGAATGTGGTCCCTTCATGCAATTCAGG
Organism: uncultured Bacteroidales bacterium; assembly: GCA_902776435.1. Lineage (GTDB taxonomy): Bacteria > Bacteroidota > Bacteroidia > Bacteroidales > Muribaculaceae > Sodaliphilus. Next base: position 67,099 of record CACYQB010000011.1, on the reverse strand, counting down.
TGGAAGAAAAGATAGGCATCGTACACTTGTCAAACTATCACAATCTTCAAAGGCATAATACCCGATTTCGGCCAAAGAACTTGGAAACGTCAGGCTCTTCAAGCCAGTGCAGCTGCTGAATGCATCGTTCCCAATGGTAATGAGCGATTTCCCGAATTTGATTGTTTCCAGCCCTGTACATGCAGCGAATGAAGCATAGCCAATCGAGGTCACCTTTCCCAAATCAACACTTGTGAATCCACTGCCTCCGTTGAAGGTGAGGTCGCGTATCTCAGAAATGGTTTTAGGGATGATGAGGTCTTTTATTTCCTGGCCATTCAGAAAAAGATGATGGGCATAACAAAGTGGATTGGCTGTTGCGTTGTCATCAAAATCAATGAGGCACCATGCGGTTAAATCTTTAATGTTGACCTTCGTCAAACCAGTGCAGTTATCGAAGGCGTAACCTCCAATATAAGCAACGTTTTTCCCGATTGTGATCTCCTTGAGATTACGGCAATTGCAGAAAGCCTCGTATCCAATGCTCGTAGCCCCATCGCCAATGGTAGCCGATGTCATGCTGGTGCAATACGAACAGATACTATTGCCGATGGAGGTGACATTATCAGGAATGACAATCTCGGTTAATGATAAGCAATAATAGAATGCGAATTCGCCAATCGTTCTCACCGACTTGCCAATGGTGACTGCTCTTAGATTCCTGCTGCTAGAAAACGCGCTAAATTCGATACTTATAATAGAATCACCCATAATAACACTGGTCAAGTCATCACAGCCACTAAAAGCACCATGGCCTATAACAGATACTGTATAGGTCTTTCCTTCATATACAACGGTGTTGGGAATTGTGATATATCCGCGATATTTATTCGGCCCAGAGATGACAGATACCGTCTTGTTATCCGTATGGATACTGTAATAAATTCCGTCAACCTCAAAGTCCTGGGCCTTAGGTGACAACGCGGCTAAAAGTCCCACAAGCATTACAAATAATAACTTTTTCATAATCATGTTTAAATAAGGATTTCTATTAAATGTGTTAATTGCATTCTGTTATATGGAGAGACGGCGATGGACGAAGTCGACGATGAATTGGGCGGTGCCTTCGATGCCCAGGAGGCTGGAGTCGAGACACAGGTCGTAGCTGTCGGCGTGGCCCCAGAGTTTGTCGGTGTAGAAGTTGTAGTACTCGGCGCGGAGTTTGTTGATCTTGTCGCTGCGCTTCTCGGCGGCCTCCTGTGTGTCGCAGTCGCCGCGCCCGATGATGCGTGCCACGCGGTCACCGATGGGGGCGTGCAGGAACACGCTGATGACAGGACAATAGTCGCGCAGGACGTAGTCAGCCGTGCGTCCCACAATGACGCAGGACTTGCGGTCCACCAGATCCTTCATGACCTGGCACTGGGCCTTGTAGATACTGTCGTCGCTCATCGTCACGTCTCCCAGGAAGGTTGAGCCCGCCATGGCCAGGTTGAGCGGCCACAGGCTGGGGAAGAACTTGGGTGTGCGCTCGTCGGCGGCCTCAAACATCTCGGTATGGATGCCGCTAGCCTTGGACGCCTCAAGCAATAACTGCTTGTCATAGTAGTTGATGTCGAGCAGTTGGGCCACGCGCTGGCCCACCTCTCGGCCACCGCAGCCAAACTGGCGTCCGATGGCAATCACATAATTCAGGTTGTTTTTAGGGTTCTCATTCATCGTTGATATCGTGTTATGGATTTAGTTTCTACTGTTGGGCATTGGCGGGCGTGTCAAACGAGTTGCGGTCCTCGTTAGGATCCTCGTTGATGATGACCGTGAGCCACGTCAAACCCTTTCCTGGGTCCCACTGGGCGATGACGTTGGTGGGGTAGATGGGCGTCTTGTAGTCCACGAACTCAAATTCCTGTACGAAATTCACCTTGCCTTGCCGCTTGAAGATCCGCTCCAGCAACTGGCCGTTGTCCTTGGTCGTGAGCACCACAAAGTGGTAACGCTTGTGCTCCAGGTCGCCGTAGTAGATAGAGGCGTCCTGACGGCCGTGCGTCAAGATGTCGTCGCTGCGGACGGCGATGGCGACATCGCCGTCGGTCCGTGGCTCCAGCATCAGCACAAACGTGCGGTTCTGATAGTCCTCCTGGGCGATGGTGTCCATGACCCTGTTGATGGCATCGATGAGTAGGGCGTCGGCCTTCTTGGCAGGCACGAGGCGCTTCATTTCCACAGTGAGCGTTTTCTCGGGCAGGGCGTTGCGCTGGCCCGAGGTGAGTTGGCGGGTGACGATGACCTCGTCATCCTTGGCCCACAGGCTGCCTGCAAGCAGCAGGCACATCATCACAGTGCAGAGCAGTCGTTTCATTGTCATGTGTTCGGTTTGAATTCGCTAAATTAATCATTTTTTAGACAACCAAGCACAAGATGGGTTTAATTTTTAATTCGGGGAAATTATAAGGAAAAGGGAATCGGTTTTACTGTGCTGAATATCAATGGGATATATAAAATGCAACAGACTCGCCATCCCGACGAGTCTGTTGCAATCTCTTAAATCATTACCTTATGAAAAAAATTATTACCTAAAATCGTGGTGCAAAAGTACTGCCAAATTGCTTGACGGCAATAAGAAATAGTGTTAAAAAAGTATAAAATCTACATGAAAATTCATTTTGCGGCAAAAAGGAACACTTTTGTTCTCAAAAGGTTCTAAAACTGTCCTTTCCGAAATCCCGGAAAGGACAGTTTATGGTGAATTTTCAGCACATCAAGCGTCAGTTAAGCAGTATGTCGATGAGGGCGGTGACGTCACTGATGGTCACTTCACCGTCGGTATCGACATCGGCCCGCTGCAGCATGTCGGCGTCGGGGTTAAGGCCACTCAGCAGCAAGTCGATGAGCGCCGTAACGTCGGCAATGGAGACATCGCCATCATTGTTGACGTCGCCGACGATGTAGGCATACTGGTCGGTGATGTCGGCCACGGTGTATTGGTTGGTCGTCGAGGTGATCTGCAGATAGATGTCCTTGTGGATGCCCGTGACATCAACGCTCTGGTGCTGGTTGTCGCCTTGACTGAGCACCACATTGAATAGATAGTCCTCGCTATTGACGTTGAACGTGCGGTAGTAGAACTTCTGTCCCTTGATCGTCTTGGTGCCTGTTACCTTGACGCCGGGCCAAGTGTCGCTGATGTCGCCGGTGCTGTCCCAGGCATAGACATAGACGCTGGACCAATTGTTGGGCGATACGGTCGGATCCTTGATATAGACGGTGGCCGTGTAGGGCACAAAGCCGTGGAAGATGTACTCGCGCTGTACCACGTTGCGCACCTTGCCCTCGTAGAGCACGCCTGCCGTGAGCACCGTGTTGTCGGTGAAGGTGAGGCTCACGCTGCCGGTGGCGTGGGGGCTGCTGGCCGTGGGCGTGGTGCCGTTGGTGGTATAGACGATGACGGCGTTGCTCTCGCTGGCGGTAATGTTCACCGTCACGCTACCCTGATACTGGCCGCTGGGCTTGTCAATCGACAGGGTGGGGGCGGGCGAGGTGTAGTTGGTAACCTCGTGGTGCCAGTTGCCGTCGATGTAGTAGCCGTGGTTGCGGAAGGTGAGGTCGCTGGTCTGCTGCCCGTCGGTGACAAAGATGATGCCCGTGGGCTGGCTGGTCAATGTGCCACTGTAGATCCATTTCCAGATTTTGCGCGTGCCGTCACTAGTAGTGCCCATGAGCGTCATGGCCTGGCCGGGCCAGGAGCCGCCCGTGAAGTTGCTGCTGCTGTTCCAGATCCACGTTGTCACGCTGCTCACGCTGGTGCTTGTCTCGAGGAACACGCTCATGTCATCCTCCTCGCAACTGGGCTCATAGACCTCGACGGGAGTGACGGGCGAGGTGCCGTTGCCCTCACCGTCGTTGCTCGACAGTTCCTCCTGGGTGCCGTCATAGTTGAGCACGGTGCCAGCATTGGCGCTGCTGGTGTACAGGTATGGGCCATCAGTGCCGATTTTGCCCGGGGCAGGGGTGAGGCTTGTCGAGAGGACATAGATGCGCATGTTGCCCTTGCCGCTGCAAGAGGTGGTGGTCAGGGTGCCGTTGGTCACGGTCTTGACATCTCCCGTGATGCAGTCGGTGTAGGTTCCGTTGAGCACGTCCGTGAAGGTGGCGGGGCCATTGATGGTGACCAGCACGTAGCTGTCGGTAGTGCTGTCGGTGTAACGGCGCTTGAAGGCATATCCACCGCTCGAGGTGCAGCCCGAGGTGCTGTACTGACCCTTACGCAGGGCGGGCACAGCCTGGCGGATGCGGTTCAGACGTTGCAGGTGCTTCACCAGGGGTTTGCTCAGCGTGGCGGCAAGATTGCCGCTGGCACCGCTGGCAACACCGAAGTCGCTGACGTTGACATTGCCCTTGATGTAGCCGCCGTAGTAAGCGCGGCCGCTGTCCTTGAGGGAGCCGTTGCCGCCCGGGTCGATGGTCTTGCCGGCCTTGAACTCGATCTCGCTGCCGTAGTACAGGCACGGGATGCCGCGGAAGGTGAACATCAGGCTCAGGTTCTCGGCCCACTGATCGGTGCCCTCGTTGAAGCGGATGTTGTCGTTAGGGCCGGGGCAGTAGTCGTGGCTGTCGACATAGACCACATTATAGGTCGCGTCGTTATAGTACTTGTCACCGCCCGTGGCAAGGCCCCACACGCTGGCGATGTTGTGGAAGGAGTAGTGGACAGGGAAGTCGATGACACTGAGTCCCGAGGCGCGGCTCACGTCGGGCGTGTGGTAGCTGTTGCCGTTGAGCAGGGCGTTGTTAGACGTGGGCATCGCGCTGCTGGTCTCGGTGCAGTTGTCGGCATACATCTGCTGGCAGGAGCTGATGTTGTCGAGCGAGTTGAGGTCGGTGCTCTCATAGATGGCGATGCCGTCCCAGTAGGTCGGATCGTTGTTCCAGCTGTAGTTCTTGTTCTCGGCCCAAGTGTAGAAATAGGGCGACAGGACGGGCTGGTTGCGGTAGGTGACACTGCCCTGGAAACGGGCGCACACCTCGGTGTACATGAAGAAATCGGCCTGGTTCAGGCGCTTGTGCTTATACTGTTCGCCCAGGGCCTTGAATGCGGGAATGTAGATTTTGTTGAACGTCAGGCGTGAAATGTGGCCGCCTGTGTCGATGCGGAAACCATCCACGCCCATCTTGATGAACGAGCCATAGCAGTTGATCAGATAGTCGGCCACGGCGGGGTTCTCGGTGTTCAGATCGACGCAGTCACCAGCAATCTGAGCCCACCAGCGGGTGTTGTCATCCCAGTTGAACTGGCCGAAGTGGTGCCAGTAGTTGTGGTTGTCGTGGTTCTGGTTGTCGGTATTCTTCATCTGCTTCAGGCGGGCGTCATACTGCTGGCCCGAGGGCAGATTGTTGTAGTTGGTGGGAAGCACGCCACCCACCGAGTCGGTGGTGTAGGGCTTCATGCACTCGTTGATCTTGAACTGGTTGGCGCTCCAGTCACGGGTGAAGAGTTTGCACAGGTGCTCCTCGCCGAAGTTGCCCGTGTGGTTGAGGACGATGTCCAGAATCACCTTCATGCCGCGGGCATGGGCGGCATCGATGAGCGTCTGGAATGTGGTGTCGCCGCTCTCGTAGCGATGGTCGACGCGTGAGAAGTTACGGGCGTGATAGCCATGATAGTCCAGGCCCGAGGCATTCTCGACGATGGGCGTCACCCACACTGCTGTGAAGCCCAACGCCTTGATGTAGTCCAGTTTCTCGATGAGGCCTTTGAAATCGCCGCGCCAGCAGGGATCGCCATGGTTGGCGCTAGCGCCGTCCCAGCACTGAGCGTTGTTACTCGGGTCACCGTCATAGAAACGGGTGGTAATCACAAAATAGATGCTCTCGTCGCGGAAGTCGTTGCGCGGTCCAATAAACGCGGCCCACGCCTGTTGCGTCGCCAGCATTGCCAGCAACAGCACCACGATACATTTGATATTTTTCATAATTGAATAAATTATTTAAAAGATGTGATAAAAAACTCACCAAACGTACTTATTATGCGTCAACCATGAGGAAAATATCCAAGAAAACCTGTGTTTCTTTAGTATGCAAACGTTTGCATATTTTTTATCAAAAATGAGAGGCGCAAGACCATGCTTGCGCCTCTGCTGATAAGGTGATAATCAAAGGCTGGATTAATAGCCGAAGATCTCCTCGAGGGTGAGTCGGTGGATGGGGCCAATCTTCTCGAGGGCCTCGATGTCGAGTTCTTTCTCGTCACCCAGGATGAGGTAGCGGTAGGGCTTGCCTGCCATGTTCTGCTGCTCAAACTTGACGATGTCGTTCAGCTTCAAGTTGGGCAGTGCTTTGAAAACTACCGAGTTGATATCGTAGTCCAGACCCAGGCGCTGAGCCGACAGGTAACTGTTGAGGACGCCGGTGCGCACGACACTCGCTCTGGGGAATGGTGCCCACGATGTTGTTGAACTCGTTGATGCAGTCCATCATCTTGTCGTTCTGGGTGATGATGTAGGTCATCGCATACTCGGGGTGGGGCAACTCGCTGGGCTGGCGGTAGTAGGCGGCAGCCGAATAGGCTAGACCGCGTGCCTCGCGCAGCTCCTGGAAGACGATGGCGTTCATGCTGCCGCCGAAGTACTCGTTGAACAGGTTGATGGTTGCGGCATGCTCGGGCTCCCACTGGGTGCCCTCGTTGTGGTACTGCATCATGTAGATGTTTTTGGCGTCATAGGGGGCCAGCAGGATCTCGGTCTGCGGTGTGGTCTGCTCCATGTAGGGGGTGCCCACGGGAACGGCAGCCAGGTTCTTCTTGGTCTTGTGCACCTTCTTGAGGCACTTGTCAAGCTCCTTCTGGGTCATGGGACCATAGTAAACCACGGTGTGTTGCATGTCGCGCAAGCCCTTGACGAGGGCGAGCAACTCTGCAGGCTTGGTGTTGCGCAGTTGCTGGGCGCTCATGATGTCGGTGTAGGCATTGCGGGGACCGTAGGTGCCATAGGCACTAAGGCGGCTGAAGCATTCATCCTGGCTGCTCTTGGCGTCGTTGCGTGACTTGATGATGGCTTCCACCATGTTGCTGTAGGCTCCCTCATCGACCTGCGCGTTGGCAGCCAGATCCTCGAGGAGTGCCATGGCCTCGGGCATGTTCTCGCTCAATCCGCTCAGCCAGATTGTGATGTAGTTGTCGGTTACATTAAACGACATGTCGCAGGCCAGTTTGTACATGCGCTGCTTGAACTCGGTGGCCGACATCTTCTTGGTGCCCAGGTAGTCCAGGTAGCCCAGGGCGGTGCCATAGCGGTTGTCGGCGGTGTTACCGAAGTTGAACTGGTAGCCCAGGTAGAACAGGTCGTCTAGGTCGTTGTGTTTGTAAAGTAGCGGCAGTTTCTTGTTGGTCTGGCCGACGGTCATCTCCTTGCTGTAGTCCACAAACTGCGGCTGGATGGGCTCAACAGTCTCGCCCAGGATGTTGCTGACGAAGGCGCTCTTCATGTCGCGGTTGGTGGGAATGGGGGTGATAGCGGGCTTGTCAATCTTCTTCTCGGTGGTGTCAACGCCCATGCGCTTATAGACGCACACGAAGTTGTTGTCCAGCAAGTGACGGTTGGCAAAGTCCACGATCTGCTGCTTGGTCATGCCTGCCATGCGGTCCAGCTTGCCCACTTCCTGGGCCCAGTCCACGTGGTTGATATAGGCGTTGACCAGCTGACGGGTGCGGGCCGCATTGTTATCGAGGGCACGCAGGTAATTCAGCTTGTTGTTGTTGACCACGCTCACGAGCAGGTCGTCGTCAAAGTCGCCGGCGCGCAGTTTGGCGAGCTCGCCAAGCAGGAGCGCGCGCACTTCCTCAAGGGTCTGTCCCTCGTTGGGATAGCCCAGAAGCAAGAGCATCGAGTAATCGGTCATCTCATCGCTGTAAGCACCAGCGCCCATCACCTTGAGGGGCTGGTTCAGGTTCAGGTCGATGAGACCAGCGGTGCCGTTAGAGAGCATCTCGGCAACCACGTCCATGGTATCGCACTGCAGCGAGTTACCAGCGTCAAAGCGCCAGCCCAGTGCCACGAACTCGGCTTCCTGACCGATCACCGTGGTGTCGATGGGAGCGGTGATGGGCTTGAGGGGGGCAAACTCGGGACGATAGAGGTTGTTGTTGGGCTTCCAGCTGCCGAAGTGGCGCTCCAAGATGGTGATTACCTCATCGGGGTCAAAGTCTCCGGCCATACAGATGGCCACGTTGTTGGGGCAGTAGTAGTTGTGGAAGTAGTTCTTGATGTTGGTAATCGACGGGTTTTTCAGATGCTCCTGGGTGCCGATGGTCGTCTGGGTACCATAGGGATGTGTGGGGAACATCTTGGCGCTCAGAGCCTCGAAAATCTTTCTCTGGTCCTGTGCGATGCCGATGTTGTACTCCTCATACACAGCCTCCAGCTCGGTGTGGAAACCGCGGATGACCATGTTCTGGAAACGGTCGGCCTGGATGCGTGCCCAGCGGTCCACCTCGTTGGCGGGGATGTCCTCGGTGTAGCAGGTGACGTCGGTGCTGGTATAGGCGTTGGTGCCCTGGCCACCGATGCCGGCCATCAGTTTGTCATACTCGTTGGGGATGTTGTACTGCGCAGCGAGCTGCGAGATGCTGTCAATCTCGTGGTAGAGCACGCGACGACGCTCGGGGTCCTTCACGAGGCGATACTGCTCGTAGCGCGCCTCGATGGTGTCGAGCAGGGGCTTCTCGGCTGCATAGTTGCTCGTGCCGAACTGCTGGGTGCCCTTGAACATCAAGTGCTCCAGATAGTGGGCCAGACCTGTGGTCTCGGCGGGGTCATTACGCGAACCCGTGCGCACGGCGATGTGTGCCGAGATGCGTGGGCTCTGATGGTTAACACTGAGGAACACCTTGAGGCCGTTGCTCAGGGTGTAGCATTGGGTGGCCATGGGGTCACCGGGAACGGTGGTGGCCTTAGGCGTAGCTGCTGACATGCCCAGGCATACCAGGCCGGCCAGCAACGTCATCATGATTCTTGTCAGTTTCATGCTTTGTAGTTTTTAATGAATATTGTTATGTAGTGATTAATATTAATGGTTTCTGTTACAATGGGCAAAGGTAAACAATATTTCTGTTTTACGGGTTCCAAAAGTGACATAATATGCATTTTTCCCGTTTCTGCTACCACTGGATGGGGGTCAGACCATGTTGAACCAGGTAGTCGTTGGCACGCGAGAAATGATGTGTCCCGAAGAATCCGCCCCTGTTGGCCGATAGGGGAGAGGGATGGGCCGCCGTGAGCACCAGATGGCGCGTGCGGTCGATAAACGCCCCCTTGCGCTTCGCGTACGCCCCCCACAGCATGAACACCAAGTGCTCACGCTCGTTGGCCAGGTGGGCAATCACATGGTCGGTGAACTCCTCCCAGCCCTTGCCCTGGTGAGACAGCGGCTGATGGGCAGCGACCGTGAGCGTGGCATTCAGCAGCAACACACCCTGGCGGGCCCACCGCGAGAGGTCGCCGCTTGCAGGAATCGGAACGCCCACGTCGTCGTGCACCTCCTTGAAGATGTTGATCAGTGACGGAGGCATCGGAACCCCGTCATTGACGCTGAAGCACAGCCCGTTGGCCTGCCCCACGCCATGATAAGGATCCTGCCCCAGAATCACCACCTTGACCTGGTCGAACGGCGCCGCATCAAATGCTGCAAATATCTGACGTCCAGGAGGAAATACCTGCCGCGACTGATACTCGCGACGCACAAAGTCGGTCAACAATTTGAAGTATGGCGCCTCCCATTCGCTGGCGAGAACACGGTTCCAAGAAGGTTCGATACGCACATTCATATCCTTAAAGATTGGGTTAATAATCCCGTGAGCAAGAAGGCCGAAAAGGCCAAATTCCCCACAGATGTCGCAAAATTACAAAAAAAGCCGTAATGTTGCCGATAAATCGGCGAACTTACTCTCCCGCGGCAAAAAAAGAAAAGTATTTCTTTGTTTTGCGCCCGACTTGTCGTAACTTTGCCCCGCATTTTCAGGAAAACCTCCACATATCACCCAAAATGCCCCTCCACCCAAAGCGCGCCGCTCCACCCCAAGGTGGGCCGCAAACGCGCCATTTGGACCCGTAGTTCAATGGATAGAATAAAGGATTCCGGTTCCTTCGATTGGGGTTCGACTCCCCACGGGTTCACTATTATTGTTTAATATTTTCAATTAACGCACTGAAAATCAATAATATATAAAAAGTATTAAGGAACTGATTCTTAATTTTTGGCGACTTTTTGGCGACTTATTTAGCGTAAAGCAACATTTCGTCATACCTGGAATTGGTCGTTAGCGGCATAGATGACCGATTAAAAATGATATCAATAGGTTCTAAACAACATTCAAAATTAACATGGATAAGAACGAGTTTTCCAACGGCGAACAATATTTTTTAGCCCCAGGAGAGCGTGTTGAAGTGACTGCTGAGGAGCTAGCGTCTCAGCGCAGAACACCGCAATTAGTCAAAGAATTGGTTGAGAGCTTATACCGGGATAAGGTTGATTTGAAGCACTTTATCCAGGCATACCAACTCATTCAAGATAATCACATTACTGTAAAAGGGGCGCGCCGTGTACCGTCGGATACCGGGCGTCAACTGATTATCAAGTTATACGATACTGTTGAGCCATATCGTTCGCTGTTACTCGAAACGAATGACCATGGTCCTTACCCGGCACGAGAAGTATATGACCTCAGGTGCGCAATGGTTGATATCATAAGGATGTATGACGAGTATTGCGCGGCCATTCGTGATCTGATAGTTCCCCCCGTGCCTCAACAGGCACCGCCCGCACAAGTTTATGATTCTACGCCTTCTGCCTCCGTCTCGACTAATGCTGCCTCCGATGACGGTGCATCTATTGAATTTGTTGCAGGTGAAACCGTGGATGAGACTGACGGCGCTTTACCAGTTGGGCAGGTAACAGATTTTTCACACATGAGAAGTTTCACACCTCGTGTTGCGTTTGATATGGCGTCGCTATACACGTTCTTGGTGGACGAGGGTGTTATTGTCAATATAGATGAGAAACTGTTCATTGATTGTATTAGCCATGCCCACGTTAACGAGTTATGGGAAATTGCTGGCAAGCTTCGTAAGCGTAACTTAATGCAGCACTTTTTCAAGTTGCTTGCACAAGGATGGTATTCCAAGGAATGGATTTCGACGTGTGCAGCCAACCTGAATAAGGATGTAAAACATATAACCAATCCGACGTCTAGTAAAGCGGTCGATAATTTTGACACTAAACTGCGGTGCGTCTTAAAGCAGAAAAAGGGGGATTAGTGCAATTTCCCCAATCCTTCCCCAATTTCCCCAATTTATTTCAAAGTATAACCCATTAGAACCCAGTGTTTTAATGGGCTTTTTGTGTTCCCCAATTTCCCCAATTATGACCCCCAAAAAATACCCTAATTTTGCATCGCTTTTCGGTGATGTATACCGACTTCACCATTAGCCATACGGCGAACGAAGCGCTCCGTCGGTAGGAGAGTGGGGAGGGCCGCAACAATTAAATTTTCAATAAAGTGAAGAAAAATTTAATTGACTTATCTAAAGAGTGTCCTGATCTGATTGTTCAAATCAGACTGGGGGACTTGCTGGAGGCGAACAAGCAACTGATCGCCTTGGCTAAACACGAACTGGAACAAGAGATAGCTGATTCTAAGGCCGAGACCTACATCAGCCGCGAGAAGGTGATGGAAATCACAGGCAAAAGCTCGACGACGATCTGGCGCTGGCAGAAGCTCAACTACCTGGTTCCGGTTTCATCAGTGGGCGGCACCTATAGATATAGGATGAGCGACGTCCGCAGGATCATGGAGGGAGGCGACCCCGCCGCCCAGGAAGGAGATGCCGCATGAGTAAGGCTAAAAGGTGGTCTCCCCCTGGGAGTGGTAGCAGAGGACCGTCATACATCCATATAGATGAGCGTAAGCCGTGCAGGCTCACGCCGGATGAGGGCCCCTTTGAGGATAATGAGGATTATCCTGTCGGCACCCATGATTCAACTGAAGAAATGAGTGTGGGCACAACTGTGGTTGCGACTGCGACTGCTGCCCACGCTGGTGGCCCGGATTTTTCGCTGATCGACTCCCCGAAGGAGAATCCTAACTCGGGGTTGTTCACGGTCAAAACTGCAAATCAGGCCATCAAGGATGCTAAGAACAGGCCTCCGCTCAGATACCTGTTCGGTCAATTGTGGTGTGAGGGCGAGAACTGTATCTTGTTCTCAGACACCAACGCCGGTAAGACAATTCTGGCTATGCAGATCGCCGACACTATTAGCAGCGGACGGCGCATCGTGCTGGGCTTGACGATGGATGCTCAGGCGCAGAAAGTGGCCTACATCGATCTTGAATTATCGGAAATGCAGTTTAGGAAGCGCTACAGTGATGTTAACGGCAGAGATTACCAGTTCTCTTCAAATTTGCTGCGCGTTGAGATTAACCCTGATGCTGAGTGCCCGGACGGATACAGTTTCGAGGACTATCTCAGAACGTCTTTAGAGAGACTCGTGGTTGATCACGGAGTGAAGATTCTTGTCATCGACAACATCACTTTCTTTAGCAACGAGCTGGAGCAGGCAAAGGGTGCTCTGCCGCTCATGAAGTGGCTGAAGGCTTTAGGGCGCAAACATGGCCTCTCTATACTCATCTTGGCTCACACCCCTAAGCGTAACATGTCAAATCCCATCACCGTGAACGATTTGGCAGGGAGTAAGATGCTCAGCAATTTCGCTGATAGCATTTTCGCCATCGGTGTGAGTGCTAAGGACTCTAAGATGCGCTACATTAAAGAGCTTAAGCAGCGCAATGAGGCTTACAAGTACGATGCGGATAACGTGATCGTGTGCGAGATCGAAAAGCCTGGCAACTTTTTGCAGTTTGGTTTCCGCGGGTACGGGTGCGAGCGTGATCACTTGACAGCCTCTCCCCAGGATGTGTTAATCAATCGAGCTAAAGCACTCCAGTCTCAGGGCAAGACACAGCGCGAGATTGCCGCACAGCTGGGTGTAAGTCTGGGAACTGTTAACAACTATCTGAAGAAGTAGTCTAACCGTTCACGGTGTTCGAGGCTCTAGTAACATGAACAACTTGAACATTTGAACACCGTGAACATTTTAAAAATGTGAAATGAAAGATTATAAGTATTCTTTAGCTAAGAAGGGCAAGTGGATCTGCCCTGAGTGCGGGCACAAAACCTTCGTGTGCTACGTCGACGAAAATGGTAACGTGCTTGACGAGAGTGTAGGTAAGTGTGACCGTGCCGACAAGTGCAATCATCACTACCCACCGCGCGAGTTTTTCCAGGACAACAACTTGCCTGTACCTCGCCCTTCATCAGTGGTGAAACCTTTCGCACCTGCATACGTCCCACCGAGTTACATTGAGCCTGAGATACTCAAGCGCTCAGTAGAGAACAAGGGGAACCACCTTAATTGCTTTCTAAAGTACCTTGAGGATTTTGCCGGGTTCGAGGCTGAGAAGATACAGCGTATGAAGAGTGAGTACTATATCGGCACTGCAAAGCACTGGCGTGGTGCGACCGTATTCTGGCAGGTTGACAGGTTCGGGAAGATCCATGCAGGCAAAATCATGCAGTATGATATCATCCAGGGCAAGAGGGTCAAAGAGCCGTTTAATCACGTTACTTGGGCTCACACGGTGATGGGACTGACTAACTTCAACCTGAAGCAGTGCCTGTTCGGTGAGCACCTTCTGGACAAATATCCAGACAAGCCTGTAGCTGTTGTCGAAAGTGAGAAAACTGCTGCTATCCTCGGAGTAGTCATGGACGTCTGCGTTGCTGTTGCCTGCGGCGGATGCGGTAATCTCACCCCGACCATGTGTGAGCCATTGAAGGGACGCGATGTCATCCTGTTCCCTGACAAAGGGAAATATAAAGAGTGGACCGAGAAAGGCAAGTCTATGGCTCACATGTTCAAACGTCTATGGATCTCTGCCTTCGCTGAAGATCTTTCGCCGTTATACGGAGAGGGGAGTGATATCGCTGACTATATTTTGAAATGGTACGATTCTTGGACGCTTGAATGCGTCGGTGAAGTGCCTATTAATTTGTCACTCAAACAACTGAAATAAACTATTAACTGACGGCCGGGGTGGGCAACCCTCACCCCAGCTTATAAAAAATCATTAAAATGAAACTATTTATTAAAGAAGGAACTAAACGGATTGATTACTTTCAGTTTTCAAACCGGAAGGACATTACTGAGCTTATCATTGCTGATACAGTAGAGATAATCGGTAACGGAGCTTTCCACAATTGTACTAACCTCAAGAGAATAACTTGGGGAGCGTGTGTCCACAGCATTGGTAGACATGCATTCGGCAGGTGTGTTTCTCTGGAAATGTTGCACCTGCCTGAATCCATCGGTTGGGTTGGTTCCCATGCATTCGCCTCGTGCTCCTCGCTAGTCTACGTTGAATTCGATGACGGGGACTACGTTGAAATCGAAAGGGCGGCTTTTGTTGACTGCACAGGGCTTATCTATGCAATCTTTCCCAACGGATTGAAATGTATTTGCGGGGAGACATTCAGCGGCTGCACTAAACTCGAGGACATCTTTATACCTGACACTGTAACGTCTATTGACAACAGCGCTTTCTTAGGGGTCGCTGCAAGACAGATCGAGTTGCCTTATTTGATTGAATCTATTGAGGACTTTGCGTTTAGTTATACACAACTCACCAGCGTAATTATTCCTGATCGTGTTTTTGCTATAGGCAATTCTGCATTCGGGCACTGCAATGACCTAAGAAGCGTCGACATCGGCGAGTCAGTTGTGTACATTGGAAAAATGGCCTTCTCGGAGTGCCCTTCGCTCAACGAGGTGACGTTCAGGAGCACCATTATAGGCTCCATAGGGACTTATGTCTTTAAGGGTTGTAAGAACCTCAAACGCATCAACGTGCCTGCCAGTGCAATGAACACCTACAAACGTCTGTTACCCAAGTACCTTCACAAGAAGTTGGTGGGGTTCTAATAACCACAAGATCAAGGAGCGGCTGCGGTCGCTCCTTTTATTTGCACTTATGTCGGTTAGGATCCACTTTGATTGATGTTAGCGGCGTAATTATGTCTATATTAAGACTCGGAGGCACTATTCTCGCCCTCTCTCATAGATCTCCATCATATCAGCATAGAAGTAGACGATAGTTTAATTAGCTGTTGATGGCCATTTCCAGCGTGTCGATGACGTGGTCGCACCAGGCGTCAAATGCTGGGTCATCGCGTTGTAATTCAGGATGTTCCTGAATATAGGCTAGGCAGCGTCTTACGCCTTCGTCATAGCGCACAGTCGCCTTGAATCCTGGCACAACACGCTTGAGTTTCGAGCAGTCAAACACGACCGAGACGGCTTTGTCACCCAACAGATTGCCTTCGACATCATATTCCTTGGGCGCCAGTCGGGCCAGGGTGGTCGAGGCAACGTGATATGGCTTGAATTCCACACCTAGGGCATCGGCGATGGTGTGGTAAATCTGGTCCCAGGTGAGTGACTCGTCGCTCATGATCTGGAACGCCTCGCCGATGGCGTGCGGGTTGCCCAGCAGGCCGATGTAGCCGCGGGCAAAGTCCTCGTTCCAGGTCATTGTCCACAGCGAACTGCCGTCGCCGTGCACGAGCACAGATTTGCCTTGCATCATGCGCTTGATGACCTGCCAGCTGCCCTGCGTGCCGTGAAGGCCCACGGGGATGCTGCGTTCGCAATAGGTATGGCTGGGACGTACAATGGTCACGGGGAAGCCTTCCTCGCGGTAGTATTTCATCAACAGTTCCTCGCAGGCGATTTTGTCGCGCGAGTATTGCCAGTAGGGATTGGCCAGTGTGGTGCCTTCGGTAATGACATGGCTGCGAGCAGGCTTGTTATAGGCCGAAGCCGAACTAATATAGACATATTGCCGAGTGCGTCCTGAAAACATCCTGTGGTCTCGTTCGACCTGCGACGGCAGGAAACCGATGAACTCACACACAGCGTCAAACTGGGTGTCGCCCAGCAGACGTAGCATTTCGGCCTCGTTGTTGATATCGACGATGACCTGTTTCACGCCCCGCGGAATCTCGTTGCTGCGGTTGCCGCGATTGAGCAGCCACAGTTCGTGGTCGGTCTGAGCCAGTTGACGGGTAATGGCACTGCTGATGGTGCCGGTTCCTCCGATGATTAATATTCTCATGAGTAGTTGTTATGATGTGATTATATTTATTTGTTGTTGTGCCCATAGGTGGCTTCTGTGGCGTTTAATAGACTGATTGGGTGTCGCTATCGCCTGGGGGTGGTAGCGGGAGTCCACGGCCTTCTACGCCAGTCAGAGCGATATAGCCTTCACGCAGCGGGTTGAAGTATTCATCAAGACCATAGAAGTGGTGTCCATGGCGGCATTCATCGAGGGCAAGCTTGAACCACTCTACATACTCACGGTCGCTACCGTGGGCGTTGCGAGCGAGGCGTGGGTATTCCTGGATGATCCTCTCAGCATTCTCACGTGGGGTCATGCCGCTGTCGTCCCATGGCAGGGTACAGTCGGGAGTGTACAGTGCCTGGTCATCCCCACGCTGCTCGTTAAAAAATGCGCCGCACCCCTTCCACGTGTTTTTCTTTATCGTGAGCCAGCAGCGGTAACACATGCCGTTGGGGCTGATGTACGGGCACACACGGAACAGCTCATAACCCATCCTGTGAAGCTCGGCGACGGTCTCATAGTACCTGACGAACCGGGCGTGTATATCAGCTTCTGTCATTGTTTCTTGAGGATTGACCGTAACTGATCGATGGGCATTAACTTGCCGTTGACCGCGCGGTGTAGCATAGCGTGGCAGTTGGGGCATACCGGCACAAGGTCTTTCTCGGGATTTAGGCGGTAAGACTTTCCTATGGATGCTAGCGGGACGATGTGGTGGAGTAGGGATTACCTGGTGTGTGTGGAGTAGTGAATACCTGTTCATGACATCGACACTGAGATGTGAGGAATCACTATAGACGATGGTTGTTAATTATTAATAATCAACACGAGTTTGATTGGGGTATGGATGTTTCCGTTTGATACGTCCCTTTTACCTCGCTGTATTATTTTTTAGGTCGATTCTCTCGCGCAAGGCTTGAAAATCGTTTCATATTGCGTTTACTTTTTTGGGACATGTTTGTTGTACTGTTATTGCTGTATATCAGCGCTTTGCGATGGTGTTGCAGGTTACTTTATCTCTCCTAAAGGCGGAGATTAACCGGGGAAACCCTATATTTGTATCCTGAAATACTTTTTCTGGCAGAAACTTATTAACTTATATTATTAACCATTATTTACTGACTATGAATAATCAATCATTACTCCGCAAGCTGCTGGCCTTGATGCTGGCCTTGCCCTTGTTGATGTCGGCCCAGGAGGTCACTTTCTGGAATTTCTCCGACACCGAGATGTTTCCCAGCGACACCTTGTGGGAAACGACCACCCTGCATGGCGTGACCTTTGTCACCGACGGCTCGTCGGCCGACCGTGTTCCCATTTTCCAGAGCTGCTCCAGCCGCACGTGGACTTCGGCTGACGGCGCCGAGGAACTGATGTTTACCCAGCGATTGAAGATTAACGGCAAGTCCAGCACGGCCTATCGCTGGCTGTATTTCACTGCCAACCCTGGCGACACCATCGAGGTGTGGGGTAACTCCACGTCCTCGTCCTCGGCGCGCACGCTCACGTTCAAGAGCGGCGGCTACAATGGTGTGTCGTGGGGCGATGTCGATCTGGCGACAGGCTCCAATCCCTCCTACGGCTATGTGGTGTATGGCGGCAGCGAGGAGACCGTCATGGCGATGGTTTCATCTGGTTCCTGGTACACCTATGCCATTCGCCTGAAGCCCAATCCCGACTTCGGCGGCGGTGACACCCCGCCGACGCCCACCAAGCGTTGGTTCTTCAAGCACGGCTGGGGCGACGGCTTGGATGCCTCATGGGAATGGCGCGAGCTCTATCCCAATGCCGATTCCACCTTATATATCCGTCAGGATGTCTATGGTGGCACGGGCTGCAACTATGCCGATAACGCATTGGGCATCAATTCGGTGTGGGTGCCGTTGAGCGACCTCACCCTGATTGACAATCCCGCCGTGGGCGACTCGGCAGAGTTCGTCTTTAACCCCGTGACTAAGGCGATTTCCATCCGCTTGACCAAGGCGGCGCCTCAGGATGAAGTCATTGTTGAGCCCGACCCCACCAAGGCATTCTCGCTCGTGGGCGGCCGCGTATATCTTGACAACAGCCTTGCCGGCTGGGACGACGAGTGCATCTATCTGGTAGTGGGCAACGACAGCGAGTCGCTGTGCGTGCGTTTCCTGCCCGATACCGTGGGCCGCCTCACCTGCCCGGTGCCTTATGTCAAGGAGGATATCACCTATGCTGCCGTGATAGGCAATAGTCACTTCACCAGCGGTGCATGGGGACCGAATACGATTACCGCGGCCAATCACTACTCGGCCATCTACAGCGAGGGCTGGCAGTCGGGCGTGAACGACGGTTGGGAGATTGCCCTTGGCGCTGCCGACAATGGTTGCCCGCTCACGCTGATGCACCTCGAGGGCGAATATGGCGAGAGATTCACCACCACCGAGAAGAACAACTGCTTCCGCCTGAATGATGACTTGCGGCAAATCACGTTCATCTTCTCGACCTCGCGCACCCGCTTCGTCATCTCACCGTTGAATCTGAAGAAACTCTACGTCTATGGTTCCATCTCCAATTGGTCGCAGAGCGATGCCGACTACCGGATGACTGGCTTCAGTGCCGACCGCTGCTTCTATCTGACCTTGCCCTACAGTGCCATCGAGCGCACCGGCAACGGCGGTCAGCCCGAGTTCCTGTTCAAAGTCTATCACATGAACGGCAGCTCCTATGTCACCCAGTCGTGGCCCACGCTGGCCGAGGGCTGCGAGGACTACCTGACCTTCTGCTCCAACGGCTGGAAGCAGATTGTGGCCTTTAACGACGATGATGTCGAGGATCTGGCACAGCGCAAAACGACCGCCCTTTACATCCGTCCGCTGTCAGACTTTGACCTGAGTGACCCGATGGAGCAGGAGCGCATCTCCAACTTCCGTCGTGTGCCCGGCACCGAACACCTGTTCCGCTCCTACCACCCCTATCACTCATCGCGCTCTCAATATGACACCGAGCGGGCACGTCTCGAGTGGGTTGCCAACTTGGCCACCGAGGCTGGTATCAACTGCGACATCGCGTTGTCGGGCAATCTGGAATCGGAGGACGGCAATGCAACCTACACCGTTGGCGGCACAACTTACACGACCACGATTCCCGATTACTACCGCACCATCATCAGCAACAGCCGTGTGCTCTACGTGGGTCGCCAGAACGGTCACACGCCGTCCTATGACCATGCGCTCTACTATACTGACCAGAGCCGCTTTGCCGAGTGGATTCAGGAGATTGTGCGTTTCATCAACGATGAGGACCATCCTGTTCCGTTCCAGATTCATTGCCACCTGGGAGCCGACCGCACCGGTGTCTTCTCGGGCGTTTTCGCCGCCATGTGCGGTGCCTCGTGGGATGACATCGCCGTCGATTACAACCGCACGAGCGATATGCAGATTTCGGAGTATCGTCATTCCAACCAGCTGCGATATGCCTTATACCTGTTGACCGGATTTGACCCGTTGATTCTGCCCTCAGGCCCCGATGCCGTGCCCTCGGTCTACACTGCCACGACGCTCGAAGAAGCCATCGCTTCACACAACGCCTACAGCGGCGGCAAGGCACTCTACAGCTATCCTGCTATCGGCACCCCGCTGCCCACGTTGCAGGAAGCCGTTGCCGCCCACTTTGTTGAGGGAGGCTACCTGGACCCGATTGAGATCGAGTTTTGTGTCGCCAAGTTGCGTGGCGAGCAGCAGGATCCCACCGGTGTCGTTGACATCCAGGGTGATGCCAAGCTTCCCGCTGTGCGCAAGGTGATGAGAGATGGCCGCGTGCTGATTATGCGTGACGGTGTCACCTATGACGTTTGGGGACACATCGTCGCCCAATAGCCTCTCGATAAGACACTAAGTCGAGATTATAAAGATGGCGGTGTGTCATAATTCTTGCCTAAAACTTTGATCGGCCTAACGGCCGCAAAGTTGATTTCTCGAGCGAAGCTCGATGAATGCTACCAGTTGAGAATTATGACACATCGTCATCTGTATTGTCTGTGTTATAGGCTCTGGATTTGGGCGATGAACTGGTCCTTGGGGATATCGGAGCGGTTGCGCACCCTCATGCGGTAATTATAAACAGTCTGGGGCGAATAGTGTAGAAAGCTTGCAATCTTGGTGCTGTCGTTGATGCCTAGCCGAATGAGGGCATAGATGCGCAATTCGGGTGTCAGCAAGTGTTTTCCCTTGATTTCAATTTGCTCATCCGGTCGCAACAGGGCATTGAACCGCTCGATGAAATCGGGAAACAGTTCCAGGAAGATAGCGTCAAAATTGTCAAACAGCCTGCTCAGGTCTTGAGCCATGGTTGAGGAATCCAGTTGATCCTGCAGTTCTTTGATTTTGCCCATCTTGATGCGTCCCAGTATCTTTGTGCGGTTGTTCTCGGTTTCGCTGATGTATTGTGAACACAGGTTGAACAGTTGACCGATGTATTCCTCCTTGATGCGGTTGCTCTCCACCAGCGCATCACCCTGCTCCCTCAATTGGCGGTTGAGCTGCTGCAGGCTGTTGTTGCTTTCGGTCAATTGGGCTTGCATCGCCTTCATCCTCTTGTTGCTCCTGTAGATGACCGAGAGCAATCCTGCAAGGATGGCGAGAGCCAGCGCGCCGATGCCGATGAGGATGTTGCGGCGCATGGCAAGGTTGTGCTGATGCCGGGCATAGGCATCGGTGATGATGGGCAGGTATTCCCCTACTAATGCCAGCCTGTTGCGTGCATTGCTGGACATGACATCATTGAGCGAGCAGGTGATGTAACGGTAAGCCCGCTCGGTGTCTCCCTCTTGGTACAGTAACCATGCCAGGGACTGCAATGAGGTGTAGGTCTTGCTGCTGTTGCGCTTGTCGATGATAGCCGACATGGTGTAGCAATACTTGGCGCTCTCGGTGTCTCCCATATAGCGGTAGGTGTCGGCCAACTCATACCAATAGATGGCAGAATTGCTGATCAATGCGTCGTGCATGCTACCGAATTGCAGCAGTCCATCCAGAGCCTCCTTGAAGCGGCCATGGCTCTTGTTGAGGGCGCAGGTATTGACACACACCGTCAAGGTGTCCAGTCTATTCACGAGATTGATGGTATCCCGGTAGTGTGATAGCAAGGTTTTGTAATGGGCAACTTCAGCATCATCGGTTGTCATCTGTGAGAGGGATAACAGGATGCTGAGGTACAGGGAGTAGTAATGTGCGTTGTCGCTGATATACTCGTTGTGGGGCATGGCGTCGAGCACGGCCAATGCGTCATTGAGCCTGCCCAGACACTTCAGCGCGTCGGCTTCGTCGAGACGCGCCGCCAGCAGTGAGTCGGGAATGCCAAGCCGCTGGGCATGCTGCACCCGCTGGCGAGCGAAATAAAGGGCAGAATCGAGTCTGATCTTACGGTAGGTCTTGAACAGGGTATGTGCCAGGGCGAAACGTGTCTCGTCATCCTCGGTGTTGTCATTGGCTGTCCGGTAACTTACCAAATCCTGGTGAAGACGTGCGTCATAGTAGGCGCTGCTGTCGATGACGGCATCAAGTACCCTGAGCAGCGAGTCCACACGATAGCGTTCACCGGCATGAGCCATGAAACAACACAGGCACAGCCACATTGCTGTGGCTAAGCGCAGTATTGCCTCGGCTCGCATGTGTGAGAGGTTTTAGTATTGTTTGTTCTCGTTGGGGGTGTCACCGCTCTTGACGTAGCTAATGTGGTTGCCCACGCCTGCTCGATGATTTGCATGTCGCCGCTCTGGACGCCATAGGGCAGGAAGTTCCTGTTTATCGTCCAGTTCTTGTCCTCGTTCAGCACGGGCATCGCCTCGCGCCGATGCTCTTCTGCCTCCTCGGGCCTGTCTTCCCACTCAAGGCCGTAACTGGTGCGCCGCAGGCCGAGCAGATTGCTTCGCTCCTCTCCGGTAGTGGGCCCTTCCAGTGTCTTGATGCGCTCTATCAGCTGTTTTCTCTTCTCAACGTTCATTTTCTCGGTCATGTAAATCATATAAAAACAAACTCCAGTGCGGTTCCCTGCAGGCCGACCAAAGCCTATACTAAACCACAAAGGAGTTTGTTATATTGTCATCTTATTGGTCATGCGCTGGGAGCCATCAGTGTGCAAGGACAGAATAGCAACCGCAAATTTAATAAAAATATCAATATCAATGGCTTGAAATCTTCAAAATCATAAGAGAAACACCCTGAAACGTGAAAAACGCGCGCCATTTCCATCCCAAGCCTTATCCCTGAATAAAGCGTAAATGCTTGATAATTAATTTCTAAGTTAAATAATATGTTTCAACTTTTACAGGCTATGTTCTCGTCAATGGCGCAGACATGGCATGGGCCGACGATGGATGTACGCGCTGCCATTCACGAGGTTCAAGAAGGAAAGAGTATTAATAGCGCGCCGTCAGCAAGGGATGATGGGCAACCTGAAGACCCTTACGCTGACGACATACGCAGGCTAGAGGCGGCTCTCGGGCATCCTCTAGAAAAAGGCGCCTGCATAAATTTCAAGTTGCAGGACATATTACATATCATCCCGAAGAAGCGGAGACGTGTTGATTCGTATCGGGGCTTAGTGGGTAAGCTCAATAAAATGGGTGTGAAACTCACGATTAACTCTCAAAAATCCAGGTAATTATGATTAGGAACATTCGTACTGGAGAAATGTATGGCAACCGCAAGGAAGCCAAGAACAGACTCGGCGGGCTTGGTGCTTACAACTCGGCGATGAGACGCGGCGAACTGCTGTTTATTAACGGTAGCTTGGCGCTTAACCACTTAATTCAGAAGCAATCTTATGAAAACGACAGGAAATTACTATGGTGAGATTTATAAATACACCTTAAAAGCGACAGAGAAATCAATAGCCAACGGTGATGATGGGAAATGTTATATCGGACAGACGTATAATTCGAAGGAACGTCAGGGCGATTGGGACAGCACAGATCCTAGGTATGCAGGACCTAAAATAAACAGAGCGAGGGAGATATACCCTCCCGAGGATTGGGACCGTGAAGTACTCTTTAGTGGATTCTACAAGAAGAAATCCACCAGAAAGAAGAAAATAGATGCTATGGAGACGGCGATGATCCGGAAATATGACTCGATCAAGAAAGGTTTCAACCTATCTGAAGGACGTGGGATGAAGGGCTTGCACCATACAGAGGAAGCCAGGCGCAAGATGTCCCAGATGAAGATGGGGCACATAGTGAGTGACGAGACAAAAGAGAGGATTTCGAAAGGTGTTAGGAAGCATTGGAGGAAAGTGAAACGCGCTATGCAGAAGGCAGCAGCGAAGTTAAGCAAATCGCCAGTGAAAGGCCAGGATTTTGAGCGTTTCTGCCAAGATTGCCACCAACTGTACACGAGATTTGGTCTGTTCGATGGCGTTCTTCCACCCGGCCCTCATCTCGATAATACAACAATAATGCTCAATACCATGCAAAGCAACATCATGTATCTGCCGAGTGGAGCAGTGTATAACAATAGAAAAGAGGCCAAGCTGATGATGGGCCACGCCAGATTCAATAAGGCCCTGAAAGACGGCCAAATGCTGTTTATCAAAGACAGCGGCCAATAACCTACTAATTCCTGTGCTGACTATGGAAATTAAAAGAAATTTTGTATTTAGAGTTAATGTTAGCAACGACAGCTACATGACCAAGAGCGAAGCCTCGGCCTGTCTCAGTAGGGCCGGGGCTGAGGCTGTCGGCAAGGTGAAAATGGCGTTTAGGGAGAAGAGCCTTACCGTTGACCAGTTCCTTCAGCAAGCTCTCACCGGCCACTCGTTCTGCAACTTGTTCGACTATGACCCCAATCAGAAATATTGGTTAGAGACGAACGGGGGCAAGCGTTACCAGTCATATCCAGTTTACCGTCAGGGCCGCAACAAGGGCTGTATGAAGCTGAATTTCAAGAGTGACAGGTTCTTTCGAAGCAGCCAGACAGTGTTCGTGGATATCGATTACACGCGGTTCAAGACAATACCCGAGTACCTGGATTGCCTCACGCTCAAGCCTACCTGTGCATATATGTCCTATTCCGATAAGCTGGAGAAGGATGGCATCACGTCTCGCCGGTTCAGGTTGGTTTATGTGTTGGACCGTGAGTTGAACAAAATGAACATGAACATCGTGAACAGGTATATCACGGACTGCATCATCAGGGACACGGGGGAACCTATGGCCGATGAATGTGGTACCAGGGCAAGCCAGTATTTCAATGGTGTCAGCGGTAATGACGAGTTTTATGTCACCTATAGCATCTACTCACGGCTGGACTTTCCCGAGAGCCTGCCGGATGTCATTGTTCAACCACCGTCCCCACCATCGCAACAAACATCACTGCCGACCGTTGAGTTTGATGATCGCCTGCTGCATGATATGGGCACTATGGACTATGAGAAGTTCATGCACTATAATTCGCGGAAATACTGTTACTTTTATAGGACTGATCGCGCCGACTGGACAGATGGACTTTACCAGCTGACCGACGAGAGTTACCTTCAGCTATGGTGGCACCGAGAGACGATCACCGACGGCAACCATAGGCGACGTACACTCTTTAAGCGCGCCTGCCTGAGGAGACTGATCAACCCATACGTCGATGCTAACACGCTCCTGTTCAATATGTATTTGGACTTCAACCGGTTCATCGACAACAGCGACCATATCATCACATTGGACACTCTCACGCGAAGAACCAGGCGGGCGATGACGATGACCTATGACGAGCTGAGGGAGTATTGCCAGTATGAAATCAATTACTGGAAGAACCACAGGCCAAAGTTCATCATGCATCCCAAAGCACCGAAGTCACAGGCATTCATTAACTACGTCACCAAGCGAATCCATTATGCTGAACTTGACCTCAGCTATGACAGGACAAAATCGGTTCAGGACAATGCCGCTGCGCTTGGTATATCCCCGGCCACACTGTATCGATATTGCAGTGAAAGGTACATCGAGACAAATCCGGGGAAGGGCCAGACGTATGTTCAGAAGCGTCAAGCCAAGAAACAGGACAAAGCTGACAAGAAGGCCACGTTCATGCTTTATTATGATCCGAACCTGTCAGCAGCCAAGAATCGTGAGAAAATGTTACAGTATGGCTTGAATCTATCAGTTGGGACGATACGTAACTGGGGTAAGGAATACGCCATGCCATCCATACCCACCTCGTCAACGTCCCCATCACCCGAGAGCAGTATCCTCAACTTAGGCCCGATCAATGTCACTGTGCCGTCGTTTAATAGCTCATGGTGGAACTCATGGGAAAACGATCCTCTATATGCTGAGTATGAGGCCAAGTGGAGAGAAGCATCACCCATCAAAAGGTGTCCTGTCGGGTTTCATTTTTCATTTCAAAAGCATGAGTAGTTATTTGATATAACTACTACTATTATAGTAGAATGAGAAAAACACACAATTTTTGTGCATTATTATCTGGTTTTTAGGGGTATTATAATATAGTAGAATGAGAAAAACGCACAAATTTTGACTATCCCCGATCTTGTTCACGGTGTTCAAATGTTCAAGCTGTTCACGTTCAATCTTCGTCCTGTAAAGCGACGGTGCAAGTCGCCCTTCAGGTATGATTGCCGCAACTACCGTCCGCATCACAAACAATGGTGATGGGCTGCTTTTTTTCGCTCCACGAATAGAAAATCCCTCACGCCCTGGATGAGCATGAGGGAAATACTTTAGGTTTTGCTGAAGTTTTAATTCCAGGTACCAGACAACAGGTAGTCAATAAGGGAGGTGACGTCGCTGATGTTCACGCTGTTGTCCTGGTTGCAGTCGGCACCGCTCAGGCTGATACCCGAAGCATTGCCGCTAAGCAGGTAGTCGATCAGGGCGGTCACGTCGCTGATATTCACCTGGCCATCTTTGTTTACGTCTCCCCGTAACTCTGGCATGAGAACAAAGGTTGCCGTTACCTTGACTTTGCTGGCAGGCATGACAAAGGTGTAAATGTTCTCACTGACCTTGGTAGTAGGAACCATGATGATGGCAGGAGCCCATGCCGGTTCCCATGGATCGTCACCAGACATTCCACCGCCGATGAGTTCACTCTCGACCAAGAGCTGTTCCAGGGTATAGGAAGGAGCATGGCCAAGTGTCAGCGTGACAGTTTCACCCTGTGCTGCAGTTGCTTTGTCGCTCATAACATAACCATTCATGGTCGGCAGAATTTCCACTGCGTATGTTTCCTGTGCCAGTCCTACGACCCATGTGGCACACGCTATAATCATTGATAAAAATAATCTTTTCATAACATTGATGTTTTTAATGTCCAACATACTTCTTACCCTGATGGATGTAGATGCCGCTGTTGGGCTTGCCAGGCAGCACGCGGCCATTGAGGTCGTAGTAATGCTCGTCGCCATTATTATCGACAGTCTTGATGACCACAACATCGGTGGTTTCTGAGCCATTGTTGACAAACTGTGACAACAGTCGTTGTGCGGCATTGCCTGTTGTCGAGTGGAAGTAAGAGCGGAATGGTCCAACATACACATTTTCAAGCTCCTTGTCGGCAGGCACTCTGTGCCAAATATTGTCACTTTGCAGGATATAAGCGCCCATGGTGCGCAGGATACTGTTCGGGATAGTGACTGTCGTACCCGAGAAGATGTAACCGAGGTCTGCCCACTCGTCAATGTTGTCGGGCTGGAGTGTGACGGTGACTTCGCCGTTGCTGTCGAGCGACACCTCATCGTTGTCCACTACCACGTAGTAAGGCTTGTAAGCTTCCATCTCTCCACCTTCCACTTCACGGAACGAGACGATGGTGTTATTGTCCTCGGTGAGAATTTCAAGAGGCTCATACACCTTCACGTTATCGCCAGTGAGCGTGAGCGGATAAGGCAGATACACGCTGAAACCTGTGCCCTCATAGTAGGTATTGGTGATAATCTCTCCATTTTCCTCATATTCATCGCGTACGAGTTTTGCGCCCAGCACTCGGTTCAGACTTGCGCTACCGGCAGTGAATTCCGCCTTGGCCACAAAGTCCCAGCCATCGGTGAGCTGGAGTGAGTTGGCATGATTGCCTGCAACCACATTTACTTCACTCTCCTCGCAAGTGGTCGTTACATCGGTCCAGATGATGGTGCGCTCGCTCAGGCCATAAAATGAATTTTGGGGGTCGTTGCGCTCCACGTTCCAAGGCAATGGCTGGCCATTTTCCTTCTCGAAGCGTTGTGCGCCTCGCATGTCGATATAGCGAATGTTGTGACACCCGTCAAAGACGCCCTTGCCCATAGAGTATTTCTTGCTCGCAGGGATGGTGACACTGGTGACCTTGTCGCAGCTGGCAAATGAGCTGCCAAAGATGTTGACTTCGCTATTGGTGAGGTATTCCACAGGCAGCACGACGTCGCCACTCACGCCAGGCGAGCAGGCGACTACATAACTGCGATAATTGCCCACATTGTGCAGCAGCATGTTGTTGACCACAAGGTAACCATTGCTGTTAGGAGAAGTGTTGCCGGGCTCTACCAGATAAAGACCGTCGAGATTGGGGCAATAGGCAATGAAATTATCGTCATGGTCTTTAAAACCGCTGCCAATGATGAAAAGATGCAGGTCGTCACAGCCGCGGAAGGCGCGTTTGTGCACGGTGGTGACACTATTGGGCAGTCTAACCTCAATGAGTGAGTCACAGTCCTCAAATGCACTGTTGCCAATGGTTGTCAGGTTTTGGCAGTACATAAGAATAAATTTGAGGGTCGAAGCCATACATGCCGAGTCGCCGATGGCAGTGATATTAGAATCATAATTGGTGGCAGAATTGCCAAGTTGCAGTATATCCAAATCGGTTCGGCCTGCGAACGCTTTGGGCATAATCTCAGTTACCGGCTTATCCTTGTGTGTTGCCGGGATTTCCAGTTTCGTTAATATGCCGCCCCAGGTATCCAGCGGAACATTGCTGTCCTGGCCTTTCACCTTGTAGGCTACAATTTGATTGCTCTCGTCGTGCACAGGCAGATAAATGATGCCCTTGTCATCGATGTCATAAACCATGTTGGCAAGATACATGTCCTTCAAATTTGAGGGTACAGGATAGTTATCAAAGCCCTCGGTGAAGTAGTACCAGTTTTCATTGCCCAAGTATGGCTCAGTATTACGCTCCATGAGGCTGTTGAAGGTAGTGTAGGTCGCATTATCACCATTGATTGCGTTGTTATCGCAATAGACGTTAATATTCTCGGTACTACCTCCGTAGATTTCATAACTGAGCTTATCGGGATCTACATAGTAGGCGCAATTTGTGATTTCGGTGGGCACACTGGCATATCCCAGAATCCAACCGGAATACCTCATTTTTTCACCGAGTGAGTAATTCCCCTCAATAATGAAGTTAGACCAAGCCAGGCATCGATTGATGGTGACATTCACCTGTCCAGGGGTGTAACTGCCATAAGTGCCGCCCACGATACCACCCAGGCGCCAGTTATCTGAATTGAGTAGGTTGGCCACATAGGAGCCAGCTGCGCAGTCTTCAACTTTACCGTTTTGCATGTGGCCCACGATGCCACCAGCCCAGCCTTGGTGGGACCACACTCGGCCCTCGAAGTAGCAGCGCTCAACCACACCATCCTTGACAAATCCCACAATGCCGCCGGCGCTACCAGTTGCACGCACAGTGAAATCTCCGTTCCCAGCATTGCTGGTAACAAGCACATCGCTCACGCGGGTATAGTTGTTACAATATCCCAATACAGCACCCGTATAATCCGTGCCATAAACGCATGGATTCTCCAGATATAGATTGTGGATATAGGCATTGTCGGCATAGCCAAAGAGTCCGGCACAATAAGTGGTAGCATTCATCTTCAGTCCCGTAATCTTGTGGCCATTACCATCAAAGCATCCGTCAAACGGGTGAGCAGTGGTGCCAATGGGTATCCATTGACCGTCGGTGTCAAAGTCCCACTCGATATCAGCAGTGAGCTCAAATGAGGTGGCGCCATCATAGTACTCAAATGTCGTTCCATTGTTCACTTTTTCGCGGAACGTCTTGAGCTCGGCTTTGCTGCTGATGGCAACGGCATCGGAGGTGCGCTCATAGATGCGTGCAAAGGCGTCTTTCCAGCCAATGGTGTCTCCATAATTGGTGTTATTGTAGCTGTCAATGGCTTGTGTAGGCACATAGAGTGTGCGGTTTTGCCCCGATCTTGACGTGCCGTGCTTGGTGCCATAGAAGTAAAACACATCGTTATAGCTCCAAGTGGGTGCTGTGCTACCCTTGCACTCCATGTACTTTAGGGACTTGAGTCCGGCAAATGCGGCACGGCCCACACGGGAGAGCGATGCTGGCAGAGTCACCTTTTCAAGCTTAGAGCATCCCACAAAGGCACAGTCACCAATGCTGGTGGAGCCCTCGCCAATCGTCACTTGTGTGATGCCACTGCACATGCGGAAGGCATAGGTCCCGACATTTACAGCAAAGTCATAGCCCTGAACCCTGTGAGTTCCAGGAATGAAAACAGTCCCTTCTAAATAGTGCGGTATACAGGCGTTGCGCCCGTTGCCCAGGATGACGGCATGATTTATATAGTCGATTTGGGCCGGAGCAGTATAGGTGGAGCCGCCCACTGTAATATCAATCGTTCCTTCTTCGATGTAAGCAGCCATTACTGCCATGGGCAACAGCATGCTTAAGAACAGGGAAATAAACTTTTTCATTTTATTATTGTATTTTAAAGGGTTAATCATCATTACCAGTTAAAACCCATTTAATCATCTGAATGTCGGGCGAGAGTCCCACGAGATAGCCCCAGGCACCTGTCATAAAGAAGTTTTTGCCGGCGTCCACGTGGTCGTCGGTGCAGGTGGCATCGCGTATATACACGTCGGCATCACCTTCGCTGGCAATCATGCAGGTCACTCCGGCTGCCGTGGTACGGCTGCGCTTGCTATCGTAGAAGTAGTAAGTGAGGCCTTGCTGGTTGCGGATGAACGAGAGCAGGTTCTCGTAGGGTACTACGGTGTCGTAGGTTGAGTGGAAGAATGCGACGCGGTGCTGCGGAGTCCACCCCTTGGTGAGGTTGTTGCTCTCGAGGGCACGGTGCAGGTCTTCCATCACACCAGGCTCGGTGGGCACTGGTGTGTCGGCGGTAAGGTTTCTGAAGTAAGCCAAACAGATAGGTGTCATAATGCTATCAAGTTTACCATGTGCCCGCATCTTAGAAAGAATCCCAGGATCGTAGAATTCCAACACATCCTGGAACTCCTCGGCCGAAAGATGCTTGGTTAAGGTGAACGACCCTTCGCTATCGTGATAGTTTTTGGTATATGACCCGGTTTTACCCTCCCTCATCATTTTCACATATTCTTTATTGATGCGTTCGGTGTCGTACTGGTCGTCTTTATTGTCGTTGGCCTTAGCCTCGAGAAATTTTATCGATTCGGTGAGCAGGAATTTCGTGCTCAGGTAATCGTCAACGTAGTGCTGCTTCATCAAGGGATTGCTGTCGCACATGCCCTTGAGGATAAGCGGCATCACGATGGGCATTGACACCTTCTCCTTGCGGTGAGCTGTTTTATTATTGCCATCGTAGGTTTCACCGTTATCTTGCATGTAGTAGCGCAAGTGTGCCACGGGATCATAGGGACCGTCGCCACACACCGAGCCAGCGAAGTGCAGTTCGTCGGCAAGGCCATTAAGCTCAATGAACTTGTGCGTGGCCAGTGCCACCGAGCCCCCTTGCGAGTAACCGATAGCCACACTCTGCCAGTTGGGCTCAAAGGGATCGACCTCCTCGATATCGACAAGGTGTTGATACATGGCAAGACCACTGCGCACACCGTCCACCACCTGACGGGCTGTCAACTCTTGGTACAAATAAGGGTGAGCGCGGTCTTTAGTGATGCCATAACCCTCATAGTCGGGTATGATGACCAGATTGCATGGCTGACGCACATAATTATTTTGAGCATAGCACAGCATCATGCCATTACCCGTAGCTGTTTGCAAGAACCCGTAGTTGCTCCACTC
Organism: uncultured Bacteroidales bacterium; assembly: GCA_902776435.1. GTDB lineage: Bacteria > Bacteroidota > Bacteroidia > Bacteroidales > Muribaculaceae > Sodaliphilus. Next base: position 35,893 of record CACYQB010000011.1, on the reverse strand, counting down.
CGAAGGACACTCAAAGTTACTCGTTATCGTCTCGTGGCAACCAATAATCAGGTTGTTGGGCATGGCATGGGCCCAGGATGTCCATGAGGCGCGTGGTACACCCATGATTGCCGACAAGTAGATGACATTGCCATCGGCATCGACCGACGGGTATTTATAGGTGTATAGGAATACAGAGATATAATTCGTAAAACCGAGTGCTTCTAAGTCACCGTCATTAGGGCCCCACTGTTCGCCGGGGACTACAGCAGCGCGAAGTCTTTTGGGCTCGCGTGACAGCTGCTCAAACTCCTCGGGAGTGAAAACCCTCCCCCCGTCTCTCACTTTCAGTGTGTCCATCTTGCCGGTCTTGGCATTAGGCACGATAGTGTCGTGCTGAGCAACTACCATTACACTCTTCTTGAGAATGGTCACGTCATTGGGATCGACCGTTTCCGGCACATCGCCTAATGATTGGGCGCTCACACACATCGTGGCAAGCGCCAACATGAATGTTAATAATAATTTCTTCATATTATTTTTGATTAATTAAATAATGAAATATTGTTCTTTTTCACTTTTTGCATAAGTCCTAGAAACTATTTACAGGCCGATGCCGTTCAGGTCGCTGATATAGCCCTTGACCTGGTCAAACAGTTCCTTGATTCGGGTCACATTGTCGTTGCTGTTCAAGATTTCCTCCATGCGCAGCATGGTACCGCCGGTGAACGTCAGCAGACCATAGTACACGTGGTTGCCCGTGTCGTCAAAGTCGGTCTCCACCTGGCAGCCCTTGCTCTTGAGGTAATCGGCCATCTCAACGCCCGCAAGATAGTTCATGTACAGGTCACCAGAGCTGTGCATGATAAAGTACTTGGTGTCTTTGCTCGGTTGCCAGTTTTGGCCGGGGCCGCACAGCGAGTTGCTGCGGAATTTGTCATATACCATCTTGCCGACTCCGCTCTTGTAGTTACAAGCGGCAGGTGTCAGCACATCACTGATTTTCTCGGTGCCTATCAGGCCGTTGATATCCCAGGTGCCATAGTCTTTAGAGAGAATCCACTCCTGAATGTGGCTGGCCAGCGGTTCCTTGAACACATCACTGTAAGAGAAGTCCATGTGGTAGGTCTCCTTGTAGGCGACAATCATCAGCGGCAGAGCGCAGATGTAACCCGAGAAATCACTCTCCACAAAGTTCTCATAGATGGTGCAGATGTCAAAGGGGGCAGCACCGGCAGCGGTGAGGTCCCAATGCAGGTCGGGACGATACTCGTCTACATAGCGCTGCAAGGCAATGGCCGAGAAACCGCCGCTGGAGTAGCCCACGTTGAATTTGTGCAGGCCCTCGATGGCATAGCCCTGGTCTTTCAGGACAATCATTGCGGCATCCCAGCAATCAATCGATTCCTGGGCGGTAATCTCCGGGCAGCAGTAGGCCTGGGGCTTGTCCTCGGTCAGTGTCCAGCCATACAGGTCCGAGGAGATGGCGATCAGGTTCTGGAATTTGTTCATATAGAAACCCACGTCGTCAATCTCGTTCTGAGAGGTGCGCTCGCCATGCTTGGCTGTCGTGAACTCGTTGTAGAACATGAGCGCACGTGGAGCAGCCTCCTTGTTGAATACGGCGGGATTCATCGAGATGACGCCTGTCAGGCGCACTGGCGTCTTCATGTCGGGACCCACCGAGGTGTACTCAAAGATAATCTGATTGAAATGCAGATTCAGGATGTCGTCTTTCACATCCTTCAGAGCATGGCAGCTGCGTGTCTGCACGACCTTGACATCAAGGTCATAGTCACGGTTTTGTTTGCCATTACCGGGCTCATCGCTCGAACACGAGGTAATGATGCAGGTGCACATGGTCAGCAGCAGCATTGCAAGTGTAGTTTTTACTAAATGTCTCATTTGGTTTATATTATATTAATTGATTGTTACTAGTCTGCTCTTCTAGGCAAATCGCATCATCTGCAACCACAAGTCAGTCCATTAGGCGCTTTTTTTCGCGGTATTGCTTGGGTGACATCCCAAAACGGTTCCTGAAGATGGTGCGGAAGGTGGTCGTGCCCCCAAAGCCCGCCTCGTGGGCAACAGCGTCGATGGTCCAGTTGGGCTGCTCCACCAGCAGGCGACAGCCTTCCAGCAGACGCTTGGCGTTCAAGTACTCGGCCAGTGTGTTGTCTTCTCGTCGGGTCTTGATGGCCTGAGTGATGCGCCGCTGGGTCAAGCCGAGCGTTTTGGCTATCTCCTTGAGCGTCACATTGGGGTTCTTGTGCAGTCCCAGGCTCTCAATCTGTGCATCTATCCAGCCCATGAGCTGCTCGTCTGTCATGTCGGCAACGTTGGTGACATCATTGATCTCCTGCTGTAACAATTGGTTAGTCCGTTCGGTCTGACTGGCTTGACGCATCATGCTGCTGATTTCTTCTTGAGCCTTCTTGAGTTGCTCCTCGGTTTTCAGCAGTTCATGCTCCTTCTCATAGAGGGTCTGCTGGGTCGATGCCTGCTGCTTGTCGCCTTCTTGAACCTTGTTAATCAAGTTGGCATTATGCTTCATCAACTTTTGGGTCACGCTGAAAGACAGCACCAGAGCGATGATGACTGCAATAAATATAGCCCCTAGGGCCAATATGATAAGTTTGAGGATAAGTGCCTCGTGCATTATTTGGTTTTTGTTATGATTAGGCTTATGTTAGGATGATTTCATTACAAAATTACTACTATTTCTGTTAGCATCTTGGCAATGCGACAAAATCTCCGTTTTTATATCAACCAAATCGGCACTAAAACAACCAAATCGCCACTTTTGCGCAAAAAACAGGCTGTTTCGGTCAACCATTAAGCCTTCTTTTGAGAGAGAATTACTACTTTTGTACCACTCTTTGTTAAAAAAAAGATTCCAAATGCAAACAACCACAAACGTCAATCTTGATTATACACAAGACGATAACCGCAACATCAACCGCCTGACCTCTGGACTACCCCAATGGGTCATTACAGTAGCCTTCATCATCATGGTGGCGGCGGCAATATGTACCATCACCCAGATTGACCTCTGGCTGAAAGAGCATGCCTCTGCAGTTATTGCGCTCATCAATACAGTGGGGATGGTGACCATGTATTATGCCACGATGCGTGGCATGAAACGCCTGTATCACCCGCTCAAGGCTTTGTGGATAATTGTCCTTGTGCTCAACATCATCAGTTTTATCTCCATCCTCTTTGAGCCGGCATTGCCCGAAGTCAGTTTCATCACTGCTTGCGCGCTGCCGTTGGCCTACCTGCCGCTGGGGACACTGATCACTATCTGGTACCGCGGGCGAATGCAGCAAGTGGGCATCTGGATGATTGTACGCATCCTCGTTGACTTTTTCCTCCCCATTGCATGGTATATGCTGGGCATCGGCCTGAACGACATTTTCCTGGATTCCATCATTGTCGTCACAGAACTCATCTACGCATGGCAATTCTACCGCCTCCTGCGATAATTAGTCAGGACTCTGGGCAGCATGACTAATCACTAGCTAACGGCTAAAAAGCCATAGCTAAAAACCAGAATTCCGCAGGCTTTCCTTATCGCCGAAACACCCATCAAAAGGTGTCCTGTCGGGTTTCATTTTTCATTTCAAAAGCATGAGTAGTTATTTGATATAACTACTACTATTATAGTAGAATGAGAAAAACGCACAAATTTTGACTATCCCCCGTTCTTGTTCACGGTGTTCAGATGTTCAAGCTGTTCACGTTCAATCTTCACCCCCATGACAACCCCGAAGAAGCCTTATATATATACTGAGATTTAACTAACATTTTTATTAACAACTAATTACAATAACAACAACATAATGAGACGACTTTTGAAATTTATGAATTACGCGGCTCAGCTCATGGCACTGATCGATATCGGAAAGACCATTAAGCGCTGGGCCACAAAGAACGACACCACGAGCGATGGCCAGACAAAAAACAAAACTTGAGAACTGGGTTGACCTCGTGATCCTAGCCTGCGACACCGTGGGCACCATTTTTAAGAACAGTAAGAAACTAGCGGCTGTAATCGGCAAGATGAGGAGGCCGCGCTAACAACCAAACCAACAATGAACAACGAACAACAACAAATGCAGATCATCCCTACTGACGGGATCATCGCAACATCACCTTCCGTCATCAACATTGACGCAGAAGAAATCGAAGACGCAGTGGTACTGGACGACATCGATCCGGACAACCACCCGAACTTTATCGAGAGTAACACCTCGGCGGTAACGCTTGAGGAACTCACCGAGAAATCAATTGTACCGACCTTCGCGGATATGGCGCTCACTATAAGCCACCAGGCTTTTATCAAGAGCGTTATCGAGGCCGGCAAGACCATCTTCGGAGAACTAACTCCTGTAGAGATCAGGGTATCGCACCAGATTAATGGTCGCATCCCATCGGCTCTGCACAAGAAGACTAGCGAGCTTAGAGACAACGAGAAGACCATTTACTACCAACGCATGGCATTTGTTTGCCATGTTGCTGGTCTTACGCGTTTTATCAACGGCCAGCCTGTGCACCTTTGCATCGGCGGCGTACGAGCTTACAACGAAGACAAGCTATTCGGACGCGAGAGCCCCATGAAATTCAAGATTTTTGTGGGCTGGCAAGTTCGAGTATGCAGCAACCTCTGTTTAACCTGCGACGGTTTTACAGGGAATTTTGACGCACTGACCGCATCCGACATCAAGGAGCGTGCATTGCAGCTTTTCAGCGGGTTTGATCCACACAAGGACGAGAACCTGCGCACCTTGGAGGCCCTGGGTAATACCAGGATCACCGAAGAGCAGTTCTGTGGCATTATCGGCCGCCTGAGACTTTATCAGGCTCTGCCCACCGCCACACGCAACGAACTCGGTCTGCCCAACGTTATTCTGGGCGACCAGGCAGTTAACGCAGCAGTAAGAGGTTACGTCGAGAACCCCAACTTCAAGAAGGAGGCCGACCTCGACAGCATCACCTTATGGCAACTACTCCAGCTATTCAATGAGGCCGTTAAACAGACCTACATTTCACAGTGGCTGGAGCGCAACCAAAACTGCACTGACTTTACCTTTGGAATCCAGCAAGCGATCGACGGGTCCAATCCCGCCTACGACTGGTTCCTTTCGTAAAACAACCATTTCACATAGCAACGGGGCACGACAACCCCAATGCTCCCGAAGAGGGGGTTATCACTTCACCGTGATGGCCTCCTCTTTCATTTTAGACAAAACCATTTTTAATAACATTCTAAAAATCAACGCAAAATGAAAGATTTGATTCAATCGCTGATCTACATTCAGCAACACCTGATCGTGCCGAAAGACCAATTTAACAGCTTCGGCAAGTACAACTACCGCAGCCTGGAATCTATCCTCGCTGCCATCAAGCCGTTACTCCGCAGCCAGAACTGTGGAATCCGCTTTGAAGATGAAGTGATCGAACTGGGAGGACGAACCTTCCTGAAGACGACACTCTACTTCTTTAACGACAAGGGTGAGACCATCACCACATCGGCTATCGCTGAGCATACAGCCACCAAGACCGGCATGGATGCAGCACAGATCACCGGCGCTGCTTCCAGTTATGCCCGCAAGTACGCTATGAACGCGATGTTTGCTATTGACGACACAAAAGATGTTGACAGCGACAGTTATCACCGCGAACAGACCAAGCCCCTTCCCGAGGAGCCCGCTAAGAAGGCACCTACACGAAGGACACGAATCACATCCGCATCGGCCCCGGCTACTACGCCCGCGCCCAAGGATCCCCGCTATGCTGCTATCGAAGCGGCACTGGCCAAAGTGAACGATATCGACTCACTTATTGAGCTTTACGAGCAACATCGCATGGAAGTCGAGAACAATCCCGACATCAAGGCCATGTTTTCGCGCCGTAAGCAGGAAATTCACAAATCCACCGTAATCACTTTCTAACGCTATGGCACTGATCAGATTAAACGATTCAGGCGTGGTATTCAACAAGGAGAACCACACCTATCACCTGGAGGGCACAGAGCTTTCCGGCATCACAAGCGTTATCCAGCGTCAGCTCTTTCCAAACGAGTATGACGAGGTTCCCGAAGAGATGATGAAGGCCGCTGCCGCATATGGCTCAGCGGTCCACGAATCATGTGAGCTTTTCGATCGTATGTGGGTTAACGACGGCACTGTTGAGGTCGCCGACTACATCCAACTTACCCACGCGAACCAACTTGTGCATGAGGCCAGCGAGTATCTTGTTACCGATACAAAGCATTACGCCTCAAGCATCGATAAGGTGTATCGCATCAACCAGGACACCTTTACACTGGCTGATATCAAGACCTACGGCACCTTCACTCCCGAGAAGATGGAGCGTGCCAAATGGCAGTTGAGCATCTATGCCTTTCTGTTTACGCTTCAGAACCCTGCGGCTAAGATTGACCGGCTACTTGTGATCCGTCTCCGCAGCAAGGGGAAGGACCACATCAGCGAGATCATTGAAGTTGAACGCATTCCCGCCAACATCTGCAAGGCCCTGCTCGAAGCGGACCTTAACGGCGAGACATTCAACAACCCTTACTCCATCCCTGCCGACATCAAGGCGCAGGAGATGACCATTCGCGAGCTCATCCAGACGAAACAGCAAGTTGACGATGAACTCAAGCGCATTAAGGCCGACATCCTTTTACGCATGGAGGCCACTAACGCGAAGATCTGGGAGACTGACAGCATGAGGATCACCCGGAAGCTACCAACCCAACGAGAGAGTTTTGATCTGGGACGCTACAAGGCAGACAACCCCGATCTTGACCTGAGCGACTACATGAAGGTCAGCAACGTATCCGGCAGTGTGCTGATCACGATCTAACTGACATTTTACTAACCACGCCAGGAGAATGAAATTGATATCAACCATCAACCCGTTCTCCTGGCTCTCTTATGAACACTTGAACAAAATGAACATCAACATCGAACTATTCAAGCGGTACAAGCCCGATAGAAAGAACCAACTCATTATGGAATTGACCGAAGACGAGCTTTTAGCCATTACTCCCGCCACCATCACGAGAATCATCAAGGAAGCGGGAACGAGACTTTACAGATCCAGGGACAAGCGGCTGTGGATTCCCGATAGATTCCGCACCGGCAACCATTGGAACAGTACTTTTAATGCTGTGGAACTGATCAAGGGCAAACTGTATGTAAGCCTCTATGTGCAATACTCCAACACCGATACCGACACTGACGCCACCTACAGCGAGTTTTTCTCAAGGGGTGACTATCGTGGCCATATCTGCTATGAGGATCGCTTTTGCAACCCACATACGGACTATTACACCTACACACCGAGCGACAAGGCCAGGGCAATCCGATCTTTGCTGCTCACCTATGTTCAACGCAAATACCGGCACTATTATGAAACGCACAAAGAGAACGCTGGCTGAGAAACGGCAGGAACATCACACCACTGCCGACAAACCAGCCAATCCGTCATTCCACAACTTTACCGTGAGGAGGACAATCGAAATACACCTGACGACCATTAACCCACAGCTCCCGCAACGAGATGCCGAATTCTATGTGGACGGCAATTTCTACGTGAGGGGGCAACTGGACGGAAAATATCAAGATTTCTACCTCACACGCGTAAAAATGAATTATAACAACCGTAAAAATTCAACAGACAATGGCAAAGACTAAAAACAAGAAGCTCACCATTAAATACTGGTGTGGGTTATCACGAAATTCACGGGAGCGCGCTTTGAAATTTTGCTTCCCGATTTCACCAAGCATAGTTGAAATGCTGCTCGACGAGAAACCGACGACGAGTGAAATCAAGAATGGTTTTTGGCTAGTTGTGTTCCAGAGAATTACGATACCCCGGGACCATAGCTTCTACAAGACCTGTTATATGAACGAGACTTATTTAGCGTAACGATTATGGGATTCAGACTACATTGTGCCACCACCTACAAGGTAGAATGGGGCAACGCAATTGGATTTAATCACAAGATACAGGAATTCCATAACCTGCTGGACGCTTGTGGGTGCGGTTATAGCAACGAAGAGTTTGATGTCGATTTTGAGGTGCTGAAGGACGACTGGAGGCACACGATCGATAAACTGAAGAGACTTGACTCCCTACCCACCGATGAGGCCGGGGAAATCGAGATGCGTGTTAATGACCTGAACTGTACAACCAAGGAGGTAATTGACAAGATGGAACGCCTGCTGAGTATGAGCGAACCTGACAGCGACTACCTCCACCTAAGTTTTTTCTGATTATGATTGACAATGAAGATTACAATGTGAGGCTGGCAAAGTATATATGGACCATCCTCACGAGCCAACCAATCATCCTTATGTCCTGGGGAATCGATCCTAAGACAGTGAAGACGATTGAACTCGGACTGGAATTTCACGTGCAAGGCTTCAAACACCGGGGCCTAGTGAGAGTGACATTGAACGAAGGCTTGGATCTATTCGAGGTTTCACTGATTGACGAAAATGACAAAATCGTGAATACCATAGAATCCGTCTTTTGTGATAATCTCGTGGCTGTGATAGATGGTGCTGTAGAAAAAACCGACAATTATGAGAAGTCAATTTGTGAGGAATACGGCATTATCACAGAGAACGAGTTATGTGAGAGCGACACCGGCCAACCAACCCAATGAGACCGGCTGAGTGTATTCAAATAATGGGTGTATTCAAAAAAGTCTGCAAGGGCCAATGAATACACCCTTTTTGTGTAACCATTTTTATCAAAGATTTATATGACGACACAACCAACCAAGAGGGCCGTGATCTATGCCAGAGTGAGTTCTGAAAATGACAGACAGGACACATCACGACAAATCACAGACCTTCAAAAATTCAGTGAAGCCCAGGATATGACAATCGTGAAAATCTACGAGGAGCATATATCTGGGGCGAAGAAGAATGAGGAAAGACAAGTGTTGACCGAGTGCTTGGACTATTGCACCGGGAACAACATCGATTACTTGTTATTATCTGAACTGAGCCGCCTGGGAAGATCAACGCTGCAAGTATTGAAATCCCTGGAACGGCTGCATGAGGCTAAGGTTTCAGTTTACATACAGAACCTTGGCATCTACTCGCTACAACCCAATGGAGACGTCAATCCCATCGCGTCCATTCTTATCACCGTGCTTGCTGAGATGGGCAATATCGAACGAGCCAACATCCAATACCGGCTCAACTCAGGACGTGCCCAATATGTGAGGAACGGTGGGAAACTCGGACGCAAAACCGGGACCATCAAGAGCGAGGATAAGAAACGAGAGGAATACAAGGAGGTCATATCGCTGCTGAAACGAGGCTACTCCATCAGAAATACAGCGAAGATAACCGGCTACTCCTTCTCAACGGTACAACGCATTAAAAACCAATTTGTAAGATGATTAAGACAATTAAAGAATTACTGATTGAATGGTGGGCTGGAAACTCTACCACCAAAATGCCCCTCCCCACGATCTACACATATGAGGTTGAAATGGATGGTAGGCGAATCCATATCGAGAGCATGAGCAGAAGCAGGATGTACATTCATTACAAGGCGAGGAAGAAATACCCCAACGCCAAGTACATCCGGATAGTCAGCCGAACTCAGACTTATTGAATTGACACGTCACTACGAAAGGCAAACTGGAATAGTTGGTCAATAGCTGAGTTGATTAGCTATTCCATGAGTTATATGGTGGTAAACTTAACGAACAAAGCGGCTTTTGCCGCTTTATCTTTTGATGGATGCATGAAAAATCAATTGATATTATTACGATTTGCCGGTCATGATGTCGAGGACCATGCTGTCGGTGGCACACATGGCATCGGCGCCGATGACGGTCAGGTTGCGTATCGAGCGGTCCACGTCGTCGTCGATAATGCCCTCGGCACTGGTGACGTGGCGGCCTTCCATGGCCAGCACGGCACTCAACAGGGCCGTCGAGACGCCCGAGGCGATCTTCAGGGCGCAGCTGGGCTTGGCCCCGTCGCAGATCATTCCCGTGAGGTTGGCGATCATATTTTTCACGGCATAGCAGATGCGGTCATAGTCGCCGCCCATCAGATAGGTGATGCCGCACGAGCTGCCTATCGAGGCCACCACGCAGCCGCACAGGGCGCTCAACTTGCCCAGGCTCTGCTTGATGTAGATGGCGGTGAGGTGGCTCAGCGTGAGGGCGCGTATGACCTCCTCCTCGGTGTTCTCGTTCTCGATGGCATAGACGGCAACGGGATTGGTGGCGCAGATGCCCTGGTTGCCCGAGCCGCTGTTGCTCATCACGGGAATCAAGGCGCCGCCCATGCGGGCATCGGTGGCTAGTGCGGTCTTGGAGAGGATGCGCGAGAAGATGGTGTTGCCAAAGATGCCGTGACTCAGCGGCCTGTCCATGGTCTTGCCAAGACAATGGCCGTAGTTGCCCTTGAGCGACTCCCGGGCGGCCTTGAGGTTATAGTCACGGGTCTCGAGGATGAAGCTGATCTCGTCGAGCGGAGCCTGCATGGCGAAGTCATAGACCAGACGCAACTTGAGCTCGATGTCGCCATCGTCGACATCATTGCTGCGCCCGGCAAGTTCATCGAGCAGCACCTTGTCGTCGCGGGTGACCTTCACAAAGTGGGTGTGTGATCCGCTGATGATGGCGCTGGCAGTGTGGCCGTCGCCTTCGCACAGGATCTCGACATAGAGTTTGTCGCATTCACCCTGTTTCAACTGGATGTCGATACGGCCCTCGTCGATGTACTGTTTGCCTTGCTCAATGGCCTCGGGGCATACGTCCTTGATGACCTCGAGCTGGTACTCGCTCTTGCCGATGATAGCGCCTAGGGCAATAGCGATGGGCAGGCCGATCATGCCTGTGCCGGGAATGCCCACACCCATGGCGTTCTTGAGGATATTGGCACTCAACAAGGCTGTGATTTTTTCGGGTCGGCACTCTAGTGCCTCGGTTGCACGGCTCACACACAGGGCTACTGCCATGGGCTCGGTACAACCCACGGCAGGAACCACCTCGCGCTTCATCAACGCGATAATCTGCTCTCTAATGTTCTTCTCGATCATTATATCTTAATTTATCTAGAAAGAAAAACAATGAATACAACGATGACTAATAATTATATTATTGTATTTGTTGTACTTATTGTTTTCCTTTTTGTTTTATTGGCGGAATTTGGTCAGGCCGCCGTCCAGGAAGTCGAGGAAGGCGGGAACGTCCTCCTTGTAGCTGAACGAGCCGCTCAAGGCGTTGCCCTGCGGGTCGACGCACACGTAGAACGGCTGCGTGTTGCTGCCGAACTTGTAGCGCTGCAGGTAGCTCCACTTGTCGCCGATGGTGCGCAGCGTGCGCGTCTCGCCGTTCTCCTCGGTCACCTCGATGGGCTCGGGCAGCGGGCGCTTGTCATCGACGAACAGGGAAATGAGCACATAGTCCTTGTTCAGCTTGTCGGCCACGCTGGGATCGGTCCACACGGCGGCCTCCATCTTGCGGCAGTTCACGCAGCCAAAGCCGGTGAAGTCCAGGAAGACAGGTTTGCCGGCGGCGGCAGCGGCAGCCATGCCCTGCTCATAGTCGGTGTAGGCGGCGCGCACCTCCTTGGTGTTGAGGTTGAAGTCCTGGGTGTTCATGGGCGGTGCAAAGGCGCTCACGGCCTTGCACGGTGCGCCCCACAGGCCAGGAATCATATAGATGGCGAAGGCAATCGAGATCAGTCCGCCCATGATGCAGATCACGGGCATGGGCTTGGTCTCATCGCCAGGCATGACGATATCGCTTTGGAATTTGAGTTTGCCGATGAGGTAGAGGCCCAGCAGGCCAAAGATGGCGATCCACAGGCACAGGAACACCTCGCGGTCCATCAGGTGCCAGCCGTAAGCCAGATCGGCTACCGAGAAGAATTTGCAGGCAAAAGCCAGCTCGATGAAGCCGAGCACCACCTTGAGGATGTTCATCCAGCCGCCCGACTTGGGAGCCGACTTCAGCCACGAGGGGAAGAGGGCAAACAGCGTGAACGGCAGCGCCAGGGCCAATGCAAAGCCCAGCATGCCGATGGCAGGACCCCAGAAGTTGCCGCTGGTGGCGAAATCCACGAGCAGGAAGCCGATGATGGGACCCGTGCACGAGAACGAAACCAGCGCCAAGGTGAAGGCCATCAGGAAGATGGACAGCAGGCCGCTGGTGTTGCTGGCCTTGTTGTCGACAGCGTTGGACCACTTGCTGGGCAGTTTGATCTCGAACATGCCGAAGAACGACAGCGCGAATACCACGAGCAGCAGGCACAGGAAGATGTTGAACACCGCGTTGGTTGAGAGGGCGTTAAGCGCGCTGGGGCCGAAGATAGCGGTCACAATCAGTCCCAAAGCCAGGTAGATGACAACAATCGAGATGCCATAGGTGATGGCGTCCTTGATGCCTTTTTTCTTGTCATTTTTGGCCCGCTTGAGGAAGAAGCTCACCGTCATGGGGATGATGGGCCACACGCACGGTGTGAACAGTGCCACCAGACCGCCCAGCAGACCCAGCAGGAAGATGTACCACAGTGAACGACTGCTGCTGCCGCCATCGGTGCCGTCGATGCGCTGGATATCGCCCACAACGGGCTTCCACAGAGCGTCATGGTCGAGGGCCGCAAGTGCCACACTATCGATGGGAGCACCCATCGCGGCGCTATCGGCAGCGACGGCTGCCAGAGCAGCGAGCGAGTCGGCCTTGGCAAGCGCTTCGGCCTCGGCCTTGTCCTGCTCCTCCTTGTTCTTGTCGGCCTCACCGTCCACAGCGGGCGACTTACCGGCCTTCTTCAGACTCACGCTGCTGGGGGGCAGGCATGACTGGTCGTTGCACGCGCCATATTCCAGGTCGGCATCGATGTCGTAGTTGGGCTTGGTGAACTTCACCTTCTGCACAAACTGCACATTATTCTCAAAGTAACGCAGCTTAGCGCCGAACATCTCGTCGAACTTAGAGATTTCCTTGCCTACAGCCTTAAGTTTACCCACTGGTTCCACACCGTCCTTCTTGTGGAAGGTAATGGATGCCTCAGTGGGTCCTGCATCGCCCAGGTTGGTGGAATACACATGCCAGCCCTTGTCGATTTTACCTGTAAAGACAATTTCGCCCTCGCTGGAGCCGTTGGTGGTCTTGAGTTGGGAAGTAAACGTGACGGGATTAGCCATCTGGGCAACGGCTATCATGGCCACCGTCACCATCGTCAACAATGTCGCAATCTTCTTCATCATAATCGTTTGGTTATTTGGTTGCAAAATTTATTATTTTTTTCAATCGTTTGTCATTTATACATCATAATACATCATAGGGGTACATATTTTTGTATTGTCGTAGACGTTTTTTTATGTAACTGTTTTTTCATATGATGTGAGAGTTTGACGAAAAATGATTACTTTTGTGGCTAGAACAGAGATTAATAATAAGAGTGATGACCAAGGGTGTGTCCATGACGGTTCATGAATATGAGCAACTGTTCAAACAAAGCTTTGAGCGGCTGTATTATCATTCCCTTGACATCGTTCATGATGAGGATGTGGCACGCGATGTGGTGAGCGACGTGTTTGTCAACGTGTGGAAACTGCGCGAGACAATTGCTCTGGATACCGCGTTGTCCTACCTATTTACCAGCGTACGCAATCGCAGTTTGGACCAACTGCGCCACCAGAACCGTTACGTGCCGCTACTGGATGAGGTCATTCATGAGCTGGAAAACTATACCGATACCGACTGGGAAAAATATGAAGCTCGCATTGAGGCGCTCAAGGAGGAGTTAAATCGCCAACCCGAGCGTGTCAGACGCGTGTTATATTTGCGGTTTTACGAGCAGAAGAGCAACCAGGACGTCGCTGACATGTTGGGAATCTCCGTCGATGGCGTGAAGAAGATCGTTCAGCGATCCTTTGCCCAAATGCGCGTGTCATTGGGTAAAAAAATGTTAAAGTTTGTACCACTATTGCTTTTAGCGTGTATGAATTAGCGAAATGGAACAAGACAACAAGCATATTGAAGGACAAGAGCCACTGACCCCGCTGGAACAATGGGAGTTGCAAAGTGCCATGAACCGTGAGCACGCCAGTGCGCCCGATGTCGAGGCTGCGTGGCATGACGTTAGCCGGCGATTGGATTTGCTGGTAATGGAAGAGGAAGATGCATCGAGTCATGTCTCGCAACCGTTATGGCACAGGATGGTTCCCTTTGCCCGTTGGGCTGCGGGCATCGCTGCTGTTATTACATTGATTGTCGGTTATCGCTATTGGTCTGGTTTACAGGAATCTTTGCCCGTCAATGTGAATGCCGACTCATTTGCTGTTCATGTACCTGACAGTATCGATGCGGTGACTATCACTACCGCCGATGGCCATGCTCGGCACATCAAGGAAGAAATGGCACTTGACAAGTCAACAGCGGCCACCACGTCGGCCCAATTGATGGCTTTGTCCATTCCCCGTGGTCAAGATTATCACCTAACGCTTGCCGACGGCACCAAGGTATGGCTCAATGCCGAGAGCCGCCTTGAGTTCCCTGACCGATTCAATGGCAATACGCGCGAGGTCCGTCTCCAGGGCGAAGCCTATTTTGAGGTAAAAAAGGATGTCAAGCGTCCATTCATTGTGCACACCGATTACTTGTCGACACGTGTGTTGGGCACCTCGTTTGATGTGCGGGCCTATTCCCGCAAAGATGCGTCTGTTACGCTCGTTTCAGGACGTGTGCAGGTCAAAACGGGAGACTTGGCCCAGATATTGTCACCTGGAGAGCAGGCTGCACTTACAGGATCTCAACTGGCGGTTAAGGCCGTGGACACTTACCCCATCACCCAATGGAAGGAAGGTTTTTTCTATTTTGATAATGAATCGCTATTCTCAATCATGCAGGAATTGGCAAGATGGTATGGTGTGAACGTATCGTTTGATGATAGGAGCAAGATGCAGCTGCGATTGCACTTCGTTGTCGAGCGAAGCAAGAGCCTGCGTGAAGCCGTTGCCAACCTCAATGCTTTGGGCGTTGTCCATGCCGAGGTGGATGGCAATATGGTCATCATTAATTAAAAAATGTTAAAATCTTGAATATGAAGCGGAGTCTTGTACCCCGCTTATTTTTTCTTAGTATTAGAAACAGAATAAGTTAAATCTTAAACTAAATCTGTATTACAAATGGACAAGAGAAAACTCATCGCATTGTTGTGCCTGCTGATACTGCCACTGGCAGTGCTTGCACAAGGGCAGAAGGTGACTCTCAAGGTCAACCAGACGCCGTTGCCCAATGCTTTCAGGCAAGTGGAGCAACAATCAGGTTATTACAAGATCAATTATCCCTACGAGGCTGTCAAGGATTACAAGGTGACAGCCGATGTGACTAACGCCACTGCTCCCGATGCGGTCAAAGCACTCATTAAGGGTCTGCCTTTGACCAGCACTGTTGAAGGCCGTTTCATCCAGGTATCCAAGAGCTCCAACCGTGCCGAGGCCGATGTATCCAAGCGCTCGGTCAAGGGACAGGTGGTGGATGCCGACGGTGAACCGCTCATCGGTGTTACTGTGCGCGTCTCGGGTACCGATAACGGCACGGTGACTGATATGGACGGCAACTATGTGCTGGAGGGTGTGGATCCCAATAGCACACTCGTCTATTCCTATATCGGCAAAAAGACTGTCGAGCGCAAAGCGGCTTCCAGTAACAGTGTCCTCATCCTTGAGGATAATGCCAATGTGATGGACGATGTCGTGGTGACGGGTTATCAGCAGATTTCCAAGGAGAGAGCCACGGGTTCGTTTGCCAAGGTGACTGCCGACAATCTCATTAACAAGCGTTATGATAATTTGTCCCAGTTGCTTGAGGGTGAGGTCGCCGGTTTCAACACCAACAGCAATCTCATTCGTGGTACCACAACGATGAATGGTGTGACCAACCCGTTGTATGTGATCGATGGCTTCCCCGTCGAATCGACTCGCTATGACGAGTGGGGTGGGCTAAACGAAAACGTGCCCAATATCGATGTCAATGAGATTGAGAGCATTACCATTCTCAAGGATGCGGCTGCAGCCAGCATCTATGGTGCCCGTGCCGCCAATGGTGTCGTTGTCATTGTGACCAAGAAGGCCAAGGGCAAGCGCACCAATGTGTCTTTTAACACATCGTTGACCTGGCATCCCTATTCCTTTAACAAGAGCCGCTTGACTGATGCCGCCGACATCATCGACCTGGAGCGCGAGTGGGCCGCAACTAACCCCAACCTGCAGGGCGATGGCGCTGCCGACTATGCCCGCTCTATCATCGACGACAAGGTCTATACCTCACAAGGTATTCAGACCATTGCCAACTACTATGCAGGTAACATCTCGCAAAGCGAAATGGAGAGCCGTTTGAATCAGCTCGCATCGATGGGCTACCGCTACTTCGATGATGTGGCCAAGTATGCCAAGCGTGACGCCTTCTACCAGCAGTATCACCTGAGCGTGGGCCGTGCAAGTGACAACAATAACTTCCGTGCTGCTGTCACCTACCGCAACAACAAGATGAACGACAAGTTCACCAACGACAATTCGTGGGATATCGACCTGCGTGACCAGCTGGATATTACCGACTGGTTGATGCTGAACGTCGGAACTTATACCTATTACAAGAAGAGTAACCTGCAAACCTATGATCCCATGAACCCCGGTTACTCCTATATGCCTTATGACCGCCTGCGCAACGACGACGGCACCAATTTTACCTCCACCCAGGAATCCCGACTTGGAGCGTCAGACCTTGCAATTCTCATGGGTTATGGTCTTCCCGATTACAACATCACCCCGCTTGATGAAATTGGCCGCAATATCCGCACCACTAATGAGTTCATCAGCCGCAATTACGCCAAGCTGGATATCGATCTGCCAATGAACTTCAAGTACAATGTGATGTTCCAGTATGAGTATGCCTACGACAAGGCGCATCAGCTCTATGACAAGGACAGTTATTATGTCCGTAATTTGGTCGGTCAGTATGCCAGCGATGACTATGGTACAGGCGAGGCAACGCTGAATGTGCCCCTGGGTCACATTTATTACCGCTCTAACCAGACGTCCAAGGCCTACACTTTCCGTCAGCAGTTGAATTACGAGAATACTTTTGCCGACAAGCACAATTTGGTTGCCTTGCTGGGTCATGAGGTGCGCAAGACGGTCATCGACTATGACAACAACACGCTCTATAATTATGACCCCGACATGCTCACCTTCTCGCTGGTTGACCAGAATGTGCTGTATAATACCTATGGCCTGATGGGTGGCTACGGCTTGAACCCCAGAGACTTCGCATCGCTGCGTAATATCGACAACCGCTTCGTGTCCTTCTTTACCAATGCAGCCTATACCTATGACAACAAGTACATGCTCTCGGCAAGCATCCGTTGGGACCGCTCCAACTTGTGGGGAACGGGCTCCAAGTACCAGAACAAGCCCATTTGGAGCATTGGCGCCGGATGGAACATCGACCGTGAACCGTGGTTCCATGTCAGCTGGGTGGACCGTCTTAAGCTTCGTGCATCTTATGGTATTGCCGGTAATATCGCCAAGGATGCAGCCCCCTATATGACAGCAAGCTATTACAATAACGCCAACGTGGGCGGTGTTTATGGCTCGGTGAACACCCGTCCCAATCCCACCCTGCGTTGGGAGAAAACCACCACGACCAACATCGGTCTGGACTTCGCAGTGCTGAACAATCGCCTGAACGGTAGCATTGAGTTCTACAACAAGATGGGTACTGACCTGCTGGCCAACACGATGGGCGTGCCTACCGAGGGTTTCGGTTACACGACCTATAGCATTAACAATGGCAAGATGCGTAACCGTGGTGTGGAACTCACCTTGAACGGTCAGATTGTCCGTACTGCCGACTTCCGTTTTGATGCTACGGCAACCTACAGCTATAACAATAATAAGGTGGTTTATGTCAATGTGGAGGCTCCGGTTTATTTCCTCCAGCTTGACTATCCCGATGCTTATCCCATCGTGGGCAATCCTTACAATGCCATCTATGCCTATAAGTGGGCTGGCTTGAGCGCCGACGGTCTGCCTCAGGTGCTGGATGCTTCGGGTAATGCAACGGCTTCTAATCCTTCGGACTTGGCCGCTATCATCTATGCAGGCAGCACCGAGCCAATGCACATGGCATCGCTCCACCTCAATCTGGGCTACAAGCAGTTTGACTTGTCTTGTATGTGGCTGTTCCAGGGTGGACACAAGATGCGCAATACCGACCTGCCCATGCTTAACTCGGCTTATAACTACACGCTGTGGAGTTATGTGACCTCTTTGGGTGCAGTCAACAAGGATATAACCAACCGATGGCGTCATCCTGGTGATGAGGTCAAGACCGACATACCCGCAGCCATCTTTGGCGAGAACCCCTTGTTCAGCGATGCGTCGCGCACGATTTACGGCTATGCCGACAATAATGTCATCAGCGCGACCAATCTGCGCCTTGCTAATATCTCCCTGGCCTACAACCTCCCCAACGCTTGGCTGCGTAACATCAGCCTGAGCCGTGCGCGCCTCCAGTTCAATGTGGAAAATGCCGTGACGTTTGCCAAGTGCACCTCGGCCAAGTACCTGTTGGGTGGCTACAATGCACCCAACTATGTCTTCGGCCTCTATCTGGATTTCTAAAAAACCGGAAAATAACAACTAACAACTATAATATTGAGAGATATGAAAACTAAGATAAATAGACTGCTTTTAGGATCCTGCCTGGTGCTGCTTGCATGCTTGTGCAGTTGTGATGATTATCTGAGCAATGTGCCTAAGGGACAGAAGATTCCCACCACGCTCAACGACTTCTCGGTCATGCTTGCCGATGAGTACACTAACTGCCGTGAAGATGTGACACAGGCGATCCTCCTGCTCAACGATCGCTATGTCTCGGATGGCAACCTGTCCTATTATGAGTTGTGGAATGCCAACTACTTCTGGAATGAGGATGCTGACCGCGTTGCCATGAACAAGAGTGATGAGACAACCTATTACAATGGATATGCCGGTATCTCTACCGCCAACCTGCTTATCGAGAATGCGCCCACAGCGACCGAAGCCACCGATGCCGAGCGGGGGCAAGTTGTAGCACAGGCCAAGATCTTGAGGGCCATGAAGTATTTCACCCTCGTGAACTATTATTCCAAGACCTATGACGCAGCGACAGCGGCTACCGATGGCGGTGTGCCCCTGATTACCAGTGCCGAGGTGGGTGCTTCCTACACGCAGCCTTCGGTCCAGGGAATCTATGATTTCATTCTTCAGGATATTAACGAGGCTTTGCCTGCACTGCCCGAAAAGGCATTGAACGTGCTCTATGCCGATAAGGCGACCGCCTATGCGCTGGCCGCACGCGTCCACCTGCAGATGGGCCACTACCAGGAAGCCCTGACCAATGCCGATGAGGCGCTGAAACGCAATAATCAACTGTTTGACTGGGTACAGTTCTACAATGACAATGCTGACATACTGAGTGCCCCTGACGTCTATCAGACGATCACTTCGCCCATGGGCTTTGACTATGTGGAGAACTACATCTTTTGTCATGGTAATAGTTCCTACTCGGGCAATGACCTGCAGATGCGTGAAGACCGCGGCAGCCGCTTTGAACAGGGCGATGCCCACTTCATGAGCCGCTGGAAAATCCGCACCATGGCAGGTGCCACCTATTACAACCCCAACACGGGCGGTTACTATAACCGTGGCGGCTTGACGACAACCGAGGTCTATCTCATCCAAGCCGAGTGCCTGGCCCGCACGGGCAATGTCGCCGGCGCGATGGAGGTGCTCAACAAGGTGCGCCAGAAACGCATCCTTCCCGAGTTCTACCAAGACTTGACCGCTGCCAGTGCCGATGCCGCTATCGACTTGATCGTCAAGGTCAAGGATGATGCCTTGGTACAGACGATCATCCCTTTCTGTGACGCTCGTCGCTTAAACCTTGAGCCGGCTCATGCCCGCACCTTGACCAAGGTCGAGGGTGGCAAGAACTACTCGCTCTCGCCCAACAGTCACATGTGGGTAATGCCCTTCCCCATGGGTGCTGTAACTAATTCAGGCAATGGTACCGTAACCCAGAATGTTGAACGTTAAATGATTATTGAGTAATGAAGAACGTATTATTCGCATGCCTGTTGTGCATGCTCGTGTGCAGTTGTAATTCCCGTCAGTATAAGGTCGAGGGTAATGTTGCCGGACTTGACGATGGCACCATTGTGCAACTCGTGCCTATGAGTCACGACAATGAATCGCCTATTGCCGAGGCTACAGTCAATGGCGGTAAATTTACCTTCAAGGGTGAGATTGGCGACAGCCTGCCGATGCCCATTTGTGTCAACCTCATGGTCAAAGACTCGTATGGTGTCGAGACCTTTATGCTCGAGAAGGGAGATATCACTATTGAGGGCAAGGCCACCAAGGGTGAGCCCGACCAGAACGGAGTAATCAATTACACTTGGGACATCACTGTCAAGGGATCACCGCTGACCGACAAGTTCAATGTTTACAAGCAGCGTCGCGCCGATCTCGACAAGCTCTTCAATGACTATCACGAGCAGCACGCCCAGATTATCCAACAGGTTAACGAAGCCCGAATGGCTAAGGACAGTGCCCGAGAGAAACAGATTATGGAGACCGAGGAATACAAGGCCTTCGATAAAGCTGAGAAGGATTTCTTTGCCAAGGTAGAGGAGACCTACAAGGGCATCGTCGATGAGAACAAGGATACTTATTGGGGCCCGATGATGGCCATCTATCTGTGGACCTATTTTTCAGCCAATGATAAGCCTCTCTATGAATCTCTATCGCCCGAGGCACAGCAGAGCTGGTACGGCAAGAAGATGATTGACGAGATCATGCCAGCCGGTGATACTGGCCAGAAAGCCAAGCAATTGACCGTAAAAGGCGATGACGGCAAGGAACTGACACTTGAAGACCTGGCACAGGGCAAAAAGTTGTTGCTTATCGACTTCTGGGCATCGTGGTGTGGACCCTGCCGCAAGGAAATTCCCAATGTCAAAAAACTCTACGATCTCTACAAGGATAAGGGATTTGAGGTCGTGAGCATCAGCATCGACAAGAACGAGGCTGCATGGCGCAAAGCCCTCCAGCAGGAACAGTTGCAATGGCCCAATTTCCTGGACACTATGGGCGCTGCCGATGCTTACAAGGTGCGTTCTATTCCGGCCATGTTCCTTATTGATGCCGAAACCCTCACCGTTATCGAGTCGGGAGAATATGCCCGTGGGGAGTTCCTTGCTCAAAAACTCGCCGAACTCTTCGGAAATGAATAATAAGTTTTTTCATAAATTCAAGTGATGTTCATATTGGAGATTCGGGTGGAGGGTAATAAACCACCCGAATTTCATCAAAAACGTCATTTATAGATTATCAACAGCAAAAATGAAAAAACTATTATCGGTATTCATTAACCCCCGAGGGTAAAATAACACGCATTATATTAGGCGAGGATCCCACTTTCTACGACTTCCTGGAAGAAGTGCTAAAGTAGTTTTATTAAACCGTGGCTCAGCCACGATCCACACAACAACTTACAACTTACAACAAATGAACCATACCCAATCATTGATTATCGGATCCGGCCCTGCCGGATACACTGCTGCGATTTACCTGGTGCGCTCGGCTATCGACTGCTTGCTCATCGAGGGCTTGCAGGTGGGTGGCCAGTTGACTCAGACGACGACCATCGAGAACTTCCCGGGTTTTCCCGAGGGCATCGACGGTTTCCAGTTGATGGACAACATGCGCCAGCAGGCCGTGAACTTAGGAGCGAAAATGAAGTCAGGCCTCGTGACGGCTATCGATATGAGCCAGCGCCCCTTTCTCGTTACTCTGGATGGCGGTGAGCAACTCACAGCCGACACCATCATCGTGGCCACGGGTGCCACGGCCAAATACCTGGGCCTGCCCGACGAGACGAAGTATGCCGGGCAGGGCGTATCGGCCTGTGCAACCTGTGACGGCTTTTTCTACCGCAAGAAGGTCGTTGCCGTCGTGGGTGGAGGTGACACTGCCTGTGAGGAAGCCGACTACCTGAGCCACCTGGCCAACAAGGTCTATCTGATCGTGCGCAAGGACTACCTGCGTGCCAGCGAGGCTATGCAGCTGCGCGTCCAGGAGAACGACAAGATCGAGATCCTGTTCAACACCAACACCGTGGGCCTCTATGGCGAGAACGGCGTGGAAGGCGCCCACCTCGTGCGCTTCAAGGGCACCGACAAGGAGGAACTGTTTGACATCGCCATCGACGGTTTCTTCCTGGCCATCGGCCACCGTCCCAACACCGAGTTCCTGGGCGGGCAGATCGACCTTGACGAACAGGGCTACATCAAGCTCAAGGGGCATAATACAGCGACCAACGTCGAGGGCGTGTTTGCCGCCGGCGACGTGGCCGACCCGCACTACCGCCAGGCTATTGCCGCTGCCGCAGCCGGCTGCCGTGCCGCCATCGACGTCAAGCAGTACCTTTCAAGGTAAATAGGGCATTGAGAGAACTGTGAAAGAAGCGACCTCGCCAGGGGCCGCTTCTTTATTTGCTGGTGGTTATCGGCATTCTCTGAGGATTTGCTCGATTTCGTCGGGAGTCAGGCGCATGATGGGATTATTGAACAATGCCAACTGACCTTTGGTGCCATAAT
This sequence comes from uncultured Bacteroidales bacterium, assembly GCA_902776435.1. Lineage (GTDB taxonomy): Bacteria > Bacteroidota > Bacteroidia > Bacteroidales > Muribaculaceae > Sodaliphilus. The sequence continues at coordinate 13,217 of CACYQB010000011.1, read as the reverse complement.
TGCTGTGCGGTGTCGAGATTGCGATAAACTCGGGTGTCACATAGACCACGTCAACGACAAAGTCGTCGCTCTGACAGACATTGGTCATCAGGTCGCTGCGACGCACAACCAGGCAGTCACCAGCCTCCATGCTGTAAGACCCATTATTGAAGTCAAACGAGCATGCCCCCCGATGGCAATAGGTATGGCACAGATAGCCGGCATGATTGCCGACACCAGTCAACCGATCCTCAACGATAATGTGTTCCGTTCCATTCATCGGGCGCAAATATACTCATTTTCAACAAAAAAACAAAATCGACATCCCGGGAACCAAAAAAAGAAGGCGAGACCGGCACCTCTTCGGTGTCAGCCTCGTTGCATCCTTTCCAGACTCGCTGTCGGTTTGATTATGCCGTCTTGAGGGCACGGTCTCCCCGACAGGTGATAACGCCTGGATGATGGCGGTACTGGGGACTTTTCGCCGCCCAGCCCACACCATCGGGTTATATGTTGTCTTTGCCCCTCATGCCGCCAGCGTGCTCATTGTCGCCAGCAGTCCTCTCGGGGGCATGTGTTTCTCTTACATATAAGGGTTCTTTCGGCCCAAAATTTCCAGGTATCCACGCGCGATGATGGCATGCTCATGGGTAGGGTGGGGCGTGTTCATCTTGTTCAAATGTTCAAGTTGTTCACGTACAGTAAGGCTGAACACTAATTAATCAGGTCAACCGCCTTCTTCTTCGCTTCACGTTCGATCTTGCGGTATCTGGCGAACTCCCTGCTACCCTCGACATGGCCTGACATTGAACTGATCAAATTGGGGTCCTGGATCTGATTGTATAACAGACCCACGAATGTGCGGCGCGCAAGGTGGCTGCTGGCAATCTCGTAGAAGGGCTTTTGGGTTTGCTCACCTGATACGGGGTCAAGAACTGTGACCATACGATCTATACCACATATCTTGAACAGCTCCTTGATGGCTTCATTGTATTTCTGCGAGCTGATGAACGGCAGTAAAGGGTTGCTGTTGACTTTACTCTTGTATGGCGATAAGTCAACGTTACGGTACTTCTCGAGGATAGCGGTGGCTCGGTCATTCAAGGGAACCTCTGCTGTTACCGGCTTGTTATCTTTGGTCTTTCTTGGGATATACTCGATCTGACCGTTCACAACATTGTCGGGTGTCATCTTCAGCAGGTCTCCTACACGGCAACCTATTAAGCATTGGAATATGAACACGTCTCGCTGGCGCTCCAGGTGCGGCTTGCTCGATAAGTCAAAGTCGGCAATCTTGTTGCGTTCCTCTAGAGTGAGGATGATGGGAGTGCCGTATTTCTCTGCCTTAATCTCAACGCCGTCGAATGGGCGGTTGGTGCTGTACCCCTCCTTGTTGAGCCACAGGAAAAAGCGCTTCAGCTTCTTCTGCAAGTTTACAATATGGTTGTCGCCGCGCTCCGTAATCTTAGGCGACTTGTGTTTTTGTGTGATCTCGGCTGGATAATCCCGCAGGAGCTTCTCAAATAACTTTGGATTCTTCTGAGCAAGCTCGTGCTCCCGTCTGAAGTAATCGAAGAAGTCAATGATAATCTCCTTGGATATGGTGTCGATATCGAGTGTGAAGTCTTTGTTGCGTTTGCGCTTGTAGCCCTGGTAGCGTCCCAATGCCCGTTCCACCACCCTGAATGACTTGGTGCTGCCGTGCGGATAGTTCTTGGTCTTGAGGAACAGCTCAAACCAGTCGAAAAACGATTTCTTCTGCTTGGGCTTTGGCTTGCCGGTAGTGGTGACGGCAGGAAAGTTGAAATCATGGATCAGTTTCTTCAACCAATCGTTAGGCACGTTGCCCTTGTCTATCTCCTGGAAGGATGATTGAACTAAAGACGTGATGGCGGCAAGGCGTTCGCTTTTCTGTTGCAGCTCGTCCTTCAGTTGCTTGCGTTCCTTGCTAAGCGTGCGCCATTTCGGGATAATAATGCTCTGAGTGGCATCACTCCAATGATCTGGGTGAACAAAGACATTGGTCTTCGTTCGCTGGTTAACATGCTTTCCGTGAAAGAAACGGATCAATACCTCGTGCTGCGAGGTGACTTTATCAGATTTCGTTGATAATGATAGAATAATCGTTGCCATATATACTGCTTTCTGTGAGATATGCAAAGGTAGTAATTTTTAGCGATATGACCATAATTTTTGGCGACTTTTTGGCGACTTATTATTAAACAAGTGTAACAAGGTGAACTCAACTGTAATGTGGCTGTTTATTATAAATGCAATATAATCAGTAAGTTAGAAACGTAAATCGCAGATTGACGGTAAGAATGAGAAAACACGTTATTTCATAGAAAGTAAACCCCACGGGTTCACGATATAAGCCACCAAATGATTGATTGTCAATCGTTTGGTGGTTTTTTTATTCTGTTTTTGGTGAGTTTTTGGTGAGTTATTTTTCCAAGAAGATATTATTTGGCACTAGGATCGTCAATATCGTTTATGCTAATCAAAGAACGATTTTTAGACACTATGAGCTGCAAAAACCTTAATAAATCCCAAAAGTCACATGGCTTATATAAATAGGATTTAATTTCTCATTCCTTATTCCCTCGCTGCGCTAGGGCAAGATAGACGGCGCCTCGGGATAAAAAAAGAATGAATTCTTTTTGTCCTCCGCTCGGTTTGCACTATCTTTCCTTGCTCAACGGCTTGAGGCCCAGGAACATTCGCTCCAGGTCGGTGTAGTTGTTGAAGTCGTTATTGATGTTGATGTCAATACCGATTTTCCAAAAGTATTTTTTTGTGGTTAAGAAGGAAAACTGTATTTTTGCGATGTGATAATTCAGAAGCCATCCCAAACCATCCCAAGCCATCCCAAACCATCCCAAACCGTTGAATGATACCAATTATCCACGCATAGATTAAAATGAATCTAATATTAACCAATAAATGCAAACCAATCAATACTAACCAATAAATAATGAAGAGATGAAAAAGGTTTTAATGTTATTCGTGGCAATGGCAGCAATGTTGCCAGCCAGCATGTCGGCCTACGACTTTAAGGAAGGCGGCTTATTCTATAATGTGAACGGTAATGAAGCTGCGGTGACCTTTGAGGTCGAAAATGTGGGCAGCTACAGTGGCGACGTTGTAATTCCCGAGACCGTAGTCCACAATGGTGTGGAGTATCCCGTTACGGCCATTGGTTATAAAGCTTTCTGCTTTTGCTATAATCTGACCAGCATCGAGATTCCCAATTCGATTGACAGCATTAGCTCTCACGCTTTCAAGCGTTGCGAGAGATTGCAGCGTGTCGTTATTCCCAATTCTGTCGTCACCTTGTACCCATGCGCTTTCATCGCGTGTACTAGCCTGAAATCGGTAGTGATAGGTAATTCTGTTCGCGTTATTGAAGAGTATTGTTTTCAGTATTGCTCTCAGTTGACTGACGTGGTGATCGGTTCATCAGTGAGATATCCGGCAAACAAGGCTTTCTATGATTGCCCATCGTTGAAGAAAGTAACATGTCTGGCACCCGAGCCTCCGGCGATGTATGCCTATTACAGTTTCTGTGACGAAGCCTATGCCTATGCGACCTTGTGTGTCCCTGGAGCTTCCATGCAGGCATACATGAATGATGAGAACTGGGGCCTTTTCAGCAGTTATCAGAGCCTGACGCCCGCCGAGCAGATCTCGCTTGACAAGACGTCGCTCACACTGCATGGCAACGAAAGCCAGCAATTGACAGCCACCGTTCTGCCAGCCGACGCCAGCCAGGAATTGATGTGGACGTCCAGTGATGAGAGCGTGGCCACGGTAAGTCAGAGTGGCTTGGTCAGCGCCGTGGCAGCCGGTCAGGCCGTTATTACCGCAACAACGACCGACGGCACCGCCTTGAGCGCTTCTTGCAATGTAACAGTTTTGCAAGTGCAAGCTGAGTCCATACAGTTGAATGTGACGACCGCGGGTTTAAATGAGGGCTCGACCCTGCAACTGACAGCGACTGTTCTGCCCGAGGAATGTGATATTAAAACCGTGGTTTGGGCATCGAATAATCCGAGTGTCGCCACCGTTGACAGTAACGGCTTGGTAACAACACACAGCGTGGGCACCGCCACCATCACGGCCATAACCACTGATGGCAGTAATCTGAGCACTACTTGTACGGTGACTCTCCTGCCCGTGGGTGTCAAGGGTGATGTGGACGACGACGGCCGTGTGAACATCGACGACGTGACGGCCCTGGTCGACTATCTGCTGGGACGTGCCCGGTCGAATTAATTCTCCTGCAAATCTATGACAAATCCCTCATGTTCATTGAGAGCATGAGGGATTTATCTTGAATTTGCTTGATAGTTTAATTCCAGGTGCCGCCGAGGAGGAAGTCGATGAGGGCGGTGACGTCGCTGATGGTTACGTTGGAGTCACCGTTGCCGTCACCACGCAGGAAGGCACCGCCCTTCTCGCTGAAGTAGCCGGGGTTGCTCGGGCCACCGTCGATGTGGGCGTAGGCAGCATCCACATGATCGGCATCAAAAGCCGTACCCTTTCCGCCAAGCATAACTTACTAGCTTGGACAAAAACGCTATGAGTCCTGTTTCCGTCTTTATAGTTGTCTTGAAACTTACTCCACCTGGTGTCCAATATCTTTATAATCTGGTAATCGGTGAGGGGAGATCTTTGTTTATTCATCTGAGCTATAAACATTTCAGCAGGAGTTTTTCATTTGGAGTTTAGGAGCGTAGATGTGGAGAATTGACTCGTTTATCGAATTCCGGCTTATACTCAAAATGCCAGGGGAATGTCCTTTCGTTATGATAGAGTTCAGGGTCATAGCTGATATAACACGCACGACTAAGATCCTCACATTTTTTGTCTGGTTTAATCCCAAAATAATCAATGAATATCTGCTCAACCTGTCGATAGCAATTGGAATACTTGTCGATATCGTAGTTGTCTGTATGGATGATTACCTTCAATCCATCACCGCTTGGACTCTTGAAACAACAATAGGTACAGCCCATCCCATTACCGTCTGCCTTTATCCTGTCAAGTTCGTGTTGGGGCATGTGATGGCTCGACACATCCTCGACGCAGTCGCCGCCACAGAAGTACACTCTCATCAGAGAGCGGACTATCTCGCTGTACTGGTAGCCGAAGGTGGTGCAGCTAAGACCCGGCACCTCATCGATAACAGGGCCTATGTGGCGGATCAATAGCTTCATCACGTGAAAAATGCCTCCAAATGGGGTGATTCTCTCAGATTTTATGCTTACATTTGCCATGTCATTGAAGATTTTGCTTGTTTTGAACTGCAGCACTGAGATAAGTGAAAAATCTGACATGGCAACATCCTGAGCAACAAAAAGTTGTACAGGGTGTTATAAGATTAATTCAAAAAAGTGCTGCGGAATTCAAGGAAATATGAGACTTAACAAGACAATTTTTTTATGCCTGTTAATTAGTTGTTTTACAACAATGTGTTTTCAAGTGGTTTCTGCTGAAAACGTATCCCGTGATGAGGCTGTGAAAAAAGCATACCGCTTCTTTACAACTCATAGAAGTATCAGTAACAAAGACAGAAGCAATGTGCCGTTGCCTGAATTCCAACAGGTAGTTCTTAAAGGGATGAAAACTGATGATGAGTGTTTCTATATCTATAAATGTGTTAATACGCCTGCATTTGTAATTGTGTCAGGCGAAAGCAGCACAAGGGAAATTCTTGCTTATTCTTTTGAAGATACATTTGATGAGAACAATCTTGCTCCCGGAACGATTTGTCTTTTAGATAATTACAAGAAGCAAATCAAGTTGATAAAGGATAAAAAAGCAACTGCTAAGCCTACCTTTACTAGATTTATTGCAAGTGGAGGTAAAGTGATAGAAACGGCAAAATGGAATCAAAGTTATGATTTTTGGTGGAATCAGTGTCCATCATATAATGGAGAACGTTGTCATGCCGGATGTGTTGCAGCAGCAATGTCTATAGCTATGAGATACTATTCATGGCCAGAATTAGGATATGGAAGCAATTCCTATTATACTCGGACCTATAATATTTATCAAAGTGCGAATTTTAACACTACATATAATTGGAATTTGCCAATGGGAAATGAATATGATACAGGGTGGACCGTCTCTGCTCAAAATGATGTTGCGAAGATACTTCATCATGCAGGGGTTGCGGTGAATATGAATTATTCGCCTAATGGAAGCGGTGCATCCATATATAAGGCTTTTTATGCATTGCTTTGCAATTTTAAGTATAACAAATATATGAATTACATAGATAGGTCGGATTATAATGATGAAGAATGGACTGCTCTGCTGATGAAAGAAATAGATGAGGATAGAGTCATTATCTGTAATGGAAAAAATGATGCGAATGAGGGACATGCGTACATATGTGATGGTTATGACAATACTGGAATGTTCCGTTTTAATTTTGGATGGAGTGGCAGCTGTAATGGCTTTTACTCTATAGATGACATTTGCGGCTATTCTATTGAACAATCTGCTATTATTGGTATTCAACCAGAATCTACTCCTCCTGAGGAGCACAAGTACGATCTGATGTTTGTGAATTCTGAAGGGGAAGATTTTGGCTTAAAAATACAGAAAATCAATTGTAATGATGACGTTGTAGATATAGATTTTAGAGCGTACTATGTTAAAAACCTGTCCAATGTAACATTCTCTGGCAATGTGGCTCTTTATATTTGTAATTCGTCAGGAACAGTTAAACAAGAATTATGTCGAAAGGCAATAGAAATCGATCCAGGTTTTGTCTATTGGTATCAAAGGTCATGTTGGGATCCTGAAACACATACAGCATGGATAGAGTATGAACCCTTTATTTCGCTCTCTGCTAGCATTCATCTTTCGGATAATTTCAAAAAATCTGATCGAATATGGCTTAAGTTTTCAACAGATGATACGAATTGGCATACGTTATATGGAATTTCGGAAGATGCGTGTTCTCTACCTTTGCCAATTGAACTGGTATCAGACGCTGGTGATGTGGACGGTGACGGCAACGTGACCATCAGCGACGTGACGGTTTTTATTGATATATTGCTCAATGGTAGTGTAGCTTCAGGTAATGCGGATGTTGATGGTGATGGCCGCGTGAATATCGATGACTTGACGGCTCTTATTGATAGATTGTTGAGCGGTAACTGATCAGAAATAGAGTCAAAATAATTCAAGACAAATCCCTCATGCTCATTGAGACCATGAGGGATTTATCTTGAATTTGCTTGATAGTTTAATTACCAGGTGCCGCCGAGGAGGAAGTCGATGAGGGCGGTGACGTCGCTGATGGTTACGTTGGAGTCACCGTTGCAATCGGCAGCGGGGTTGGTGATGGTGCCACCACCCAACAACAGGTCGATCAGGGCCGTCACATCGCTGATGGTCACGTTGCTGTCGCCGTTGACGTCACCATGCTGGAAGTCTTGCTTCGCGGTGAAGTAACCGGGATTGCTGGGGCCGCCGTCGATGTGGGCGTAGGCAGCATCGATATGGTTGGCGTTCCAGGTCGTTCCCTGGCCGCCCACTAGGCTGGTGCAACCGTAGAACATACTGGTAGATGGCGTGATGGCAGACGTACTCCATTCGTCACCCACATAGATGGTCGTCAAGCCAGAGCAGGCTCCGAACATATCTACCATATCGGTCACCTTAGAAGTGTTGAAACTGCTCAGGTCAATGCTCTTCAAATCATAGCAAAAAAGGAAAAGGGTATTCATGCTGGTCACATTGGACGTGTTGAAACTGCTCAGATCAACGCTCGCCAACTTGTTGCATTCAGTGAACATGCCACTCATCTCCACCACGTTGGACGTGTTGAAACTGCTCAGGTTGACGGTCTGTAATTTCCGGCAATAACTGAACATATAACTCATGAAACTCACATTAGACGTGTTGAAACTGCTCAAGTCGAGGTTCGTCAGGCTGCTGCAGAAAGCGAACATGCTGACCATATATTCCACATTGGATGTGTTGAAGCCGCTCACGTCGAGGCTCGTCAGGCTAGAGCACCCCGAGAACATAATATTCATGTTCGTCACCTCAGACGTGTTCAGGTATTCCTTCATGCCGGTGATGGTAGTGAGATTCGACATCCCGCTAAACCAGGCATAGGTCGTTTGAGGACGGACATTGCTGAATGTCTGGTCAAACACCACTCTGGTGACCGCAGCCTGGGTGTCGTAGTCAAAGTACCAACCGGGCCAGAGTGAGTCATCCGGAAGGGTCAGGCCGTATACCGTGCCCGGACGGTTCCAGCGCTGGTTGTCGTAATAGAACGTCATGGTCGTGTTCGAGGGCGTGTAGCAGACGTAAGCAACAGGCGCATTCTTATCGGTCAGGTAGCCCGGGTTGCTCGGGCCACCATCGATGTGGGCATAGGTCATGCTCACGTGGTCGGCGTCGTAGGTCGTTCCCTGGCTGCCCACCAAGTTCGTGCACTCATAGAACATGTTTATACTCGTATTCCAAGAAATCAAATGTATGGTCCAATTGTCACCCACAAAGATGGTTGTCAGGTTGCTGCAGCGATAGAACATGAGCCCCATCTTTGATACCTTATACGTATCCCACTCGCTCAAGTCAAGGCTCGTCAGACCGCTGCAGTCAGCGAACAAGCCTTCCATGTCTGTCACATTAGCAGTGTTCAAGCCGCTCACGTCAAGGCTTGTCAAACTGCTACAACCATTGAACAGGCTTGACATGTCTGTCACTTTGGACGTATTAAAGCCGCTCACGTCGAGGCTCGTCAAGGCACTGCAACCCCAAAACATGTTCCTCATGGTTGTCACCTCTGATGTGTTCAGGTATTCCTTCATGCCCGTGATGGACTGAAGGTTATCCATGAACAAAAACCACTGATGGGTCGATCTGGGACGGGCAGCGGCAAATGAAGGGTCGAACACTACATGGTTCACATAATGTGCGATGGGTTGCCAAGCAGCACTATTTTCTCCCGTATTCAGGTCGTAGGTCGTGCCCGAGCGGCTGCTACGCTGGTAGTCGTAGTAGAACGTCAGCGTCGTGTTCGACTCAGTGTAGCAGGCATAGGCTTCGCGCTCAATAGTGGATCTGGTAAAGTAGCCGGGGTTGCTCGGGCCACCGTCGATGTGGGCATAGTTACCATTCGTGTGGTAGGCATTATAGACCGTACCCTGTCCTCCCACAAGGCTAATGCAACCTGAGAACATATTATCTGAGGTAACGCCGACCATGTTGAAATCGTCGCTGGCATAGATGGTTTGCAGGTTAGAACAATTATAGAACATTAGTGACGATAATCTCAGCTGGGACGTGTCGAAATTGCCCAAGTCAAGACTTGTCAAACCAGTGCAGTCAGCGAACATGCTGTACATGTTTCCTACCTTGGACGTATTGAAACTTCTCACATCAATGCTCATCAGGCCAGAACAATTATTGAACATGTAACTCATGCTTTTCACCTTGGCAGTATTGAAATGAGTCAAGTCAAGACTCGTCAAACCAGTGCAACCCTGGAACATGTAGCTCATAAAAGTGACCTCGCTGGTGTTCAGGTAGTTGATGTTTACAATGGATTGAAGTCTTGACATGCCTTCAAACCAAGCGTAGGTGCTCGTTGGGCAAGTGTTGGCGAACGACTGGTGGAATACCACCTGGGTCACTTTGGCATTGGTGCTGTCACTGTTCCAATCAGGAAACATGAGCTCCGTGTTCAGGTCGTAGGTCGTGCCCGAGCGACTGCTGCGCAGGTTGTCGTAGTAGAACGTCAACGTCGTGTTCGACGGCGTGTAGCAGGCATAGGCCTCGGCAGCTCTAGCGCCGAGGGCGCACATCATGGCCGTCACCAGGACGACCAACCGAATGAGTAATGTCTTGTGTTTCATAACCATGTTGTATTAAAAGTTAATATTTGTTGCAAATATAGTAATATTTTTTAGTTTCCGCCCATTAGTACTTAATTTTTTTAGTTGGCATCACCACTCAGATAGATGAACAACTGATCAATCGGAACAAGCTGATGGCAACCACACAAAACCATAACAATTTGAACTACAAGAAAGACAATTTAATTAATTGTTAATCAATTGATTGTGCTTATTGTGCTTATAGCTGTTTTTCTCAGATGCCACTCCGAAGGGTGGCCGCAAGTGGCCAAAAATCAAAACAAATCTATAACAAATCAAGACAAATTTAATACTATGATTTGTTTGAATTTGTGAACGCTTTGTTACGATTTTTCTGAGCCTTGCGAGGACCTATTCACGATGTTGGCACGTGTACACGAAGGCGTCCGCACTCCCCGTCAGGAATGCGGACACCCCTCTAATCTCTAATCAGCGAGCGAAGCGAGAGCTTGCTCACATCACCAGGTGCCGCCGAGGAGGAAGTCGATGAGGGCGGTGACGTCGCTGATGGTTACGTTGGAGTCACCGTTGCAGTCGGCAGCGGGATTATTTATTGTGCCGCCTCCCAACAGCAGGTCGATCAGAGCTGTCACATCGCTGATGGTCACGTTGCCGTCGCCGTTGACGTCACCACGCTGGAAGTCTTGCTTCGCGGTGAAGTAGCCCGGGTTGCTGGGGCCGCCGTCTATGTGGGCATAGGCAGCATCCACATGGTTTTCATGATAGGTCGTGCCCTTGCCGCCCACCAGGCTGGTGCAGTTAAAGAACATCTCTGTGGATTGAGTCACAGCAGCGGTGCTCCAGTCATTGCCTACATAAACAGTTTGTAGATCAGTGCAGTCATAGAACATGGAACTCATGTTGGTCACATTGGACGTGTTGAAATTGCTCACGTCAAGGCTCGTCAGGCCGTTGCAGCCTCTGAACAATTCGGACATATTGGTCACCTTAGACGTGTTGAAACTGCTCAAGTTCAGACTTGTCAAAGAAGAGCATTTGACGAACAAACCAGACATGTTGGTCACCTTAGACGTGTTGAAACTGCTCAAGTCGAGGCTTGTCAATTCTTCGCAGAAAGCAAACAAGTAAGCTATGTTGGTCACATTGGCCGTGTTGAAATTGCTCACGTCAAGGCTTGACAGAACGCAACAGTCTCTGAACATCGAGTTCATGTCTGTCACGTTAGCCGTGTTGAAACTGCTCACGTCAAGGCTCGTCATTTTTTCACAGCCACAGAACATGTAAGCCATATTGGTTACCTCGCTGGTGTTCAGGTAGCTCATGCCCGTGATGGTCTGAAGATTTTGCATATTATAGAACCATGAGTAGGTGGTCGTTGGGCGGGCATCAGCGAACGATGGGTTAAAGACCACCTTGGTCACATACTTATTGGTGCCGTCGATTTCCCAACCGTTATCGCTGTGGCCCCTGTTCAAGTCATAGGTCGTACCTGGGCGACTACTGCGCTGGGTGTCGAAGTAGAACGTCAACGTCGTGTTTGACGGTGTGTAACATGCATAGGCCTCGTTTCCGGCGGTGAAATAACCCGGGTTGCTCGTGCCGCCGTCGATGTGGGCATAAGCCTTGTCCAAATGGCTGGCATTGTAGGTCGTGCCCATGCCGCCCACTAGGCTGGTGCAGGTAGTGAACATCATGTAGGAGCTCGTTACAGCATCTGTGCTCCAGCCACTGCCCACATAGATGGTCTGCAGATTTGTGCAGATACCGAACATGTAACTCATTTTGGTCACCTTAGACGTGTTGAAATTGATCAAGTCAAGACTTGTCAAGGCTTGGCAGTAAGTAAACATATAACTCATATCGGTTACCTGACTGGTGTTCAGGTATTCCTTCATGCCCGTGATGGACTGAAGTTTCCTCATTTCATAGAACCAATCGCAGGTAGTTGTCGGGCGGGCATCAGCGAACGAGGGGTCAAAAACCACCTGGGTCACACTCGCATTGGTGCCGTCATTGTGCCAATCTGTATTGTTAGAGCCCTCGTTGAGGTAGTAACGCGTTCCAGGTCGAGTGTCGAGCTTGTTGTCGTAGTAGAACGTGAGCGTCGTGTTCGATGGTGTGTACACTGCATAGGCCTCGGTCGGTGCGGTGAAGTAGCCTGGATTGCTGGGGCCTCCGTCGCGGTGGGCATAGGTCTTGTCCTTCGGGTTGAGTGAACTGTAGGTCGTGCCCTGGCCGCCCACCAGGCTGATACAGCTGTAGAACATATTGTAGGAATCAGTGACAGACTCAGTGCTCCAATAGCGACCCGCGAGGATGGTGACCAAGTTGCAGCAGGAATGAAACATACCACGCATGCTGTTTACTCTCGATGTGTTAAAACTGCTCAAGTCAAGTGTTTTAAACCAGTCAAAGCCTGAACAATAAGCGAACATGTTACTCATATCGGTCACATTGGCCGTGTTGAAACTGCTCAGCTCTATGTTCTGCAAGCCTGAACAATCAGAGAACATGCCAGACATATTAGTCACATTGGCCGTGTTGAAACTTCTCAGGTTTAAGCTCCATAAGCCTGAACAATCAGCGAACATGCTAGACATATTGGTCACATTGGCCGTGTTGAAGTGGCTCACGTCAATGCTCGTCAGGGCAGAGCATCTATTGAACATATTGCCCATATTGGTCACCTCACTAGTATTCAAGTATTCCATGCCCGTGAAATATTCAAGCTTTGACATACCATAAAACCATCCGTAGGTGGTTGTCGGGCGGGCATTGGCGAACGAAGAGTTAAAGACCACCTTGGTGGCGCTGACAACGGACTCATCATACGACCATAAGGGATAGGTGGAGCCCGAGTTCAGGTCATAGGTCGTGCCCGAGCGGCTGCTGCGCTGGGTGTCGAAGTAGAACGTCAGCGTCGTGTTCGACGACGTGTAGCAGGCATAGGCCTCGGGTTTCGCGGTGAAAGCGACATTATCCACAGCGAAGTAATCGCCCGTGGGATTGACGTTGCCGTCCTTGCTGTAGCTCCACGTGAGCGTATGGTTACCCGCAGCAAGGTCTACGCTATAGGTTTCCCAGTCATTATCACGGGCGCCATATTTGAACTGCTCCACACCGTCGATCAAAAATCGGCATACGTCATAGCTTGACCCCTCGCCCCAAGCCTTAAAGTCGAATGATAAAGTTGACGTTTGAGCGATGCTGATGGTGGCGGTCATTTCCGAGGTGCTGGAAGAAACGCCGGCATTGCCCGATTGGGCGTACACCCTTCCTGAGCCTTGCATGGTTATCCACGGATAGTTGCCCTCGCTTAAGAAAGTGATGGTACCACCACTGACATTCAAGGCTTGATTCAAGGTG
>CACYQB010000010.1 GCA_902776435.1 uncultured Bacteroidales bacterium | reverse complement strand
TGCGAAAGTGGGAGAGTAGGTAACCGCCCCCTAAGAGGGAGTCACTGTTAAGACAGCGGCTCCCTCGTTTTTTATATACGAGCCGGTGGCTCGCATTACGCTGACAAGGCTGGCAACGCAGCAACAAGGCTCGCTCTCATGACATGGAGAGCATTACCTCGATGATGGGGAGGGGAAGGGTGCCTGTGGTGAAATGGTGGGTGGCTCGTTTTTTTGTTGAAAAAAAGAAAAAATTCTTTAAAGGTTTGGAGGCTCCGAAAAATAGTACTAACTTTGTTGATTGATTAAAAATGATGAGACGTCTGATTGCCATATTGATTCTTGTGCTTAGCTTGGGGCTGCAAAGTGTAGCTCTGGCCGAAGTGCAGTGGCGTGAGACCAATCGTGAAGTCCAGGGAAAGAGTTGGAATGACCCTAAGGCGAGTGACGGCATCGAGATTTACGGTCGCAATGGTACCATTACCATCGTTACACCCAAGCGCATCTCGGTGCGAGTCTATACCATCCTGGGACAGGTGGTTTCACAGGCTACTCTGCAACCTGGCACTTCAGAACTGCGGCTTGGATCCCGAGGCATCTATCTGGTGAGGATAGGCAATATGACACAGAAGGTGGCAATATAATTGATGTCACATCGTTATCAACAAAGGCAATGACTAAAACCATTTAATAACCTTAACTAAACAGAAAGTATGACTAATTTAGAGAACATTGACTGGGCACATCTGCCTTTTGGTTACATGAAGACCGATTACAACGTGCGTTGCACGTTCAAGGACGGTAAGTGGGGTGAAATCGAAGTCACCCAAGACGAGACTGTCAATCTGCACATGGCTGCAAGCTGTCTGCACTATGGCCAGGAAATCTTTGAAGGTCTTAAGGCTTTCCGCGGCAAGGACGGCAAAATCCGCTTGTTCCGTCCCGACGAGAATGCTAAGCGCCTCCAGAATAGCGCACGCGGTATCCTCATGGAGCCGCTGCCCGAGGATATCTTCTTGGAGATGTGCAAGAAAGTCGTAAAGCTCAATGAGCGCTTCATCCCGCCCTATGGCAGTGGCAGTTCACTGTATCTGCGTCCCGTAGAGATCGGTATTTCACCCCGCGTTGGTGTGAACCCCGCCGATGAATATATGGTAATTATTTTCGTTACTCCTGTAGGCCCGTACTTTAAGGAAGGCTTCCACTGCACTAAGGTGGCTGTTTTCCGCGAGTATGACCGTGCCGCTCCCTGCGGTACCGGCCGTTGGAAAGTCGGTGGTAACTACGCTGCAGGTATGGGTGCTACCGCCCGTGCTAAGGCTGCTGGTTACAGCGCAGCCCTCTTCCTTGATCCCAAGGAGAAGAAGTATCTCGATGAGTGCGGTCCCGCTAACTTCTTTATCGTAAAGGGTAACACCTATATCACTCCCAAGTCAGGTTCTATCTTGCCCTCGATTACCAATATGAGTCTCCAGCAGATTGCCCGTGACCTGGGTATGGAGGTTGAGGCCCGTCCCGTTCCTCTCGAGGAACTTGCCGAGGCCGATGAGGCAGCAGAATGCGGCACCGCAGCCGTTACCGCTCCCATCAGCGAGGTGGTTGACATGGACAAGGACGTGCACTATGTCATCTCCAAGAATGGTGAAGTAGGTCCCAAGGTGACTGCCTTGTACAACCGCCTGCGTGCCATCCAGATGGGTGACTATCCCGACGAGCACGGCTGGGTAGTCTTTGTGGACTAATTCCCGTTAAATAATGCTTGATTGTTTATCAATCATCCAGCGATACTACACACCCGGTAATGATGATTACCGGGTGTTGGTTCTTCATAGCAGGCAAGTGGCCGACTTGGCTATCGCTCTGGGGCAGCGGCTCATTGACCGCCATGAGCCCCTTGATATTGAATTTGTCGAGGAAGCCGCAATGCTGCACGATATAGGCATGTGCCGCACCAATGCCCCTGGCATCCACTGCTATGGTACCGAGCCTTACATCCTGCACGGCATCTTGGGACGCAAGATGCTTGACGGGATGGGCCTCTATCGTCATGGACGCGTCTGTGAGCGCCACACGGGCTCTGGCATTACAGCAGCCGAGATTATCTCTCAGCATCTACCCATCGACCCCCCGCGTGACCTCTTGCCTGAGAGCCTCGAGGAGAAGCTTGTCTGCTACGCTGACAAATTCTTCTCCAAGAGCCGTCTTGACGAGCCGCGCAAGACCCTGGATCGTGCCCGCAAGTCACTTGCGAAATTCGGCGGTGATACGCTCGAGCGCTTTGAAGCCCTGGTGGCTCTCTTCGGCGACCCCGCAACGCTGTAAATCTTCAACATAACTAAAACAAAACACCGTCGCAACATGATTTGCGGCGGTGTTTTTGTTCAAAGTTTCTTTCAGTGCAGAATGTCGGATTACTTGCGGATACCGAGTTCCTTCTTTGCGATGAGGGCACGGTAACGGTTGATGTCCACGCGCATCAGGTAATCGAGCAATTTGCGACGCTTACCTACCAACATCTTAAGTGCACGCTGAGTCGTATGATCCATAATGCTATCTGGGCCTCGGGAGAACCAGTGTCAGTATTGCTTTTGCCGTAAGTGCCAAAGATCTCTTTCTTTTTCTCTGAATCTAAGTACATTACAATAAGTATTTAAAAATTATTTCGTAAAAGCGGTGCAAAGATACAACCATTTTTTGAATTGGCGATGTATTTGCACCGTTTTTTTCAATAAATATTTTCCCGAATACGGATTTACGCGTTAGTCTTCGTCCTGGCCGTTCTGCTTGGCGATGCGCTTGCGCTCGAGTTCGTCAAGGATGATTTTACGCATGCGGATGTGGTTGGGTGTAATCTCCACATATTCATCGGCCTTGATGTACTCCAGAGCCTCCTCCAAGCTGAACACGATGGGAGGAACGATCTTCACCTTATCATCAGCACCGCTGGCACGCATGTTGGTGAGTTTCTTGGACTTGGTGACGTTGATGACAAGGTCTTTTTCCTTGGTGTGCTCACCAACGACCTGTCCGCCATAGACATCCTCCTGCGGGAAGATGAAGAAGCGGCCGCGGTCTTGCAGTTTGTCGATCGCGTAGGCGTAAGCCGTGCCGCCTTCCATAGCAACGAGTGAACCGTTAGTGCGGCGGGAAATCTCGCCTTTCCAGGGCTCGTAATCCAGGAAACGGTGCGACATGATGGCCTCGCCGGCACTAGCCGTGAGGACATTTGTTCTCAGACCGATGATGCCGCGTGACGGTATCTTGAACTCGAGGTGGATACGGTCGTTCTGGGTCTCCATCATGGTCATTTCGCCCTTGCGGCGTGTCACCATGTCAATCATCTTGCTGGAGTATTCCTCGGGGACGTTGATGCTCAGTTCCTCAATCGGTTCGCACTTCACGCCGTCGATGTGCTTGATAATGACCTGAGGCTGGCCAACCTGGAGCTCGTAGCCCTCGCGGCGCATTTCTTCGATGAGCACTGAAAGGTGTAGCACACCACGGCCGAAGACGTTCCACGCGTCCTCGTTCTCGGTGCGCTCGACACGCAGGGCCAGATTCTTGTCCAACTCGCGCTGCAGGCGGTCCCAGATGTGGCGCGAGGTCACATACTTGCCATCCTTGCCGAAGAAGGGTGAGTCGTTGATGCAGAAACGCATCGACATCGTGGGCTCGTCAATCGCGATGCGGGGCAGGGCCTCGGGGTTAGCAGGCAGGGTGACGGTATCGCCAATCTCAAAGCCTTCAAGACCGATGATGGCACAGATGTCACCGCTGCTCACGCTCTCGACATGTTTCTGTCCCATGCCCTCGAAGGTGCGTAGCTCCTTGATTTTCTGCTTCACGACCTCACCGTCTCGTTTGCACAGGGCGACTTCCATGCCGTCCTTGAGAGTGCCACGATGCACGCGTCCCACGGCGATACGTCCCACGTAGCTGCTGTAGTCGAGTGACGTGATCAGCATCTGGGCGTCGCCCTCGATCATCTCGGGTTCGGGGATGTACTTGATGATGGCATCAAGCACGGCATTGATATTGTCGGTGGGTTCCTGCCAGTCTTCGCTCATCCAGCCTTCCTTGGCCGAGCCGAAGATGGTGGGGAAGTCCAGCTGGTCCTCGTTGGCGTCAAGGTTGCACATTAGGTCAAAGACCATCTCCTGCACCTCGTCGGGGCGGCAGTTGGGCTTGTCCACCTTGTTGATGACAACGATGGGCTTCAATCCCAATTGAAGGGCTTTCTGCAACACAAAGCGTGTCTGGGGCATCGGGCCCTCAAAGGCATCGACCAGCAGCAAGCAGCCGTCGGCCATATTGAGTACACGCTCCACCTCACCACCGAAGTCGCTATGCCCCGGAGTGTCGATGATGTTGATCTTGTAGTCTTTGTAGGAGATGGACACGTTCTTGGACAGGATGGTGATGCCGCGTTCGCGCTCCAGGTCATTGCTGTCAAGGATCTGGGTGCCCATGTTTTGGTTGTCGCGGAACAGGTTACCTGCCGCTAACATCTTATCTACTAAAGTTGTCTTGCCATGATCGACGTGTGCGATAATGGCCACGTTGCGGATGTTTTGCATATTCCCTTATTGAATTTGGGTGCAAAGATAGTGCAAGCCGAGCACAATGCCAAATTTATTTGAGCATAGTCAAGGCAAGAGCCTATCTTTTGCATTTGCTGGATTAATTCGCAAAAGAATAATTTGAGGCTGTTTTTCTTAAAAAATATCGGAAAAACGTTTGTTTTTATTCGTTTTCTTCATTATATTTGCGGCATTAATTGTAAGTGTCATATTATGAAGTTAAAACACACATATCGGATGATTTTGCTGGCCTGCATCACCTTGATGCTGGCGATGCATGTTGCTGCTGGAGACAAGTTGCCTTCCCTGCCATCGATTTCAGCCGGAATAATTCCTGAAGAAACAGAATTGGATTTCAATTTTTACGGTCTCACGCTCCGTGCAGCAAGGCTGGATCCTGTCAAGGTAAATTCGGTGCGAGACCATGATGTAATCAAGGCGTGGAATGACTATCGGACGCGTGGTGCCGGTAACGTGCTGGCTTCGCTC
Source organism: uncultured Bacteroidales bacterium (assembly GCA_902776435.1). Lineage (GTDB taxonomy): Bacteria > Bacteroidota > Bacteroidia > Bacteroidales > Muribaculaceae > Sodaliphilus. The sequence goes on along the minus strand of CACYQB010000010.1, from coordinate 90,876 downwards.
TCGATGCTCTCGACTGAATTGGGGCTTAACGATTGGTTTGTCTTCCAGTTGGTTAGGAATTATGCCGATGCGTTATTGAAGACGGAATCACCCATGGACCGTGTGCTGCTGGAACATTACCTACTGATGGGCTTGGGATATGACATTCGCCTGGCTCGTACCGAGCGGCAATTGATACTCTTGGTCCCCTTTGAGGAGGAAGTGTATGAACTCGGTTTTATCACTATCGGCGGAAAAGACTATTATCTGTTCTATGATGATATAGAGGCCGACATGAACGAGATTTCTGTCGTTTATCCATGTGATCCGTCCAAGAAGGACTTGGGCAAGGGGCAGTCGTTCAGTCTGCTGTTCAAGGATAGGGGACTGAATGTCTCCACTGGCGAGGATCGTATGTGCGACTTTGACGACGGTCAGATTCACGTCGCATGCTCTGTCAACCCCAGTGTGATGAAGATGTTGCATAACTATCCACTCATGGACCTGCGCTGCTATGCCGCTTCGGTCGTGTTGCCGCAATTCCACGAGGCCATCCTGGAACAACTGGTACCTCAACTCGAGGGCATGAGCCAGTGTGACGCGGCCGATGCCTTGCTGCACTTTGTGCAGTACGTGTTTGGCTATGAGGAGGATGATGCCCAGTATGGTCAGGAAAAAGTCAACTTCATCGAGGAAAATTTCTATTATGACAAGAATGACTGCGAGGACCGCTCGGTTCTGTATGCTTTCCTCGTCAGGACGTTGTTGGATTTGGATGTGCAGTTTGTCCACTATCCCGGGCACGACTGCACTGCGGTGCGTTTTACCGATTGCTTCACTAGGGGCAACGGCTATTACTACGGAGATGACTACTACCTCATCTGTGATCCCTCCTATATCGGGGCTCCCATCGGCCGTTGCATGCCCCGCTATCAACACGTTCAGCCGTCGGTCAAAACGATGACTGTGATGTCCGCTAATGATGCTGACGGGTCACCACTGCAGCCCCGCCTCGACAAAAGAATCATCTTCCCTGACTTCGTCTTGGATACGATACCCCAACCGATACCCGTCCACAACCCTTGAGGGGTTGCCAGTGTGTGAAGAATGTTGTACCTTTGCACCAATAAGAAATCTGATTAATCCTTAATGACAATGAAGAGAATTGCTTTAGTGACTGGCGCGACAAGCGGCATCGGAGAAGCCTGCGCGCGCAAATTGGCTGTGAATGGCTACAACATGATTATTACGGGCCGTAAGGCCGACCGCCTGGATGCTCTTGCTCAGGAGCTGTCCGCTCTGGGCGTCGGGGTGATAACGCTCGAGTTCGACGTGAGGGACCGCGAGGCGGCCACCACCGCGATCAAGAGTTTGCCCGCCGAGTGGCAGGAAATCGACGTGTTGGTGAATAATGCCGGTGGAGCCCTGGGCCTTGAGCCCGAGTACGAGGGAAACTACGAGGACTGGGATACGATGATCGACACCAACATCAAGGGCTTGCTGACGATGACACGCCTCATCGTGCCGGGAATGGTAGAGCGTAACCATGGCCATGTGGTCAACATCGGCAGTGTGGCAGGTGATGCCGCTTACGCCAATGGCAATGTGTATTGTGCCACCAAGTCGGCTGTGAAAGCCTTGAGTGACGGCCTGCGTATTGACGTTGCCCACACCAAGGTGCGTGTGACCAACATCAAGCCCGGCCTGGTCGAGACCAACTTCTCGGTCATCCGCTTCCACGGTGATAAGGAAAAAGCCGACAACGTCTATAAAGGCATCCAACCGCTGACGGCCGAAGACATCGCCGAGTGCGTCGCTTTCGCCGTGAACGCACCTGCCCACGTCCAGATTGCCGAACTCCTCGTCCTCGCCACCCACCAAGCCAGCGGTAGCGTGATTGTAAGGCGTTAGGCCTTAGGGGTTAAGGGTCTGGGAATGATATAATTAAATAGACGAGGTGACTCTCTTATTGAGCCACCTCGTCTATTTAATTAATGCGTTCTCTTAAAGCGTTAGATATCTCTTCTAACGCCCGAGAGATTAATTCAAGCCCAAGAGAATGTCAATCAGTGCGGTAACATCCGAGATGGAGATTGTACCATTGTGATTGACATCGGCAGCCTCCTGGTCGAACGGATTTACCTCAGAGCCTAATAGATAGTCAATGAGTGTAGTTACGTCAACAATGCTGGTGACACCGTCGCAGTTGATGTCGCCTGTGGGCTTGCCGGCTCCCAAATTGTCGATGCAGACATAGGCGGGTGTATTCATGCCCCATTGACCCACGTCACTACTACTCAGGTCAAAGCGCAGACTCTTGACCTCGCCAAGCGATGAAAGATCAACCCACTTCCAACTATCCAGAATGTAGTGCTTGGTTGTGTCGGCATCACGCAGGTCGGCAAGGTAGGCTTCTACTGTACTGGATGTACCGTCGCTGTGCGTGCCGATGATAGTCAGCAAGAACCAGTCGCCGGTAGTGAACTTTCTGGCAAAGCTATCACCGTTTTTCATGCTGGAGTAAGCATAGGCCGAGTTAGTGATCATGACACCATTGATCAAGTCACCATCAACGTCATTGGTCACGTCAACCGTCGTTCCACTGGGGAAAGCGACACAGAACTGTGAACCGCCAACGCCGCCCCCAACGGCTGAGTGGTATTGATCGTTCAAGCTGGTAAAGGTGGTGTCCATCTGGTTGCTCATGCCGTAGCCATACCACCAGCCGTCCATATTAGATACATTGAAGGCAAAAGAACCGCTGTAGAATACATCATTCTCCTGGTCGCCAATGAAGAAACTATTCGCGGGCAAATAATTGTCGTCGAAAGTCGCAGTTACGGCGTCACCCTGTACGCGGATAGCGGTCTTGGCCTGGATGGTCTGACCGTCGGCCGAAGTTACGGTGAGTTTGTAGCCCCAAGTGTAATCGGGAGCGGCAGTAAGGGTGGCCTCAGTGCCCACCACATTATTCATTTGGTCGCGCCACTCATAGGTGTAAGGCTCATCACCGCCAGTGATAACGGGTGCGAGGGTAGCCTCTTCACCAGCTTCAATGGTCACATAGCCTGTCGTGCCAAAGTCAACCATGAGGTCATCGATGTGGCGCAGGGTAGTGAACATATCACTCACTACGATTTCGCTCTGGCTGCCATCAAGGGCGCTCACGAGCAGGAAGTAAGCCTTGTAGTCGGTCGAGGGCGTCAAATCCTTGAACGCTGTGGTTTGCTCACTATCAGCAGTGTAATCAACAGGCGTGGTGGCCAGCAGGTTCTCGATGGTGACGTCATTAGCGTCATTGGTTTGAACCAGACTGTAGAGCTTGCCGCTCACGTTCCACTTGGTCTTGACGTTAGCATTGGTCTCTCCCACGGTGATTACCTGAGGATAACCTTCGGCAATCTCAGGAGTGACAACCACAATGTCGGCATACTCATAGGCACCAACTGTGGGTGTCTCGGCATGGCGGCTATTGCCGTCGGCATCGGTTGTGATGAAATCGATGGGCATGGCCGTTAATAGGTTTCCTGCCAACTTGAGGTGATTATCAACGTCGCTCAGGAAAGTAGCCTGCTCTACGGTGTTGGTCTCGTTGCCGACGAGGGCATTGAGGTCATCGATGGTGAGGGCGTAATCCTTGACGATGTTACCGCTGGCAGCATACAGCACGTTGTTGCGCATGTCAGTGGCTACAACCTTGTTCTCATCGTAGAACAGGGCGACATAGCCATCGGTAGTGAAGTTCTGGAACAGGTTGTTCTGCAACTTGATGTTGCTGTATCGGTTGCTGTTATTGCCATTGTAGAAGCAATAGCCACCAGAACCTGCTACACGCACGGTGTTATAGTAGGCATGGATGTTGCGGGCATCGCTGTTGATCTGCAAACCAGCCGTGTTGTTGTTGGGCGAGTTGGTGATGACCACACTATTATTATAAATGAGTGCGGGACGTGATTCACTCTCACCTTGGCATTCCTGACGCAGGTAGATACCGTTGGAGTAAGCACTATGGGTATTGATGACCACATTATTACATACTACAAACGCACCGCTCAACCTGTACAGGTCCATACCATTGTAATTGTTGTAGGTCGTGAAACTCTGGCTGATGGTGTTACCGTCGATTACTGCATCCTGTACGTCCATCATGTAGATAGACTTGCCGCGGGGATCACTGATGGAGTTATTGCGCACCACATAGCCGATAGCGTCTTGATAAGCCACTGGGCTAGGACCGCTCAGGTACAGGGAGATGTAACCGCCCTCCAGGGTGTTGCCCTCGATGGTGGCATAGTCATTGTTCATGCCGTCGCCGCTGCCACTGGTGGTGCGCACGAGGTTCATGCCGCTATAGCCCGAGGTGACGGGTTCGGCCTTAACATAACTGTCGCGCAGGGTGAAGTGGCGACTCTCGTTGCGCACGAGAATCACGTTGGCATAGCTCTGACTGGTGGGGATGAAGCTCATGCCCTCCAGGGTAACAAATGATGTGCCGTCAATCAGGACCATACCGCCGTTACCGGTGTTGGTGTTACCCTTGATGACCACAGCATCGCAGTTACCGCTCTTGCTCGTGAAAGTGATGTTGTGTGCCTCGCTAGTGCCGGCAATGTTGGTCAGTTCGATGTTCTCGGCATATTGGCCATCCTCGACCTCAAAGCGGACAGCTCCATCAATACCGCCGCTCATCGCCGCTACTGCAGCGGTGAAGGTGGTATAGTCGGCGTCAGCACTTGCACCGATGGTGTAGGTGCCGTGGAAGCCGCTCTTGATAACACGCTCGGCTACGGTGCCATTGACCTCGGTCGTGTCGGTCAATCCGCTCATGCCTGTCAACTGTGCGGCAACGATATCGCCCGCTTCTGCATCCTCGGCCAGGTCGAGAGCCATCCACAGGTAATAAGTGCCATTCTCGGTGATGGTGATGGGCTCAGTAGCCGTGAAGGTGATGTCACTGGCGCTATAGTCGGTGACGGTAGCAATGAGATTCTGGGTGCCAAAGTTGTCCACCTTTCCAGTGTAGTACAGCTTGGCGGCAACGACGTCACTCGAATTGGTGGTACCGGTGGTCGAGAAGATAAAGTCGTTGAGGTTGACACTCTCCTTGTCGTTGTCCACCTTGACCTCCACCTTGACCAACTTGGCATCAACGCTACCGCGCACAACTTCCTCGGTTGTGGCTGCGTTGGAACTTACCTGATCAACTGCGAGAGGCTTGTACTCATGCAGATAAACCTCGATTTCCCAACCGGCAGTTTGACTTGCATAAGATGAACTGCTGGTGGTGAAGGTGATGGTTAATGAGCCGTCATCGGCCTTTGAAAGCAGGTAGGTGGGACCGTAGGTGGCATAGTAGTTGCCGCCATCCTTATACTCGTCGCTCACCACACTGCCATGATAGACAGTGAACTTGTTGTAGCTGCTGGAACCTGTTGCAAAACTGATGGCGTTGATTTCGATACCGCAGTTCTCAACACCGGGAACAAAGGTGATGGTGCCATCAAAGCCCTTACTAAAGTTCTCATCGGGGCCGCCGTCATCATAGAACATTATCGGTTGTGTCACGGTGACAACATTCACACCATTCTGCATGATGAGCATGCTCTTGATGATGCGCTCACCCTCGGGGTCGCCGTTGGACACCTCGATGACGTTGCCCTCGGCATCCTTTATCGACACGAGGCGTGCGTCGATGGCCTGCTCGCTCTGGGCGTCACTCTTGACGTCAAGGGTTACCCAGAAGTAGTTGTCACCCTCGACAAGTACACGTTCACCAGTTACGGTGACTGCACTATTTTGGGGATACTCAATGCTGCCAAAGGCGACAGCGGTTGCCAGGTCGTTTGTATTGTTATAAAGAACATTGACTTTGGCCACATTCTGCTGGCCGTCTTTCAGGTCAAGATTGACCTCGGACACCGTCTTGACGGTGAGAGAACCGTTAGTGACGATGTCAAAGTCGATAATCTGGGCATCGGTAGCACCAACGGGCACAACATCGATGCTGCTCTGGTTGACGGTTACGCTTTCAACTTCCATTGCATGGTTCTGGAAGGGGATTACGGTTGCCATCCAGCCACTGCCAGCATAGTAACTGCTGGTAGTCTTGGGGTTGAAGCGAATGGTCATTGAGCCGTCGGCTGCTGTAGAGCGCAAGGTCCTGCCTGGGCCAGTGATTGCCTGGCTGGCGTCGCTCAGTGCCCACAACAGATTGTTGGCATTCACGCTCGTACCGCTATACACTTCAAACACGGCCTTTACGCCGTAGCTGGTGTTGGAATAGGTCACGTCAAACGATGAGAAATCCAACTGTGCCACTTTGCCTGCCTCAGCAGGAGTGAATGTGACGATGTACTCGGCATCTTCATATTCATACTTTCCAGGAGTGATAGAAGACTCGGTGTGGGTAAAGGTCCACTCGTCATACATGGTGTGGCCGTGGCTGCCCTGTGTAGCGTGGCAGACGTTGGCCACAGCACATTGTGCCGTGACTGCTTGAGCAGGAGTTTGAATGTTCTCACCCACAGTTGCCGAGGCCAAAGTCAAGTCGATCTGTTCACCATTAAGGGCTGTGTTCTTGACATCGAGAACGATGGCTAGGTAGTTGTGTCCCTCGGTGAGTTCCTGATTGCCGTTGATGGTGATATTGCCATCGGTGACAGTAGTTTCGCCAAAGGGGTTGGTAGTGCTCATGACATTCTTTTTGCCCAGGTAATAAGCAGTGGCCTTGTCGATGTTCCTGGCGTCGGTGCAGGTTAGATTCAATGCCGTGAGCGACAGAGGATTGCTCTGATTGTCGGTCATCACGTCAACGATGAGCATATTGGCTTGATCGCCAGCAGCAACCGTTGTCGATGAACTTGACGTGACGTTGAGGCCCGCAAAGGTCATGTCGCCAGGCAGGAATTCCGAAACCATAGCTTCCCAACCATCGGCAGGGACACCAGTGGTGCTGGTCAGTGTGATAGTCATCGAACCGTCTTCGGCAGTCGATTTCACGGTCTCAGCCTCGGTGAGCAAGGTCGTGATGAGGTTGGCCTCGTCGGCCGTGCGGCCGTTGTAGAAGTTGAGGATGTCGTTCATGCCAACCGTCGAGGTGTTAAAGATGGCAAGCTTTGAGAAATCAACCTTGATAGCATGGCAAGGGGTAGCGGGAATAAAGGTCACAGTGCCCGTGAAATGAAGTCCCACCTTGCCATCGATACCACCATCGTCATAGAAGTTCGCCGCGTCACCGATGGTGAATGTGGTAGCCTCGCTTGGCATCAGGATAGTGTTGTCGATGGTGATAGCATTGCCCGTTGTTGTTTCAGGCGTGCACGCCACACCTGCCACACTTGCACTTACAAATTGCAATGATGGAATATCGCCTGTGGCATTAGGCAGAACGTCGGCAACGACCATGAACTTGTTGTTGCCGCTCTTGAGTGTGACATTGCTGGCCGCTAGGTTGGCACCAACGCTGGATGCTGTTGCCAGCAGAGCATCGTCGGTAAACTGCTCACCACGATACAGCCGCACGTTAGTCACTTGGTCGCTGCCCGTGAGAACGCTGGCATTGATGGAAAGCTCATCTAGCGTGAGAGCATTGCTACTACCGTCGGTGATGACGTTCACACCATAGATGGCTTGATTCTTGGCATTGCGATAAGTACTTGACAGATTGTCAATCACCTCGATGCCCTTGTACTCCATGTCCTTGGGAGATAGGCTTGTTACGGTGATATTAAATCCCGTCTGGCCCGCAGGACTCTTGGAGTGGAAACCAAACGACAGTTTGCCATCCTCGCTGGTCGAAGTATAGCTCTCGCCAACGCTTTCGCTGGTGTACCAGCGCACAAATCCATCGGGAAGGTAGCTGGCTTGACCTTGATTACCACCAACGCCATAGCCGATTTTCTCGATGGCGCCGTCATAGAGCAGCAGATAGTTGTCGCCGCTCAAGTCGATACTGTTGACCGTGATTTGGATAATTTCTCCCTCATTGGCTGGAGAGAAAACCACACCACAATCGCGATAACTGGGAATCGTGTTCCCGTCGGCAACAGCCTTGAAGGTGATGGTGCCATCGACAGTGTATTGCTCAAGGCCATCATTGGTCTTGAGGTAGAAAACACCGTCAGCATCGCTCCATCCCTTTGATGGCTCTGCCGCACTCGCATCGATGAACGCACCACCTAGCAGCGCGATCATCATGAACAGGTAGATCTTTAATGCTTTCATAAAATGTTATTAATTAGTTAATACAAAAAGGGTTTCTTAATCAACTGTTAATCATTTCATGAAAGGCCACTTGTGGCATTCATAGCAAAGCATCAATCGCTTCATGCTTTGTCGGGTCAAAACATGGTTGCCGCCATTGGCTCGTGTGTGAAAAAAACTAGACGCACGTCGATAGGGGAGCGACTACATCATTTTCTTTGCCTCGGGTCCAAATGCCTCGTGGACCTTTCGCCACCCTATTGTGCTGGGGCACAGATGGGTGGAAAAGTAAGGCTTTGTGTTCGGGCAGGTCTTCTGACTCGTCCCCGTCGTGTTCACGCCTTCCCGGTCATGATGTAGCCTGTTGTCAGGTAGAGTTGGCCAGTGGCTTGATGTGTGAACCGACGTGTGTCCCTCGTGTGTTGGGACTTGGATGGAGGACTCACAGCAGCGGGTACTGTTCAGGATTTGCACCTGATTCCCTTTTAATTCCCATGCCAAGAGGGCATGAGACACCAGAGCACATCGTATTACAGCAACAAAGGTACTGCTTTTTCGGTAAAACGCAAAATAATAGACTTTAGGTTTTAGTTCATAGCAGTTATTAAAAATTAGAGTTGTCAAGGAATCGACTTGACAACTCTAATTTACCATCTAAACTTTCTTATTTCTTAATCGCTTTGATAATCTTGATGACATAGAAGGAGTGGCGGCAGTCTTGTTGCTGTTGCCCGCACTCGCTCTAATGTCTTTTATCTCTCATCGATGTTCGGGCTCTCGAGGCCGTAGTGGCGCTTGCGGTCCATCCACAAGAGCAATGATGAGGTGATGATGGCGCCCACGCCGATTACGCCGAAAATGATGAGCGAGTGGGTGTAGTCCACCTGGTCGCCGATGGTGTTGCGTTCCAGCACCATGCCGATGAGCACGGGAATGAGCATCAGGCCGATGTTCTGGATGTAATAGATGATAGAGTAGGAGGTGCCTAATTGCTTCATGGGCACAATTTTGGGCACGGCGGGCCACAGGGCGGCTGGCAGCAGCGAGAAGGCGATGCCCAGCACGCACATCAGTGTCACGGCCAGCCAACTGGAGTTGAGGGGCATGGCGAACACAAACAGGGTGATGGTCAGTAGCACGCTGCCGATAACCATCATGGTGGCACCACGGCCCTTGTTGTCAAACCAAGCTCCGAACAACGGTGTGAGCACGATGCTGGTGTAGGGGAGGATAGAGGGGATGGCTCCAGCCAACTCAGCCTCGACGCCATATTTGGAAATCATCAGTTTGGTGGCAAAGTCGAGGAAGGGGTAGAGCGCGGAATAGTAGAACAGGCAGAGCAGGGTGATGAGCCAGAAACCGGGGTTCTTCACCGTGAGCTTCATGTCGGCGAAATGGAACTTTTCGTCTTCACCTTGAGAGGTGTCTTGTTTGCCCCGCTCCTTGTCGAGGCGGCGATCCATCGTGCAGTAGTAGAGATAGGCGATAAGACCCACGCCCACACAGAACAGGCCGATGAGCAAAGGACGTGGCAGTCCCCAGTTCAGCGCAATGGGAAGGCTAAAGTTGAGCGCCAATGCAGTGCCCAGTCGTGCCATGGCTACCTGCAGGCCCATCGCGAGGGCCATCTCCTTGCCCGAGAACCAGCGCACCACGACCTTAGACACCGTGATGCCGCACATTTCATAGCCGATGCCGAAGAAGGCAAATCCCAACGCCGCCAATGCCACCTGCCGCTTGATGGTGCCCAGCAGGGGTACACTCCACAAGGGGTCGGGCGAGGTGTAGGTGATGACGCCATAAACGGCTGCCGCACCAGTCAGCATCAGCACACACGAGAGAATGCCCGTGAAGCGCACACCCATCTTGTCGAGGATGATACCGCCCACAAAGAGCATCAGCAGGAACACGTTAAAGAAACCGCGTGACCCGGCAAAGATGCCGAATTCACCACTCGTCCAACCCATACCGCCATCCTGGGCGGCCTTCTCGAGCATGAACTGCAAGGGGGACATTTCCTTGGCTACCACATATCCTGCCATCATGGTAAACGACACGATAGCCAGCACGGTCCATCGTGCCCACGCACGTGTCGCAATCGTTTCTCTTACTTGTTCTCTCATGTGATTTTTCAGTTTTAGTTGTAAGTTTTTAGTTTTAAGTATGATGACTTATAGCTAAAAAAGTGGGGCACTTGCGGCGCATGGCAACAAGTGCCCCAATGGTTGTATGTTCAGCTAATAGCTAACAGTGTGATTAAGCCTCAGGCTTGATGTTGGGCTCCTCGAGGCCGAGGTGTTTCTTCTTGTCAACCACCTTGAGGTAGAGACCGAACAGCAGGGCTGCGATACCCAAGCAAGCCAGCATCACGAGCGGCCAGGTGTAGTTGTACTGGGTGGGATCGGTAATACCGGGGTTAGTCTTGTCAAGAAGCTTGCCGATAGCCATCGGGAAGAGCCACAGACCGATGTTCTGAATCCAGAAAATCAGCGCATAGGCGCTACCGATAATCTTGGCATCCACCAGCTTGGGTACACTGGGCCACAGGGCGGCGGGAACCAGTGAGAATGACGAACCCAGCACGAGGATGGTCAGATAGGCTACGATGAAACCAGCAGCGGTGCTACCCTTGAACATGGGCAGGATAAAGGCGAAGGTCAAGTGGCAAGCAATCAGCAGCAATGAACCCAGGACGAGCATCGAAGCGGCTTTACCCTTGTGATCCACGTAGTTACCCAAGATGGGGGTGATACCCACAGCCAGCAAGGGGAATACGGCGAAGACGCTCTCGGCGCTTTGGCGCATGTAACCCATGTAGCAGTAGCAGATGAGGGCTGCAATCGAGACGATGAGCAGACCATACTTGGCACCCTTGTTCTTCATGAAGTTGCTGATGAATGCGGTGGCAGCTACTACGAGCATGATGATATACTGATAGATAGTCAGACTCTCACTGGCCCAGAATGAGTTGGGATCAACCTCGGTGAACGTGAGGTTGCACTGCAGCATGTTAACGGCATATTTCTGGAAGGGGAAGATAGCGCTGTAATAGAGCACGCACAGCATCGATACGATCCAGAAACCCTTGTTGGTCAAAATCTTGCCAATATCACTCACCTTGAACGGATCGTCCTTCTCCTCGGCCTCACCCGTCTGCTTGTCGAGCTTGCTGTCCATGAAGAAGTAAACGATGAACATAATCAGTGCGATGCACATCAGCACAACACCGAAAGCTACTGAACGAGATACGCTGACCTCGCCACCCAACTTGGCAAAGAAGGGCGAGAAAATCATACAGGTGGCAACACCCAGGCGGGCCAGAGCCATCTCACTACCCATTGCCAATGCCATCTCTCGGCCCTTGAACCACTTTACGATACCACGGCTAACGGTAATACCGGCCATCTCAACACCGCAACCGAAAATCATGAAGCCCAGAGCAGCCACCTTGGCGCTGGCGGGCATTTCGGCGGTGAACGGTGCAACACCGAGTTCTTCAAAACCAGGGATGTAGTTCAAGTTGTTGGTGAACCACTGCTCCAGTCCGGTGCCGATAAAGGCATCGGTTACAGCATACCACTTAATGCAGGCACCGATGAGCATCACAACTCCCGACAGCAGGGCCGTGAAGCGCACGCCCATCTTGTCGAGGATGATACCGGCAAAAATCAGGAAGAATACGAACACGTTGAGGAATACCTCAGCGCCTTCCTCGGTACCGAATGCCGATGAACTCCAGCCGCGGGTTGACTCCATCAAGTCCTTGATGGGCGACAGGATGTCCATGAAAATGTAGCTGCAGAACATGCCCAGTGCGAGCAACAACAGCGCTGTCCAGCGCATTGCAGCAGAATCTCTTAAAGTCTGAATCTTTTCTGACATAAAATGTTGTTTTTAAAATTGTTATTTGGTTGATATTAATGGTTTCTCGTTATTGAGTTGTAAGTTTTAAGTTGTAAGTTGTAAGTATGATCACTAACGCCTACCGTCAATCAACTCCTAACTTCTAACTTCTAACTTCTAACTCACGCGATGCCCAGGGACTCACAGATGCGGTCCATCTTGGCGTCGGCCCAGTCGTTCTTGTCGTTGTAGTTCTCGGGCTTGTCGAGCTTGTCATGCACCTCCATGTAGAACTTGATCTTGGGCTCGGTGCCTGACGGGCGGATGGAAACCTTGGTGCCATCCTCGGTGAAGTATTGCAGCACGTTGCTGGTCGTGGGCATGTCGAGCTTGGTGACCTCGCCGGTGAGCATATTGCGCTGCTCGAGTTTCTGGAAGTCCTTCACGATGGTTACGGGCGAGCCGTCGATTTCCTTCTGCGGGTTCTCGCGGAAGTTGACCATCATCTGGGCAATCTCGTCGGCACCACTCTTGCCGGGACGCACGACGCTGATGCCGCGCTCCTTGCTGTAGCCGTAGTTGATGTAGCAGTTGATGAACAGGTCGTTGAGTGTCATGCCCTTGTCCTTGGCCCATGCTGCGATCTCGCACATCAGGGGGATAGACGATACCGCATCCTTGTCGCGGGCGAAGGTCTCGGGCAGGAAGCCGTAGCTCTCCTCGCCACCACCCAGGTAGCGTCCCTTGCCTGCCGCCTCCATCTCGCGCATCACAGTGGCAATCCACTTGAAACCGGTGTAGCAGTCAAACATCTTGATGTTCTGCTTCTTGGCGATGCGGGCGATGGTCTCGCTGGTCACGATGGTCTTGACGATGTATTCGTCGCCCTTGAGCATACCCAGCTCACGGCTGCGCTCAATCAGGTAGTAGTGGAACAGAATCTGAATCTGATTACCGTTCACCAGTTCATATTTGCCCTTGGTGTTCTTGATGACCAGGCTGATGCGGTCAGCATCAGGGTCGCTGGCGAGGGCCAAGTCGGCCTGGACCTCTTCGGCCTTGGCAATAGCCATCTGCATTGCGCTAGGCATCTCGGGGTTGGGCGAATCAACGGTGGGGAATTCTCCGCTCATCACGTCCTGCTCGGGAATGTGGATGATGTTGTCAAATCCCCAACGCTCGATGGAACGCGGAATAATGTACCGGCCAACACCGTGGATGGGGGTATAGACGATCTTCAGGTCGTGGTATTTCTTGTCCACATCCGGGCTGAGCGACAAGGTGTGGATATCCTCGATGTAGGGACCGTCAACGTCTTCGCCGATGATTTGGATCAGGTCGGGGTTGCCCTCAAACTTGATTTCGCGGACGTCCTCAATGGCGTTGACGTGGTTGATGATATTCACGTCGTGGGGAGCCACTACCTGAGCACCGTCATCCCAGTAGGCCTTGTAGCCGTTGTAGATCTTGGGATTGTGCGAGGCCGTGATGTTCACACCGCTCTGGCATCCCAGGCGACGGATGGCATAGCTCACCTCGGGAGTGGGACGCGGGCCCTCAAACAGATAGACCTTAATGCCGTTGGCGCTGAAAATGTTAGCTACCGTCTCGGCAAACAGGCGGCTGTTGTTACGCACATCGTGACCTACCACTACCGAAATCTGAGGCAGATCCTTGAAAGCCTCTTTCAGATAGTTGGCAAAGCCCTGGGTTGCGCTGCCCACCGTGTAGATGTTCATGCGGTTGCAGCCGGCACCCATGATGCCGCGAAGGCCACCGGTGCCAAACTCGAGAATCTTGTAGAACGATTCCACAAGTTCTGTCTTGTCCTCGTTATCGAGCATTGCCTGCACTTCGGCACGCGTTTGCTCATCATAACTGTCACTGAGCCACGTCTGGGCCTTTGCGGTCACTTCCTGTAATAATTTCTCGTCGTACATACTTGGTCGGTTTATTTTAGGTTGTTATAGTTGGTTAGCCTTTAAACGTGCGAATTTACTGCAAATTCCCGAATCTTCCAAATATTTCAAAAATTAACACGATAATTTCCGTTTTTCATAAAAAAGAAAAGCGCCTCGTCTCACGACGAAGCTGCCTTGCTAGGAAAAAAGTATCATATTGCTGCAAAATTAAGGCATGAGAATGATTTGAGCAAATATTTTGAACATTATTTTGTTTTTAAAGCCATTTTTGTGCCCCAAATGACGGGTTTCGGATACTTTTTTCAGGAAAAAAGTCTCAAAAGTACTTTGATATTATGAATTATTTATACCTTTGTCGCTGCAGCAAAAACGCTATTTATTTATATATTATATAACGATAGACAATGAAAAAATTCTTTTTAAGATTCATCGCGCTCATCGCGCTGATGCTTGCCGCTCCAGCGACCACCCATGCCACCGATTGGTTTGACGTGTTGTCCGATGGCGGTGAGACCCTTGCAGTGAATCCTGATATCTCCACTTCGGACAAGGGCAAGAGTTACCTGGTGTGGGTGCGCAACTCATTTGACCTGCCCGAGTCGCGTGAATTTTATACCCGTGACCGTGGCTATGAACAGACCGTAGCCTACAAGTTGACCCTCTACAAGTTCACTGATGACTGGAACAAATTCAACATCGTTCAAGTGTCGGTTTATGACGAGCAGGGCAACATCATCGACCAGTATGCCAATCCTGATATGGCCTCGACCGAGAGCGTCATTCCCGCGGGCTCACCCATCGAGACCGTAGCCGAAGCCGCTAAGGTCATCTACGAGATCAGGACCCATCCCGAGTAAGCCATCGGCCCAAGGGCTCAAGTTATAGAATGGAATCGCTCCATGGGGGCGATTCTTTTTTTATGATGTTCAAAAACTTAGCGTCTTTGCGACTTAGCGTGAAATTCGGTGACGGGTGTTTTGGCTGAATGGTTACTTTCTCGTGCGTAGCGCGATCAAAGTATTGGGAATGAGAAGAGGGGTTATTTGAGTTTCCACAGGCCGAGGGTCTTGCCACGGAAGATGCGGTACTCGACATCGGTTAATTCCATCGTGAACGAGGGTAGATCCACTTGGCCGATGATGTCTTGGAGTTTGCGCACGTTCATCCTTGGATCCTGCACCCTGCCAAGGGTGACGTGCAATTTGAAATCAGACTGTATCTCACAGCCCTTGGCCTTGAAATAGCGCCTGGCGTCCTCGACGAGCGCCAGGAAGTCGGCAGGGGCGTCGGTGGTCGTGAGGTGGATGACCTGTCGGTGATAGCCCGAGGCAAAAGCGTCAAGTTGATCGAACGTGAGGGTAGGGGCCATCGCATCATCGAGTATGTGGCTCAGCCCGGGCACCAAGTTCACGCCGTCGGGCGCAAAATCCAGGAATGCCATCGTGATATGGTAATATCCTCGCTGCCAGCGGATATCGACTCCATCCAGCAGGTCTCTCAACTCCCTGAACCAATAATCGTCAAAGGAGATGGGCACTTTGATTTCCAGATAACTCTTCATCTTGTGATACACATGAGTTCGATGAAAATAAACTGTTGATACTTAGCTCCCCCTCTTGGATTAGAGGGGGCTGGGGGCGTCGATACCTCCTAAGGCATGCATCGTCATGGTAGTATCAACGCCCTTGCTTACTCCCCCTCCTCTGGCACTTCGTGCCACCTCCCCCCGGGCGGGGGAGGAGTTCGCGCTCTAGTCTTAGAGGGGGAGATGTATGAATATCAGCGGCGTTTTTTTGTTGATTTCTTTTTGGTAGTTGCTTTGCCTTTGGTGGTACTGGTGGACTTTGT
This sequence comes from uncultured Bacteroidales bacterium, assembly GCA_902776435.1. Classification (GTDB taxonomy): domain Bacteria; phylum Bacteroidota; class Bacteroidia; order Bacteroidales; family Muribaculaceae; genus Sodaliphilus. The sequence goes on along the minus strand of CACYQB010000010.1, from coordinate 75,082 downwards.
TTGTTCGAGGCCCATCTGGATGTTCTTGATGAGCGCTTCGCTGGTGTAGGTGGCGCCAGTGGCAACGTCGGCCTTGAGTTTCTTGGCCTCGGTAACTGTCTTGCCGATGTATTGCGGCAACACTTTTTCTTTGGCGCGCTTGAGGTAAGCGGGCGACTCCTGGTTGGGCAGTACCTCGATATTCTCAATAACGCCGTTCTTGACGGTGATGTTGAGCGGCGTGGTGCCGTTATAGCCGATGACCTTGTTGGCGATGTCGCCAGTGTAGATGACCTGTGTGGTAGCTGCCTTCTTGGTGGTCGCTTTCTTCTTGGTGCGGGCGTCGAGCGAAGCGGTGCCTGCCACGAGAAGCATGATGGCTGCAATGATGATAGTCTTTTTCATATCTAGTTGTTAGTTGTTAGTTTTAAGTTTTTAGTATGATTACTGTTGCCTGACGTTTAGATGGAAAAACTTCCCGAAAGTTTAAAAGAAAACTTAGCGTCTTTGCGACTTAGCGTGAGGTGTTTGGGTTAGGCGATAGTAACTCTTGGGCCTGGGCGAGAGTCTCGGGCTTGCCGATATCTAACCACTGGTAATCGCTGTCAGGGTGATAACCGTGGATGAGGTGATGCTTGCATTCGTTCACATAGAATGGCGTAATGGAAAATTTCTCCCCTTCCTGACGGCGGTAACGTTCCAGATGCGGAAAAATGCGCGGCGAGATGACATGCAGTCCGCCGAAGGCCAGTTCTTTCAGGTTGCGGCCCTGCAGTTTCTCGGGGTCAGGCTTGAATTCACCGGTCGCTTTGTTGGTCCAGCCGCACAGGCGGTCATTCTCGTCAAACAGGAAATAGCGCTGCGTCTTGCGTTCCTTGACCAGAATGGTTGCCAGTGCATCATGCTTGATGTGGTAATCATAGAAGGCCTTCAGATCCAGCGTGCTGATGATGTCGGTGTTATGTACCAGGAACGGTTCATCACCGTCCAGCCACTGGCGAGCCTTCAGTATGCCGCCGCCCGTGTCGAGCAACAGTCCGCGTTCATCACTGATGTGAATGTTGAGCCCGAAGTTTTCGTTCTTCTCCAAGAAGTCGATAATCATCTGCCCGTAGTGGTGGATGTTGATGGTAATGTCGTCAAAGCCGGCTGCCGCCACGCGTTGGATGACGTGCTGCAGCATGGGCTTGCCGGCTATCTCGACCATCGCTTTGGGACGGTCATCGGTCAACGGGCGCAGGCGTGTGCCCAGTCCCGCCGCAAATATCAGCGCTTTCATTGCTTGTCAATAGGGTTGAGGGTGCGCTCGTGGTCGGGCTGCTCGCGATGCGACAGCTCCACGCGCACGTTGAATTTGTCGTGAATGTGTTCGGCCAGGTGCTCAGCGGCATAGACCGAGCGGTGTTGTCCGCCAGTACAGCCGAAGCATACCATCAGGTCGGTGAAACTGCGCTTGACATAGCGCTCTACCGACTCGTCAACCAGGGCATACACATGTTCCAGCCACTTGTCAATAGTACTCTCCTTCTGCAAGAATTCGATGACATTCTGATCCAGACCGGTAAATGCTTTATACTTGTCGTACTTGCCAGGATTGTTCAAGGCGCGGCAGTCAAACACGAAGCCGCCACCGTTACCCGATGCGTCATGAGGAATACCCTTCTTGTAAGCAAAACTCATTACCCTGACGGTGAGGCCCTTGTCCTCGCTCACAAAATCCTTGAGGTTGACGAGTTCGTCGATGACGAGGCTCAGGTAGGGATACTGGGTGAAAGGCTTGTCGATAACCAGCCTGCGCAGGTTGGCCACAGCGGGCACGATGCTGTTCTTCATGAAGTCGGGCTTTTTCTCAAAGTAACCCCTGAAACCGTAGGCTCCCAACACCTGCAGCGTGCGGAAGAGCACGAACAGGCGCAGGTTGTTATAGAAATCCGTCTCATTAAGGTCGGGCTGGTACTCCTTGAGTTTCTCGAGATAGGCTTTGACGAGGTCTTTCTTCAGCTCGTCGGGATACTTGGCGCGTGACTGCCACACGAACGATGCCACATCATAGTAATACGGACCGCGGCGGCCGCCCTGGAAATCGATGAAGGCCAACTTGCAGTCGGCGGGGTGGTCGGCATCACCCACGAGCATCACGTTGCGTGACTGGAAGTCTCGGTACATGAATGTCTCGCTGGGCACTGACAGCAGGTCGCGTGTCATTCTCTCAAAATCGTTCTCCAATTTGTCCTCGTTGAACACCACACCGGTGGCCTTGAGGAAACAGTATTTGAAGTAATTCAAGTCCCACTTGATGGAGCGCTCGTCAAAGCACTTGGCGGGATAGCAGTTGTTGTAGTCAAAGCCTTCTGCTCCGCGGAACTGGATATCCACCAGGTCGCGCATGGTGCGGCGCAGCAGCTCTTTCTCCTCGCTGGTGAAGGCGTGAGTCAAGGCACTGCGGCGTATTTTGTTCCACAGGATGTTTTCGGGCTTCTTGCCCAAGTCCTCCTGGATATAGGCCATGTGGTCATCGCTCACGCCATAAACCTCAGGCACCGACAAGCCCTGCTCGCGGAAGTGGTGAGCCATATAGATGAACGCGTCGTTCTCTTCGCGTGACTCGCCGATGACGCCCACGATCGAGCGCTCGCCGTGCAGGCGGTAATACTGGCGGTTGGAACCGGCCTTGTCCATCAGAACGACTTCGGTGGGTTGGCTGCCCACAAAGCTCTCGTATAATCTTTTCAATCTTTCCATTGCTATCGGTTTTTTAGTTTCTAGTTCTTAGTCCTTAGTCCTTAGTTTTTAGTTTCAAGTTTATTGTTGTTATGAATAGTATTAGAATTCACTGGTGAAGTGGAAGGTGATCTTCGGGAAATCCTGTTGCGCCATCTGCAGGACGTAGTTGGAATCGGCAAGGAACACGTCGCGGCCTTCGCGGTCGAGCGCCATGAACTGGTGCTTGCGCTTCTTGAAGGCGTCGAGGGCTTCCTCGTCGCTCTCAATCCAGCAGGCTTTGTACAGGTGGATGGGTTCCCAACGGCACTGGGCGCCATACTCGTGCAGCAGGCGGTACTGGATAACCTCAAACTGCAGTTGGCCCACTGTGCCGATGATTTTGCGGTTGTTGAACTGGTTGATGAACATCTGGGCCACACCCTCATCCATCAGTTGTTCGAGACCTTTGTTGAGCTGTTTGGTCTTCATCGGGTCAGAGTTCTCGATGTACTTAAACATCTCGGGAGAGAAGCTGGGCAAACCCTTGAAATGGAGTTCCTCGCCCTCGGTTAAGGTGTCTCCAATCTTGAAGATGCCGTTGTCAGGCAAGCCCACAATATCGCCAGGATAGACCTCGTCGATGATTTCCTTCTTCTGGGCCATGAACGCCGTGGGGGCACTGAAACGGTAACTCTTGCCGCTGCGCACGTGCTTGTAGTTGCCATTGCGCTGGAATACGCCCGAGCACACCTTGACAAAGGCGATGCAACTGCGGTGGTTGGGGTCCATGTTGGCGTGGATCTTGAACACGAAGCCCGTAAATTTGTCTTCCCCGGGTTCCACTGTGCGTTCGATGGCATTCACGGGACGGGGCGACGGGGCGATGCGAACGAAGCAGTCCAGCAACTCCTTGACACCAAAGGTGTTCAGCGCTGAGCCAAAGAATACAGGCGCCACCTTGGCATCCAGGTAGTCGAGCGTGTTGAAATCGGGATAGACGCCGTCGATGAGTTCGATGTCGGCACGCAGTTTCTCGGCGTCGGCGGCACCGATGGCCTTGTCGATGGCGGGGTCGTTGATGTCGCTGATGTCCACGCGGTCTGTCACGTGTTGCTTGTCGGGCTTGAACAGGCTGATGTTGTGCTCATAGATGTTGTAAACACCCTTGAAGTGGGCACCGATGTTGATGGGCCAACTCAAGGGGCGAACGTCTATCATCAGTTCCTGCTCCAGTTCGTCGAGGATGTCAAACGGGTCACGGCCTTCGCGGTCGAGCTTGTTGACAAAGATGATGACCGGAGTGTTGCGCATGCGGCACACCTCCATCAGCTTCCTCGTCTGGGCCTCTACACCCTTGGCGACATCGACCACGATGATAACGCTGTCGACGGCGGTGAGGGTGCGGTAAGTGTCCTCGGCAAAGTCTTGGTGACCAGGCGTGTCAAGGATATTGATTTTGTAATCGCCATAGTTGAATCCCATGACCGAGGTGGCGACCGAGATGCCACGTTGCTTCTCAATCTCCATCCAGTCACTGGTGGCGGTTTTCTTAATCTTATTGGACTTCACCGCACCAGCTACGTGGATTGCGCCACCGAAGAGCAGCAGCTTCTCGGTCAACGTTGTCTTGCCGGCATCAGGGTGGGAGATGATGGCAAAAGTGCGGCGGCGGGTGATTTCAGTTGTCAGAGACATATAGTAGTTGTTTGTAGTTTAGAGTTTGCTGTTTAAAGATGAGAGTTGTTGAAGGGTATCCTGAAGGCTGTCGAGCCAGTAGGGGACGGTGACCCCGAAGGTGGTTTTGAATTTGGTCTTGTCCAGCACGCTGTAGGCTGGGCGGTGAGCCTTGGCCGGGAATTCATCGCTGTGGCAGGGTTGCACGTCACAGGTGGTGATGCCTGCCAGACGATGGATCGCCTGGGTGAAGTCATACCACGAGATAACGCCCTCGTTGCTGTAGTGATAGATGCCGGGATGCCACTCGTCGGCAGTGATTACGGTAACGATGGCCTTGGCCAGGTCGCGGGCACAGGTGGGTGAACCTATCTGGTCAAACACGACCTTCAGCGCGGGTTTGTCTTTGCCCAAGGTGAGCATCGTCTTAACGAAGTTCTTGCCGTAGGGAGAGTACAGCCATGCGGTGCGCAGGATAACAGCATCGTCGTTCAACGTGTCGAGCAGCAGGCGTTCGCCATCGAGCTTGGTGCGGCCGTAAGCCGACTGTGGGTTGGTCGCCATCTCCTCGGTATAGGGCGTGCAGCCTTGACCGTCAAAGACGTAATCGGTTGAGACGTGAACCATGCGCGCGCCATGTCGCTTGGCCACTTGGGCCAGGATGCCCACGGCTTCGGCATTGAGGCGCGAGGCTTGGGCTTCGTTGTCCTCGGCGGCATCCACGGCGGTATAAGCCACACAGTTAACAATGATGGTGATGCCGTTGTCGGCAACCATTCGTTCCACAGAGGCTTCGCCAGTGATGTCGAGCATGGTGATGTTGTCGCCTGCCACATCGGTAAAGATGGCATTGAAGCGCTGGTCATCGGCCAGCACGTTACGCATCTCGTGCCCTAATTGGCCATTAGCACCGGTAATGAGTATATTGGTAACTTCCATTGTAGTCTGTAGTCTAAAAGAATCTAACACCTAAAGCCTAAAACCTAACACCTAAAGCCTACTCCGTATCCTCGCCAAACAACGGTTTCTCCTCGTCACGCTTGTAGTAGGCGGCTAGCATGCCGATAAAGTGCGAGATTTGGGAAATCGCGGCAGCGGTGTCTTGTGAAATCTCCTTGCCTTGCAGGTGCAGTAGCATCACGCCATACAGGGCATTAAAGCATGTCTCCAACTCGCCTGGACGTTCCTGCTCGGGCAGGGTGGCACGCAGTTGCACGATGTGGGGCAGGGTGCGGTAATAATCGGCGTGATAGTCGGGAAAACGGCCCTGATCGGCCAGTAATTGCTGGTGCAGGTCGTTGAGGCGGATGAGCACGTTGTGGCAAACGCGGATGTGCCCCCGCTCCCTAACGTTCTCCATTTCCATCATCTGGATGAGCGACTCATACCACTCCCTGATGTCGTGGCGGGTTTTCTCATCCACGTCATAGCGGGCGATAACAACCTTCTCGACTGTGTTGATGTCCAGTTTGCAGGCACGCAGCAAGTCCTCTACCTGCCACAGGTACAGGAGATATTCGGCGATGTTTTCTTTGCGTTTCTGTTGAGCGATGATCATGGCGTCGTGGGATTATCCAAATCGGCTGATGTTGCGCAATGTGGGTTCGTCAACGATGCGGATGCGGCGGCCGTCAACAGTGATGATACGTTCCTGGGCAAAGGTAGAAAGGGTGCGGATGGCATTAGCGGTAGTCATGTTCGACAGGTTGGCCAAGTCCTCACGGGCCATGTAAATCTTCAACGTCTTGCCGTCGTCCTCATAGCCGTAGTTGTCCACAAGCATGCACAGGGCTTCGGCCAAGCGGCCACGGATGTGCTTCTGGGTCAACGTCACCACCTTGGAGTCGCTGCCTCCCAAATGCTTAGATAACTCGTGGATGAAGAACCATGCCAACGCCATATTGCCGTCGATGAGCTGTTTTACCAGGGTCATGGGCAGGCAGCCCACCTGTGACGGTTCGATGGCCATTGTGCTCGCAACATAGGGCTCCTTGGCAAACCAGGCACGGTAGCCGAAGTACTGGATGGGGCGGTACAGGCGCAGGATCTGTTGCTTGCCGCCGATACCATTCTTGAAGCGTTTCACCTTGCCCTTGATAAGCACCCACAGGAATTCGGGCTCGTCTTTCTCGGCATAGATGATTTGTCCCTTTCTATAGGTGTGGACGACGAAGTTCTCAGCAATGAGATGCTTCTCCTCGCTGTTCAGGATTGACCAGATATCCGCCAAATCCTCCCTGATTATATCTTCAATCGTGCTCTTTTTTACCATTCCGTTTGATGGCATGCCATTCTGCTTTGGTTTAACGTGCAAAGTTACAACAACTTTCCCACCTATGCAAAACCACACCCCTAAAAATCCCTAAAACCTCATTATCTGATGTCTCATTCCACAAGTTGGGCAAAGAAATGCTTTTTTTCAAATTTTATGTCATTTTGATTAAAAATATAGAAATAATGATTATCTTTGCGAACAAGTACCACATTGTAAAAGATAGAGTAATGACTGGTTCGCATAGTATTACTGACATGTATATGACGATATTGTCATCATTGAGCGATGAAGATAAGTTGGATTTGATATCTAAGTTATCAGAGTCAATACGCATGAAACGAATCTCAAATCGTGTTCGACCTGATTTGAGAACGTGCTTCAGCGGGGACTGGACTGGCATGGTTGCCGAAGATATGCGTAACAATGATTACCATGGTCGTCCCGTAAATGAATGGTGATGAAAGTGCAATACCTATTAGATACTGATGCATGCATTGAACTTTTCAAGCACAATGAGAGTGTTCTTGAGAAGATAGAAACGGTGGGTGCTGAAAACTGTTTTGTTTCTGAAATCACGATAGCTGAATTGTTCTATGGCGCTGCAAAGTCGGGGCGTCAAGAGCATTTTGACGATGTGAAAAACTTATTACTGGCATTTGATTTAATGCCGATTTTTTCTTCGCTTCAGCTTTATGGCGTTCACAAGGCTGGACTGGAAGCTAAAGGCCAAATGATTGGTGAGTTTGACTTGCTCATCGGATCGTGCGCTGTTTACAATGATTTGGTGATGGTGACTTCCAATGTCAAGCATTTTGACCACATTCCAAACATCAAGATTGAAGATTGGGCACAAAAATCCAATTATAAAAGATAGGAACTGGATATATCAGTTAAAAAAAATGTAGCTTTAGTCTTTAGCTACATTTTTTTTGTAGAGTAAAGGTTCAATGGCGGAAGGCGTCGGGAATGGGCACTGGGCTGTTGGGGTTGAAGCCTGGTTGCTTCATCACGGCGTCGGGGATGGTGACTGGACGGTACCTGGGGTCGCCCCAGTTGCGGCTGTTCTTGCCGCTGCCGAATATATAGTCAAGTACTTGGTAAAGCAGTGGCCCAGCGTCAAAGGAGATGGGTGCACCGAACAGACTGAATGTGGGCTGCACAACCGGAAGGGTGCGCCACTTGCCTGTGTAGGGGTCGTAGATGCGGCGGGCGCCCACGTCGAGCGAAAAATTGTCGCTGGCTTTCCAACCCAGGGTGCCGCCATAGGATGTGCTGCCCAGGAACGGCATCGCTGCAACCGAGTGGAACTGCTGATTAATGTAGTATTGGCCGAAGGCGTTGAGCGACAGACGGTCATTGAGACGGAACGAGGCGTTGCCGAATATGCCGTAATCGTTCCACGCATTGCGGTCAAAGTGATATTTGCTCCCCGTCAGGCCTGCTGTGACCTGGAAGCGCTCGCCCATCGGCATGGTGAAGGCTACGCTGGCGCTTGCCGTGTTGCCCAGGCCGGGATAGGTCGTGTGTGAACCTGCTCCCGTGAGGTAACCGCCTCCCACACGGCTGATGACGCCAGACGAGGACCAGTCGCGGCTATAGGGGTTCGTGTCGTAGTGGAAACGGGGTAGAGAAGATAGGGCGTTATTGTTCCAGTCTTGCTGATAGATGGTTAACGAGTCGGCAAAGTGATTCTGGAAGTCGAGATGGAGGTCGGCTGCTGTCGGTAAGTTAGCGTTGAAAGTGGGCTTGATGTTGGTTGCGGGAGAGACGGTGGCGGGCAATTCGGGAAGGGTGAACTGCGGGTTGATCTTGGACTGGTCAAACTGCAGTTTGAGGCCTTGATTCTCTTGGGCCGCCCCAACGAGGGCGACTAGCGCTATGATTATGGAAATTACCCGCTTCATGCCGCAAATGTAATCAGTTACAGCAAACTGGACAAACGAGAAAGGTTAAATAGTCTTATTGCTGACCAGGCATGGTGCCCCATGCGGCACGCAAGGCCGCCACTATGTCGTCATAGTCTTGAAGGGTGAACGGTTCATCGCTGTTGGTCAAAATAGTGAATGTAATGTCATTATAGGTGCGGCAGGTACCTGTGTCTCTCATGCCATTGCGAAGGTAAAAGGCGTAGCGTCGTTTGCGCTGTTCGGGGTTGGGCGCATCGGCCTGGAACGGTGACTCGATGTCAATGATATAGGGCCGCCCGTTGCGGTATTAGTTCACCATGGCCGAGAAGATCTCTTGGCCGTATCCCTTGCCTCGCAACTCCTCCCGAACGGCAAAGTACCATGCCCAATTATATCGGGGCAACCGCAATACCATCGTCAAGCCCACCAGCGTATCGCCCTCATAATAAGCTGTATAGTCAATATCCATGACATCCAGCAGATGAATGAGTTCATCGTATGGAATCTGCTCCCCAACAGGAAATGCCGTCTCATACAATTTCCTCAATGCGGCATCCCCTGCATTCCCACTATGAATGATAACAGGCTTTAGCATATAAGTCTCAACTTTTGGCTTCCTCAAGTTCGGCGCTAGCGGTTTCCCATTGGGCCATGACGTCGTCGAGTTCGCGGCTGATTTGGGAATGCTTGTAGTAAATATCTACGTTTTCGCTGGTTGCGGTGGATAGTTTGTCCTCGATTTCAGCGAGTTGCTGTTCTAGTTCGGCAATTTTGGCTTCACAGGTTTTAACCTTTTTCTCGGCTTGGCGGATGCGGCGCTCACGTTCTTTCTGGCGCTGGTAGTCCATCTTGCCTTGGCTGACGGGCTCGGATATTTCCTCAACTGATGAAGTAGAGACCGGGGCGTTCTTGATTTCCAGTTGTTGCAGGGAGTCGAGTTGTTTTTTCTGCAGGAAATCGTAGATGCCGCCCAGATGCTCACGAACGCGATGGTCGCCGAATTCATACACCTTGTTCACGATGCCGTTCAAGAAGTCTCGGTCATGGGAAACGACGATGACTGTGCCCTCAAAGGCTTGGATGGCCTCTTTCAGTACATCCTTGCTGGGCATATCCAGGTGGTTGGTTGGCTCATCGAGAATGAGCAGATTAACGGGTTGCAGCAGCAAACGTATCATGGCCAGGCGGCTTTTTTCACCTCCACTCAACACCTTGACTTTCTTGTCGGCATTCTTGCCGCCGAACATGAATGCGCCCAGGATGTCGTTGATGCGCGTGCGGATATCGCCCACGGCCACATAGTCGATGGTATCGTGAACCGTCAAGTTCTCGTCAAGCAGTTGTGCTTGATTTTGAGCAAAATAACCAATCTTGACATTGTGCCCGATCTGCAGTTTTCCGTCAAAGGGGATTTCATCCATGATGCACTTGACCAGGGTCGATTTGCCAGCACCGTTTTTTCCCACAAAGGCAACCTTCTCGCCACGTTTGATGGTGAATGTCACGTCGTGGAACACGTTGAGGCTACCGTAATCTTTCCTGAGGTCTTCGGCAATGACAGGATAGTCGCCACTGCGCGGGGCGGGCGGGAACTTCAGCCTCATGCGTGAGCGGTCCACCTCGTCCACCTCGATGCGCTCAAGTTTCTCAAGCATCTTGATACGACTCTGTACCTGAACGGCTTTGGTGGCTTTATAGCGGAATCTTTCGATGAAATCCTCTGTGTCGTGTATGAGTTTCTGCTGGTTCTCGTAGGCACGCATCTGTTGTTCCACACGCTCTTTGCGCAGTTCCACAAACTGGCTGTAACTCACTTTGTAGTCATAGATTTTGCCTAACGAGATTTCGATGGTTCTATTGGTGACATTATCAATGAAGGCGCGGTCGTGGGAAACGAGCAATAGCGCGCCGTTGCGGTTCTTCAGGAAGGTTTCCAACCACTGGATGGACTCGATGTCCAGGTGGTTGGTCGGCTCGTCGAGTAGTAGGACGTCGGGGCGACGTAGCAGCAGTTTGGCCAACTCAATACGCATGCGCCATCCTCCGCTGAATTCGCTGGTAGGCCTGTCAAAGTCAGTGCGCTCAAATCCCAGTCCCATCAGCGTCTTTTCTATCTCGGCCTCGATGTTTTCGCTCTGCATCAAGGCTCGCAATTCGGTCTTCTCGGCTACACGTTCGATGAGTTCCTGGTAGTCCTCGCTGTCATAATCGGTGCGATCGGCCAACTCCTGGTTCATGTGCTCGATAGCGGCATCCATCTGTTGCAGGTGCTCGAAGGCTCGTCCGGCTTCCTGCTTGACGGTGAGTTCATCCTTGAGTTGCATCTGCTGTGGCAGGTAACCGATGGTGATATCTGCTTGACGCGCGACAGTTCCGCTGGTGGGCTGTTGCTCACCAGTAATGATTCTTAGCATGGTGGTTTTGCCGGCGCCATTCTTGCCCACAAGCGCGATTTTGTCACGTTTGTTGACCACATAACTGATGTTCTCGAACAGTACCTGACTGCCGAACTCCACCTTAAGTCCTTGAATTGAAATCATGACCGAATTGTAATTGAGACCGCAAAATTACAAAAAACTCAGCAACCTCCCAAATCCCGTTACTCCCGTTTGTCAAGCGCCTCTCGGTTTAGAATAGGCTCAGTGGCTTCTGCTCGATGCTGGCCCGTGCCTGCTTGATGTAATCGCCGTTCACGTCGATGCCAATGCTGCGAAGGTTCATCTCGTAGGCGATTTTGCAGGCTGTGCCTGTTCCACAATAGGGGTCCAGCACAATGCCGTCGCGAGGGCATGTGGCTACGATGGGCAGGCGGTAGAGCGTATCAGGGGCAACACAGTAGTGGGCAATGCCTGACCGTTGCACTCCGATGGTCCACACGTCACCAGGCACGAGGCCATGGCCGCCTTCGGGCTGCAGGTAGTGTTCCTTGATTTTGTCGGTTTTCTTACGCACCTTGCCGTCATTGCGCACAATCAGGGCGAATGTCCGTCTCAGGTCCTCGTCATTATAGTAGAATTCATCGGTCTTGACCAGATGGAACATGAATTCATGTACCTTGCGCAGGTGGTCTTGGCTGCCCTGTGGCGACGTTGTGGTTTTGTTCCACACCACCTCGTTGACCAATCGCCATCCCTGCTGGTCTATCATGGCAAGGACAATGCGCCAGGGAATGCCCTGCACAAAGCCGTCTGTTGTATCATCCCCCATATTGATCCACAACGATCCCTGCGGTTTGAGCACTCTCCATGCCTGAGCCATTGTCTTTACGATTCCATCGATAAACTCGTCCATCGTGCGTGCCGTGATGCTCTCGGTACCTTGGCTGCGGCGGCGCCAGTAGGGCGGGGTGGTGACGATACAATCGATGCTCTCGTCCTCGATGCGCTGCATGACTTTGTTGGCCTCTCCCTGCTCGTAGTGGGGCATGATGGAGCGCCTCATTTTCTTGACCATGTCTCGGACAACACCCTCTTCCTCTCCAACAATACTAGGCGTCTCAATGCTTGCTGGCTGATTCTCCTGCTTTTCGGCCGTGTCACCAAGCAACACCCCATGAAGCAGCACAGCGGCTCGCTGTGCCATCTTGTCCTGAGCGATGTGGGAGTAGGCTTCATCGGCAAGCCACATGGCGACAAGTTCATTGGGGTCGGTCTTGAAGATGCGGGCCAACTTGAGTACCTGATCGCGCTTGGGGCGGCGTTCGCCGTGTTCATATCGGCTATAGGCGGGCACGTCAACGCCGATGGCCATGGCCAGGTCCTTCTGACGCTTGCCGCTCTCTATGCGCAACTGTTTGATTTTGTCCGAGAATAACATAGCGGTGGATGGATTTGTTTGGATTTGACAAATTTAGGCAATATATTGGAATTGTCCAAATATATTGCCTAAAAATATACGATAAAACCGATTGATGATTATTTCTTTTTCTTGCGGCGGTGTTGATAACGCCAGTGGTGCTGTATCGAGTGATACAGGTAGTAACGGAACGGATGCAAGAGCCAGAAGTGGTAGAACAGGAATGCCAACACTGCACCGACACTGGCTGCATACCAGTTATTGATATCATATTCGTAACCGTTGGTGTAAATCATCAGGCCAATCTCCATCATCAGCGCCAACACCGATGCCACGGCGGCAAATGCAATCTCCTGATTGATTTTGCTGTGGTGCGGCAGGCGTGTCTTGGCATAATCAAGAATAAATACAAGTGCCGTGATAAAGTAAAGTATAAAGTGGCCGACTTGCTCGGCATAGGGGAATAATCTGAGTGAGTTTACTCCCAGCGGATTGTTTACAAAAGTAAAAAACATGACGATCAGCACCATAACTACTGATGCCAAGCCGTTGGGTATAGATAGGATGAAAGATTTCATTACTAAAGTGTCTTTTCTGAATTTGAACCGACAAAGGTACTCATTTTTTCATAAGTATTAATTGTTTTTGAAGGAAAAAATGATTTATCGATGGTTTTTTTGAAAAGTGGGGTGGTCAATTATCAAAGTTGATGTATTTTTGTGCGATAAATCAGAATTGATAGGGATGCCAACTGGTCGAGACTTTTTTACAATGACAAAGCGTGAACGGCGCGGCACCATTGCTGTGTTGTGCATCATTGCTGTGTTGCTTATTCTTTCGTTTACCTTCAAGAGATCTAAACCGCCAGTCCCTGATGATGTTAAGGTAAGTGAAATGCAACTCTTTGAGGCTGAGGTCGATTCGATTCAAGTTGCTGATGAAAAACCAAAGAGCAAACCAAGATCGGTATCAGTAAAAGGCAAGTCCCGCAAGAAACGGCAACAACCACAGCGTAAGGAAAAGCCTAAACAGCGCCCCAGGAATGTGGACCCGCTCCCACAGTTTTAAGGTGCATCAGTATTTATGTTGGATTGAGGTCAACCGTAGCGCTAGATACAAAATCTCTTTTCCTTTTTTGTGCGATTCAAGGATTAGTGTTACTTTTGTGAAAAATCTTAAATACGATAGACAATGGCAAAACGAGTAGGATTTGCGACACGTTTGGGCGCTATCGCTGCAGCGGTGGGCTCAGCAGTGGGTTTGGGTAACATTTGGCGCTTCCCCTATGAGGCAGGAGCGAACGGCGGCGGTGCTTTCATCCTGGTGTACATCGGTTGCATCCTGGTGATGGGCATTCCCGTGATATTGAGTGAGTTCATTATCGGTCGTTCTACTCATAGCAACATGAAGGCGGCGCTCAAGCGGCTCTCTCCCGGTAAAAAATATTACCTGTTTACCTATGTCTGCATCTTTGGCAGTTTTGTCGTCATCGGCTTTTATAGCGTGGTGTGCGGTTGGATTATCGAGTACCTCTACCAAGCTGCCCTCGGCAGACTCGGAGGGCACACGCCTCAAGAGTATAGTGACATGTTCACGGCGTTAGTGGCCAGTCCGTGGCGCTGTGTCGGGTGGACGGTAGTTTTCCTTCTCCTTAATTTCCTGGTAATGAGCCGAGGCATTGCGAAAGGGATTGAACGCGTGGCGAGCGTCATGATGCCGTTGCTGTTCGTGATCCTTATTGTCTTCTGCGTCAATTCACTCTTGTTGCCAGGCGCATCCAAGGGGTTGAATTTTCTCTTCTATCCTGACTTCTCTCAGTTGACCATGCGTGGCGTACTCGATGCCTTCGGTCAGGCCTTCTTGTCTCTCTCGATAGGTATCTCGTGCCTGGTGACTTATAGTTCCTATTTTAAGGATGATACCTCGCTCACTAAGGATGCCACAACGGTGGCGGCACTCGACACGTTGGTTGCGATTCTCTCGGGCGTAATGATTTTCCCGGCTGTGTTCTCGTTTGGCGTTGAACCCACAGCGGGACCTCGCCTCATCTTTGAGGTGCTGCCTGGCATATTCCAGCAGATGGCAGGTGGATATATCTGGGCATTTCTCTTCTTCCTCCTTGTGTTCTTTGCCTCATTAACCTCGACCATTTCGCTCAGCGAGATTCCCATCACCTTCATGATCGAGGAGCACAATATGTCCCGCCGCCGCGCAATCATGTGGACGGCATTGTTCACCTTTGTGCTTGCTGTGCTTGCCGCCTTGTCGTTTAATGTCCTCGATGACATCAAGATGTGGGGCATGAACATCTTTGATATCATGGACTATGCTGCAAGCAACATCTTTATGCTTTTGGGTGGATTGTTTACCGCGGTTTATGTGGGATGGATTCTCGACCGCAAGGTTGTTCACGACCAGTTGACCAATGGTGGTCGCCTTAAGCCGACCGTCATGGAGCCGTTCCTCATCTTCTGCCTGCGTTACGTTGCTCCCGTATCCATCTTCTTCATCTTCCTTTACCTCACGGGCATCATCTGATTTCTTTGTTTGGGAATAAGAGGGTAACCTGTTGTCTTATTGTCGCTTGCTCTGATTGAGGTAGTCGTTGATGGCGGCGGTGAAGGGGCGCCAATACTTTTGGCACTTGAGGTCACCCACGCCATAAATGATGCTGAACTCAGCTTGGGTGGTCGGTTTCTCGGTCGCCATTGCCTGTAAGGACTTATCGCTGAATACCATGTAGGGTGCGATATGGCTCGCTGTCGCTAATGCCTTGCGCACGTCGCGCAGCCGCTCAAACAGCGCCTTGTCCATCTGCTTGGCGGGAGTAGTTGAGAAGCCGAGGTCGGGGATTTCAGATGGCTTGGCAATGGGCGCTTTCTTGACATTGAAGCCACGGCGTTCAAATTTGTTGAGCTCGATGCGTTGTCGGCCATACAGCACCTCGTTGCCGTATTCTGTGATTTTCAAGTGATTGTTTTCGTCATAGGCGACCTCGAACAAGCCCATCTGTAACATCTGCAACAGATAGGCGTTCCACTCAGTGACAGTCAGGTCGCGTCCGACACCGAAGGTTTTCAAATTGTCATAGCCTTTTTCGATGATTTCGGCCTTGCGCCAGCCGCGCAGGATGTCGGTCACGGTGTACATGCCCGCCTGTTCGTCTGTACGCTTGATGGCGCTCAACGCCATCTGGGCAAACGTCGTGCCGTCAAATCGCGCAGGCGGATTGTCGCACACGTCACAGTTGTGGCAATCGTGGTCATAGCGCTCATTGAAGTAACTCAGCAGGATGCGACGGCGGCACACTCCGCTCTCGGCAAATTGCTGCATGCTGCGCAACTTGTCCATATTTACCTGCACTTGACCCGATTGCCGGGCAAACTGTTGCAGAGTGACCACGTCACCATAGGAGTAGAACAATAGCGCCTCGGCTGGCAGACCATCACGTCCAGCGCGTCCTATTTCCTGGTAATAACCCTCGATGTTACGCGGCATATTGCTATGGATGACGTAACGCACATTGCTCTTGTCGATGCCCATGCCGAAGGCTATGGTAGCGCACACCACCTTCAGGTCGTCGTTGATGAAGTCGCGCTGAACCTGTTGCTTGTCTTTCACGCTCATCCCGGCATGGAAGGGACGGGCAGGAATGCCGGCGGCGGTGAGTTTTTCGGCCATGTTCTCAGTGTCCTTGCGACGCAGGCAGTAGATGATGCCGCTCTCGCCACGGTGCAAATTGATGAATTGCACAATCTGACGGAATTTTTGCTTTCCTGTGGAACCTTGCACCACGTTCAGCGAGATGTTAGGACGGTCAAAAGAACTGATGAATAATCGTGCCTCTGGAATGTGAAGTTGACGGGCAATGTCATCACGCGTTATGCGGTCGGCAGTGGCCGTGAGGGCCATGATGGGAACATGGGGGTAATGCTGCTTGAGTGTTCCCAACTGGGTGTACTCGGGGCGGAAATCGTGTCCCCACTGCGAGATGCAATGGGCTTCATCGACGGCAAACAGACAGATTCTGTCCGTGATGGCACTGGACCAACGGTCAATCTCACTGAGAAGTTTTTCGGGTGAAATGTAGAGCAGTTTAACCTTGCCCTGCAAGAGCAATTCCACCGTCTGGCGGTTCTCGCTATCGCTTTTCTCACTGTTCAATGCGAGAGCCGGGATACCATTTTGTTGCAAGGCATCGATTTGGTCATTCATCAACGCCAGCAGTGGAGAGATGACGATAGCAAATCCCTCCTGACTCATCAGGCCGGGTATCTGGTAGCACAGTGACTTGCCGCCGCCCGTAGGCATGAGCACGATGCTGTCTCCACCATCAAGCGCATGGCTGATGATGTCCCATTGCTGACCACGAAAACTATCGTAGCCATAGCAACTCCTCAACAACATCAAAGCATTTTCTTCACGTGTCATTTTACCCCCCCCTAAATCTAGATAGAAACTACCCCCTAAAACCTAAAGCCTAAAACCTAAAACCTAAAACCTCAATAAGCATTATCCTCACCTTTGATGGCATTCCATGCCGTACGGAAGATGATTTTGAGGTCAAGGAAGAAGGTCCAGTTTTCAGCATACCACACGTCATACTCGACGCGCTTTTCCATCTGCCATAATTCTTCGGTCTGACCACGATAGCCACGCACCTGTGCCCAACCGGTAATGCCAGGCTTGATGGTGTGACGCAGCATGTACTTGTCGATGAGTTCGCTGTACATCTCAGTCTGAGCCACCATGTGCGGGCGGGGGCCTACGATGCTCATCTCGCCCAACCACACATTATAGAATTGGGGCAGTTCGTCGATACTTGTGCGACGCAGGAAGTTGCCGAATTTGGTCACTCTGGGGTCACCTTTGGTGGCCTGTAAAGTGTCACTGTCGGCATTCACACGCATGGTGCGGAATTTATAGCAGTTGAAGGCCTGTCCACGGTAGCCGGTGCGCTTTTGAACAAAGAAGATGGGACCTGGTGATGACAACTTGATGCCGATGGCTACAGGAATGATGACCAGCGGCGACAAGACTAACGCAATGGTTGAAACCAACAGGTCAAACGCGCGCTTGAACAGACGGTTGATGGGGTTCTTCAAGGGGTAGGGGTGAACAGCAAGGATGGGGACATCGCCTACAGAACTGAGTTCGAACTGGCGTGTCACGGTCCTGCCGAATTGGGGTACATAGTAGAAATCCACAGCATTGTTATCGGCAATGCGGATCATGCGGGAAACGTTCTGGTTGTCCTCGATATCAGGCACGGCACAGAACATTTCATCCACCTGGTGGGTCTTCACAAATTGCTCCACATCGTCAAGCGTGCCTTGATAGGCAGCAGAGGCTGATCGCGCCTTGGGATTGTTGTCAAAGAAGCCTACGATGTGATAACCGTAACCTTGGTCTGCCAGCATCTCGTTAATGAGGCGCACACCCACTGTACCGCCACCGATGATGATGACGCGCTTGAAGTTGAAACCCTGGTTACGGTATATCTTGAGCACCTGGCGGGAAAGCACCCACCAAGTTGACAAGACGATGAAAAACAGCACATAGAACAGCAACACACGTTGCCACGGAGCATTATGGGCGCCCAGGAATGTGGAGAGTGTGATGAAGATGCCGGCATGGGTGAGCACGAGTTTCAATGCCTGGCCCACAACGCGCTCGGCATAGAACGCGCGGCGTTCGTGGATGCTGCTGTAGAAATACACGCAAACCATCATCGCCACATTGAGTACCAGCCACATGGGACGTGAATAGAGTTCTGCGGTCGTGGGAATCGTGCCGCGATAGAGCATCATCGAGGCAAAAAACGTCAGGTTAGCAATCAGCATATCGATGATACTGAATACCAATCTGATGAATTGTCCATATCGGCCTTTGCTCTTCACGTGGTGGTATTAATGGTGGTTAATGTTGTGCGCATCACCCATGCAGGGGGAGTTGACGCACTCCCTCTGCATGGTCAATGTAATGCGTTAATGTGATGTGGTTGCACTCACTGGCGCGGTTATGCGTTGTCCAGATCTTTGATTTTCTGCTCCAACTCGGCAATCTCTTCCTTGAGACGGGCGATGCGACGTTCCATCTCCTGGACTAATGAGTTGCCGCTCTTGGTGTTGGCGGTCAAGAAGCCCATGTTGTTCTCAAAGGTCTTCAACTCGCTCATGCGCTGCTCGTAGGTGCGAACGAGGCGGTCACGCTCACTCAGGCCGCGGTCGTTGCCGCCCTGGCGGGGACCACGGGTGCCACCATCGCCACTGGGACGTGAACCACGCATGTTGAGCGTCTCAAACGCCTTGTCGATCAACTCACGGTATTGAGCGTAGATCTTATCTTTGTCCTTGAAGGGAACGTGGCCGATGCTCTGCCAGCGGTCCATCAGGTCGCGGACGGTCTGGGCTGCTTCTTCGCCAGCCTCCTCGATGGTGGCTTTAAGGGTGGCGATAACTTCCTTCTTGGCCTTCAGGTTGTCGTGCTCTACAGCGTGGACGTTGACGTTCTGTTTCTTCTTCTGCTCGAAGAAGTGGTCACATGCGGCGATGAAGCGTTTCCACACGCTGTCACTGTATTTCTTCACTACGGGACCGATGGCCTTCCACTCCTTCTGCATCTCGATGAACTTGTCGGTGGTTTCTTTCCACTCGGTGGAGTCCATCAGAGACTCAGCGCGTTCACACAGCTCGATTTTCTTAGCCAGGTTGGCACTCAGCTCTTCTTTCATCGACTTGAAGAACTCGGCCTTCTTGCCGAAGAAGTCGTCACATGACTTGCGGAAGCGTGCAAATAGGGCGGCGTTGGCCTTGCGTGATGCGAAGCCTAACTTCTTCCAGTCCTCTTGCAGGGCGATGATCTGCTTGGTCACTTCGTCCCACTGGGTGTAAGTCTTGAGGTTGTCGGTCTCGATCGCCTCAATCTTTTCACACAGTTCGGTCTTGGCGTCGGCATTTTCCTTCTCCTTGCTCTTGCGATCCTCAAAGAAGGTTTGATATTTCTTGTTGATGGCACTTGAAGCAGCCTTGAAGCGTGCCCACAGTTCTTCTCGCAACTCCTTGGCAACGGGACCTATCTCGCGCCACTCGTTGTGCATCTCCTGCAATTTCCTGAAAGCGGAAACCACATCAGGCTCCTCGTCAAGGGCTTCGGCGTCCTCACACAACTGCTGCTTCAGCTCCAGATTTTTCTTGAAGTCGTAGTCACGCAGCTCCTTGTTCATCTTCAACACGTCGTAGAAACGCTCGGTAGCGCGCTGGAACTCCTTCCATACCTCGGTATCGGCGCTGGCGGGCACCTCGCCGGCGTCCTTGAAGTCCTGCTGCAACTGCTTCACGCGGTTGAACTGGCGGTTGATGTTGTCGGGATCGTTAGCAATCTCGTTGATGAGTTTGATGATCTGGCGCTTCTTTTCGAGGTTGGCCTCACGGTTAGCTTCTTGGGCCGCGTTGAACTCGGTGCGACGTTCCTTGAGCACGTTGAGCAATTCCTTGAGGTTGTTCTCGTCGGTGTCCTCCTTAGCGGTGAAATCACCATCCTCGTTACCGTTGGCAAGAAATGCTTCTTTCTCCTTGGCCACTTCCTCGCGGCGCAGGGCAAAGAAAGCTGCTTTGATGGCTTGCACCTCATCCTTGACTTCCTCTATGGGGCGGGTGGCCAATTCGCGCATCATGTCCACCAGCTCGCCCTTGGTCTTACCGGCCAAGTCGAGTTTGGTGTCCTTCACCTCCTCGGCAGGAGCTTGCTCGGCTACGGGAGCGGGCGTCTCTTCCAAAACGGGTGTTGGCGCTTCTTCAGCAACGGGTTCCTCAACTTTAACTACTTCACTCACAACTTCCTGAGCCTCGGTCTGGGGCTCAGTGCTCAGGTTCTGATCTTTCTCGAGATTGTTCATCGATTCAGATTGTTCACGCGGTTCCATCATAATTGTTTAGTTTAGTTCAAGCGCTAATTGGCTTGATGTTCATAATCAAACTCCAAATTTAGGCATTTTTTCGCAATCACAAAGCCATTTCTCCAATTTTTTTTGTTTTTCACACTATTTTCCGAAAAAAAGAGGACTCATAAGCCGAAGGAAGGCTTATGAGTCCTATCCGTATCTCGAGTGTGAACTCGGGCTTATAACCTATTTCACAATACTCGCCTTGATGATCTTGATATCGGTGACGGGACGGTCGCCCAGGTCGCGGTTGGTCTCGGCATTCTGGATTTTGTCAACGACATCCATGCCCTCGATGACTTCGCCAAAGACGGTATACTCGCCGTCAAGGTGAGGGGCGCCGCCCACGCTGGTGTAGGCATCAATCTGTTCATCGGTCATGGTGATGCCCTTGCTTTCGGACATCCTCTTCAGGTCATCACTGCTGAAATACCTGCCCGTGACGATGTAGAACTGGCTGCCACTGCTCCGGCGCTCGGGATTCATGAAGTCTGGGGTGCGGGCAGCTGCAACGGCTCCACGCTTGTGGAAATACTTGGGATAAACAAATTCAGCCTCGATGGTATAACCGGGGTCTCCTTCGCCCAGCATGGTGTTGGGGCCTGCGTTCTTTGAATTGCAGTCACCGGTCTGGATCATGAAGTCCTTAATCACGCGGTGGAATAGCACACCGTCATAGTAACCTTCCTTCACCAGCTTGATAAAATTGTCGCGGTGCTGAGGAGTCTCGTTGAAGAGTACGAACACAATGTCGCCCATCGAGGTCTCCAATTTAACTTTTGTCATCTTGTTGCCTTTGTTTTTTTGACTTGCAGGGCTGTTGCCCTCGATGCCTGTGTTGCTGGCCGAGCACATGATAAACGCGAAGGCCATTATCACGAGGGATAATAAAAAGTGCTTTCTCATTACAATATAGGGATTGTATTTGACTCCGATTAGATTCCGACAGGATACAGGCGCTTGTAAATGCGGCGGAAGTTGTCATCAGTGGCGCTCAACTCGGCGGCACGCTCCTTGAAGTCGTCACCCCACAGCGAGGCGGCAAGATAGGACAGATAGACGTGGTCACGGTCCTTAGCGATAGCGGCCTTGACCAGCAGGTCGATGCTGGAGGCAAACTTCTCGCGGTCGATTGCATTCAGGTAGCGGGCAGTGCTCACTACAAACTGTCCCGTGCGGTCCTTCATTATCATATTATCCACCAGTGCGGGCATATCGGCGTCGATGTTGCCCATATTATTGGCTATATATTCATATGTCAATAGCCCGTTGGTGTCATCGTCAAGTATTTTTTTTGTATTCTTGTCCATAACTTTAATTAGCAATGTCGTTCGTTTACAATCGGCAAAGATAATGCTTTTTTCATTCTCACCATCCTTTTGTGCCGAAAAATCATCTCCTGGCCTCAATCTGGAGCCTTGTAGTGAAAAATTGTAATTGGGCAACTAGTGTTTTATTTTCAATTAGATTGGATGGGTTGAGGTGTTTCATGGGCGGTGTTTTGATGTGATTTGTAACCAAAAATGGGTATTTCTCTTGCAGAGTGAAACGAATCAGTGCGGAAGTAAGGTTTTTATATAAAAATGTGTAATTTTAAGGCTCATTATGTGGAAAATTGAGGTAAAATCACTAACTTTGCACCGCCAATAAAGAAACTAATAATTATTTACTAAATATTCAAAAGAAAAAGTAAAGTAAATGAAAGCGATTTACACTTTTGGTAACGGCCAGGCTGAAGGTCGTGCCGACATGAAGGATTTATTGGGTGGTAAGGGCGCTAACCTTGCCGAGATGAACTTGATTGGTGTTCCTGTTCCCCCGGGTTTCACTATTACTACCGAGATTTGCACCCTCTATAACCAGAAGGGTCGCGAAGCTGTCGTTGAGATGATCAAGGACGATGTGATGAAGTCTGTAGCACACATCGAGAAACTGACCGGTAACAAGTTCAACGATCCCAGCAATCCGCAGCTGGTGTCTGTTCGTTCGGGTGCTCCCGTGTCGATGCCTGGTATGATGGACACCGTCCTCAACCTGGGTATCAACGATGAGGTGGCCGAGACGCTTGCCAAGAAGTCGGGTAACCCCCGCTTCGCTTGGGACAGCTACCGTCGTTTCGTTCAGATGTACGGTGATGTAGTGCTTGGCATGAAGCCGACCAACAAGACCGACATCGACCCCTTCGAGGCTATCATCGAGGAACTGAAGGAGAAGAAGGGCGTGAAGTTTGACACCGAACTTGATGTTGATGACCTCAAGGAACTGGTGGTTCGCTTCAAGGCCGCTGTAAAAGAGAATACCGGTAAGGACTTCCCCACCGATGCTTACGATCAGCTCTGGGGTGCCATCTATGCTGTGTTTGACAGCTGGAACAATGACCGCGCTATCCTGTACCGCCGCATGAACCAGATTCCCGAGGAGTATGGCACGGCAGTTAACGTTCAGGCTATGGTCTATGGTAACATGGGTAACAACAGTGCCACGGGCGTTTGCTTCTCCCGTGACGCCGGTACTGGTGAGAACCTGTTCAATGGTGAGTACCTGATCAATGCTCAGGGCGAGGACGTTGTGGCTGGTGTTCGCACTCCGCAACAGATTATGACCGAGGGTAGCCGCCGTTGGGCCGCTATGCAGGGCATCAGCGAGGAAGAGCGTGCCGCTAAGTATCCCTCCCTTGAGGAGTCGATGCCCGAGTGCGCTAAGCAGCTCGTTGACATCCAGCAGAAGCTCGAAGACCACTACCGCGACATGCAGGATATGGAGTTCACCATCCAGGATGGTAAGCTCTGGCTGCTCCAGACCCGTAATGGTAAGCGCACCGGCGCCGCTATGGTAAAGATTGCCATGGACCTGCTGCGTGAAGGCGCTATCGACGAGAAGACCGTCATCAAGCGCATGGAGCCCGGTAAGCTCGATGAGCTGTTGCACCCCGTATTTGACAAGGCCGCCGTTAAGAATGCCAAGGTGATGGCTAAGGGTCTGCCCGCCAGCCCCGGTGCTGCAACTGGTCAAATCGTGTTCTTTGCCGACGACGCTGAGGAGTGGGCTGCTCGCAAGAAGAAAGTCATCATGGTACGCCTGGAGACCTCTCCCGAGGACCTGCGCGGTATGAGCGTGGCTCAGGGTATCCTCACCGCACGTGGCGGTATGACCTCTCACGCTGCCGTTGTGGCTCGTGGTATGGGTAAGTGCTGCGTTTCGGGTGCCGGTGAAATCAAGGTGGATTACAAGGCCCGCACCGTCGAGATGGGTGGCAAGACCTATAAGGAGGGTGACTGGATTTCAATCAACGGTAGCACTGGTGAGGTTTATGATGGCCTCGTAGCTACAGTTGACGCTGACCTGAGTGGTGACTTCGCAGCTGTGATGAACCTCGCTGAGAAGTACAGCAAGATGGACGTTTACACCAACGCCGACTCGCCCCGCGACGCTCGCGTTGCTCGCAAGCTGGGTGCCCATGGTATCGGCCTGTGCCGCACCGAGCACATGTTCTTTGAGGGTGACCGCATCAAGGCTATGCGTGAGATGATCATCGCTCCCGATGAGGCATCGCGTCGCATCGCTCTGCAGAAGTTGCTCCCCTTGCAGCGTGGCGACTTCGAGGGTATCTTCGAGGCTATGGATGGCTACGAGGTAACCATCCGCCTGCTCGATCCCCCCTTGCACGAGTTCGTACCCCACCAGCTCGAGACCATGCGTGAGCTCGCCGAGGAGACGGGCCGCAGCCTCGAGGAGGTGAAGCTCGTTTGTGACGGTCTTGAGGAGTTCAACCCCATGCTGGGTCACCGTGGTTGCCGTCTGGGTAACACCTATCCCGAGATCACCGAGATGCAGGCTCGCGCTATCATCGAGGCCGCTCTGAACATGCAGGCTAAGGGCATCGTTGTGAAGCCCAAGATCATGGTGCCCCTCATCGGTGTGAAGAATGAGATTCAGATGCAGGCCGACATCATCAACGAGACCGCACAGAAGGTATTTGCCGAGCGTGGCGAGACCGTAGCCTACAAGGTAGGTACCATGATCGAGATTCCGCGTGCTGCCCTCGTTGCCGACCAGATTGCTTCGGTAGTTGACTTCTTCTCGTTCGGTACCAACGACTTGACCCAGATGACCTTCGGTTACTCGCGTGATGATGCAGGCAAGTTCCTGTCCATCTACAAGAACCTGGGCATCCTCAAGGTTGATCCGTTTGAGGTACTCGACCAGGAAGGCGTTGGCCAGCTCGTTGAGATGGCATGCCGCAAGGGTCGTGGCGTGAAGCCCGAGCTGAACCTCGGTATTTGCGGTGAGCATGGTGGTGAGCCCAGCAGCGTTAAGTTCTGCGCATCACTCAATATGAATTATGTATCTTGCTCACCTTACCGTGTGCCCATCGCACGCCTTGCCGCCGCCCAGGCCGCAGTCGAAGCGTAAGTTAACTTAGACACATACTTTACAAGAGGGACCTGTCCGCATGGGCAGGTCCCTTTCTTATGCACACAGAAGGCTTCCCGACGATTTTCGAGTAAAAACGTCGCAGAATTTGCGTTATTTCGCGAATCCATTTGGTGATATAGATTATAGTTTATACAAACAGACTACTAGAATAAACCAAGCGGTTGAGCCTTCAGATGGGCTCAACCGCTTGGTTTGTTATTGTTACCTTGTGAACGAGGTGTCTCTTGCGTTAGGTAAAAGAGATTAAAATTTCAGGTAGGAGGCGAGGCGGGCTGCAAGATCTTCACCTGTGAGACCACGGGAGTAGATCGTGCCGTCAGGGCCAAAGATGATGATGTGGGGGATACCCTTGATGCCGTAGAGGTCAGTGGGTTCGTTGAGTTGCTGGGTGCCGATGATGACAGGCCAGGTAATGTTCATTTGCTCCATCGCTTTGCGGGTGTCGTCAGGATTATCCCATACTGCAACGCCTAGCACATCAAATTTGTCACCATACTTTTCCTTGAGAGCCTGCAATTTGGGAATCTCAGCACGGCAGGGACCGCACCAGCTGGCCCAGAAATCCACGAGGGTGATTTTTCCCTTGCCGACATAGTCTGAGAGCTTCTGTATCGCTCCGTCTTCGGCCTTGACTTCAAAGTCGGTGAATTTCTTGCCCTCGGCGGTAAGCATGAGTTGACGGGCGGCATTCTTAGCCTTCTCAACGCGCTTCAATTGAGCGTACTCGGCGGGTGCCGACTTGAGCATCTCGTCAATTTCTGCCTCTGAGAAGTCTTTATACATCAAGAAGTTGCAGAAGGCCCACGGACCGATGGCATTGTCCTTGTTTTCCTCGTAGAACTTCATTAACCCCTCAGCATATCGGGCATCGCTCTCAGCCTCGGTGATAGTTGTGTCGTCGGCAAGTTTCTGCATTTCCATGCCCCAAACCCTCATCTTGTCGTTGAGCGGACTGGTGGCTGTGCCAGCAGCAATGTTGAGCTTGATATCGCCAGGCTCCACGATGAACCCGTAACGGTTACCTCCCACGAGCAGACGGGCAAAGAATCCCTTGCCGGCATCACCCTCGAAAGTGCAAATGCTATCACTAATAGTAGCAGTGGCAATGGTGTCACCCGTGTCATAGTTGGTCAGGAATGCGGTTTCACCGTTAGCGCTCTCGTCAGGGAAAGTCACGGTTACCTTATAGCCCTTGCTGCATGATGCTAGCAACAACAGGGCGGAAAAAATAAATGCTAACTTTTTCATATACTATTCTTTTTAATGTTGGTTTTCGTCTTTAGTCGCGGATGGCGCGGTAAATGAGGGATTGGATGTGGCTGCGGGCGCTGATGCGGCCGAAGTTCGGGTTGTTCCTGGTGGGGCTCACGCGGTTGCTCAGGAAGATGTAGAACATATCGTTCTTGGGATCCACCCAGAAGCAGGTGCCCGTGAATCCGGTGTGACCGATGGTCTCGGGAGTTGCCTCGGCACAGGTGTTGCTGGCATCAGGGTTGCCTACAACAGGCTTATCGAAGCCCAGACCACGGTGGCTGTTGGGACTCTTTTGCGTCAGGAAAGTCTCGACAGTCGAGGCTTTCAGCAGACGCACGCCGCCATAGGTGCCGCCGTTAAGCCACATCTGGAACAACTTGGCCAGGTCATTGGCGTTACTGAAGAGGCCCGCATTGCCTTGAACACCGCCCGAGAAGGCCGCCAACTCGTCGTGGACGTAACCGTGGATGTGCTGTCGGCGCAGGTAGGTATCCTTTTCGGTATAGGCGATTTCATCGCGCGGGAACTTGCTCAGTGGGCGGTACATCGTGTGATAGGCTCCCAGCGGGGCAAAGATGTAGTTGTTCACATAGTAGTTCAGCGGCGAGTGCGTCATGCGTTGCACGGCATCGGCCAGCAACGAGAAATTGCAGCAGCTGTACAAGTATTTCTTCTTGCCCAGTTTGGCGTGGTACATACGGTTCATGATGGAATCGTAGGTCACACGACCGCCCCACAGGCCGTCGGCAATGGCGATGTTGAACTTGTCGGTCTTTTCGCGTGAAAGGATGTCGGTACGCATCTTGGCATCCTTGTGTCCCCATGCTCCGTTCATGATTTTGATGGTGTGGGTGGCATCCTCGGCTCCGGCAATCAATGTGCCAGTGTAGGTGTTGGGATCCATCATCATTTTCCACATGTCGAGTGAAGCGGGCATACCTGTCTCATGATACAGCAGGTCACGGAAGGTGATGTTCTCCTTGTCCCCGTCACGCAGGCCGGGGATATACTGGCTTGCCTTGTCATCGAGGCGGAACTTACCGTCGTCAAAGGCTTTCATCACTCCGCTGATGGTTCCTGTAGCCTTAGATACGGATGCCAAACCGAAAAGCGTATTGTCATCGACCTTGACATTGCTGCTATAGTCGATGGTGCCGAACGAGCCCTTGTAAACCACCTTGCCGTGACGGGCAACAATCACTTGGCAGCCAGGGAAGGCATGTTGTTGCACACCCAGGCGGCAGACCGAGTCGATTTGCGCCGTCAGGCGGTTGTCCAAGCCCACCTCTGCGGGGATGGAGTAACCCAGGCGGTTGGCGGCATAGTGGATGCCATGACCGGCATCAAAACGCGTCTTCTTGCCCTTGAAGCTGAGTGATACGGGCAGGTTGCCATTGGCAGCGTTGCCACCGAAGATGGTTTGTGCGGCATAGTCCTCGGCAATGGTCGAGTTCTGGTAGGTGAGCACCACGGCCTTGACATGCTTGTGGGTAATGACGTTGCCGTAATTCTTGATGTCGTAGGGTTTGGACGTGATAACGGCAATGACGTTCTTGCATTTCTTGGCCACAATCTCGAGTGCTGCACGGTTAGCCTCGGTGTCTTCGCCCACTTCCACAATGACGGTGTTGAAGTGTCCGTCATGAATCTGCTCGGCGAGTTCGTGAGCCGAACCTGCCTTCGCCAGATCGAAGCGCTTGACCTCGGCGTAGTCGGCACAGCGGCGAGTGAACTTGCTGGCTGTGCCATTCTCGTTACCGATGGTGGCAACGGCAATGTGGCGGCTCTGCAGGTTGCGGATGGGCAGGATGTTGTCGTTGTTCTTGATGACGGTGATGCTGCCGGCGGTGAGTTGGCGCTTGAGCACCTCGGCACGTTGCGAATTGACGTCGCTTGCCAAGTTGGTAGTGCTGACATGTTGGCGCTCAGTCAACCCTAACGCATACTTGTAGCGCAGGATTTTCTTGCAGCGTTCGTCAATGATGTTTTGGCTGATTTTCCCGTTAGCGATAGCGGCTTTGATGGCATTGATTTCTTCACCGATGTTGTCGGGCATGAGCAACACGTCGTTACCGGCCAGCAACGCATTCACACAAGGGGAACCGTTGAGCAGTTGGGTAGCGCCTTTCATGTTGAGGGCGTCGGTAAAGATCAGGCCATCAAAGTCCAACTCGTCTCGCAACAGGGTGGCGACACAGCTACTGGACAAACTCGTGGGTGCTTTGCCTCCATCGATGGCAGGAATCAAGAGGTGGGCAGTGAGGATGCCGCTCAATCCGGCATCGATAAACTTGCGGAAGGGTACTAATTCGCAGGTATTGATTTCCTGCAACGTCTTGTTGATGACAGGCAGGGTCTTGTGGGAATCCTCGCTTGACGAGCCATGGCCGGGGAAATGCTTGCCCACGGCCATCACGCCGCCATCTTCCAAGCCTCGCCCGAAGGCGATAGCGTGTCTGGCCACCAGTTCAGGACTCTCGCCGAAGGAACGGTCGCCGATGACGGGATTCAACGGATTATCGTTCACGTCGAGCACGGGAGCGAAATTCACCTGGATGCCCATGCGGCGGCACTGGCGAGCCACCTCGCGACCATACTCATACAACAGCATGTCGTCGTCCAGAGCGCCCAGGATAAGGTTGCGCTGGAAGTTGGGCACCTCTTTCAGTCTCATGCCCAGACCCCATTCGCCATCGATGGTGATCATCAGGGGAATGGTGGCCAGCGATTGGGCCAGGTTGGTTACTTCGGCCTGCTCGGCGATGGTGCTGCCCTCATAGATGAGTCCACCCACCAGGTTCTGTGCGACGAGTCGACGCACCAGCTCGCGAGTGGCGTCATTACTCTTGGGCGTCACGCCGGCAACAATCAGTTGTCCGATGCGGGCATCGGGAGACAAGGTGTTGAACACGCTGTCCACCCACATGTTCATCGCTACCTGGTCCACCTGGTTGAACATGTTGGGCAATTTAGCGTTACCCCGTGCTGCAGCGCTCAGTGTAAGCCCTGCCGCAAAGATAATCAGCAGAATACGATTGAATTTGGTCATTATCTTGTCCTTTCTTCTAAAAAGTACCCTAAAACCTAAAAAATCTAAATCAATACCTAAAGTCTAAAACCTAACACCTAAAGCCTATAAATCCTATTTTCTCTGAATCCTCACCTCATCTTTAGCGTCAATCTTCTTGCCTGCAGCCTCAAGTTGCTTGACATAATTGAGGATGTGGTTGCCGTACTTCTGGGTATCAACAAACAGGCGTTTGCAACGCGTCATGGGTGTCATGTAGTCACCGCCGTTGGCCAGGTAGTCGATGGTGGCGACAATGTAGGTCTTTTTCGGGTCGATTTTCTTACCCTTAAGTGTGGCTTTGGTCATTTCGCCCTTGGCGTTGTAGGTGGCCTTAATTTCCTTGCTCACGGCATCACCACCGCGGCCGCACATGAGTTTAATGCTCTCTATCAGTTCTGTGCCTGGCATCTCCAGCACTACAAAGCGGTTGTCAAACGGGAACATTGAGCCGATGACGCCTTCGGTAACGGTGCCCTTAGGCATATCGGTGCGAATACCGCCCTTATTCATGATGGCACAATCAATATTCTTGATACCCGAGAGATCCTTAATGATTTCCATGGTGGCATCGCTCACCCAGTTTTGGGCAGCAGGACTGGAGTTCCTCATGAAGCGTGCACTGGTGCCAACAGGGTTGTTCATGATGCTGTCAACACCATGGCGGTACTGGTCGAGCCAGGAGTTCATGGCGGTGTAACGGCTGGCTGCCTCGTCCCAGCTGGCATCCACGGGAATGTGGTTATAAACGACGTTGCCTGTTTCCAGGTCCAAATCGTAGGTGGCCACTAACTTGCCGCTCTTTCCGTTTTGTCCGATAGGAATCATTTTGCCAGCGGCATTGCGCACGCGACTCCAATCACTACCAGGCTTGATGGTAGTGTGGGAGTGTGAACTGATGGCCATGTCAATGTAGTGGCTCGTGCTGATGATGAGAGAGTCATTAGGCTCGGTGGGCTCATAACTGCTGTAACCGATGTGTGAAACCATGATGGCATAGTCCACACCCTGTACCTCCTTGAGGTAACGGGCGGTAGCATCGGCAACATCGGGAGCGTACCGATATCCCAGGTTCACGCAATTCATGTCGGCAATCAATCCGGCAGGGTTCACGTTGATGCCGAAGAACGCTATTCTCTTGTCACCCACGGCCTTGACCCAATAGGGTTGGAACAGGCCGTTGAGCGGTGTGGCGCTGAAGTCATAATTGGCACTGAGTTTAACGGCATCCACGTTGCGGTAATGGGCTGCAAGTTCCTCCATGCCGTTGTCAAACTCGTGATTACCCAGGATGATAGCGTCATAGCCCAGTGTGTCCATCAACGCATATTCCACCTCGCCGCGGTATAGCGAGAAAAATAATGTCCCCTGCACGGCATCACCAGCGTGGATGAGCACCGTGTTGGGGTTGTCGGTGCGCAACTTGTCGTAAATGGCGCGGCGACGTGCCACACCGCCCTTGCCGTCGCTGGCAGGGTCGATCTGGCTATGGGTGTCATTAACAGCGATAATCATCAAGTGCTCGGCACGCAGGGCGGGTACTACCATCAGTGCGCACAAGCACAGGAGCATGAAATTGCGAATCTTTGCCATAGTATTATAACTTTTTTGAAATTTTCTTTTAACCCACAAAGTTAGTATAAAGTTTTCAGTTTTCAGTTCTCGGTTTTCAGTTTTTTTGAAGTTATTTGCACCCTTAATCTGATATATTATTCTAAACAATCAAGGCTGCCAACGGGTGACAGCCTTGACGGTTTAATAGTCAAATTCATTTCTCTTTCTTAGCGGGTGCCTTTTTCTTGGCAGGAGCCTTCTTAGCCGCAGGTTTCTTAGCTGCAGGCTTCTTGGCAGGCTTCTTTTTCTCGACGGGCTTTTCCTCCACTGCTGGAGCAGCGGGCTCGGGCTCATCGATGGGGAAGTCGCCGGTGGTGTCCTTGACGATGTTGTTACGCATCATCTCGACCTCGCGGTGCAGTTTCTCAATTTCCTGCTCCTGGTTGCGGATGGTCAACAGCAGTGAGTTCAATTCCTCGTTGTCGATGCTGGCAGGGTACTGCTCCTCGACGCGCGTCATGAAATCGCTCAAGACGTTCATGTAGTTGGTGAACGCGGTGTAGGGCGAGTCGTAGGGGCTGTAGTGGCTGTGTACCGAGCCATCATCGTTGTGCTTGGTGGACATGTAGAAGAAGTGGTCGCTGGCCTGCAGGTAGTTCCAGTCCTGCTTGATGCGGCGGTCGGTGCACAGGCGCACGCGCTCACCGATAGAATAGAGCTTGCGGACGGCTTCCTGCTGCAGGGTGTTGCCCAGCCATGCGCTGGTGTCGCGTGCCTCATCGGTCCATGACATGGGGTAGGGCACGGCAAGTTCAGCGACGGGTTTGAACTTGGAAACCACCTCGCTCGGGGTCCAGAACTCGATGTCGCTCTCGGCAGCGAAGCGGGGCAGGGCCTTGATGAACTCAAAGATGCCGCTCTCGCGCGGTTGCAACTCACCCAGGGCGTCATAGTTCATGAACAGGTTGACCAGTTGTTCCTCTTGCGGCAGTTCGTTGATCCAGTGGATATACTTGTCGGCGGTCAGAGGATAGGAAGCCCACTCGGGATTACTGAAACGGAAGGAGATATCATCGCTCAACTTACCGTTCTTCAACAACAGCTTGAGTTTGGGTGCCGAGGCTGAACTATAAAGGAAGTTGGGTGAACGCCAACCCAGGACGTGCTTGGCATCGGCAGTGATGGCAGCCTTGAAGCCCATGGAATAGACCATCGAAGCAATGTCGTCGTCATAAATCAACTCTGTGTTGCGGAACACCTTAGGTTTCTGGCCGAAAAGTTGGAAAATCTTCGCGTCATGCGCTTTGACCTGGGCAACGAACTCGTCGGGGTCATAGAGCGAGGACAGGCTGTGGGCATAGGTCTCGCTGAGGAATTCCACGCATCCTGTCGCGGCCAGTTCCTTCATTGAGTCGATGAACTCAGGCACATACTGCTCCAACTGCTCCAGCGCTGTACCGCTGATGGAGAAAGCCACCTTGAACTTCTTGCCGTTTTCCTTGATCATGTCGAGCAGCATCTCGTTGGCGGGCAGATAAGACCGCTGGGCAATGCGCGTGATGATGTCGTCGTCGGCAAAGTCATCATAATAGTAGTGGTCGTTACCGATGTCAAAGAAGCGGTAATGTTTCAGACGGAACGGCTGATGAATCTGGAAATAAAAACAAATCGCTTTCATATATTTTTTGGTTTTAAGTTGTCAGTTTTGGTTTTTTAGTATGGTTATTCTCGCCTGATTACTAGCGGTTGATCAAGTTGCGGTAGAGGTTGATGACCTTGGCGCCGGCCTTGTCCCAAGTAATCTGGTTCACCTCGGCAAGTCCTTGCTCACGCAACTCGTTGTACATCGCGGGATACTTGATGATGCTGTAGATGGCGTCGGCCATGGCATTGGTATCCCAATAGTCGATCTTGATGACGTTGTCCAGAATCTCGGCACAGCCGCTCTGCTTGCTGATGATTGACGGCACACCCATCTGCATAGCCTCCAGGGGAGAGATACCGAAGGGCTCGCTCACCGAGGGCATGATATAGACGTCGCTGGCAGCCAGCATTTCATACACTTGCTTACCCTTGAGGAAGCCGGTGAAGTGGAAGCGGTCGGCGATGTCGCGTTTGGCGGCGAGGCGTATCATTTTGTCCATCATGTCACCGCTGCCAGCCATGACAAACTGCGCGTTGTTGACCTTGTGCAATACTTGTGCGGCGGCTTCGACGAAATACTCGGGGCCTTTCTGCATGGTGATACGTCCCAGGAAAGTGATGACCTTGCTGGTCTTGCCCGGGGGCGCTTCCAGATTGAGCAATTCCTCGTTCAACGGTTCCACGGCGTTATGTACAGTGGTCACTTTGTCGGGGCTGATGCCATACTTCTCGATAACCGTGCGGCGTGTCAGGTTGCTCACTGTGATAATGTGGTCGGCGTTGTTCATGCCGTCCTTCTCGATGCTGAATACCGTGGGGTTGACATTACCGCGGCTGCGGTCAAAGTCGGTAGCGTGGACGTGGATAACCAGAGGCTTTCCCGTAACCTGCTTGGCGTGGATGCCGGCAGGGTAGGTGAGCCAGTCGTGGCTGTGGATGATGTCACAGTCCACCGTGCGGGCAATCACGCCAGCCACAATGCTATAGTTGTTGATCTCCTCCAGCAGGTTCTCAGGATAACGGCCTGAGAACTCGATGCAGCCCAGGTCGTTGGTGCTCATGTAATTGAAGTCGCCGTAGATGTGGTTGCGCAGGTCGAAATAGAACTGCGGATCCATTACCTTGCCGATGCGGCTCTGCACATAATCCATATTCACGTCGCGCCATGCCACAGGCGTGCAGTTGGCGCCGATGATGTTTGCAAATTCCTTGGGCTCATCGCCCCAGGGCTTGGGGATGACAAAGGTGATGTCCATGTCACCGTTTTCCCACATACCCTTAGTCAGGCCGTAACTTGCTGTTCCTAAACCTCCCAGGATGTGAGGCGGAAATTCCCAGCCGAACATTAATGCTTTCATATCTTGTTTCCTCCTCTTTTTTATTCGTCAATGATGTGCAGGTTCTTGAAAGTGCGTAATACACGCAGGATGCCGCCCACGTTGGGGGCGAAGCTCACGGCACCGCGGCCGATGAACGGTGGGTTGCCGTCATAGAGCTCGCTCAACGAGCCGATGCAGCCCTCCTTCATCTCGTCCTCAAAGCCGATCATCATCCTCTCGATAAACGAGATGCTGTTCAGGCCGAACACGCGGATATAGGCCTTGCTGTAGAAGTCCATCAGCCAGGGACGGGCACTGCCGGCATAGTAGGCCGTCTGGCGCTCTTGAGGAGTGCCCAGATACCAAGGAATGTAACCGTAGCTGTTGGGGCTCAACGTTCTCAGGCCCTTGGGCGTCAGCAACTCGCGGGTGGCAATGTCGAGCACGCGTTTGCGCTGGCGACGGTCCATCGGGCTGTAATCCAGTCCTGCAGCGATAACCATGTTGGGACGTACGCTCAAATCGGTGTAACTGCCGTTCACATAGTCGTACAAGTACCCGTAGTCGGTCATGAATGTCTCAATGAAGGCGGGTTTGCACTTTTCGGCAATCTTTGCGCAACGCTCCACAAAGTCCTTCTCTTCTTCTTGACCAGCGAAAAGTTCATCGGTGACAAAACGCAGGGCATTGTACCACAGGGCATTGAATTCCACTAAGTAGCCTGTGCGGGGAATCAGTGGAGTGCCGTCGAGGTGGGTGCTGTTCATCCATGAGACGGGGCGTTTTGTGCCATCGGTTGAAACCAGGCCGTTGTCCTCCAGTTTCAGGTTGGGGTGGTGCCCATCGGTGATGAAGTTGATAAGGTCCTTGACCAACTTGCCATAGCGCTCGCGGGCGGCATCGGCATTCAGGTCGTGGGCATATCGCTGTACTGCCCAGATGGCCCACAGGGGGATGTCGGGCAATTCCAGGCCGTCGAGGTGCTTGTCCAATGTGCCGTCGCGCATCCAGTCGTTAAGGGCGCGCTGGGCAGTGTCCATGATGAGTTCAAAATCCTGACGGTGGTGTACCGACAGCGTACAACCCGGCAGGGCGATGAACTCGTCGCGGGCTCGGATCTTAAACCACGGATAACCTGCCAGCAGATAGTTTCCTTCCTTGTTGGTGATATAGAACTGCTTAGCGCTGTTCTTCATGCAGTTGTAGAAACTTGTGCGTGGCGTACGGGGCTTGATTTCGTCCTCATACATCTTGGTCAGCGTCCTGGTGTTCACTTCCTCGACACCAGCCGAGAAGATGAGGGGCTCGCCCTTCTTGATTTCAACCTCGAAGTAGCCGGGCACGTACAGGTCCTCGCTGTAGGGAATGCCGCGCTCCTGGTCCTTGGTGTATTCAATGTCCTTGTACCAGTGGGGGTCAAATACAAACCGGGGCTTGTGGTTCATCTGCATGTACAGGGTGGGATAGCCGTTGTACATACAGGTGGCGATACCGTTTGCCACTTCCTGGTATTCACGGCTTGCAACAGCATTTTCGACACACAGGTCATTGGCATTGCGGAAAGCCAGGAACGGTCTGAACTGGAGCGTCGTCGCCGAGTGGGCATCCACCAGCGTGTAGCGGATCAGGATACGGTTCTCGTGGGTGATGAAGATTTTCTCCTTCTTGAGAATCACGCCACCCACACGATAGGTCGTGGTGGGAACGCGCTCGCAGTCATACTCACGGATATACTTGTGGCCGTTGGGACTGTAAGTATCGCCCTTGTAGCGGTGCAGACCCAGGTTGAACGGCGCGCCATGCTGGATGACCGTCTCGTCGAGCGTGGACAGCAACACGTGGTTGTTGTCGTCAAGCTCCGGAACGGGGATGACGAGCAGACCATGCTGCTTGCGGGTGTTACAGCCAACGATAGTGGTGCAATGGTATGCTCCCGATTGGTTGGTACGCAACATCTCCTTGGGCAGCGACTGCTCTAAGTTGATCATCAGATTTTTGTCAAATTTTAGATAACTCATAAGGTCTTATTTTGGTTTGATGTTGTTAACTTCAGGTTTTGGTTATTAAACGTCGTTGGGAAGAGAGGGCGGTACCAGGATGTGAATACCGCGGTTCACGATTTCGATGGCGACTCTGGCTGGCATGATGAGCGGATCGCCATCAAGATGGACCACATCATCGCGCTGGCGCTCGATGACCACACGCTTGCCACGATAGATGCTGACGTGGTGGTCGTGTCCCAGTTGTCGCAGGAACAGCCGTGCTCCGATAATCGGACTCTCGACGATACTGAACGGGTGCATCACAGTAACGTCAACCAAGCCGTCTTGCATGGTCGCACGTGGGGCGATATAGGCATTGTTGCCATATTGTGCCGCATTGCAGCATGCGATGACAAAGGCTTTTTCCCGCAACTTGGCGCCGTCGATGTCGATGAGGTATTCCTGAGGCTTGTATTTCAGGTACTCGGAGAGAGCGGCTTTAACATAGGCGATGAAGCCACGGGTGCCCTCATTTGAGAACTTGTCACTCACTGCGGCGTCAAAGCCCATACCACATGTGCAGAAGAAGGGCTTCCCGTTGATGGTACAATAGTCAAACGTGCCTACCACTCCGTTGTTGAGTACCTGCAGGGCGCGGCTGGCATTCATCGAGATGCGCAGGTGGCGTGCCAATCCGTTGCCCGATCCGCTGGGAACGATGGCCAAGGCCGTTTGAGTACCGCACAGGGCGCTGCCCACTTCGTTGACTGTGCCGTCGCCGCCGATGGCAACCACAACATCGATGCCGTCGGTGACAGCTTGAGTCGCGATTTCGCGTGCGTGACCCGCATACTCACTCATCACGATGCTCACATCGTTAATGTCGTGATTCACAACGGTGTCGATGAGGCGTGGAATTTTATCCTTGCTGCCGATGCCCGACACAGGATTGATGATGGCGAGTATGTGTCTACGTTTCTCTTCCATTCCCTGCAAAGATAATACTTTTTTACGTGTTTTTTTTTGATAATAGATGAAATTGAGATATTTTTGTAAAAAAAATATTAACAACCCTTTTTTTATTAGTAAAAAACAATGAAAAAGGTTAGCATTAACCTCTTGACTAACGTGATTTTGCTCCTCTCGGGCATCATCCTTATCGTGTTTCACAATGTGCCTAACATTTTGATTTGGGGTTCTCGGGTGATGGGTGCAACTTTCATGTTGCCGGCTATTGCCTATCTGGTGATGGTGGCCGTGCGGCACTCCGATGCCCGCACCAGTACTGAATACATGGGTGTGCTGCCTGCCGTGGGCGGCTTGTGTTTCGGCATGGTGATGATGATCAAGGCGCATCTGTTCGACGAAATCCTGCAGTTGCTCATGGGCGTACTGCTGCTGGTGCTGGGCTTGTTCCACATCATCTATCTGATACTGTCCAAGAACAGCCTGAACATTAAGGGTTGGTATCACATCTGTCCCCTGATTGTGGTATTGTGCGGTGTGCTGTCGCTCATGGTGCCTGCATTGCGCGAGAGTGTGTCCACTGTGGTGCTCATTACCGGCATCTGCCTGCTGCTGTTCAACTTCACCAGCCTGCAGGAATATCTCGCCGAGCGCCGTGTGCGCAATGCTGCCACCCAACCGGCCGAGGCCGTTCCGGTCGCACAGGACGACACCATTACCGAGGTCCAAGTGACTGATGAAGAACCCGCTCGCTGATGAGATTGAAGCTGCTATATCAACGATTCCTTGATTGGCAACACAATCCGTACAAATACGAGGAAATTGGCAGTGAGATGCACTGCTGTTGCAACTGTGGCCAGGAGTATGCAGGAGCCTACTGTCCCCGTTGTGGGCAAAAGGCAAAGGCTGGCCGCATAACGTGGACGACCATTAGAAACGGATTGATGGACTTGTTCGGCCTGGGTGGTCGCTCGTTGCCCTATTCGGTGTGGCAGCTGCTGTGGAGACCTGGCTATTTTATTAGCGATTACATTAGCGGGAAGTGGCAGGTGAGTTTCCCTCCCGTGAAGATGCTGGTGATAGTAACATTGCTTGTGTTTTTCATTGGACGGTTTTTGTTCCCGGAGTATTGGGGCGAAATCATCGACGATCAGCCGGCAACAGTCGCATCAACCGGTGTATCCTATTACGTGGACAAAGCTATTAACTGGTTGTCAATCCATCCCGAGTGGGGCATTCTGTTCATTTTCTCGTTTTTGATATTGCCCACTTGGTTTGTCTTCAGGCATGCTCCTCGCAATCCTCGCCATACGTTACCCCAGGGCTTCTTCATCCAGGTGTTCATGACCACACAGTTCTTCATCTGGAATTTTGTCTTATCACTTGCGCTGGCTTGGACAGGTATGAGCGCCCAGCAGGCATGGGCCGTTTCGGTATTCCTTCTGCCTCTTATGGTGCTTTTGGATTACAAGCAGCTGTTTGGTTATGGATGGCGGGGGACGCTATGGCGCATGGTGTTGATTGCTGCCATTATTGCTTTGACAGGTCTCATGATAGCTGTGATTAGTGTCGCTCTCAACAAGCCAGCAGATTATCTGGTCGCACATCATTTCCGCCCGATTCTCATTTTCATGAGCTTTGCCGCAGGATTGGGCACATTGCTTTCGTTGACCGATGCCATTAACCGCAAGAGCTGGCGGGAACAAGGTGTGTGGAGGTCGATGCTGTTGACCCTGCTGCTTTTCGCGGTAATGGTGATATGTCTGACAGTGCTTGAGATTCAGAGACCCGGCGCTTTTTTAGAGGCTTTGATAAAATGATTTCATGAGTTACATCATTGATAAATATTTTTATTGTCCGGTAAAGATTTTCAACATCGGCATAATTCACTATATCTGAATCGAATAAGCATTTCTGCTGTATCATGGGCTTGGCTGTTGCCTCGAAGAGGCAAGTCGGGTCGAAGACTCGACATTTATGAAAAACACCATGCAAGTTCATCGAAGATGAGCGCAGCTTGGTGGCAGCCATATCAAGTGGAAAGTGCGTCGTAGACGAACTTCTACATCCTCCAAAATCCTGTCAATCATGAAGTTCCTCTCTTCACTTGCCTATTACGTGGGGACGGTTCCGTTAGCAACAAAAGATAAATCGTTTGTTACAAACCGAACCGTCCCCTTGAAGCGGCCTTAATGGCCGCTGTTGCTCGTCTTTAACGGACACCATTGGATAAATATAGGCCGATGATGTAAGTGTCGGTTCCGATTGACATCTTCATGGTTGTTTTGGACTCTTTGTTTCAGAACAACTAAATAATCGGTATAATAACAAGCGGCGCGCCCTCCTCGATGGGGAAGGGCGCGTCGCTGTGTCTTGTAGTAACTGTCGCGAGCGCTCACGACAGTGATGATGTCTTGTCTTCTTATTTCTTCTTGCGGTTGCCGTAGCGCTGCATGAACTTGTCCACGCGACCTGCGGTGTCGACGAGCTTCTGCTTACCGGTGAAGAAGGGGTGAGAAGTGTTGGTGATCTCGAGCTTTACCAGAGGATAGGTCTTACCGTCGATGTCGATGGTCTCCTTGGTGTTAACAGTGCTGCGAGTGATGAAAACCTCCTCGTTAGACATGTCCTTGAAAGCAACCTCGCGATAGTTGCTGGGATGGATATCTTTCTTCATTTTTCGATATATCTTTAAAATGTTAAACTTACAATCTTGTGGCGGTGGTAAACGCCTCATTTTTTGTAATGGCGTGCAAAGGTACGACGATTTTTTGAACTGGAAAAATTTTTCAACTCTTTTTTTGATAATCAGTGGTTTTTCCAGAACCATGGCGTGAAAATGACCAGCATGGTGAAGATTTCCAGACGTCCCATGAGCATCAGAGCCGACAGGATCCACTTGACCATCATGGGCAGAATGCTCCACGACATGGTCGGGCCGATTTCAAGGCCCAGCGTGGGACCGACATTGCTGCCGCAACTCAGTGCGATGGTAAAGGAGTTGGTGCTGTCCACCCCAGCGAGAATCATGATGAAGTAGGCGGTGAAGCACAAGAGGATGTAAGCGAGGAAGAACGCCATCAGTGTGATCTGGCCTGCCGTGTGGACTGTCGAGTCATTCACCTTGACGGGAAGCAACGCCTTGGGGTGCAGCATGTGGCGGATTTCGTTGCGCAAGACTTTCAGGGCGATAACTCCGCGTGCGCACTTGAATCCTCCGGCCGTGCTTCCTGCACAACCGCCAAAAAACATGCAAAGGCTCAGCACCACCCATGTGATGTGATGCCACTGGGCCGCATCCTCGTTAAACATGCCCGTCGTGGTGAGAAACGATACGACCTGGAACAGCGCTACGCGGATAGCATCTGCAAGGTTGTAGTTGTTGTATTTCAGCAGGAAATAAACGATGATTGCCGTTGATGTCAAAGCCAATGCGGTGTAAAGGCGGAATTCCGCGTTCTTGATTAGCCGCTTGACCTTACCCTTGAACAGCGCGGTGTACAGCAGGGCAAAACTAATGCCCGAAAGGAACATGAACACGATGGCGGTATAGTCGATGGCTGGGTTGTTGAAGTAACCCGTGCTGGCATCGTGAGTCGCAAAGCCGCCTGTGGCAGTAATGGTCATCGCATAATTGACAGCATCAAATGGATCCATCCCGAACAAGAAAAAGCAGACGGCGCAGGCAAATGTCAACAGCAGATATACGCCCCACAAGGCCTTAGCCGTGGTGGTCAACCGTGGATGCATCTTGCTCTTGATCGGCCCTGTGGCCTCGGCGGCAAACACCTTTACCGTTCCGCCGACAAACGAGGGGATAATGGCGATAGTGAAAAACACGATTCCCAAGCCGCCTATCCACTGGGTCAACGACCGCCAGAACAGAATGCCATGGGGCAAGCCCTCTACTTTGTCAATGACGGTTGCCCCAGTAGTCGTCAGCCCCGACATCGTCTCAAAGAAGGCATCGGTAACGTTATGGATAAACCCGCCAAGGAGAAACGGCAGCATACCGAAGATGGTAAAGGCAATCCACACGACGGTTACCAGCAAATAGGCGTCACGGCGGCTTAGCACATTCGTTGCACGGCGCCCCAGTAGTTTGAATATCAATCCAGCCAGTGCCGTGATGCCAATGGTGAGCCCAAATGCCATGATGTCGCTCTCATTGTGGTAAATGGCTAAAATGAGACCAAGTGACATGAAGGCGGCCTCTATCCATAGCAGAGTGCCTAGAATCTTGAATATCAATCGTCTGTTGAACATCGTGAGGAATATCAGATAAAGTACTTCTCTATGCGGCTGATGTCCGTTCCGTGGCAGAAGACCACCACCACATCCCCTGGTTGGATTTGGGTTTCACCGTTGACCAGCATGCCTTCACCATCTCTGACCAAGCCACCTAATTCGGCTTCCCGCGGGAAATCCAAGTCACGCACTTTCTTGCGGGTGATGCGAGACCCGGAATGTGCTGTGAACTCGGCCACATCGGCATTGACCGTCATCAGATTGCGGATGTTGCGCACGTCGCCATTGAGCAACAGCTGATAGATGTGGCTGGCTGTCAGGGCCTGCTTGTTGATGATGGTTCCGATATCCACATTGCCGGCAATGTCCATATAGTCCATGTTTTCGATCATGGCAATGGTCTTGCTCACACCCAGTTGCTTGGCTGTAAGGCATGCCAGAATGTTGGCCTCGGCATTGCCTGTCAGGGCGATAAACGCTTGAGCGCTCTTGATGTTTTCTTCGAGCAGGTTGGCCACCGAACGGCCGTCAGCGTTGATGACCATCACGCGGTCGGAGTCCACCAGGTCGATCAGTTCCTCGCAGCGGTGCGTGTCATTTTCAAATATTTTGGCCTTCATGCCATGGGGCAGCATGTTGACGACTCTTACCGCAGTCTTGCCGCCACCCACGATAATGACGTTTTTCACGTCAGGATAATGGCTCTTGCCCATGATGTTCTTCATGTTGGGCACGAACTCTCTCGTGGTCATGAAATAGACGAAATCACCCTCGATGAGCATGTCGTTGCCTGAAGGTATGATAGTCGTGTCGCCACGTTTAATGGCAACGACGTGGTAGGGTGAGTCGGGTTTGAAAATGTCCTTGAAGGGCTGGTTGAGTATCTCGCAGCCGTTCCTCACCTTGATGCCTAACAGGGTGAGCAGTCCGCCGTGAACATCCCATCGTTGGCGTGTCCACGTCAGCTGCAGTCCGTTGACGATGTCGAGAGCTGCAAGGTTGTCGGGATAGATGATGGACGAAATGCCGGCAGCCTTGAACGATTCAACGATCTGCGGGTCAATGAACTCGGCGTTCTCTACCTTGGCCACAGTTTGACGCGCCCCCATTGATTTGGCCAGTACGCACAGGCTTAAATTCAGGTTCTCGTCGCGGGTGACAGCAATGAAGAGGTCGGAGCGGTTCACTCCGGCATCCTTGAGGGCTTGGATGGGGGTGCTGGCCGAAGAGTGAATGGTCATCAGGTCACAATCGGCCTGGATGCGCTCCAGTTTTTCCTCGTCATCATCGATAATGACAATGTCCTGCTTGATTTTGGAAAACAAGTCAGCAAGATGGGCTCCAATGGCTCCTGCGCCTACAATAATGACTCTCATTACTTGAATCGGTTTTAGGATTATTCATAATTCTCTGACATGCGGCAGTATTGCTGCTTCTGGGTGGCAAAGGTATAGATATTTTTATTCCCCCAAAATGCTTTGGCTTTTTTTTGCTCTCGGTTATGTTTTTTTTACTCTTTACGGAGTAAGTGTTAGCGGATTTTTCTTTGCCATGCGTTGAATTGTAAATAACTTAATTGGAATAGATGTGTTGTATTATCAAAAAAAATGCTATATTTGCAGGTCATTTGAATTTCTGAAACAAATAGAGCACTTAAAATATATGTTTGGCAAACTCTTCAAGAGAAATAAAGAGCAGGTTAAACTCTTCTATAATACTGATATCCATTGCCATATCCTTCCTGGTGTGGACCACGGTTCGCAGTCGATGGAGCAATCGCTTGAGATGCTGCGTGCCGAGCAGGAGATGGGCATTAACCATGTCATCCTCACCTCACATGTGACGGCTGTCACGTTCGAGAATACGCGTGAGCGCCTGATGGATGCTTTCCTTAAACTCAAGGACGCTGTGACCGATGAGGGCTTGGATATCAATTTAAGCCTGAGCGCAGAGTACCGCATGGATGAGTTCTTTGACAAGGAATATGCGGCCGACCATCTGATTCCGATGCCCGGTAACCACATCCTGCTTGAGAATTCCTTCCAACAGGAGTTGATGAATCTCGATGAACTCTTGTTTGATATGCAGGTCAAGGGTTATAAGACAATTCTGGCGCACCCCGAACGCTATCCGTATTATTCCCGCCGCCGCAAGCGTTACGAGCAGTTGCACAACGCTGGAGCGCGGTTCCAGGTCAATATCCTCTCGTTTACTGGCTACTTTGGAGAGGAGGCCCGCGACAGTGCCCTCTGGTTTGCCAAGAATGGCATGATAGACTACCTGGGCAGTGACATGCACAACCTCAAGCATGCCCACATTATCATGGATTACTTGAAATCTAAGGAGTGGAAACGTCTCAGTAGTGAGATCGAGCCCACAGTCAAGAACGACTCCATCGGCATGTAAGCTTCATACAAGTTCCCAACAATAACAAAATTACGCGAATTTCACTAATGGTTAGAATTAGTTGAATTCGCGTAATTTGTTGTTTATTGCAATCAGTCGCGTTGTTCGGCAGGGAGATCCTGCTGGATGATTTCACGGCATTGTGCACTTACCTGGGCAATAT
The DNA here is from genome assembly GCA_902776435.1 of uncultured Bacteroidales bacterium. Lineage (GTDB taxonomy): Bacteria > Bacteroidota > Bacteroidia > Bacteroidales > Muribaculaceae > Sodaliphilus. The sequence continues at coordinate 31,767 of CACYQB010000010.1, read as the reverse complement.
CGTTGCCGCCAGTGTGCTGTATGGGTTCATGGAAGGTGAGGGTGATTGTACCCGGGGTGACGTTAAAGGTGCTGCGGGGCATCACTTTATAGCTGCCGTCGATGGTGATGGGGACGACCGGCAGGCCGAACTCGAGAGCAAGTTTAAAGGCGCCGTTCTTGAAGGGCCCCATCTTGCCGGTATCGGTGCGGCGACCCTCGGGGAAGACGACGATTGACATGCCGCCGTGCAGTTTCCTCATGGCTGCGGCCATCGTGTCGCGCAGACCTTGGGCGCTATGGGTGTCCACCATAATGTGACCAGCCATAACACAAGCCGTGCCCACCAGGGGTATCTTGGTCAGCCCCTTGCGCATCATCCACTTGAAATTATGGCCCAGGTGACCGTAAATCGAAAAGATGTCATAGGCACCCTGATGGTTGGCGACAAACACATAGCTCGTTTCGTGGTCAATGAGTTCGCGTCCGATTACTCGCACACGAACCAGATGCAGCCAGCACCACAACCGTGCCCACCACTTGGCCGGGTAGTATCCCCAATAGTCCTGATTGAACAGGCAGCCCATGATGGTGATCAGCGCAGTGATGATGCTTGCCACCAGCATGATGGGTGCCACGATGAGCCATTGATATACACGATAGATATATATCATTTCTCGGTCAGTTACATTTGTTTAAGTCTCTATTTATAAAAAAGGTGTGTCATCATCTGGGCCGCGAGGCCGATGATAACGTGTCAAGCCGATGATGACACACCTTCATTGTCCTTGCTGTAGGCAAGCACGGTGATTACTTGGCCTCTACTTCGGGAGCGATGAGCTTGTAGCCCTTGCCGTGGATGTTGATGATCTCGATGCTGGGATCGTCTTTGAGTTTCTTGCGCAGCTTGGTGATGTAAACATCCATCGAGCGTGCGTTGAAGTAGTTGTCATCAATCCAGATGGTCTTGAGGGCAAAGTTGCGCTCCAGAATCTCGTTCATGTGGGCGCACAGCAGGCTCAGCAGCTCGCTCTCCTTAGTGGTGAGGTTGTCGCTGCGGTCGTCGGTGAACAGCACTTGGCGCTGGGTGTCGAAGGTGAACTTGCCGATTTTGTAAACCGTCACCTCTTTGCCTTTCTTACCCTTGACGCGGCGCAGGATGGCTTCGATGCGCAACACGAGCTCCTCCATCGAGAAGGGTTTGGTGATGTAGTCGTCGGCGCCAATCTTGAAGCCTTCAAGGATGTCCTCTTTCAGCGCCTTGGCAGTCAGGAAAATGATGGGCACGTCGCTATTGACGGCGCGGATTTCCTGTGCGAGCTGATAGCCGTCCTTCTTGGGCATCATCACGTCGAGCAAGCAGATGTCATACTTGCCCTTGAGGAAAGCCTTGTAACCGGCTTCGCCATCGGCAAACAGTTCGGCCTTGTAGCCCTTGTCCTCCAGGTACTCACGGGTGAGGGTACCCAGGTTCTCGTCATCTTCGCATAAAAGAATTCTCAGTTTGTCTTCCATAATTGTCGTTTTTTATTTGTATAGTGGTAATGTGATTATAAATTTCGATCCTTTGCCCACCTCGCTTTCGGCCCGTATAGAGCCGCCGAAGAGGTCAATCATCTTGTGGACATATGCAAGTCCCAGGCCAAATCCCTTCACGTCATGGCGGTTACCGGTGGAGACGCGATAGAATTTGTCAAAAATCTTCCTCAAGTCCTCACGCTTCATGCCGATACCGTTATCCTGCACGGTAATCTGGATATGGTCTTCGTCAGGGTTGACAGTCGTTATCGAGAGTTCTGGGGCCACGTCTTCGCGACGGTACTTCACGGCGTTGTCCAGCAGGTTGAAGATTACGTTAGTGAAGTGCATCCTGTCCACCTTGATGATGGGATCCTCGGCGTCCAGGTTGGCTTCGATGTGGCCTCCATATTTCTCTACCTTCAGTTTGAAGGTGTTGATGACGCTGTAGATGTTGGCGTTGGCATCTTCTTCCTCAAGGCGCATCGTGGCGTTCTTGCGGTCAAAGAGTGAGAGTTGCAGCACCTTCTCGACCTGGAAGCGCAACCGCTTGGTTTCGTCGTTGATGACGGTGGAGACGTGCTTGAGCATCTCGGGGCTCTTGCGCACGCTGTCGTCGTTGAGCATTTGGGCCGCAATGGAGATGGACGAGATGGGCGTCTTGAACTCATGCGTCATGTTGTTGATGAAATCGTTCTTGATCTCGCTCAGCTTCTTCTGGCGGAACGCTACGGCGATCGTGTACAGGAACACGCCCAGCAGCAGGAATGTGAACGCTAGAGAGGGCACCAGGAACTTCACCGACGAGAAGATATAGTCACTCTTGTTGGGGAAAGTGACATTCAAGGTGTTCTGCTTGCTCTTCGGGTCATTGGGGAACAGCACGAGGCTATAGACGTCCTGCTGTGACAGCGGCGAGTAGCCCTCGGTTTTATAGACCACGCCATTGGTGCGGTTCACGACAGCAAATTCAAATGGCAGTGTCAGTCCGTTGAGTGTCAACCCGTTAAACTCTAATTCCGAGCGCAGGTAGTTGGATACTGTCGCACTATCGGCGCGCTCCTGAATGGGACGGTCGCTCGAGTGATTCAGAATGGTGAGAATCACCTCATTCAAGAGGCTCTTCTGGTACAGGTACTGGCCCTTGAGGATTTCCTGACGACGCTGGTAGCTGTCATTGAGTCCATTGCGGATTTCCTGTTTGCGTTGTTCGTTCAGGTCCTTCAGTGTGCTGAGGTTGGCTGGACGCTGCGTGCTCAGGTCCTCGGTATTGAATGTCGTGTCGATGGTGGCCTCGTGGCGGTCACTGAAATCAAAGCTGTTTTGCCCGATGCCTGCATAGGTCTGTTCGGCTTCAGCCAGGTCCTTGTCGAGGAAGAATTTGGTCTCGTTCTGCTCCAGCATCGTGGACACGTTGTAGAGGCTACGCATTACAATCTCACTGAACTGGCTGTTGCGCATGGCCACCATTTTCTCAAGGTACATAATCTGCATGGCGAGTAGTCCTAACAGGGCTATCGCCATCACAACAGTCAATATCCATATCGTTGATCTCTTCATGAGAGTAGTTGTCTTTTAAGTCCTTGTTTTTAACAATCAACGGCAAAATTAACAATTAATTGTGAAAAAGCAAAATTTTTTGTCACTTTTTGCTCAAAATTTAGATGGTAAATGTTAAAACATCCACTTTTACAACTTTGTGAAACAAAAAATATTGGGCGGCCCGCAGTGGGTCGCCCAATATTATATAATGTGGAAAACAGTCTGAGATTAATCCTCGTCCTGCTTGCTCTCCTCGTACTCCTTGAGCAGCTGAGCCTGCACGTCGGCGGGCACGAGCTCATAGCTCGAGAACTTCATGTTGAACGAAGCGCGGCCACCCGAGATAGAGCTCAGGGCAGTGCTGTAGCTTGACATCTCCTTCAAGGGGATGCGAGCCTTAACGCGCTCCATGCCGTTGGCGCTCGACATATCCATCATGATACCGCGGCGGCCCTGGAGGTCGCTCTGTACACCACCCATGCAGTCGCCGGGCAACAGGATCTCAACGTCATAGACGGGCTCCAGTACCTTGGGGTTAGCATCGCGGAAAGCGGTCGAGAAGGCGTTACGGGCTGCCAGACGGAACGAGATTTCGTTACTGTCTACCGGGTGCATCTTACCATCGTAGATGCAGACGCGAACGTCACGAGCGTAGCTACCGGTCAACGGGCCCTGCTCCATGCGGTCCATGATACCCTTGACGATAGCGGGGATGAAGCGTGCATCGATGGCACCACCAACGATACAGTTATAGATAACAAGCATACCACCCCATTCCATGGGAATCTCTTGCTTGTCCTTGATGTTCATCTTGTACTCCTGGTTGCCGAACTTGTAGGTGTCAGGTTCGGGCATACCCTCGCGGTAAGGCTCCACGATCAGGTGAACCTCACCGAACTGACCTGAACCACCAGACTGCTTCTTGTGACGGTAGTCGGCACGTGCGGCCTTGGTAATGGTCTCGCGGTAGGGGATACGAGGCTCCTGATACTCGATCTGGATCTTATCGTTGTTCTCGATGTTCCACTTCAGGGTGCGCAGGTGGAATTCGCCCTGACCTGAAACGATGGTCTGACGCAACTCCTTGCTCTGCTCGATCAACAGCGTGGGATCCTCCTCGTGCATACGGTTGAGGACGGCACCCAGCTTCTCGGTCTCGCTCTCGTTAACGGCCTTGATGGCACGCTGGAACTTGGGAGCGGGATACTCGATGAAGTCAAACACGTGCTCGCAACCCTTCTCGTTAAGGGTGTTGCCGCAGCGAACGTCTTTCAGCTTCACGGCAGCGCCGATGTCGCCAGCGTGAATCTCGTCGATCGGGGTCTTGTTCTGACCACAAACCACGTTGATCTGAGCAAGGCGCTCCTTGCTGCCGCGGCTCATGTTGGTCAGGTCGGCACCAGCCTTGAGGGTACCGCTCATTACCTTGAAGTAAGATACCTCACCGATGTGGCTCTCTACAGAGGTCTTAAAGAAGTAGATGCTCACGGGACCGTTCTCGTCGTAGGGAACCTCGTCGCCGTTGTTGTTCTTGGGAGCGGGCATCTCGGTAACATCAGGAACGATAGTGCTCATCACCTCGAGCATGCGGTCGGTACCGATGTTCTTCTCAGCGCTGACAAGCACAACGGGGAAGATGCTGCGGTCAACCATACCCAGGCGGATACCCTTGATGGTCTCCTCGTCGCTCAGGGTCATCTCGTCAAGGAACTTCATCATGAGCTCCTCGTCGTTCTCGGCTGCCATCTCGAGCAGTGCCATGCGGTACTCCTCAGCCTTATCGGCATGTGCGCCGTCGATATCGCTGGCGGTAGCCTTGCCACCGTCCTTGGGCCAGGTGTACTGCTTCATGGACAGCACGTCAACCACGCTGTCAAAACCAGGACCTGCATTTACGGGGAACTGCAGAGCTACGACCTTGTTGCCGTAGGTCTCACGCAACTGGTTATATACGTTGTCAAAGTCGCACTTCTCGTCCTCAAGGCGGTTGATGACGAACATCAGGGGCTTGCCTACGCGCTCCACGGTGCGGAAGTTGTTCTGGCAACCAACATCAACGCCATTGCGGCCGTCAATGACCAGAGCGGCGGTGTCGGTTACGCTCAGAGCGGTGACTGCGTTGCCCACAAAGTCATCACTACCCGGGCAGTCAAAGAAGTTGAGCTTCTTGCCGTTCTTCTCAGCGAAGAAAACGGTAGAAGATACAGAGTAACCGTACTCCTTCTCAACGGGGGTGTTGTCGCTCACGGTGTTACCGCCATCGACGGAACCCCTGCGGCTGATTGCGCCGCCCTCAAGGAGGATAGACTCGGTGAGAGTGGTCTTACCAGCGCCCTTGCCACCGACGAGAGAGATGTTCTTGATCTCGTTTGTTTTGTAAACCTTCATTAGTGATTTGTTGTTAAATGGTTGTTATATAGTAAATTGTTGTTCGATTCGCTAAACAGCCCGCAAAATTACTAATTTTTGACGGGAATGCCAACATTATTAAAAAGAATTTTATTAACAAGGCCAAAAAATCACCCCGATAGCCTGTTTATTGCTCTTTTCCCATGTCTCTGGTGGTAAAAATGAGTTATCTTTGCGCGTTAATAATTGCGATTCATGGCAGGAATCTATATTCACATACCGTTCTGCGTTAGCCGTTGCAGCTACTGCGACTTTTTTTCGACTTTGCAGTTGCGCGAAGCGGGTGCTCCCTATGTCGAAGCGTTGTTGGCTGAAGCCCGCTTGCGACGACAGGAATTGGGGGCCGACACGGTCAGCACGCTGTATTTGGGAGGTGGCACGCCGTCTCAACTGCCGCTGCCGTTATTGACATCGCTGGTCCATGGCGTGCGTGAGGTGATAGACCTGAGCCGGGTCGAGGAGTTCACCATCGAGGCCAACCCCGATGATGTGACCGGCGAGTGGTGTCGGGCGGTCAAATCCTTGGGCGTGAATCGTGTGAGCATGGGCGTGCAGTCATTCGAGGACCATATCCTCAAGCTCATTGGCCGTCGCCATACCGCCGGCCAGGTCATCGATGCTGTCAACTACTTGAGAGATAGCGGAATCGATAATATGAGCATTGATCTGATTTATGGCTTGCCTGGGCAGACGGTAGAATCTTGGACACAGTCGGTTCATCAGGCCATAGCACTGCAGCCGAAGCACATTTCGGCTTATGGCCTTACCTACGAAGAGGGCACCCGCTTGTGGCACCAGCGGGAGCGAGGTGAGGTCACAGAAGTCCCCGAGGAGCAGTGCCTGATGATGTATCGCATTTTGGCCGAATGCCTTCAGGAGGCTGGTTATGAGCACTATGAGATTTCCAATTTTGCCCTGCCGGGCTATCGTTCCCGCCACAATTCATCCTACTGGAACGACATCCCTTATCTGGGCTTGGGCGCTGCGGCTCATAGTTATGACGGTTCTGTGAGACGCAGCAATCCCTGTGATTTGAAAGAGTATATCGACCAGGTCATGGCGGGGAATCTGCCTTGTGAAGTCGAAATATTGTCACAGCGTGAACGCTATGACGAGAGGGTCATGTTAGGCTTGAGGACATCCGATGGCGTGGATGCCACACGTTTGCGTGAGGATTTTGGTGATGAGGCATGGCGGCATTTTATCCGTGAGGCCCAACGCCATATTGACGCTGGTAACCTGCGGCTGATAGGAGAAAGCCGATATGTCTTGACCAGTGATGGTATTATGCTTAGTGACAGCGTGATGCGCGACCTCCTTTGGGACGATTAGTTCTCGTCTTCCAGAATGTCTTTCAGTAGTGGGGCTATGGGCCCTTGTGCCGTCTGATTGGCCTCGTGTTCGACGATGGCTCGTAGTGAGTCGTTCAGTTGGACTTTACCCATAGCGATTAGGTTAAGTAACAGACGGTAACCAGTGTATTTAATCAACGGTTGGTCTTGAGTGATGAGTTGACGGAATAGTGCGTCGGCAAAATCCAAGTGTCGCAATAGTTTGTGGCATAGGTTGTCGGCCACTTCGGTCGTCTCGACTGACCCGCACCATTGCGGTGCAAGGTCCGGAGTCATGCTTTCGGCAGGGTAGAGCATGGGGGCTGCCAATCGGCATTCACGGGAATTGGTGTCGCTCCACAACTCACTGGCGATGGCTGCCATTTGTGTCTTGTCTCCGATGGTCTCGCGGGCACGCGACACAATGCCGATAATATCCACCAGCAGACAACCCATGATCATGTGATGCGGATCCCCCGCTTTCCTCAATTTGTCAGCGATAATACCGTTGCGAAAGGCAAAAAACTCCTTCCGTATCCCGCGTAATATTTCTTGATGCTTATCTGTATCCATAAAAAACTTTGCGTTTTAGTGTGAATTCGTAATAATTGAATGCGGATGCCAATTAGTAAAATTCGCGTCGTAGCGTGAGATTCGTAAAATTCGTAGTAATTGAATGCGGATGCCAATTAGTTAAATTCGCGTAATACGTAGTTTCTAAACAGCGAGTTTCTCGGCGAGGAAGCGGCCAGTGTGGCTGTCCTTGCACTGGGCGACCTCCTCGGGAGTGCCGGTAACGACGATGTTGCCGCCGTTTTCTCCGCCCTCGGGCCCCAGGTCAATGATGTGGTCGGCACACTTGATAACGTCGAGATTGTGCTCGATGATGACCACAGTATGGCCATTGCCGATGAGTTGGTTGAACGATTTCATCAGCGTGTTGATGTCATGAAAGTGCAGACCTGTCGTCGGCTCGTCAAAGATGAACAGGGTGTTCCCCTGGCGCTCTCCGCTCAGGTAGTACGCGAGTTTCACTCGCTGATTCTCACCGCCCGAGAGGGTAGAGGACGACTGGCCTAACTTGATGTACCCTAGTCCCACGTCCTGCAACGGTTTGAGGCGCCGCACAATCTTGTGCTCATTAAAGGTGTTGCTCTCGTTGAAGAATTCAATGGCCTGGTTCACCGTCATGTCAAGTATGTCGCTGATGGTCTTGTCTCGGTAGGTGACGTCGAGGGCGTTGCGGCCGAATCGCTTGCCATGGCAGGCTTCACAGGTCAGAGTGATGTCCGCCATGAACTGCATCTCGATGGTGATGGTTCCCTCGCCCTTACATTCCTCGCAACGTCCACCAGGGGAGTTGAACGAGAAGAAACTGCTGTTATAGCCCATCTGCTTGGACAACTGCTGATGAGCAAACAACTGGCGTATCTCGTCGAAGGCTTTCAGATAGGTCGCCGGATTGCTGCGGGTGCTCTTGCCGATGGGACCCTGGTCAATGAATTCCACAGCCTGCAAGCGGCTCAGGTCGCCACCGATGCCACTATGGGTGCCTGGTGCTTCGGCTGTCTGGTCATAGTTGCGTGCAAGGGCAGGGTAGAGAATTTTGCCCACCAGGGTGGATTTTCCCGATCCGCTCACGCCCGTTACGACGGTCATCACGCCGAGGGGGAACTTGACGGATATGTTCTTGAGGTTGTTGTGAGTCGCTCCTTTCACTTCGATATACTGGTTCCACGGGCGACGGTGACGCGGCACAGGGATTGTGAGAATGCCGTTGAGGTATTTGGCAGTATAACTGTCAGTTGCTTCAGCCAGTTCGCTGACAGGTCCTTGATAGGTGATGCGTCCGCCATTGCGGCCCGCTTCGGGGCCGACGTCGATGAGGTAATCGGCGGTGCGGATGATGTCCTCGTCATGTTCCACGACAACAACGGTGTTGCCTAGTTGCTGCAACATTTTCAGGACATGGATCAGTCGGTGGGTATCACGAGGGTGCAAGCCGATGGATGGCTCGTCGAGGATATAAACCGAGCCGACGAGCGAGCTGCCCAACGCCGTAGCCAGGTTGATGCGTTGGCTCTCGCCACCCGACAAGGTCGCTGACAGACGATCGAGTGTCAGGTAACCCACGCCGACGTCACACAGATAGTCGAGGCGCGTATTGATTTCGGTCAGCAGGCGTTTGGCGATTTGTGTGTCGGTCTCGTCGAGTTGCAACTGAGCAAACCATTGGGACAAGTCCTTGACGGGCATGCGCACCATGTCGCTAATGGCCATGCCGCCCACTTTGACGTATCCCGCCTGGGGCTTAAGGCGTGTGCCGTGGCATGTGGGGCAAACGGTCTTGCCACGGTAACGTGCCTGCAAGACACGGAACTGGATCGCATAGGCCTTGCTCTTGACCCACTCAAAGAAGCCGTCGATGCCCGTCCATCTGCCATCAGCACTGCCGTGCCACAACAGGTCTAACTCTTGCTGGTTCAGTTCAAAATAGGGCTTGTGGATAGGAAAATTGTGTTGAGCGGCAACGTGGATGAATTCGTGTTTCCACTCGCTCATGACCTGTCCGCGCCAGCACATCACAGCGTCGTCATAGACCGAACGGCTCCTGTCAGGTACTACCAGGTTTTCGTCAATGCCTATCACGCTGCCGAAACCCTCACAGGTGGGACAGGCGCCTAACGGGTTGTTGAAATTGAACATCAAGTCGCTCGGCTCCTCAAATGTCATTCCGTCAAGCTCATAGCGCTTGGAGAAACGGTGCTCGATGGTGCTGCCGTCTTGGAGCCACATCACCACGATGCACTCGTCCTTGCCCTCGTAGAATGCCGTCTGGAGTGAGTCCAGCAGGCGCATCTCGTCATCGCGGTTGTGGGTTACGGCCAAGCGGTCGATGAGCAGGCGGTAAGCCGTGGCGTCTATGTCGCCCTCGGTGGCGATAACCTGGGAGATATCGACAAAACGGCCATCATTGGTCATCAGTCTGGAGTAACCGCCTTTGGCAAGGATATCGAGTTGGGTGCGCAGGTCGCGCCCCTCGGGGACAATGATTTCGGTGAGCAATGCCAGGCGTGTTCCGTCAGGATAAGAGTTGATGGTGTCAATAACATCATTGGCGGTGTGCTTTTTCACCATCTGTCTTGAAATCGGGGAATAGGTCTTGCCGACACGGGCAAACAGCAGGCGCAGGTAGTCATATATCTCGGTGCTGGTGCCCACGGTGCTGCGCGAGTTGCGTGTCACCGTTCGTTGCTCCACGGCGATAGCGGGTGGTAATCCGCGGATGAAGTCGCACTCGGGTTTAGTCATGCGGCCCATGAACTGGCGTGCGTAGGAAGACAAACTCTCGACATAGCGGCGTTGCCCCTCGGCGTACAACGTGTCGAACGCCAGCGACGACTTGCCGCTGCCCGACAGGCCCGTAACCACGACAAACTTGCCGCGCGGTATCGTCACATCAACGTTTTTCAGGTTGTTGACGCGTGCCCCCTTGATAATAATGTCTCCTCCGATTGCCATTTCGATAAATTTGAGCCCGCAAAGGTACAAAATATTAGCGAGATAAACAAATGGCATGGTTAGGCTTTAGGTCATAGGTGTTAGGTTTTAGGAGAGGCTACGCGGCATAGTTTGTTAATCGGCTTCATAGAAGAGTTGTTTTTTCAAAAATATTTTTTTTGTTTTCTTGCGAGCCCTTGCGAGCAATAAAAATTTATCTTAGCGGCTTGGCGACTTAGCGTGATATAGGTTTTACGGGGCGGCTGCGGTTGTGGCGGGGAAGGGCGAAAAGATGCGATTTTAATGTTGTTGCCTTGGTTTTTTGTGAAATTATTTGTCAGAATAAAAAATAAAGAGTAATTTTATTGCCCAAAATCAAGCAGTCTGCCACATGACTGGCATGATTATTGCTTGTAAAGGCATTACTAAGACATTATTAACTATTTAATTAGCTTTTAGAAGATATGAAACCGATCAACATTGTTATGGCAGTAGTGGGTGGTGCCATCGCTGGCGCTGCAGTGGGCTTGCTTTTTGCCCCCGAGAAAGGTGATAATACCCGCAGTCGTATCGCAGAGATCCTGCGTGAGCAAGGCGTGAAGCTGAAAGGCTCCAAGCTCGACAACCTTGTGGACGATATCGCCGAGGAGATTAAGGACAAGTTGGATTAATAACCAGATTAAATCTAGATAAGAAATGAAAGGACTGAGTTTATTGTATGCTTTCCTGGGTGGCGCTTTGGTAGGTGCTTCGGCAGCCATCTTGTTTGCACCGGAAAAGGGTTCCGACCTGCGTAGCCGCATCAAGGAGATGCTCAAGAAGAACGGCATCGACTTCAGCGACGACGAGGTGGAGCAACTGGTGAAGCAGATCAGCGCCCAGATCGAGGACTGACAAAATAGCACATGGCCTGACAGGTGGTGTCACCCCGTTGTGACACCGCCTGCCAGTGGTCGTGTTTCGGCCTCACAAATCCCTAATCACTAATCTCTAATCTTCAAGACCGCAATGGCGGGCTTGAATAAAAACTATGAATGAGATAGATTATAAAAAGTTATTTAACGAGGCGCGCAAGTACTTCTCGCTAGAGTGGGACTATACCAAGCTCACAGCGGTGGAGAAGATGGCCGTGCTGCTCTCGTCTATAGCCTTTGTGGCTGTGGTGATCATCATCGGCACATTTGCATTGGCCTATGTTTTCTCGGCTCTGATCGACGTGCTGGCAACGGCTTTAGGATGCACTTGGGGCGCACAGCTTATCGCTGCAGCCATCCTGATGGTGCTGCTGCTTGTCGTGTTCGCCTTCAAGCGCCAACTCATTGTGGACCCAGTGGCGCGTTTCGTCAGCAAGTTGTTCCTTAAACCCGATGACAATGAGTAACGAGACCTTAAATTCTTCTTCCGATTCGCAACAGGCAACGCTGCCGGTTGTGACACCTGATGCGCCCGATAACTGGCGTGGCATGACGCTCGACGAACTGCGTCGTGCCCGTGGCAAGGCCCTCGTGCGACGTGAGGTGGGACGCGCCACCATGCAGTACAATCTTGAGGGCGTCAAGAGCAACGTCGCCAGCAATGGTGTGCGTGCGCTCATGTTCAGTCCGGGCACCGTCTCCCAGTTGAAGACCGCCGATTATGTCCTGCTGGGCTTCAAAGTCGCGCGATGGATCATGAACTTGCGCGGTAACCGCCGTCGCCGCCGTTAACATGAAAAATAAGGCTGCAAACTGTCAAAAAATTGCCTGGAAAAACAAATTTTTCTGAAAAAATGTTGTTGTTTTTTTGATTTTATATATATTTGCAGCCCGAAATCTTCGGATTTCCTATGAAAGAGTAATTAACTTTAATGACAATAATTAACTAAAATAGACTGCCTATCGACAAACATTACTCATTATTGACCAATAATATATAGTAATGAAAATCTACAAGGACAAGAGCGATGAGCAACTCATTTCGCTGTATGTCGATGGCAACAACGAGGCCTTTGATTCGCTGTTAGAGCGACACAAAGACCGTGTTTTCGCATATATATATCACGCGGTAAAAAACGAGGAACTTGCCGACGACATTTTCCAGGATACATTTGTAAAAGCCATCATGACTATCAAGCAGGGACGCTATGTCGAGAACGGCCATTTCCCCGCTTGGCTCACACGCATCGCACACAATCTGATCATCGACTACTATCGTCAGACACGGGCCGAGAACCTGCAGTCCACTGATGATGCTGACACCAATATCCTCAACCGCAAGGAACTCTCGGATTGCACCATCGAGGATAATATCATCACTACACAGATTCACGATGACGTGCGCCGACTGGTGAAGGCTCTCCCCGACAGCCAGCGTGAGGTCCTCGTCATGCGCTATTACAAGAACATGAGCTTCAAGGAAATCGCCGACACAACCGGAGTGAGCATCAATACCGCCTTGGGCCGCATGCGCTACGCAATCTTGAACATGCGCCGTCTGGCCGAGGAGCACAACATCGTCCTCACCCTGTAGTCCGGCTTCCTGCTGAGGCATTATTGCAAAACGGTAAATACAATAAATGCAATTATCTGTTCGTCAGATAATACCTGTGTTTATTGTATTTATTGTTTTCTTTATTAAAAAACTAGGGCGAAATTTTGTGCATCGGTCGAAAAGTAGTACCTTTGCACCCGCTTTTTGAAAGATTAATCATTTATATACAATACAAACCAAGTAATGAACGTAAGTTTTGAACAAATTGATGCGGTGAACGGATTGCTCACCGTTGAGCTCAAGAGAGAAGATTTCGCAAGCGACGTAAATAAGGAAGTGGCAGCTATGGGTGTTCGCCATCCGTTAAAGGGTTTCCGTCCCGGTAAGGCTCCCAAGAACCTGTTGATGAAGTTTTACGGCCCCAGTGTAACTGCCGACGTGGTTGACCGCAAGGTGGGTCGCGCGATGTATGACTACATCCGTGAGAACAAACTTCAGGTGCTGGGTGAGCCCCTGCCCAACGAGGATACCAAGGTGGACCTGATGAACGACGAGGAGATGGCTTTCAAGTTTGATCTGGGTCTGGCTCCCGCCATCGAGCTCAAGCTCAACAAGCGCATCAATGTGCCCTATTACAATATTGAGGTGACCGACCAGATGGTCGATGACGCCATTGCCCATGACCGTAAGCGCCTGGGAACACTCGTTGACGGCGAGGTCAGCGACAAGGAGTCGATGCTGCGTGGTTCGATGATCGAACTCGACGAGCAGAGCAACGACAAGGCCGATGGTATCAGGGTAGAGCGCACTGTGATTTCGCCCCGTTACATGGTCGATGACGACGAGGCTGCTAAGTTTGTCGGCGTCAAGGTGGGTGACACCTTCGTCTTCAATCCCCACAAGGCCAATGGCGGTAACATCGCCGAGCTGGCAGCTATGCTGAATGTGGACCGCAATCAGGCTGACGTGAAGAGTGACTTCCGCATCACCATCGAGGAGATCAAGGTCAACAAGGAGGCCGAGTTGAACGAGGAGTTCTTCAAGGGTGTCCTGGGTACCGAGACCGAGGTCAAGGACGAGGCTGCCTTCCGCGAGGCTATGCGCGAGATGATTCAGCGCGCTAACGTGCCCGAGAGCAACTACCGCTTCACCGTTGATGCTCAGCGCATCCTCACCGATAAGGCCGGTGACCTGCAGTTGCCCGAGGAGTTCCTGAAGCGTTTCCTCAAGCTCCGCCGCGAGCAGGACGAGAAGAACGATGCTGAGGTGACCGAAGAGGAGGCCCAGAACATGTTCAAGCAGTTGCGTTGGCAACTCGTAAAAGACCACATCGCCCAGGAACTGAACATCCAGGTCGAGAAGGAAGACATTGATGCTGCCGCTATGGTGTTTGCCCAGCAGCAACTCTCGCAGTACGGCATCTACAACGCTCCCGAGGACATCATCCGTCAGCAGGCCGAGCGTTTCATGCAGGATGACCGCGCACGCGATGCCATCCAGGAGCATGCCATTGACAACAAGTTCTACGCTGCTGTCAAGGAGGCCGTGAAGGTCAACGAGAAGACCATCAGCGTCGAGGACTTCCGCAAGCTCTACGAGGCCGAGGAGAAGTAATTCTCATTCAGAGAAATCCATTTTGGGCAGGGTTGGCCGTTGGGCCGACTCTGCCTTTTTTCGGCATAAGGGTGACAAAGTGTCGCTTGGCTCGGTTTTTGCCCAAAGGTATGAAAAATGTAAAATGATGATAAAAAAGTGACATCAACTGTTACGGAATAGAGAAAATTATTGTATCTTTGAACAAAAAATATTTTTTAAGCAACTTTGATTGATATGGAAAACGACTTCAGAAAATTCGCTGTGCATCATTTGGGCATGAACGGATTGGCTCTTGACCAGTTCGCTGCCAGAGTATCCAACAACTATATTAACCCAACCATCATGGAGGAGCGGCAACTCAATGTCACTCAGCTTGACGTCTTCTCCCGCCTGATGATGGACCGCATCATCTTCCTGGGCACCCAGGTCGAGGACTATACCGCCAATGTCATCCAGGCCCAGCTGCTCTATCTTGACAGCGCCGATCCTGGCAAGGACATCTCCCTGTACATCAATTCGCCTGGTGGCTCGGTATATGCAGGTCTGGGCATTTATGACACGATGCAGTATATCCAGAGCGACGTGTCCACCATCTGCACGGGCATGGCCGCATCGATGGCTGCCGTGCTGCTCGTCGCTGGACAGAAGGACAAACGATTTGCCCTCAAGCACAGCCGCGTGATGATTCATCAGCCCATGGGTGGCATCAGCGGTCAGGCATCCGATATCGAGATTACTTCGCGTGAGATTCTCAAGCTCAAGAAGGAACTCTACACCATCATCAGCGAGCACTCGGGCCAGGCCTATGACAAGGTCTATGCCGACAGTGACCGCGACTACTGGATGACAGCTGACGAGGCCAAGGATTATGGCATGATCGACAAAGTTCTCGTTCGTGAGAAACCTGCAACGCCCGAGGCTAAAACCGAGTAAATATAGAAATGGCAAAAAAGAAAGATACTAACACATTATATTGTAGTTTCTGTGGTCGCAGCGACCGTGAGGTGGAGTTGATGTTGCCGGGCATGAACGGCTGCATCTGCAACGAGTGTGCCGAACGTGCGGTAGAACTCACCCATGAGTACCTCAACAAGATGGCTAACTCGAGGCTGACCGACCTCAGCATGGATACCCTGCCCAAGCCCGATGAAATCAAGGCCTATCTGGACCAGTTCGTCATCGGGCAGGACACGGCCAAGCGTTACCTTTCGGTCGCCGTCTATAACCATTATAAACGGTTGAACCAAAAGCGTGACGATGACATCGAGATTGAGAAGAGCAATATCATTATTGTCGGTCCTACTGGAACTGGCAAAACTTTGCTGGCCAAGACGATAGCGCGCATGTTGAAGGTGCCTTTCGCCATCGTGGACGCCACCGTACTGACCGAGGCGGGCTATGTAGGCGAGGATATCGAGAGCCTGTTGACCAGGCTGCTTGCCGCATGTGACTACAATGTCGCCGAGGCTGAGCGTGGCATCGTCTTCATTGACGAGATTGATAAGATTGCCCGCAAGGGTGACAACCCGTCAATCACGCGCGACGTCAGTGGCGAGGGCGTGCAACAGGGCTTGCTCAAACTCCTTGAGGGCTCTGTGGTCAATGTTCCTCCTCAAGGCGGACGCAAACACCCCGAGCAGAAGATGATAGCCGTTGATACCAAGAATATCCTCTTCATCTGCGGTGGCGCCTTTGAAGGCATCGAGCGCAAGATTGCCCAGCGCCTCAATACGCACGTTGTCGGCTATGGCGGCGGCAATCACGTCAGCAAGGCCGACAGGGACAAACTTCTTCACTTCGTGGCTCCCCAGGATTTGCGCAGTTATGGACTTATCCCTGAAATCATCGGCCGTCTGCCCATTCTCACCAATCTGGAGCCTCTGGACCGTGATGCATTGCTGCGCATCCTCACCGAGCCCAAGAACGCCATTGTGCGCCAATACAAGAAACTGCTTGAAATGGACGGCGTCGAACTGGTTATCGAGGACGATGTGCTGGAATATGTCGTGGACAAGGCGATCGAGTACAAATTGGGTGCCCGTGGATTGCGCAGCCTCTTTGAGACCATCATGATCGATGTCATGTACCAGGCTCCCTCATTGGGTAAGAAAAAATATGTACTTACACGAGAATTCGCTCAGCAGCAGCTCTCCAAGTCCAATTTTGAACTCCTTGGCGAGATGTCTGTTTAAGGCCTCGTTAACCCCTGTGGCAACAACTTGTGGAGAATTAGAAAAATTATTTTTCTGAAAATAATTGTGCAGTTCACAAATTCGTTCTATATTTGTGAAATCATTGAACCCTAAACCTGATTATTATGGCGAAGAACCAAAAGTTGATATCGGCTCTGAAAGAATACTTTGGCTTTGAAACCTTCAAGGGCAACCAGGAAGCGATTATCGAGAATCTGCTTGCTGAGAATGACACCTTTGTCCTCATGCCCACTGGAGGTGGTAAATCCTTATGCTATCAGCTGCCGGCTCGACTCATGGAAGGCACGGCGATTGTCATCTCTCCTCTCATCGCTCTGATGAAAAACCAGGTCGATGCCATGCGCAGTTACAGCGAGGAAGACGGCATCGCCCATTTTATCAACTCCTCGTTGACCAAGCAGGCCATCGAGATTGTCAAGGACGACGTGCGCAGCGGGCGCACCAAGCTCCTCTACGTTGCACCCGAGTCCTTGACCAAGGACGAGAATGTCGCCTTCTTGCAGGATGTGCCCATCTCGTTCTATGCCGTCGATGAGGCTCATTGTATCTCGGAGTGGGGACATGACTTCCGCCCTGAGTATCGCAATATCAGGCCCATCATCAACCGCATCGGTGAGAGGCCTATCATCGCCCTGACAGCAACCGCTACACCCAAGGTACAGCATGATATCCAGAAGAACCTGGGTATGACCGAGGCCGCGGTCTTCAAGTCATCATTCAACCGTCCCAATCTGTATTATGAGGTGCGTCCCAAGTCCAAGGATGTAGACCGCGAAATCATCAAGTTCATCAAGGCCAACGAGGGCAAGTCGGGCATCATTTACTGCCTGAGCCGCAAGAAGGTAGAAGAACTGGCCGAGGTGCTCCGCCTCAACGACATCAAGGCCTTGCCTTATCATGCCGGCATGGAGAGTTCGGTGCGCAGCGCCAATCAGGATGCCTTCTTGAGCGAGGATGTGGACGTTATCGTGGCGACTATCGCTTTCGGTATGGGTATCGATAAACCCGACGTGAGGTTTGTCATCCACTATGATATCCCCAAGAGCCTGGAAGGCTATTACCAGGAGACGGGACGTGCCGGACGTGACGGAGGCGAGGGCAAGTGCATCACCTTCTATTCCCGCAAGGATCTCGACAAACTCGAGAAATTCATGCAGGGCAAGCCCATTGCCGAGCAGGAAATCGGCAAGCAGCTCTTGCTCGAGACCCGCGACTATGCCGAGTCGTCGGTGTGCCGTCGCCGGTCACTGTTGCACTACTTCGGCGAGAGTTACGAGCAGGACAACTGCGGCAACTGTGACAACTGTCTCAAGCCCAAGAAGAGGGTAGAGGCTAGCGAGGAACTTCGGGCAGCCATCGAGACCATCATCACCCTGCGTGAGCGCTTCAAGCCCGAGTACATCGCCCACGTGATGATGGGAGATGCCACCAACGAGATTAAGGGTTACAAGCATAATGAACTGGAAGTGTTCGGCTGCACCGATGACCGTGACGAGAAATTCCTGCTCGCAGTTATCCGCCAGGGCGTCTTTGCCGACTATCTGGCCAAGGATATCGAGAACTATGGTGTCATCAAGGTGACCAAGGAAGGACGTAATTTCCTCAAGAGCCGTGAGAAATTCTGGATTGTCGAGGATAACGAGTACACCGAGATGCTGGACGAGGAATTGCGTGGCGGCGGCAGCGGAGCTGTCGATGCCGAGCTGTTCAGCATCCTCAAGGATCTGCGCCGCAAGATTGCCAAGCAACACGGCCTGCCCACCTACGTCATCTTCCAGGAGCCCTCGCTCGACGCGATGGCCACGACCTATCCCATCACTGTCGAGGAGTTGCAGAATATCCCCGGTGTGGGTCCGGGCAAGGCAAAACGCTATGGTAAGGATTTTGTCGAACTCATCAAGAAATATGTCGATGAGAACGAGATAGAGCGTCCTGAGGACATGCGTGTCCGCACTGTTGCCAACAAGAGTAAACTCAAGGTTGAGATTATCACGGCCATCGACCGCAAGGTGCCGCTCGACGCATTGGCCGAGAGCAAGGACCTCGAGTTTGACGAGTTGCTCGACGAGTTGGAGGCCATCGTCTATAGTGGAACCAAAATCAACGTCTCCTACTACATTGACGAGGCCATCGACATTGACATCGAGGACGATATCTTTGAGTACTTCAAGGAGAGCGACACCGACGATATCGAGACAGCCATGAAAGAACTGGGCGATGACTACACAGAGGAGGAAATACGCCTCGTCCGCATCAAGTTCCTCAGCGAGATGGGCAACTGATGCCCCAAAATTGTGGTAATTGAAGTATTTACTAAGAAAAAATGCGCACGGGATATAATTTTTCCCGTGCGCGTGCGTTATACATTTATTAAAAGAATGAAAAAACGTAAAATATAGATTCAAACCAACCTAAAGAAGATGAAAGCAAAACTTTTGATTTCTTCATTGCTGTTGGGAACTGCGATCCTCGCTATTGCTAAGGGGGATCCTGTCCTTATGACCATTAACGGCAAAGACATCAAACTCTCAGAGTTTGAGTACCTGTATCACAAGAACAATCAACAACAAATCGAGAAGGAGACCCTCGAACAGTACCTCGACCGCTTTGTGCTCTACAAGCAGAAGGTTGCCGACGCCGAGGCAGCAGGTATTGATACCACTACCTTGTTTATCAGGGAGTTTGAAGGGTATCAGAGAGATCTTGCCGAGCCCTTTATGACCGAGGACACGACCTACCATTGGCAATTTGTCAGCGAGGCCTACGAGCGTACCAAGAAGGAGATCGACATCGACCACTTCATGCTGCCCCTGGGCGCTAATCCCGCTGAGACCGAAGCCAATATCGCCCGCATGGATAGCATCCGCAACTGCGTCCTCGCTGGTGAGAAGTGGGAAACCCTGGCCGAGCAGTTCTCCAGCGACCCCTCCAAGCAGCGCAACCGTGGCCACTACGGCTACATCACTGCCAATATGTTCCCTTACGAGTTTGAGAACGTGGTTTATACCACGCCCGTTGGTGAGGTGTCCAAGCCTTTCCGCACCAATTACGGCATCCACATGATTCGCGTCAACAACTCCCGCGACCGCAATGATGTTCATGCTAAGCACATCCTCAAACTTTTCCCCAGGGATGCAACCGAGGAGCAGAAGGCCGTTTGCAAAGCCCAGATCGACTCGATTTACGCCCTTCTCAAGGCCGGCGCCAACTTCGAGGAGATGGCTAAGAAGGAATCTCAGGACGGTTCAGCACGCAATGGCGGTGACCTGGGTTGGTTCGGCCGTGGCCGCATGGTACAGCCCTTTGAGGACATCGCGTTTGACCTTGCCGACGGTGCCATTAGTGAGCCTTTTGCTACCCGTTTCGGCTACCATATCATCAAGAAAGTCGCTCACGGTGTGCCCTCTCTGGCCGACGTCCGCAACGGCATCGAGACTGCCATCACCCGTGACGGACGTGCTCAGCTCATCACCCAGCGCCGTCTGGACGACATGAAGGCTAAGTACAATTTCCGTATCAACCCCGAGTTTGAGAACTATCTGACCAAGGCTCTTGAGGCCAGTGGCAAGTTTGACTCGACCTTTGTTGCCGATAACGTGAAGGGTAACAATATGCCCATGTTCACCTATGGCGCTAAGGAGTCCGCTCCCGTGAAGAATCTGCTCTCACAACTCAACTCCAAGGTGGCTATTCCTTCAGTGGAAATTGCCAAGGAATATATCATGTCTAAGGTTGATGCTGCTGCCGATGCAGCCCTCAGCCAGTACCATGCTCAGGAACTCGTCAAGAGCAACCCCGACTACCGTAACCTGCTCAATGAGTATCGTGATGGCATGATGCTCTTCGAAATCAGCAACCAGCGTGTTTGGAAGGCCGCTAACAAGGATACCGTAGGGCTGGAGCGCTATTTCGACCAGAACCGTGCCAAGTACGCTTGGGATGAGCCCCACTTCAAGGGCATCATTCTCAGCGCTAAGAACGATACCGTCCTCAACCTTATCAAGGCCGATATCGCCAAGTTCGGTGCCGACACCCTTACCGACGCCCTCCACAACAAGTACGGAAACGACATCCGCATGGAGCGCATGGTAGTGAAGAAGGGTGAGAACCCCTATGCCGACTATGCGGCATTCCACGTCGGAGACAAGCCTGAGCGCAAGGGCTATACTGAGTTTATGATTCTCGAGGGTGGCGTCATCAGCCAGCCCCAAGAGATGTCCGACGTTCGTGGCGCTGTCACCAGCGACTATCAGGACGTGCTCGAGCAGCAATGGAAAGAGGAACTCGCGCGCAAATATCCCGCTAAGATCAACAAGAAAGTCCTCAAGCAAGTAAAATAACCGCGAGGACACATCCCACCTTACAGAGCCCTATGCTTGAACCCCCACGGTTCAAACATAGGGCTCACTTCATCCTAAAACCACGAATTGTATCCGCCTCCCAATCGTAACCTCACGCTAAGCCGCCAAGCCGCTAAGATATATTTTATTGCTCGCAAGGGCTCGCAAGAAATCAAAACAAAATTTTTTTAAATTTCTCGGCCGATAGGCTGATTAAAAACTTAGCGGCTTTGTGGCTTAGCGTGAGGCCCCAAGGGGTTGGCGGATACTTATAGAGAAGGTTGTTTGTGTTGTGAAATTTTGTTGTAGTTGTTGTTTGAAAAAACTTGGCGGCTTAGCGGTAAATTCAAGCCCGGTTTTAACAAAGATTTTGTCGATAGATTTTGCCACGTCAGGAAAAATGGGGAAATTTGCAATTTGAAACAAACTAAAACGATAATACAAGTGAAAAATAGATTTTTTACAGCATTAGCGCTTGCGTTGACCGCTCTGGCCATGATGGCGCAAAATAATGTTGCTGAGGAAGTTGCGTGGGTTATTGGTGACGAGCCCATCTTCAAGAGTGATATCGAGGAACAATACCAGCAGGCGCTCTATGAGCGCGTTGCCATCAGCGGCAACCCCTATTGTGTCATCCCTGAGCAGATGGCAGTTGACAAACTCTTCCTGGACCAAGCCCGTATCGACACCGTCGAGGTGCAGGCCTCGTCAATTTCGGCCGAGGTGGAGAGCCGCATCAACTTCTTTATCGCTAATCTGGGTTCCAAGGAAAAGGTGGAAGAATACTTCCGCATGCCCTTGCCCCGCCTGCGCGAGAAACTCAATGAGGTCTATACCGATCAGTACAGTATCCAGCAGGTGCAGAGCAATCTGACCAAAAACGTCAAGGCTACACCCGCTGATGTGCGCAAGTACTATAACAGCCTCCCGAAGGATTCCCTGCCTTTCATCCCCATGCAGGTCGAGGCGCAGATTATTACCATCAATCCCGTCATCCCTCAGCAGGAAATCGACGAGGTGAAAGCCCGTCTGCGCGACTATGCCCAGCAGGTGACCTCGGGCGAACGTGAGTTCTCGACACTGGCCATCCTGTATAGTCAGGACCAGGCTACGGCGGTGTATGGCGGTGAGACCGGTTTCCAGAGCCGTTCGGTGCTGTTGCCCGAATATGCCAATGCTGCCTTTAACCTCAACGACAGTAAGCGTGTGTCCAATATCGTGGAGACCGACGACGGTTACCACATCATCCAGCTCATCGAGAAGCGCGGCGACCGCATCAACACCCGTCATATCCTGTTGCGTCCCAAGGTGAGCGACAAGGACCTGACCGATGCCATTTCACGTCTCGATTCAGTTAAGGCCGATATTACTGCCGGCAAGCGGACCTTTGACGAGATGGCTCTGCTCATTTCCCAGGATAAGGATTCCCGCAACAATAACGGTAACATGCTCAACGAGAAGAGCCACAGCAGCCGCTTCGAGATGGCAGACCTTCCCGCTGAGGTGGGTAAGAAAATCAGCACCATGCAGCCCGGTGACATCAGCGAGCCCTTTGTGATGATCAACCCCAAGACCCGTCGCGAACAGGTCGCTATCGTTAAGCTTGTGAAGCGCATCGACGGCCACAAGGCCGACCTGGGCGAGGACTACATGATTATCAAGGACATGTGCGAGGCCAATACCAAGGAAGAAATCCTGCGTAACTGGGTCATTCAGAAGCAGAAGAGCGTTTACGTCTACATCGAGGAGGGCTGGCGCAACTGTGACTTCAAGTATGACTGGCTCAAGACAGGGAAATAGGTATTAGGCTTTAGGTATTAGGTTTTTAGGTTATACCATACTGATATGCTTGACTCTCGCGATAAGCGGCACTCAATCGTCAGCAGCCGTTGGTGGCATGCCCTGGTGGCATGTCTTGTGATGGCGTTGTTGATGTCGCCCATGGTGTGGGCACAGCAGCGCCCTTCACGTTTCGTCAAGCCCAATAAGACCGCGACGACAGGTAAGGTCAAGCGTCCCACCAATCCGCAACCCGTACAGGCGGCCCGCAAGGGAGCCAAAGGACCTAAGGTGAGCCGCATCACCCCCCAGATTCCCAAGGCCAATCGCAACCAGACCAATAAGGTGTTCCTCGAGAATGCCGACATTCTTAAGGCCAATGAGGCCATCAGCACCGATTATCAGGTGCTGAAGGGCAATGTGCGTTTTCGCCGTGGCGACATGTACATGTTCTGTGACAGCGCCTATTTCTATCCCGAAACCAGTTCGCTGGATGCCTTTGGTAACGTGCGCATGACACAGGGCGACACCCTGTGGGTCTACAGTGACGTGCTGCACTACTATGGTGACCAGGGCGTTGCTGAATTGCGCAGTAACGTGCGTCTCGAGAACCGCAGCACCACGCTGGTGACCGATGCCCTGGACTATGAGATTAACTCCAATGTGGGCTACTACTTCGACGGGGGCACCATTGTCGATAACCGCAATAATACCGAGTTGTCGTCCCAGTACGGACGCTACGAGCTTGACACCAAGCAGGCTGAATTTTCTCGTGATGTGCATCTGATTAATGACCGTTACGAGATGTTTACCGATCTGCTCGACTATAACACCCAGAGCCATATCGCCCGCATCACGAGCGAGACCTATATCGTGAGCGACAGCAACACCATCAACACCACCAACGGGTGGTATAACACAAGTGCTGATGATGCCACGCTCTATCAGCGAGCCCTCATCACCGCCAAGGATGGAAAGACGCTCCTGGGCGATACGGTCTATTACAACCGCAAGCGCAATTACGGCGAGGCCCGTGGCAATGTGGTCATCACCGACCCGGGCAACAAGGTGATTCTCGACGGCGACTACGGCTACCATGACGATAATGCCCATTACAGTTATGTGACTGGTAAGGCTCGTGCCCGAGAATTCTCGCAGAAGGATACCATCTACCTGCACGCCGACACCCTGTGCACGCTCATCAATTATGTCGTCAGGGACTCGTTGGGTGGTGACTCGGTGCGTGTGCTGCGGGCTTTTAATCAGGTGAGATTTTACCGTACCGATGTGCAGGGCATCTGCGATTCGTTGCAACTCAGCGAGCAGGATACCATTATCAATATGTACCGTCACGCCGTGGTCTGGAACCTGGAGAGGCAGATTTTTGGCGATGAAATCAATATCCACCTGAACGACAGCGCTGCCGACTGGGCGACCCTGCCCACGGGCGGTTTCATGGCCGAGCACTTGGGCGAGACCTATTATGACCAGTTGAGCGGAAAGAAGATGAAGGCTTGGTTCCAGGACAAGGAATTGCGGCAGCTCGACGTGGACGGCAACGTGCAGGTCATCATGTTCCCCGAGGAGAAGGACTCGACCTACAACAAAATGGTCAATGCCGAGTCCAGCTACTTGAGACTCAACCTCAAGGCCAAACAAGAGGTGGACCGCATCGTCATGTGGCCCGAGGTTTCGGGTAAGGTAACACCGCTGTATCTGGCGAAAAAGGCTGATATGTACCTGCCCCAGTTTAAATGGTATGATGCCCTGAGACCACATTCACCCGAGGATATTTATGACGTGAGCGACGAACTCAAACAGCTGGTCAATACCATTGAGGGCGGTACCCGCCGTCGCATGGGCAGTGGTGCTGCTGTGGAAACGGTGGAGAGTGCGCCGGCTACAACCCTTCAACCCAACGAATAACCATGAGCGACGTTATTAAACTCCTGCCCGATTCTGTCGCCAACCAGATTGCCGCTGGCGAGGTCATTCAACGACCTGCTAACGTCATCAAGGAACTGGTGGAAAATGCCATCGACGCCCAGGCTAGCCACATTCAGATTATTCTGAAGGATGCCGGGCGCACCTTGATTCAGATCATTGATGATGGGGTGGGGATGAGCGAGACCGACGCACGCTTGGCATTTGAACGTCACAGCACGAGCAAAATACGTACGGCCGATGACCTGTTTGCATTGCAGACGATGGGCTTTCGTGGCGAGGCTTTGGCATCGATTGCTGCTATCTCGCAGGTCGAGTTGCGAACCCGTCGCCATGACCAGCAGTTGGGAACCCGCCTGATGATCAATGCGTCACAATGCGAGAGTCAGGAGCCCGACGCCTGTCCTGTGGGCAGTAATTTCATGATCAAGAACATTTTCTTTAATGTCCCTGCACGGCGCAAGTTCCTCAAGTCCAATCAGGTGGAACTGAGCAATATCGTCAAGGAGTTTGAGAAACTGGCGTTGATCAACAATAATGTCGAGTTCACGCTCACTCACAACGGCAATGTGATGTACAAACTGATGAAGGGCTCCTTCCGCCAGCGCATCGCGGCTCTCATGGGTAGCAGCCTGGACCAGCAACTCTTGCCAGTGAGCATCGACACCTCGCTGGTCAAGGTCGAGGGCTATGTGGGCAAACCCGAGAATGCCCGTAAGCGCAACGCCCTGCAGTTCATGTTTGTCAACGGGCGGTTCATGCGTCATCCCTATTTCCACAAGGCTGTGATGACTGCCTATGAGCAACTCATTCCTGAAGGAGAGCAGCCCAACTATTTCTTGCGTTTCAATGTGGATCCGCAGTCCATCGATGTGAATATCCATCCCACCAAGACCGAAATCAAGTTTGAGGACGAGATGCCCATCTGGCAGATTCTCGCTGCTGGCGTCAAGGAGACCTTGGGACGTTTCAGTGAGGTGCCTGCCATCGACTTCGACAATCAGGATGCGCCCTCCATTCCCGCCTATAGCGGCCATGTGGAGTTGCATCGTCCTGAAATCGAGGTGGATCCGTCTTATAACCCCTTCAAGGCTACATCGCATCAGGGTAATAGCCAGCCGCGCCAACGCACTTCGGCCGATAACGACACGTTGAGTAATTGGGACGAGTTGTTTGCCAACTTTGAGCGCAAGAAGCGGGAGGGCATGTCCCAGTCGCCTGATGCCGAGGATACAGTTGCTCCGCCAGCCGATACTACAACCCAGGAGCCGGTATTGCCCTTGGGCGACTTGCAGTCGGTGTACCTGCAACTTAAGGGCCGTTTCATTCTTTCTCCCGCCAAGTCTGGTCTGATGGTCATCGACCAGCATAGGGCTCATGTACGCATTTTATTCGACCGCTATATCAGCCGTATCCACACGGGAGTCATGTCGTCCCAGACCATCCTGTTCCCTGAGGTGCTCCACCTGGGGGCGGCTCAGAGCGAGGCACTGAAGGAATTGCTTCTTGAGATGGAAAAGATGGGCTTTGCCCTTGATTCGCTCGGTGGTAACGATTGGGCCATCAACGCTATCCCTGCAGGCCTTGACGGTGTGGACGCTTCGGCCATGGTGCAGCAGATACTCGAGTCGGTGGATAACGGCGGTGTGCCCGTCAAGAAGCGCATTATTGAGCACATGGCCTTAACTGTGGCGCGTTCGGCGGCTATCCCTGTGGGGCGCACGCTCATGCAGGAGGAAATGGATATCCTTGTTGCCGACCTGCTCAGATTGCCCGAACCCAATTACACCCCCGACGGGAAGACGATTATCACCGTCATCCCGATGGAACAGATCACTAAATTGTTTTGACCATGTTTGACTTCAGCAGTATCACCAAGGAGACTGATTTATATAACCTGCACACCCACACTCAGTTCTGTGACGGCCATGCCCCCATGGAGGACTTTGTCGTCGAGGCGATTGACCAGGGCTTTACCCACCTGGGTTTTACACCCCATTCGCCCATATCGGTCGAAAGTCCCGTGAATATGAGCCGTGATGATGTGCAGGCCTATTTTGACGAGATGGCCCGCTTGCGCACAGTCTATGGGGACCGCATTCACCTTTACACCTCTATGGAAATTGACTATGTGAGTGTGGGGGACGGACCTAACAATGAGTATTTCCGCAATCTGCCCTTGGATTACCGCATCGGTTCCGTACATTTTATCCCTTCCATCGACAATCCCGAGGACATGGTGGACATCGATGGCAAATTCCCTGGCTTTAAGGAACGTATGGGCCTTAAGTTCAATGGTGATATCGAGTATGTGGTCAAAACTTTCTTCTCACAAATGATGGCGATGGTCGAGGAGGGCGGTTTTGATATCGTGGGCCACATGGACAAGATCGGCTTTAATGCCAGTATGTATCGTGCCAACATCGACGAGGAACCCTGGTATGACCAACTGGTGATAGCCCTGTTTGAGAACATTATGGACCACCACCTTACCATCGAGGTCAATACCAAGGCCTGGCTGCAGCGCAACCGTTTCTATCCCAACCTCAAGTACTTCGGGATGCTCAAGCGCTACAACGCCCCTGTAATCGTCAACAGTGACGCCCATTATCCCACGCTACTCAACAACGGCCGCCTCGAAGCCCTCAAACTCCTCCACGTCCTGTAAATGCTTCTTTGAAGCTAAATGTTCGAGATTATTATGGACGGTATGAATATTATATCATCGGATTACAGATTGTGGATAGGCGAGATAAAACATCGTATCCGCCAATGCCAGATTAAAGCGTCTGTTAAGGTCAATACCGAATTGTTGCAATTATATTGGGATATTGCATCGGATGTTGTTGAAAAACAAAAAAACGCCCGATGGGGTGACGGTTTTCTCAAACAGATGAGCAAAGATCTGACTGAAGAATTCCCTGAGATGAAAGGTTTTTCAGTGAGAAATCTGCAATCGATGTGTCGTTGGTATATTTTCTATAGCCACGCATTGCCAATTACGAAACAGCTTGTTTCGCAATTGAATGGTGAGAAAACGAAACAACTTGTTTCGCAAAATAGTATGGATGTGATTGATCCATCTGCCGTTGTACGAACAGTTGAGGATGACGCTCTTGTGCTAAGGTCTTTCTTTTCCGTCCCATGGGGCCATCACATTCTGATTATGCAGCGTTGTAAGGAGATAGAAAAAGCATTATTCTATATCCAACAGACCGTAGAGAATGGTTGGAGCCGAAGCATTCTTGATTGGCAGATAGACAGCCGGCTCTATGAAAGGCAAGGGAAAGCGATCAGTAATTTCGCTAAGACTCTTCCAGCGCCACAAAGTGAACTTGCCCAGCAAGTCACTAAGGACCCATATGTAATTGACATAATGGGCATTCGCCAGGACTTGGAAGAACGTGAAATAGAAGCCCATTTGGATACACATATTTCTCAGTATTTATTAGAACTGGGTAAGGGCTTTACCTATTATGGCCGTCAGATTCACCTCAAAGTGGATGGTGATGATTATTATATTGACCAGTTGTTCTATCATGTCCGCTTACATTGTTATGTTGTCGTTGAACTGAAGGCAGTCAAATTCAAGCCTGAGCATATTGGACAACTCAATTTTTATGTGGCGGCGGTAGACGCACAACTAAGGGCACAAGAGGATAATCCGACCATTGGCCTTTTGATCTGTAAAGACAAGAATGATGTGGTGGCAGAGTATTCATTGCGTAACGTGATGAGCCCGATAGGTGTCTCGTCGATACAAATTTATGATCAGTTAACTGCAGACTATAAATCGTCTCTTCCCACCATTCAGGAGATTGAAGACCATCTGAAAGGAACGGAATAATGTAGGGGTAGTTAACATTACTCTAATTTTATTGATATTAGGTGATATGAAACAGAATTTCAAGAAAAGGATATTGTTGGTGGTGATGATTTTGGCGTTGTTGCCTGCAGTGGTATTTGCTCAGGATTTTACTGACAAGGACACGTTGCGGTTTGTCAACGCGATGGATTACAGGATGATCAACTGGGCATTTGACCACACGCTGGCGTCGCGCATCCCGTTGAACTTCAAGGATAGTGTTCGCCCCACGTTGTGGGACCGTGCCTATTGCACCAGCGGTAAGGCATTCCGCTTTGCCACCAACTCGACGGCGGTAGCCGTACGCTACAACCTGCTGACCAACATGCACATGATGCACATGGCCGACACGGGCATCAAAGGCACCGACCTCTACATCTGGGACGAGGATACACGGAGTTGGCAGTTTGTGAATTGCAACCGTCCCGTGCGCATCGACAATGACATCCGTCCGCGTCAGGACTCTATCCAGAGCAAGATCTATGTGGATCGCCTGGATGGCAAGATGCACGAGTATATGATCTATCTGCCCTTGTATGACGGTGTGCGGTGGCTCGAGATCGGCGTGGATAGCAGTGCCGTGATCACGCAGCCCATGCTGGACTCACCTCGCAAGGGCAAGAAGTTCGTCTTCTACGGCACGAGTATCCTGCAGGGGGGCTGCGCTTGCCGGCCGGGCATGGTGGCGACGAGCATCATCCAGCGTGACTTGAACGTGGAGTGCGTGAACCTGGGCTTCAGCGGTGAGGGCAAGATGGATTCCTGTATGGCCAGGGCGATGGCCACGATTCCCGATGTGGCAGCCTTCATCCTTGACCCCATCCCCAACTGTACCAAGGACATGTGTGACACCTTGACCTATGGCTTCGTCAACATCCTGCGCACCCTGCGTCCCGAGGTGCCCATTTTCATGGTCGAGGGCCAGATGTACAGTTATGCCAAGTACAGTGCCTTCTACAGCAAATACCTGCCGCAAAAAAACGACGAATACCACAAGAATTACCTGAAACTGAAAGCCGATAACCCGAATAATCTGTATTATATCACTTGCAAGGACCTCTACGGTCCCAACAACGAGGGCACCGTCGATGGCATCCACTTGACCGACATCGGTTTCTGGTGGTATGCCCAGAAGCTGGAGCCTTACCTGCGCGCGGTGCTTGACGGCACCCCCATTCCGCAGGAACCCGGCGTGAACGACCCCCGTTAATTCGCTGGCTGATCATCGTGCTTCGCACGAGAAATTAAACAAAATGTTAATAAAATTTTTGTTTGATTTTTATATTGATTTTTGCTTAATTTCTCGCCCGCAGGGCGATATAAATCAATGTGAATGATGAAACCCAAGAAGAACCATTACATTCAAGACCTTATCCTTGAAGGCGAGCACGAGCATCAGGACTTCAAGTACCAGATTACTGATGCCCGTAAGATTGCCCGCTCGATTGCCGCCTTTGCCAACAACAGCGGAGGTCATCTGCTCATCGGCGTGAAGGACAACGGCAATATTGCCGGGGTGCGCAGCGAGGAGGAAATCTACATGATTGAGACGGCAGCCCAGATGTATTGCCGTCCCGAGCAGAAGGTGACCTTCAAGGTGTTTAATATCAATGGCAAATCGGTGGTCAAGGCTGACATTGCCGAGGCCCTCGAGAAACCTGTCGAAGCTCCTGATGACAACGGCAACTGGCATGTCTATTACCGCGTGGCCGACGAGAACGTCATGGCCAGTCGTCTGCATGAACGCATCATGAGCAATGAGACCGAGATAGCCGAGAATCATACCTCCGAAACTATCAGTTACAGCGACCGTGAGCAGGTATTGCTCAATTACCTGCGCAACCACGGGGGCATCACCCTGGACGGCTACATGAAGTTGGCCCACATCAGCGAGGAAACCGCCACACGCATTGTTGTGGCCCTCCACAGCATGGGCTTGCTCTCGCTTCAGTACCACGACGGCCAGTGCCTCATCGTCGGCGATTAATTCTGTTCATTTCGATTGGTGCGTTTGCGTCACACAATAAAAGCCGCTGGAATCTCACAACTCCAGCGGCTCACGTTTAAATTATCGATGTGAAATGCTTGTTCTCTTGATTAGAAAGGCAGGTCATCAGGGACGCCTCCCTGGTCAAAGGTGTTGTCCATTGGCGCAGGGGCAGGTGCTGCCATTCCGCCATCGGGAGTGGGGGCGGGTGCAGGAGCGGCCTCTCCTGCTGCGGGAGGATAGGGCGCTGCTGCGGCCACCATGTTGGGATCTTCCTTCACGGCCTTGAAGCCACGGATGTCGGTGTACCAACGGCCGTTGAACTCACGGCTCTCGATGTCGTAGCTCAGCGTGATGATGTCACCCACCTCAAAGACGTACTGGTCGGCGCGGTCTCCGAAGAAGTCAAATTTCACCTTCTTGGGGTAGCTGTCCAGTGTCTCGAGCACATATTCCTGCTTCTTCCACTGGTTACCAGCCTTGGAAACGCCGCCCACGGGTTCCATCTTCTGGATAATCTTTCCTTTAATGTCCATTGTTATATTTTGGAGTTATAAGTTTTTAGTTTTAAGTTGTAAGTAATAACACTCCAGCCAAATGGCTTACAGGCAATAGTAATCGTACTTAAAACTTACAACTTAAAACTTATAACTTGATTACTTATTTACTTGCTCTCCTCGGCAATGACCTTGAGGATGTTCTGTACTTGCTTCCAGGCCTTGTCAACGGCGGGGATGTGGCAGCGCTCGGCGGGCGAGTGAACGTCACGCAGCGTGGGACCAAAGCTGATCATCTCCATGTCGGGACGGGCCTTCAGGAACAGACCGCACTCCAGACCGGCGTGGATAGCACGAACTTCGGGACGTACGCCGAAGAGCTTCTCCCACGAGTCCTTAGCAACCGAGAGCAGGTGGCTGTCGCTGATGGGCTCCCAGCCCTGATAGCCGCCCTCGCTGATGATTTCGTCGGCACCAGCCAGGCGGAAGACGGTCTCGCACCTGTGGGTCAGGTCATACTTGCCGCTCTCGAGTGATGAGCGGTGGAACATCTCGATAACAATCTGGTTGCCCTCACGCATCTTCACGCTGGCAAGGTTGGTTGAGGTCTCAACGAGGCCGGGAATCTCCATGCTCATGGCATCGATGCCGTGAGGAGCTACATAAACGGCATTGACAACGCGGCGTGCGGTGTCGGTATCGATGATGGTCTCGGGAGCGTCAACGCTCTTGCAGGTGATTTCCATCTTGGGCTCGGTGCGCTTGTACTCGTTCTTCACTTCGGCGATGAAGGTGTTG
>CACYQB010000009.1 GCA_902776435.1 uncultured Bacteroidales bacterium | reverse complement strand
GATTTGGAAAGCGAGCCCCAGTATTCAGAACTCACTGCTAACGGCCATTAATGAACGCATCTTCCAGAACGGACGTAACACAATCCATTTGCCGATGAAAGGACTGATTGCCGCCAGTAATGAGTTGCCTGCCGAGGACGAAGGCCTGGATGCATTGTGGGACCGATTCTTGGTTCGTATGGTATCCAACTGCATCAATAGCGAAACGTCATTCTTTAAGATGATTCGCCAGGGGAATAGTCCTGATCCCGTCGTGCCAGAAGATAGTCTGATTACCGATGAACTGTTTGACAAATGGCAGCAGCATATTGACAATATTGTGATACCTGACGAAATTTGCTATGCCGTTACTAACATACGCAAACGCCTGAAGGTGGAGACCAAGAAAGACGACGTGAACGATATGGACTATTATGTGTCGGACCGTCGTTGGAAAAAGTGTTTCCGTCTGATGAGGGCTTCAGCCTTCCTGAATGGCCGTAAAACCCTCGACATGACAGACCTGCCCTTGCTGATACATTGCCTGTGGAACAAGGCAGAGACGATACCGAGAACCGTAGATATCGTACTGAAGGGTCTCACTGCCTCATTTTGTGACAGGCTTGACAAGATTGAAAAGGCTCTGGAGCAGGAATTGAAGTTCAGTGCGGAGCCGGTAATCAAGCAGAAAGACAAGAAGAAACAATCAGAATCCTTTCTCTTGACCAACTATATGTATTATTCGTTGCGTGACTTTCCCAAGGGTAAGTGCCTGTTCTATAAGCATGATTACAATCACCTTGACCCCAAGAAGCCCGTAGATGGCATCATCTATCGTGATGAGGCAAAAAACACGTGGATCATCCGTGCAATCTATACAGGCACACCGTTTGATTACAAAGTCAAGACGACTTCTCAAGTGAAAAAGGTGAAACTGTTGAAATGTAATGCCGGTATCATTGTTGACGGCGTGCCCTATGGTTTAGAGGGGATGCTGAGTTCTGTACTAAGCGGGGAAGGGGGCACAGGCAGCAATGCCTTTGTGAAAAATTGGGCAGACTCCGCCCTTGAATTGTTGAATAATGACTTGCGTCCTCAACTATCGCAGTTACAAGAGCAATTCGCCAAGACCGAGCATTTGTTTCTCTCGGATGATGACAAAAAACTGGCCCAAAAGTATCTGTCGCAATGTGAGAAACGATTAAACGAGGTGGCCGTGAAGGTACATAACGCAAAAGGGTTGTTATGAGTAATGAGATAACCGACATCGCTACGGAATTGCAGAAGTATGACGAGGCATTCGACTTCTATATGGATCGAGGTCAGTTGCCCGACAGCATCCCTCAGGGAGACTTGCTTGGAGGTGTCATCAGTCAGACGGTACAAGATAACCCTCAACTGGAAAGCCAAGACCCGCTGTGGATTGAAATCCTCAAGGAGGAACTGATGGGGTTCATCGAAGCAATGCTGAAACTGTTTCAGCCCATAGAGGAGAACTATCGGCGAGAGAAGGCCCTGATCACTGCATTTGCGGCTGGTGAGACAAACTGGAAACGTAAGCTTTGGGGACAGGTCTATCGTACCATCAAGTTTGAGTACAAGCCCCACGAGGTCAACATTGACGGCTATGTTGAGCAGATGAAGAACGAGAACCTGGATGATGTTTTCGCCTCAATGATCAAGGATTGGGATAAAGCATGTGACCAGAGGGTGGAACGCTTGAAAGAGTTGACTATCCGAAGAAATGAGAAGACATGGGAACATCATGTGAAAGAATGGGGGCTTGCCGATTATGAACAGCGCAAGAAGATTGAGAGGCTGGTATATTCCTATCCTGCACTCGCTGAGATTGTCCGCATCATGGGCAGGGAAGAGCCTAAGCGTGATGACGAGATGGATGATACGATTAAGCGTTATCTACCCCTGTTGCCCTCTCCACCAAAGCCGGCTGTGGAGATTGACGAGGTATCCAACGGCAATGATGCCACCAAGAAGCTCCAGTTGTTTGCTAACAAACCAAAGATGGAAAGCCAGATGAAGGTGGAGCAGACAAAGAAAAAGAAACCACGATTGGAGAAGGGACCAATCATTGTCAGCCTTGATACAAGTGGCTCGATGGATGGAAACCCCATCAAGCTTGCAAAAAGCCTGCTCATGCAGTTGCTCCGAATGGCTAAGAAGCAGAAACGCAAATGTTATCTGATTACCTTCTCGGTGAGAGCCAAGACCCTTGATCTTTCTCGTCCAGGCAGTTGGAGGAAGGTCAGCAGTTTTCTCGACAGCACCTTCACTGGTGGTACCGATGGAGAACAGATGCTCAATGCCGCATTGAAGATGTTGCAGACATCAAACTTCAGCATGGCTGACGTGTTGATCATTAGCGATTTCTACTTTTCGAACCCGAGTAAGGTTACAAGAGACAAGATGACAAAGGAACAGAATAAGGGCACCAAGTTCTATGGACTGAATATCGACGGCAGTAAAAACAATTATAATGACATATTAGATAGAATATGGAAAGTACAAATAAGAAGCAGCCGCAGTTTTGGATAAATCCCAATACCAGACTGCGTTTCCCACAATTCTGCCTTGAATGGCAATCATGTGACAAGAGCGATTTATTTGCATTCTGCAAAATGGAGCATCCAAGGCGCAGGACCTATATGGCTGGCACCACATGCGTTCACTTGGTCCACAGTGAGGATTATTCACGGCTGTTCGTCTTGTACCATGAGGACCAGCATTTTGAGAACTTGCGTCTCCAGAAATGGCTGAGGGAGAATATCCGGGACACAATCACAGCAAGAGCATCCATCGCCTTGCCCAAAAGGTTGCATGAACTCGAAGATAAGCACCAGTTGTATGCCCAAAGCGTCATAGTCAAGAAACTGAGAAAAGGCATCTTGGGACAATGCACATATGATAACCAAATCCGCCTGTCACCACTGATCGTGATTTTCCCACCGGCTTTGATGGACGAGACGATATTACACGAGATGGCACACATCAAACATCATCACCATCGTAAATCCTTCTGGAACTACCTGTCCACCCTGTTAGGCAGCGATGCTAAGGAAAAGAAACTGCTCTACGACATGGCCATCTCTAAATACTGGGAACTCTACACCTTCCTGATGAAATAACGAGATTAAAGCATTAATATCTCTCCGAATAGAGGGTAGAAAAGTTGTGTTAATTTGAGAAATATTGAAAACTGTTTAATTGGTTTTAATGAAGTAGAGATGTTTGGGGTGTTTGTTGTGGTCTTGGTGGGGAAAGATGGGAAATAGGGAGGAAATTTGTGGGGAAAAGAAAAATTTTTGCAAGAATCTTTGCAGATGTGGGGAAAATGTGGGGAAAACTGAGAAATAGAAAATCGCTAAAGTCTTTAATTTCAAGGCTTTAGCGATTATTTTCGAGTCAAACTCGTACCCAGAGCCGGGGTCGAACCGGCACGGGTGTTACCCCATTGGTGTTTGAGACCAACGCGTCTACCGATTCCGCCATCTGGGCGTCGAAGCGGGTGCAAAGGTAAATCAATTTTTTGAATTGGGGGCAAAAAAATGGACATTTTTTGCCAAAATGCGTTTTTTTGCGTGGATTGAGGCTGTTGTTGGGGGTGGTTATAGTAAATTTGCGGTCAAAATCTATGTTCGAATATGGGGAATGATCAGAAAAAAGTGGAGGAGAATCCGTTTGCGCGCACTGAGTTGATGCTGGGTGCCGAGGCGATGGCGCGCTTGGCCCGGAGCCGTGTGGCGGTGTTCGGCATCGGCGGCGTGGGCGGCTATGTGGTCGAGGCACTGGCTCGCAGTGGGGTGGGGGCGCTGGACCTGATTGATGATGACACGGTGAGCGTGACGAACATCAATCGGCAGATTTTTGCTCTTCACAGCACTCTGGGTCGCGCTAAGGTGGACGTGGCCGCTGAGCGTGTGCTCGATATTAATCCCCACTGCAAGGTGACGACGCACAAGATGTTTTATTTGCCCGAAAACGCCGATGAAATCGACCTTTCTTGCTTCGATTATGTGGTTGACAGCCTGGACACGATTACGGCCAAGATGGAGATTGCGCGGCGTTGCCTGCGCCTGGGCGTGACGCACATCTGCTCGATGGGTGCGGCCTATAAGATGGATCCGATGGCCTTCCGCGTGGCGGACTTTGACTCAACGCGCATCGACCCGCTGGCGCGGATGCTTCGCAAGTTGCTGCATCGCGAGGGCATCCACCACTTCAAGTGTGTATATAGCGAGGAGGAGCCGCGCTGGAACCCCGATGTGCCTGTCTATGTTGACGGAAAAAAACAGCCGGGCAGTAACGCGTTCGTTCCTGCCGCGGCCGGTTTGCTGATTGCACGTGAAGTAATCGCGGATTTAGTTAGGCTTTAGGTGTTAGGTTTGAGGTGTTAGGGGGTAGCGTAAAAAGCCTAAAGCCTAAAACCTAGAACCTAAAGCCTAAAAAACTCATTTCTTCTTAGACTTTTTACTGCTCTTGCCGGTTGAGCCTGACTTGCTCGACTTGCCTGACTTGCTGGATGAATTATCCTTGCTTGCCTTACTTGACTTGCTGTCCTTCTTGCTGCTGCCCTTGGAGTCCTTAGACGAGCTCTTGCCGTTTTTCTTCTCGGCTGCAGCGGCTTGTTTGGCTTCGGCCTTGGTGGGAATCTTGATTTTCTCACCAGCCTTGATCTTGTTGCCGTCATCGATTCCATTAGCGCGCTCGAGGTCCTTGACCGATACGCCCGCCTTCTCGGCAATCTTGGTCAG
Organism: uncultured Bacteroidales bacterium; assembly: GCA_902776435.1. Classification (GTDB taxonomy): domain Bacteria; phylum Bacteroidota; class Bacteroidia; order Bacteroidales; family Muribaculaceae; genus Sodaliphilus. Next base: position 94,410 of record CACYQB010000009.1, on the reverse strand, counting down.
CGACTCGCCCTTCTGGACGGTCACCTCGCTGGGCTGCTGGGGCTTGGACGATTTCTTGCCATGGCGGCCCTTAGAAGCCGTGCGGTCACCGTCACGGTCCTTCTTGCTGCTCCGGCTCTGATAGGATTTTTCCTTACTGCTCTTGCTGTTGTCCTTGTCGGCGTACTTGGCGTTGCGTGAGCGCCAGTTGGCAGAATTGGTCTTGGCAGCATGCTGACGTGTGGCCTGCTCATTATTCCTGTCAGCGGAGCTCTTGCGTGTAGAGGCCTTGGGCTTGGTTTCCTCATCGACGTTGACGGTATAGGATCCCTTATAGGGCGCCTTGCTGGCGGCTTCACGCTCGATATTCTTCACCTCGTCGAACTGGGCCTGCTCGTTCTGCGCTTCATCGGGCTGCTCGTTCATGGCCAAATCACTGTTATTGCTGTTGTCACTGCTGACGGCCATGATTTCGTCATTGTCGGCGCTGGCGTTGTTGTAGTTGGGAGCTTTAACCACCAGCGTCTCGCCGCGGCGAACCCGCTCGCTGCTCTTGCCGTTCAGGGACATCAGCTCCTCGGTCGTCATGCCATACTTGGCAGCAATCGATGCCGCGGTTTCTCCACGCTCCACCTTGTGGCTGATGGTGCGGATGTTCCCGCTTGAGGAACGTCCCGAGAGGTATTCCTCGGCAGTGGATACCTGGCCGCCCGGTTCAACCACCTCGCGATGGGCATACAGGTCGTCGCGGTAGTTGTCGATGCTGTCCTGGCTCATGATGAAGCTGTACACCTGCTGAGAGGGGAGCACGAGGGTGTAAGGATGGTTGTCGCCCGGGATGACATCGGCACGGAACTGCGGGTTGAAGGTGCGGATTTCCTCGATGGGAATGTTCAGCACCTGGGCAATCTGTGAGAAGTGGATGCGGCGGTTCACGCTGACGGTGTCGGTGATGAGCGGCTTGCGCGCCAGCGATGGGCTGATGTTGTGCTGCTTGTAGTAGGTCATCGCATAGTTGGCGGCAATGAAGGCCGGCACGTAGCCACGCGTCTCTCGGGGCAGGTAGTCATAGATGTCCCAGAAGTCGCCCGTGCCGCCATTGCGGTGCAGCGCCTTGTTGACGTTGCCGGGGCCGCAGTTGTAGGCCGCGATGGCGAGTGACCAGTCGTTATAGATCTGGTAGAGGTTCTTGAGGTACTTGGCCGCCATAGCGCTGGAGCGGTAGGGGTCACGACGCTCATCCACCAGCGAATTGATTTCAAGTCCAAGGCCCTTGCCAGTGCCAATCATGAACTGCCACAGTCCGGCGGCGCCCACGCGTGACACCGCGTTGGGGTCCATCGCGCTCTCGACGATGGGCAGGTACTTGAGCTCAAGGGGCAAGCCTTCCTTCTCGAGGGCCTGTTCAAAGATGGGCATGTAATACAGGCTCATGCCCAGCATCTCCTCGATGAGCGTGCGGCTGCGATAGACGTAGCGCTCGATGTGCTTGCGGACAATCTGGTTGTAGGGCATCTCGATGACCGACGGGATGGCGGCCAGACGGCGGATGTAGGTTTCCTCACCCACCTCGCCCGGTGACTTGTTCTCTACCTCAGCATCAAGCACGGTGTAGTTCTGCAAGTACCAGTTGGTCATCATCTTGTGGACATCGGTGTCAAAGCTCTCGGGGAACACGATGTCCTCGTCGGTAATCGAGTTCTTGAGCGACAGAATGTTGTTCTTTTCTCGCGCAGCGGCAAACAGCGTCGTGGCTGCTAACGCCGTGGTGAGAAATAGTGTGAGAAGTCGTTGTTTTGTCATATTGTTATGTTGTTTGTTCCTGATAGGTCAAAAACTGAAGGCGCATTGCAACCCCAATGAAGGCAGTCGGCCGCCGGTCACCCCCGAGTCGATAGCCGTCGGGGACACATCGAAGGAGAGGTCGGGCGAAATGTCAAAGTGGGCCAGTGACGCGTCAACATAGGCATCTACTATATTGATGAGATAGACGCCCACCATCGCGATGACGCAGATTTCGCGATAGCGCCGATAGTAGTCACGTTTGCTCTTCATCGTCTTCTGCAGCCAAGCCATATCCAGGTCGCTTTCCTGGACCGTGGGCGGGAAGAAGTCCATGTAGCTGCGGGTTTCGGGGTCATCGTCCAGCACGTCGCGGTACCCCTTGGAATAATCCTTATACATGCGGTTGTTCCAGGAAGCGCCATAGGTGAGGCCGACAAAGGCGCCCACCACGATGGGCAGTTTCCAGTAGCGGCGGTTGTAGATCTGTCCCAGTCCCGGGCACAGGGCCGACAGCCATAAGGCCCGTTGTGGGTCAGGATTGAATGCGCGCACCTTGCCCAGTGTGGGCGAAGCCGTCGTCGTGCTGTCCATGAGGATTTCCACGCCCTCGATACCCCGTATGGAGTCGATCGAGGCAAAGGTGATGGTATCGCCAGCTGCATTCACCACGCGGACGGGTCTGCTCCCGCTCAGGGTGGCCGTATCGCTCACCATGACGGGTTTGCGGGTGTGATGCAGGGGTTTGACAGGTGGCGTGACGCTATCCGTGACCATGACGGTCACTGCTTCTTGGGCCATGACAACGCTACCGTGCCACGACAGGCACAGCAACAATGCGGCAACAATCAGGCGCCATCTCATGGGATATGTCGTCAAGGGTACCACCAGGGAGCCGTTTTAGGCGTTTTTCAAATTGTCAAAGATACGAATAATTTTCTCAAGCTGTTCCTCGGTCGTGAAGGGGAATGTTATTTTTCCTTTACCGGACCTGTCACAAGTGAACTTCACGGGCACGCCGAAAGATGAGGACAAGTGCTCCTGCAATATCTTGAAACCCTTGACATTCAGCGGCTTCTTGGTGCTGTCCTGACCTGATTGCTCATCGAGGGCCGCTTGTTGCATCTGCTTGGCGCGCTGCTCTACCTGGCGAACGGATAAACCTTTTTTAATAGTCTCGTTATATAATTTTAACTGTAGCTTCGGGTCATCGAGTGAGAGCAGGGCACGGGCGTGTCCCATGTCCAGGGTGTGGTCATGCAGGCCCAACTGCACCTCAGCGGGCAGTTTGAGCAACCTCAGGAAGTTGGCGATTGTGGCGCGCTTCTTGCCGATGCGCTCGCTCAGGCGCTCCTGTGTGAGGTTGTACTGGTCAATGAGTTTCCTGAAGGTGAGGGCAATCTCGATGGCATCCAGGTCCTCGCGCTGGATGTTCTCGATGAGGGCCATCTCGGTCACCTCGCTGTCGTTGGCAGTGCGGATGTAGGCCGGAACCGTCTCCAGGCCTGCAAGCAGCGCCGCGCGGTAACGGCGTTCACCCGAGATGATCTGGTAGGAATTGTCACCCAGGCTGCGCAGCGTGAGGGGCTGGATGATGCCTAACTCCCTGATGCTGGTGGCAAGTTCCTCAAGTGCCTCCTCGTCAAAGTTTTGACGGGGCTGGTCGGGATTTGGGTTGATTTGTCTGATGGGGATCTCATTGATGGCCGATGAACCCTCGGTCTGGATATCATCCATCGAGATGAGGGAGTCAAGTCCCTTGCCTAGTGCGCTACGTTTCATATTCTTATTTTAGTGTTTAGTGTTTGATATCGATGAAAATTGATTATTGGCGGGCAATGATTTCCTGGGCCAGCTGCATGTGGCTCTTTGTGCCGCGGCATTCGGGGTCATACAGGATGACGGGCAGGCCATGGCTGGGCGCCTCGCTGATGCGGATGTTGCGGGGAATGACGGTGTTGAACACCATATCACCAAAGTGCCCTTTCAGTTCCTCAAATATCTCATTGGCGAGCCTGAGCCTCGCGTCATACATCGTGAGCAGGAAGCCCTCGATGCGCAGGGCCGAGTTGAGTTTGCCCTTGATGATGCGTATCGTGTTGAGCAGTTTGCTGATGCCCTCGAGGGCGAAGTACTCGGCCTGGACAGGAATGATGACGCTGTCGGCGGCCGTGAGGGCATTGACAGTGATCAGTCCCAGCGAGGGGCTGCAGTCGATGATGATGTAGTCATAGTCACCCTTCACGTCACGCAGGGCGCCCTGGAGGACACGTTCGCGCCCTTTTTTCTCAACCAGTTCGAGCTCGGCGCCCACGAGGTCGATGCGGGAGCCCAGGAGTTTAAGCCCCTCGACACAGGTGTCCACGGTGGCGCTGGCAACGGGATAATCATCCACCAGGCACTCATAGATGGTCGAGGACATCTGCTTGGGTTCCACGCCCAGTCCCGAGGTCGCATTGGCCTGTGGATCGGCGTCAATGAGCAGCACACGCTGACCGCTTGTCGCCAGCGCTGCCGAAAGGTTGATCGAGGTGGTGGTCTTGCCCACGCCACCCTTCTGATTGGCTATTGCTATTATCTTTCCCATAAATTGGTGTCGTAATCAAATGTGTTTTTATCAAGAACATCGGCAGCGACAAAAAGTGAACTTTCGCTGGTTTTCGGCTTGCGCGATGTTTCACGGGTGCAAAGGAACATTTTTTTACTCAAAAAACCTCGAAAAAGTCCGTTAAAATGGGTGAAATGTTCAAAACTATCGGTAATTGTTAATAAATCGTGGAACATTGATTTTTTAGCATCTTCGCTATTGGCCTGACATGAAAGAAGATGGCCACGTCGTCGCGACGTAGCCATCAGTGTAAACCTAAAAACATCTTTTTTAGCGGGTCATACCTATTTGATTCGGCCCGCTTATAGCGTGTACAAATGATAATTCTCTCTGTTTGAGGTGACAAAGGTAGTGTTTTACTTTCAATAAATGGAGAAAAATCAGCAAGATTCAACATTTAACTCTATTTTTTAGTGTTTTGGCGAAAAAAGATGTACATTTGCAAGCTGCATAAGTGATTGCAGTACTAGTGGTGCACAGTTCAGTGCCGATGGTTCGGCTTTGGCCCGCATCCCTCAATGCAGAGAAAAAAACATTACAATTAACCGAAAATATGAGAAAATTTTTTGCTTCGCTGTTTTTAGCAGCTTTATTTGGGGCGCAGGCCTTTGCGTGCCCCGCTCATCGTGGTATGGTGCAGATGCCTCAGCCCGATGGCACCTTAGTAACCGTTCAACTGAATGGTGACGAGTTCTACAGTTTTAACACCACATCCGATGGCTATACCATCAAGCTCAATCAAGACGGCGCCTATGTTTACGCCCAGCTCGAGAACGGCAAGCTGGTGGCGACCCAGGTGCTTGCCCATGACGAGGGCCAGCGCACGGCAGCCGAGTTGGCTTTGCTCGCCGGCACCCGCAAGCGCATCGTTGACCTGGAGGAAGTGGAAGCCGGGAATATGCGCCGTGCAAAGCGCAACGTTGACCTGTCGAACTTTGACTTTGAAAACTTCCGTGGTCTCGTCATCCTGATTGACTTCTCCGATAGGACCTTTGCCGCTACCAATCCTCAGGAATTCTATACCGAGATGTTCAGCACCGAGAATCTCACGGGCTTCCATGATCCTGTTACCGGTCGAGACGTGACTGTCCTGGGTAGTGTGCGCGACTATTACAACGACCAGTCCAATGGTGCGTTCAAGCCCCCCTTTGACGTCTATGGTCCTTACACCTCGACCCGCAAGGCCAGCCAGTGTGACCAGTACAGCACATCGATTTTCACTACCGCTTTGAAGAAGGCTAACGATGACATCGACTTCACACGCTATGACAACAACGGTGACGGCCGCGTGGATATGATTTACTTCCTGGTGGCCGGTTATTCAGCAGCCAGCAATGGTACTGAGACGGGTTACCTGTGGCCTCATGCCTCAAACCTGTCCTACAATTACATTGCCTACGACGGTAAGTGGATGGACCGTTACGCCTGCTCGACCGAGTTGTATGGTTGGGAAAGTTCTCCCAGCACGGTAACTGTCGAGGGTATCGGCACCATTTGCCATGAGTTCAGCCACGTGCTGGGTCTGCCCGATTTCTATGACACCGACTACGAGAAGTCAGGCGGTGAGAGCCATCACCCCAATGAGTGGGACTTGATGGCCGGTGGCAGTGACTTCAACTATGGCCGCACTCCCGTCGGTTATACCTTCTATGAGCGTTATGCGCTCGGCTGGGCTAATCCCAAGACGATTACCAAGGCTGGTAGCTACTCGCTGGAGGCCGTGAATGTTTCCCGCGATGGTTATATCCTGCGCACTCCTGTCAACAATGAGTTCTTCACCATTGAGAACAGGCAGAAGACCAGTTGGGACTCCTATCTTCCTGGCCACGGTATGATTGTGACTCGAGTGGATAGCACCAACGTGAGTGTATGGAACAACAACAAGGTGAACTGCAATCCGTCGCACAACTACTTCGAGATGTTGCGTGCCGGTAATACCACCTCCGGTGACCTGTCCAGTGACCCGTTTCCTGGCACGATGGGCAACCCCCTCATCACTAACGCAACCACCCCGAGCATCAAGACTTGGGCTGGTGTGGAGAATGACTTCAACATCGTGGGCATCAGCGAGAAGGACGGCATCATCTCCTTTAACGTCATCGAGGACGGTACAATTCAGGTGCTCGTTGAGGACTTCGAGGACATGGCAGCGACTAGCAGCACCACCGATACCAATGTCGAGGGCACATTTGCAACCTGGTCATTTAACAAGTCTGGTGTCCGCGCTCCTGGTTCGACCAAGGCTAATGGCGAGCACAGCGTCTTGATGAAACTGCCCAGCCAGTTCTATACCACCACACCGATTTACTACAACGTTTACATGGCGTCGCTGATGGTGTTCAACACGGGATCCTATGTTGCCAAGTACTCCCTCGAGTACTCGACCGATGATGGCGCCACTTGGACCAAGGCCATGTGCGTCAACGGCAAGGATGGCGTCGAGATTCCTTCCAAGACGAACTTTATCGGATACTGGAATTTGCATCTGAACAATCACACCCCGGCGCTGTTTCGCATCAGCCAGGTGGGTGGCAACAAGAACGCCTCGACCTATGTTGACGACTTCACCCTCTACTACACGGGTGAGGAGGGCGGCCCTCTTGACTATATCATTGGTGACGTGAACGGTGACGGCGAGGTTGGTATTGCCGATATCAATGCTGTCATTGACCTCATCCTGGGCGGTACCGCCGATGATGATACCCTCGTGCGTGCCGATGTGAACAGCGACGGTGAGATTGGCATTGCCGATGTGAATGCTGTCATCGACATCGTTCTCAAGTAAGAATCAGAAATCAACATTACTATCACTATATAAGTGCAACTACCAGCAAAAGCTATGAAGAAAATTTTAGTGCTTCTTATGTTGGGATTGTTGTGTGTGAACGCACACGCAATCCCAGCTGACCCTGCCCCCGTGCAGGTAACCCAGCCTGATGGTTCCAAGTTAACTCTTGTCCTGCATGGCGATGAGTTTATACACTATACCACTACCCTGGACGGTTACACGGTATTGAAGAATGCGGCAGGTTATTATACCTATGCACGCCTGGACGGAAACCAGTTGGTGCCGGGTGACTGTGTCGCTCACGATGTGGCTCACCGCACCAGTGCCGACCTGTCAGCCCTGGCCTCGACACCCAAGGGGCTCGTCAGTTCTGGCATGGTCCAGAACGGGCGTCGCATGATGGGACGCCGCAACAGCAGGATGCACCGCGTGGGTTCTGATGGCACGATGGACTATGACCGTTTCCGCGGTCTGATCATCCTTGTCAACTACACTGACAAGAAGTTCTCGATGTCCAATCCCAACTCTTTCTATGATGACATGGTCAATACCAAGGACTTCACGGGCTATTATTTGAATGGCCGCTACGTTAGGATGACGGGTAGTGTGAGAGACTATTTCTATGATAACTCCAACCAGATCTTTGATCCCAACTTTGATGTGGTGGGCCCTGTAGATGTGAATTTCTCCTGCACCTATCCTAATGGTACTGACGACGCCGACGCAGTGTTCTATGCCGCACTGGACGCTGCCGACCCTTATGTCGATTTTGCCGACTATGATTCTGACGGTGATGGATATGTGGACATGGTGTTCTTCCTGGTGGCTGGTTTCTCGGCCAATTACAGTGGCAACAACCAGTCCTACCTGTGGCCCCACATGTTCTATCTGTATTATGCTCCACCCCACGATGGCAAGTTCTTTGATTTATATGCTTGCTCTACCGAGATTGCCGGTTGGGAAAACTATTACAGTGATGTGAACGGCATTGGCACTTTCTGCCATGAGTTTGGCCACGTGTTAGGTTTGCCCGACTTGTATGACACCGACTATGCTGGCACTGGCGGTGAGAGCCGTGACCCGGGCGAGTGGTCTGTCATGGCTGGTGGCAGTGGCAACAATTTTGGCCGCAACCCGGTGGGTTACAGCCTGTATGAACGTTATGCGTTGGGATTCACACAGCCTCTTCTGATTAATTCGACAGGCTCTTATACCCTGCAAGCCATTGATGAGAGCAATTCTGGTCTGCGCCTGAACACGCCCAACAAGGATGAGTTTTTCCTCCTCGAGAACCGCCAGCCTGGCAAGTGGGACAGAAACCTGCCCGGTAGCGGTATGCTCGTGGCACGTGTTGACTCCAGCAACGTGCGCGCGTGGGTGTATAATGATGTGAATGTGAACCCCAATCACATGTATTACGAATTGCTCCGTGCCAACTATGTCGGTGAGGATAGTGAGTACGACCCCTTCCCGGGTTTCTCCAACGTCACCAAGCTGACCAATTACACCAGTCCTAACCTGCTCACTTGGGATAAGCAATTCAACGAGTATAGCATCAACAATATCGCCCTGAACAATGGCGTGATCAGTTTCACTGTCAATGAAGATCACTCGATGCAGTCTGTTCTGGAGGACTTCGAGCAGATGCCCGTAGCGACCACCCAGTCCGATAAGGGTGTGAAGGGCGTTTTCTCCAAGTGGGACTTCACTAAGTGCGGTGTGGCCGAACCTGGCGTCGGCAATTGTAACGGGGCTAGGGCCGTGGGCATGATCAAGCCCAGCCAGGTCATGACATCGGCTCCGTTGAAGATTGCTCCCTACCTGGTGCAATACACGATTTATAACCCCACATCCCAGGATGCCAACTTCAGGCTGTCATACTCGTTAGACCGTGGCGCCACATGGCAGGCTGTCGCCGAAACCATCGTTACAGTCGAGAAGAATTCACAGAAGTCGGTTTCAGGTATGTTGCCCACCGACGCTCCCATCATGCTGCGCATTAACCAGACGTCGGGTAGTGCTAATGCCAAATGTTACGTTGACGACATCAAGTTGTCTTACAGCGAAACGTGGCCCGAGGATTTTGTTCTGGGTGATGTGGACGGCGACGGTGAGGTCAGCATCAGCGACGTGAATGCCGTCATCAATTTGATACTGGGCGCCGAGGGTAGTGAAGAACTCCTCAAGCGTGCCGATGTCAACGAGGATGGTGAAATCGGTATCAGCGACGCCAATATGATTATCAACCTGATATTCCAATAAGCTTAACTAACATTAATCTTTAATACTTTCAAGGTTATGAAACACTCTTTATTATTTTTTGTATTAGGACTGATGTGTCTGGTTGCCCGTGCAGTTCCTGCCGACCCTACCCCTGCCGTGCTGACGCAGCCTGATGGCACTAAAGTCACCTTAGTGCTTCATGGCGACGAGTTCATGAACTACCTGACCACTGCCGACGGTTACACCGTGGTCAAGAACAAGGCTGGTTTCTACACCTATGCCCGCCTTGACGGCAACAGCCTGGTAGCAAGTGACCTGATTGCCCGCGATGAGGCTAACCGCAGTGCTGCCGACCGTGCATTCCTCGCCAACGTACCCAAGGGGTTGGTCAGCAACGCCATGGTGCAGAATGGAAAGAGAATGAAGAGCCACCGCAACGATTTGCTGCGCGGCATTGGCCACGGTGGCCACATGGACTACAGCAAGTTCCGCGGCTTAATCATCCTGATTAACTACACCGACAGGAATTTTAATGATTACGTTCCCAGTAACTATACGCCTATTGACTTCTACGAGGCTATGATCAATAGCCACGACTATCAGGGCTACACCCTGCCCTTTGGTACCAAAATTGACGCGATGGGCAGTGTGAGAGATTACTACTATGACAACTCATTCCAGCAGTTTGACCCGCACTTTGACATCTTGGGTCCGGTGGATGTCCCCTATGCCTGCACCGACGCCCATCAGTTCAGATGCGACTCCATCTTCTTTGCCGCCCTTGAGGCGCTGGATCCCGATGTGGACTTCAGCCAGTATGACACCGATGAGGATGGCACAGCCGACATGGTGTTCTTTATGGTTGCCGGTCACGGCTCGGATGTCACTGCCAACAACCGTGACTACCTGTGGCCCCACATGAAGAACTTTGAGGATTCACCCGTACTTGACGGCGTGAACTTCAGGCTCTATGCTTGCTCGACCAACATGACTGGTGAAGAGAACGAGTACTACATCAACTACAACAACGTTGCCGGCATCGGCACCATCTGCCACGAGTTCAGCCACTGCCTGGGATTGCCCGACTTCTATGACGCCGATGGCGAGGGCAGCGGTGGTGTCAACAGCAAGCACCCCATGACCTGGTCGGTCATGGCTAGCGGTTTCAGGAGCAACAACGGCCGCAACCCTGCCGGCTACAGCCTGTTTGAGCGCTATGCCCTGGGGTTTGCCCAGCCCACCCTCATCGATAGCGTGGGTACCATCACAATTCCTGCCCTTGAAAAGAGCAACACGGGTTACCGCCTGAACACCGCCAACGAGGGTGAATACTTCATTATCGAAAACCGCCAGCGCGTGAAGTGGGACAAGAACCTGGCTGGTCCCGGCATGCTCATCTGGCGTGTTGACTCGACCAATGTCGACGTGTGGGAGAACAATCTGGTCAACTCCAATCCCACCCACATGTACTATGAGTTGCTGCGCGCAAAATTCAGCGGAATTAGCGACAGTTACAATGACCCGTTCCCCGGTGTTTCCAATGTGACATCGATTACTAACGTCACCATGCCCAGCCTGCGCACATGGGACGGCAAGATGAGCCACTATGCCTTCACTAACATCACTGAGGCCGACAGCATTATCACGCTTGACGTGGTTGTCGACAACTCCAAGAGTTCTATCGAGGACTTTGAGAAGATGCCCGTGGGCGCCACGCTCAACGAGCGCGGCGTGGCTGGCGTGTATGCCAACTGGGACTTCTATAACTGCGCTGTTGTTGACACTGCCCAAGTGGACAATGGACACTCGGTTGCCATGAGGAACGGCAGCTACCTCAACACTGTCGAGAACCTGAACAAGATTCCGATGGTGGTACGCTTTACCGTCACCAACCCGACCGATGCAAAGGCGGTATTCTATGTGTACTACTCCAAGAATGGCGGTTCACGATGGTATGAGGCCGACTATCCCGGTTATGTGGAGGTTCCTGCTGGGTCAACGGCTACTGCAGCTGTTACCACCCTGCCCACCAATGAGCCCATCATGTTGCGCATCAAGCAGACCATGGGCAACTCGACAGACTACTGCTTCCTTGACAACATCGAGATTTGCTACGAGAACACGTGGACTCCCGAGTTCATCCCTGGTGATGTGAACGATGATGGTGTAACCACCATTAAGGATGTCACGGCGCTCATTGACTACCTGCTGGGTGGTGATGTCGCTATCAACGAGTTGGCAGCCGATGTCAGTGGAGACTCACAGATCACCATCAAGGATGTCACAGCACTCATCGATTTGCTCTTGAGTGGTGAATGAAAACCAGCGGGTTTGAATTTTCACTACTGAAATCAGTTAACTAAATATAACAATTTTTTGCTAAAATAATTTGGTCAGTACCCGCAGGGGCACTACCTTTGCAACAAAGTTGGAAATATTAATACTATTCATCCTAAATGAACATCGCGTTGTGAAACGGGGTGTTCATTTTTTTTTTGCCCGAACTCGATGAAATTGTTCACAGATATTTAATGCGTTAACGTCTCCCCCTTGAGATTAGAAGGGAGCTCCTCCCCCGCCTGGGGGGAGGTGGCACGAAGTGCCGGAGGAGGGGGAGAGGGCAGGGGCGTTGATCCTACCGCAATGGTGCGGGGCATCGACGCCCCCCAGCCCCCTCTTATCCAAGAGGGGGAGCTGATGGTGGCTGTGTACCAGGCGCTTCAAGCCGCCCTCCGTGCGTAGCATTGTTCCGGAGCGACTGTTTGCTAGGCGAAGCAGGCCGTAGGTCTGGACAAGGCCGGCGGCCTTGACTAGTGGTAACCCCAGGGCGCACAGGCCGTAGGTCTGTGTGGCCTGGGAGCTGAGGTGTAAATCGGATGGGCCCCGAAGGGGGCCACTCACGTCAGGCGATAGTCATTCCATTCTTTCCGCATCATTCTTTGGCCCGCATTGCTTGGCACATAATTGCTTCTTCCGCGTCGCTATGTGGGCTATTTTATATATAATGATGTGTTTATGTATTTTTTTTGAAAAATATTTTGATGTTTCCGCTAAAAAAACTAATTTTGCCGCACGTAAAAAATGCAAAATGAGGATTGTTATAAGTATTTGATATATAATGCGATACACTGATGTTCATTCTCGGTTTTTGAATATTTTTACTTGTTATAATCAAAATGCGCTGATACAATTCTAATTTTCCAATATAGCCAACAGAATATTACTTATTCACATAAACTATAAGCTTTTTTTATTATGAAGAAATTACTTTTTTTGATTTCAGTGCTAGCGTTATGCGCTCAGAGCATTGAGGCTAATCCTGTCACTGTAGAGCAGGCAATGGCCGTTGCAAAGCAGCAGTTTGCTAACCCGGGCAAGATGATGGCTTCAAATGTCAAGATGAACTTGAACTATGCAGCCATGAACATGAAGGGTCAGACAGACTACTATGTGTTCAACCGTGAAGGTGGCCAGGGCTTCGTGATCGTAGCCGGTGATGACCTGTCAACTCCCGTGCTGGGTTACAGCAATACGGGTTCATTTAACATCGACGAGGCTCCTGATGCCTTGGTTGCTATGCTCAAGGAGTATCAGAACCAGATGGAGTGGATGCGCAGCCATCCTGAGGCAGCTAAGGGCCCGGCTTTCACCTATGACCTGCAGCCTTATGGCGTGTATCCCATCTGTGGTGAGGTTCACTGGCACCAGTTCCCTCCCTACAACAACAACTGTCCTCGCTCATCCCATGCCTTGACCACCAATGGCCGTTGCTACGCAGGTTGCGTTCCCGTGGCTTTTGCTACAATCATGAAGGGTCTGAGGTACCCGAGCTATGGCTTCGGCTCTAACACTTATACTTATATGTTGGATGGTCATGAGGAGACCGCTACTGCAAAGTTCTATGACTATAAGTACGATTATAGCAAGATGAATAATGGTTATGGTGAGAATGCTTACAATGCCCAGGCTGTTTCTGAGCTGATGTATGAGGTTGGTGTTGCTTTCCACACCATCTATTCAGGTGAGAGCAGTGACGCCCTTCTGAGGAATGTCTTCCGCGGCATCATCGCTTTCTTTAACTACAATGCCAATATCCAGTACGTGCAGAAGGCCAATTACTCTTACAATGACAGCGTGTGGTATGACATGATGTACAACGAGATTGACAATGGCCGCCCCATTTATTACATGGGTTACAGAACCATTGATAATTCCGGTAACCAGTGCCACATCGGTCACGCCTTTGTAATTGACGGTTATGATCAGAACGGTAAGGTTCATGTGAACTGGGGTTTCCAGCCTGGGGAGTACAACACCTACTTTGACTGGGCCCTGCTGTCACCGAGGAACAACTATGAATATGATGAGTATGATTCTGGTTTCAACCATGACCAGGCTGCCATCATCGGCCTCTGCCCGGATACTACCGGCATCGGTGGCGTTGTCGTAAATAAAGTGAACCTGGTTGCCGACACCATGCCCGCCAACGACCTTCGCATCACTATCGACGTTCAGTCTCTGGGTGGTACTTGGAACGGCAATCTGAAGTATGGTATCGTAACCAAGAACTCTGACGGCACCTACAGCCCCTATATCACCAAGAATGCAACTAACGTAGAGATTGATGACAACGGTATTGCAACCCTCGACCTGAGCGGTGACTATTCCCTGTACTACATGACTCAGGGCCGCACCTATTATGTTGTTGTTTACACTCCTTATTTCGCTAACAGTTACGATTGGATGTGGTTCCTGGACGATCCCGTGCCCTTCACCATTGGTGACTGGGTAACTCCTCCCGATCCCGAGTACGTGCTGGGTGACATCAACGACGATGGCGGTGTTACCATCGCTGACGTGACCGCCCTGATCGACTTCCTGCTGGCTGGTGAGGGTGAACTGCCCCTTGGTGTTGCCGACCTGAATGGTGACGAGGCAATTACTATTGCCGACGTGACCGCCTTGATCGACATGCTGCTGTCAGGAACTGGAAACTAATCATCCGTGATGGCTCGTGATTTTGAGCCAGGATAAATGATCTTAATACTGTGCTGGGAGCAGTCTTGCTCCTGGCACAGTATCATTTATTGTGGGTGCCATGATGTGGGAATCAAGAGTTTTTTCATTACCTTTGTGGTCGTTACCTGTTGTAATGATATAAAATGCTAGACAGACTATGAGCCAGAAGTCTAACCCCGTTGTCAAGATTGCCATCATCAGCGACCTGCACGTGATGGCCCCATCGCTACTGGTCAATGATGGCAGCGCACTGGAGGAATACCTGAACCGCGACCGCAAGATGCTGCGCGAGAGCCCTGAGATTCTCAACACGCTGGTGGAGGAGATTCTCAGCCTTAAACCTCACCTGGTGCTGGTCACCGGTGACCTCACCAAGGATGGCGAGCGTGTGAGCCACGAACTGGTGGCATCGCAGTTGCAGCGCTTGGTGGATGCAGGTATCCAGGTGCTTGTCGTGCCCGGCAACCACGATATCAACAATCCTGATGCCAAGGTCTATGATGGGGACAGCGCCACGCCTGCCGACACGATTACACGCAGGGAGTTTGCCGCCATCTACAAGAATATGGGCTATGACGGGCGTTCGCTCCGTGATCCTGACACCTTGAGTTATTGCCGCGAGGTGACTGACCGTCTCACCATCCTGGGCATTGATGCCTGTATGGACCGCCTCAACACCTTTGTGTCGCGCGGTGACGCCGTGGACCATTGCAAGACCAGCGGTATGCTGGATGCGCGCACCCAGCAATGGCTCGTGGAACAGGCAACGAGGGCAAAGTCATCAGGTCGCCATGTCATTGCCATGATGCATCATCATCTGGTGCCACATTTCCACATGGAGGACACGCTGGCCGCCCCCTATATGGTCGATGAAGCGGGCCAGATGTGCCGTCGCCTTATCGATGCCGGGGTACATGTCGTGTTCACGGGGCATCTGCACGTCAGCGACATCTGCCAGACAAGCTATCGCCAGCAGACGATGGTCGAGATTGCGACCGCTGCGGCAGTCGGTTACCCGTGCCAGTGGCGTGTGGCGACCTGCAATACCGCCAGTGGCAAGATGCAACTCTACACTCGCACGCTCTTCAGCCTGCCGTCGCAGCCCGACTTCGGTGAACGCTCCCGCCAAGTTTTTACCGACAGCATTCCCACGATAACCCGAGGTGTGCTCAATCGCTACTGGTACGAGATCAGCCAGGCTATCGATAACTACCGGCAGCAGCACCCGTTCGTGATGCGCTATGTCAATCTGCCCGCCACCCCCGATGCCATTGCCGACCTCTTGCTCAAGTACCTGCGTGAGCCGGTTACTCAGGCCTATCTGAGTTTTGCCGAGGGCAATGAGAGCGGCAACGACCACCGTGCCCTCATCGACCGCCTGATCAAGGGCGTCGATCACGTGGTCGATGAAACCGTCAGGGGCATCCTCAAGCCGTTTGCCAAGGCCGCTTTGCATCTGCGCATCTATCACATTGCCCGGCTGGTGCTGCGCAGCATCCTCGAGGACCGCAACGACATCGGCACCAAGCACGAGGCTGTAATCAACGACCACACGGCCATCATTGAGCTATAGATTATGGGTTCTGGAGCCCTTTCGAGAGCAGCCGGAAAGTGTCGTGCAAGCCGCTTTCACACCTGATAGAGAGGCCCAAGTTAGGGCAATTAGCTAACAATTGGTTGCATATAATCAGTTTTTTCTACTGAAAGAAATAGTTTTGATATCATTTTGTCTAAATTATTGCCATTTTGTTTGGTTTGATACGTTTTACTACGTATTTTTGCAACTATGTTAAAATTAGCATCTTATCAAAAATCGTGATATTATGAGTGCCCCCAAAATTGAACTGACTTCCAGAGAAAAGGAAGTACTTGAATTGCTGTCATCAGGGTATAACAGCAAAGAAATAGGTGAAAAGATTTTCATCTCTTCTAACACTGTGGAGTATCACCGCAAACAGCTGTTGCGGAAAACTAACTCTCGCAACGTTGCTGAACTTATCGGTAAAGCATACCGAACAGGACTGTTAAAAATCAACGATTAATAACGTCTTTACCCTAAACTAACAGAGGGCTATACCGCGTGTAGTGGTGTAGCCTTTTTTTTAGCGGGGTGGGCAACGGGAATCAGTAAAACGGCACGCCTGTGTCCCAGATAGCGGGGCACAGGCGTGCATGATTCTGATAGTGAAATGTGAAGAGCAGCGATTACTTCTGGTTCTTCATCAGGTCACGGATCTCAGTGAGCAGCTCTTCCTGAGTGGGACCAGCGGGAGCTTCGGGCTCTTCCTTCTTGGGCATGAGCTTGTTCATGGCCTTGATCATCAAGAAGATGCACAGTGCGATGATCAGGAAGTCAATCACGTTCTGGAGGAACAAGCCATACTTGAGCACAGCGCCAGTGGCCTCGGTAGCCACACCGGCATTGGCGGCAACTGTGCTGGCAGCGTCAGCAACTGCCTCGACAGCACCCTCGGCACCGACGGCCGAAGCGGCATCGCCAACCATCTCAGAAACGGGAGGCAAGTGATATTCCAGACCTGAGAGATCCACACCGCCAGTCAGCAGACCGATAGCGGGCATCAAGACATCGTCAACCAGCGAGGTGACAATCTTGCCAAATGCACCACCGATGATAACACCGACAGCCATGTCCATCACATTGCCCTTCATGGCAAACTCTTTAAATTCTTTGATAAATCCCATAATTCTTCAAGTTTTAAAGATTAATGAATAATATAAAGTTGTCTATCACTTCCAATCTCAGCGGATTAACTATTAAACATTCTTAATTGAACCAAAAAAAGAAGCATTTTGCTACCTTAATGTCAATATTATCAAAATATTTTAGTTAATTTTGCAGTCGTATTGTATGACATTACCATGAGTAAAGTCATGGCAAAGATAACAAAAAAAACAAACAACCGTTATATAACTGCATTATTTATTAAAAAATTATTAAAAAAGCATTATGGAGAAGATTAAAATCGGTATTAATGGATTCGGACGTATTGGCCGTTTTGTATTCCGCTCAGCCTTTGAGCCTGAGAATGTTAACGATATCGAAGTTGTAGGTATCAATGACCTCTTGGACGTTGACTACATGGCCTATATGCTCAAGTATGACACCATGCATGGCCGTTTCGACGGTACTGTGGACTATGACCTGGAGAAGAAAGAACTCATCGTTAATGGTCAGCACATCCACATCTACGCCGAGAAGGAAGCACAGAACATCCCCTGGGGTGAGATTGGTGCCGAGTATATCGTTGAATCCACCGGTTTCTACCTGACCATGGACCGTGCTGAGCAGCACTTGAAGGCTGGTGCCAAGTACGTGGTTCTGTCAGCTCCCAGCAAGAAGGGTGATGACGGCCGTCAGGCAGACATGTTTGTTTGTGGCGTGAACACAGACAAGTATGCTGGCCAGACCATCGTCAGCAACGCCAGCTGCACCACCAACTGCTTGGCTCCTATCGCCAAGGTGTTGAACGACAGCTTCGGCATCGAGAGCGGTCTGATGACCACCGTTCACTCGGTAACCGCTACCCAGCGCACCGTTGACGGTCCCAGCGCTAAGGACTGGCGCGGTGGCCGTGCCGCTTGTGGCAACATCATCCCCAGCTCGACTGGTGCTGCCAAGGCCGTAGGTAAAGTCATTCCCGAACTCGATGGCAAGCTCACCGGTATCTCGATGCGCGTTCCCACCCTCGACGTGTCGGTAGTTGACCTCACCGTGAACCTGAAGAACCCCGCTACCAAGGAGGACATCTGCGCTGCTATGAAGAAGGCCAGCGAGGGTGAGCTCAAGGGCATTCTGGGTTACACCGAGGACAAGGTCGTTTCCAGCGACTTCCTGGGTTGCGCTCTGACTTCAATCTTTGACGCTGATGCCGGTGTTTATCTGACCGACAAGTTCGTCAAGGTGGTTTCATGGTATGACAATGAGATTGGTTACAGCCACAAGATGCTCGACCTCATCAAGGTGATGAAGAAGCACAATGGCTGATTAGCCCAGTCTTGCTAAACGATTATCCCCGCAGTGCAGATTGCATTGTGGGGATTTTTTCACAAAAAAGGATAAAAAAATTTGGATTTTAGCTGTCCGATAGATTAACTTTGTAACCAACAAATCTATTTATTAACCGTTTTAATGCAATTCACGACAATGAAGAAATGGAAATGCAATGTGTGTGGTTACATCCATGAGGGTGACACACCTCCCGAGGAGTGCCCGCTGTGCGGCGTTGGTCCCGAGGATTTTGAGGAAGTGACTGAGTAAAATCCGCTCTCGTTTAGACTCAAGTCCAGAGTGTTTTATCTGAGTATTAACTAAAAATCTGTTTAACTTACTAATAAAGAATAATCAATCGAATCAACAATTATGGCAAAGAAATGGATCTGCACCGTGTGCGGTTATGTACACGAGGGTGATACGCCCCCCGAGAAATGTCCACAGTGTAAACAACCCGCCGAGAAGTTCAAGGAACTCAAGGAAGACGAGGAAGTAACCTATGCCGCCGAGCATGTGATTGGCGTAGCTAAGGGCGTTGACCCCGAAATCCTCGCTGGACTCAAGGCGCACTTCGAGGGCGAATGCTCCGAGGTGGGCATGTACCTGGCTATGTCACGTCAGGCCGACCGTGAGGGCTATCCCGAGGTAGCCGAGGCCTTCAAGCGCTATGCCTTTGAGGAGGCCGAGCACGCCGCCAAGTTCGCTGAGCTGCTGGGCGAGGTAGTTTGGGACACCAAGACCAACCTCGAGAAACGCATGGCTGCCGAAGCCGGTGCCTGTGAGGACAAGTTCCGCATCGCCAAGCTGGCTAAGGCTCAGAACCTTGACGCCATCCACGACACCGTTCACGAGATGGCCCGCGACGAGGCACGCCACGGACAGGGCTTCACCGGCCTCTACAACCGCTTCTTCAAGAAGTAAGGCACCGACGCACGCCCGCGTCAGTGAAGATTAACATTTAGGGTTTAGTGGTGATGAGGAAATTTCTCCTCTAGCCACTAAACCCTAATCTATTACTCCACTAACCGCTAAACTCTATTCTCTAAACTTGAAACGCCTGGGCCGCATGGCTCAGGCGTTTCAATCTCGTACTCCCGCTGGGACTACTTAAATAGTAATTTGCTGTATCTTGAAATATTCATAACTACCTGAAAAACACTGCAAAGGTAAAATTTATTTTTGAATTAGAATATAATAGAAGGCAATAAAATGTGAAAATTTTGCCAGTAGATTTGCCAGTAAAATGAAAAGTGCCTATATTTGCAGTGGATTATAAAATGATTTGATTATGGCAACTTATAGATTTGAACTGAATGCAAAGCCGAACAAGAAGCAGCAATATAACATTTTGCTGTGTATCACTATTGCAGGCAAGAGAAAAAGAGTAAAGACCGACATTTACCTGAACCGAAAAAGTGACTTCAGCACTGAATATAAGGGGGACAAATGGATTAAGCCCAGCAACCCTGATGCAAAGAAGCTGAATCAGGAATTAGCAGACATTCTTGCAGAAGCCAAAAAGACCTTCAAGGAACTGAAGGAAGATGATGCAGCACCCACAGCCGAGAATGTTGCAAGGCTGGTGAAGGGTGAAGAAAAGTCCAAGACCTTCTTGAAGATTGATGCTGGTGACATGACTGGCTTTGCAGCCGAAAGGACACAGCAGATTCTTAATGCTGGTGGCATCAGGAATTGGAAGTGCTACAATGGCTTCCTGAACAAGCTGGCTGGCTTCCTCGACAAGAAGATGAACCACAAGAAAGAATTGCTGTTTAGTGAAATCACCCCTGAATTCCTAACAAGGTTTGATGCCTACCTTCACACCCTTCACAATTCAAGAAGCAAGAAAGAAGCAGGGAAGATGCTTCACCAAAACACTATTGCAGTGGTGCTGAAAGTTTTCAGGGCTATGATGAAGGAAGCTGTCAAGCTGGGCTATATCACAGCCGATAAGAACCCCTTTTTAGTTTTCACTTATAGCAAGGTCAAGACCGAAAAGGAAAAGCTGGACACAGCCGAAATTCAGGCACTGGAAGCACTGGAACTGGCTGAAGGTAGTCTTGACTGGCACAGCCGAAATTGCTTCTTGTTTAGCTTCTATTGTGCTGGCATCAGGGCTGGTGATCTACTGCAATTGCGCTGGCTGAATGTCGAGGGTGGAAGGCTTAATTATCAAATGGGCAAGAATCACAAGACAAGGGACTTGAAGCTTGTGGCACAAGCAGCAGCCATTCTTGACTTATATAGGACTGAAGCCAGCAAGCCTACTGACTACATCTTCCCCTTCATGGACAACCGCAAGACCTATGCAAGTGCCATTTCTCAGGCTGATAGGGACACCCTGCCCAGCGACATGAAGCAGAAACTATTTGAAGAAATAGGGACTAAAAATGCCCTGATCAATAAGAGCCTGAAGAAGCTGGCTGAAAAGGCTGGCATCAGCAAGAAAGTGTCCATGCATATCAGCCGACATTCCTTTGCGAAAGCAGCAGCACAAAAGGGCATTGAAAGCAACAAGGTGAAGTCTTTGCTGGCACATTCCAAGCTGCAAACAACTGAAGGCTACATGGGCAACTTCAGCACTGATGAGAATGACAAGGCACTGGAATCGGTATTTGGTAGCCCAGCCGACAAGAAGGCACAGCTTCTTGCACTGATTCAGGGCATGAGTAAAGAAGAAGTGGAATCGGTACTGGCTACCCTCGACAAGTAGCCAGTAGCCTACCCCTTATATAGTAACACAAAAGCATAAGATATTATATGCCTATGGAACTTGAACAACCTAAAAAACTGACTGGTGAAATTATCAATAATATCAAGGTTATCAAGCAAGTCTTGAAGAAACATGGTGTGCCTTATGACTACACACTAATCCGTAGTATTGCTACAGCATTTCGCCAATTTAGGTATGAAAAGGAAGAAGGCAGCATTAAAGGACTTCCAGCATTGATAGGATTATTGGTAGCTTGTGAGGGCAGCGACATCGAAGTAAAAGGAACAATCAAAAAGCCCAAAGGGAAGCAAGTTAAAGGGACTGAAATGAAAGTGTCAATACCAGCAAGCAGTGAGATTCTAAAACAAATATTATACTATGCAGCAATAAAAATAGACTCAAGAGCCACTGATGAGCCTATAGAGCCTGACAAATATACTGATGATGATTTTTTGCGAATTGCAGCCACTGATGATGATACTTTTTTCCCAAAGGGGAAAAATGCTACACTTGGGAAGCTGGCATGGGGCATCACACTTGCTTTTCAATTCACTGGCATTACTAATGCCAAAAAGGTAGCATTTAATTCTTTGATTTATGATATAATGTTGGCTTTTGGTTACACTGGCAAGGTAGCCATTACTGAAGAAGGCTTTTCAGGTGCTGTCGGCAGAGAAAAAGCACAGCAAGTCCAGAACTGGCTAACTGCATGGGAAAAATGGCAAAAGGCATGAAAGCATAAGTCTTGAAGGCATTCATTTGAGCAAAATTATTGCGTAAAAAATCGGTGTAATAAGCCGAAATTTTACGCATTTTTCTTTTTCTTCCTTCTATTTTACCGCATTATAATTTTGCATCGAAATCAGAATCAAGTCACAATGTTGTGAATTGTTTTCCCTGATGAAATTAAAAGCAATGACAAACAAAACAACACCAGCAGCAATGCCTTCAGTAGTGATGCTTCCTCAGGCTGAGTGGGAAGGCATCAAGGACTTGCTGAATGAAGTGAAGGACACACTTCAAACCAAATCAGCCGAGGAAGTAAATAGCCAGTGGATTGAGAGTGCCGAGGCAAGGAAGATGCTGGGAGTATCGGCAAAGACATGGCAAGACTATCGTGACAAAAGGGTGATCCCCTTCAGCCAGTTCGGTAGGAAGATTTATGTGCGTAGGGCTGACATCGAAGCCTTCATGGAGAAACACTACATCAGTGCAAAGCAATGAGAAAAGGGGATTATATCATGATTGAGGAGTTTATTAGCAAGTCGATGCTGGTGGCTATCTACCAGCACAAGAAAGGAACTAAATCAAGCTACTACTGGCAGCAGGGCTGCAAGATTCTTCCTAATAGGCTGTCAATTAGCCGAGGGAATGAAATGACCAATGTACAGCACAAAGGAAGGAATGCCATGCACCCAGTAGTGGGGCAGCTTATCGGTACATTCAAGGTAGCCGAGGAATCACCCCTGAAGAAGTACAAGCCTTTTGTGTGTAGGACACAAATTTGGCAAGTGCCATTGTATCCCCTTTTTATTGGTTATGGCACTATTGGCATTACCAATTATAAAGGCAATGTGAGGGACACTGGTGACCTGATTGTGATGCATAGCACCGACCAGTGGGAAAGCATCAGCATCTTCTATTTCGCTGGCATGGGCAACCCCAATGATATGCCACAAGTGATGAGGTTTTTAACCAGCTATGTCAAAAGTGGCAACTGATATTGCCGAGGTACGAAAGAGGGGGAATGCTTCACAGCAGACCCCCTCAATTGGATTATAAAATGATTGACTTCATTAGCATAATAAAGCCGAATCAGGGTGGCAAAGTTAGCCCTTTTTTTGGACATTGCCAAATTGTTGCTACCTACCCCACTGGGGCTGCAAGATACCGACTGGAAGGCTGTGAAGGGCTGGACATCTACTGGAATCCTGACAGCTTCCTGAAGCTTCAGGGCAGCATCATGTATTACTGGCAAGGGCATAACTTCACCTATGACCCTGAAGCCTTCCAAGCAGCCATTGACTACATTGGGAAGATGCTTCATGTGGACTTGTGGGACAGCATTGTGGAAGTGTTTGAATATGGGGTGATCATACCAGTCGAGGTGAAGCCGAGGGACTACATACAGCACCACAAGGCAAAGCCCAGTGAACACCTTCAGCAATATGTCAATGGCAAGGACAAGGGCAACTTCACAAGCTGGCAAGATTCAAATGTTAGGCTGAAGATGTATGATGCTGGCAAGAACATCGAAATGAAGCAGGGCATGAGCAGAAGGAAAATCATTCAGGAAGCTGGCTGGAATCCTCAGGGCTACTTCCTGAAGTGGGAAGCCCACTACCTGAAGCCCAGTGTGCTGAATCATGGGAAAGGGGTGATGCTTGCAAACCTGATCAATCCTGACTGGCAAAGCATCTTCAAGGAAGATTTATATCAACAATATAAAAGACTAATACCAATGGCACAAGTTGAAGCACCGACAAGTAAGGCTGATTTATCCACAGCCAGCATCATTGCACTGGTACTGGTTGAAGATAGCCTGAATGACAGCAAGACCCTTCAGGAGGTGAAGAAGATGCTGTATAATCGCATTAATTCTTTCCCTGATGAAGTCCTAAGTAAGGCTGACAAGGACAGCAGAAAAAGGCAAGTTAAAGCCATTCTTGGTAAGATGAGGGAAGCAGACACCAGCAAGTGGGATTTGTCCCAGCAGCTTGCAGCAGCACTGGAAGCTGGCACTGGTGATGAGGGTGACAGCCCAGACACCGACCCCCTTATTTAGCACCGAAAAGCATATAATTTTATATGCTGTACTTCCTTCCCTCGACCTCGACACCTCAGGCATGAGGAAGGGGTGAAGCCCCACTAAAGTAGTGGGAAAATAGTGGGGGCTTGGAAGGCAATGCCGAGGGGGTGAAATGGCTGGCTTTCTCTCTAAAGTAGACAAAAGTAGAAGGGCAGCAGCCCAGTAACAATTCAATAAACAACAAATTAAGCAGACATGTACAAAAGACAACAAAAATCAACACAATCGACACTGGTGACTGGCTTGACAGCCCAGCAAGAACAAGCAGCATTGTTGCTGGCTTCAGGTGAAAGTGTTACCGATGTAGCCGAGAAGGTCAGTGTGAATAGGGCTACAATCTACCAATGGCAGCAGAAAATCAGCTTCCAGTGCTTCTACAATCAGCAGTGCCAAATCATTCAGGACAACATCCGCAATGGTTTGTGTGGGCTGTATGCTGAAGCCCTGAATGCGGTGCAGGGCTGTTTGCAGTCCCCCAATGAAGCCACAAGGCTGAAGGCTGCAATGTATGTAATTGGCAAGGTGGAAATGATTGATGCCAGCAGACAAGACCCTGAAGCCGAGATCAGGAAGCTTTGCACCAGCATGGAATCACCTTTTGACTGGGATGATATGGAACCGCATGAAGTGCTTGATGAAGCCAAATACAAAGAACTGATGAAGGACAATGGACTGATGTAGCCCAGCAGCTTCCATGTCGGCAGCTGCCTTTGAATAGGGGGCATGATTTATTGGGAAAGCAAGCAGCCAGTAAACCCCAACCAGCTATAAGGGACAATAAAATTTAATTTCGGTAGGAAATTCACCTAACTTTAGACTGCAATAGACTGATGCAGCAGCCCACATTTCATTGCTATTGTCAGGAAGCCAGTGTGCCTTTTCGGTGTACTGGCTTCTTGTGGATAGTGGGGGCTATAGTTTTTGAAGGGTGTACCCCCTTTTTAATAAACCTCGCCCAAACCTTTGACCATGCACAAGAATTTTTTGGGGCTGTTGGGGGTGCTGCATAATTCCCACTAAAGTAGTGGAAGCATCAGCCCTGCCCAGTCGAGGTGAAAAACTCTATAAAAGTCTATATGAAAAACTGGGTAAAGCTGTACATAAAAAGCAGCCTGAAAAGGGTCTAAAATTGCCTTTTTGCCAGTGATTTGCCAGTAGTATAAAATCAAAGACACTGCAAGTAATTGGTTTGCAGTGTCTTAATTGTTGTTGTGAAGTACTCCCGCTGGGAATCGAACCCAAATCTAAGGTTTAGGAAACCTCCATTCTATCCATTGAACTACAGGAGCATCAAGAAAATCGGCTGGACTCATGGCTTGGCGCCGTGGCCAGCCGATTCTGTTTCAAGGTTTAGGAATTAATTCCTAGCGGTTGCAAGCGCTGCCTCCTTCTTGTCGCTGCGACGGGCAATCCAATAAGCCACGGGCGAAGCGATGAACAGTGAGGAGCAGGTACCGATGATAACACCGAGGATCATCGCGAAGATGAAGCTGCGGATGGACTCACCACCCAGGAACAACATGATGAACAGCACGAGCAAGGTCGTGATAGATGTCATCAAGGTACGTGACAGGGTGCTGCACAGGGCCTTGTTGAAGGTGGTGTACAGATCCTGCTTGGGATAGAGCTTGCGGTACTCACGCACACGGTCAAATACAACCACGGTATCGTTCACCTGATAACCGATTACGGTCAGGATAGCGGCGATAAAGGTCTGGTCAATCTCCATGGAGAAGGGCAGCAGGCCATGCAGGTTGTAGAAGCCGATAACCACAAACGAGGTGAACGCTACGGCTGCCAATGCGCCGATAGAGAACGCGATGTTGCGGAAGCGGAACAGGATGTACAGTGCCATAGCAAGCAGTGAGAAGAGCACTGCCCAGATAGCCTGGCGGGTCATGTCGCTAGCGATGCTCGGACCGACGGTTTCGCTCGAAACGACGCCGACGCTCTCGTTAGACATGCTGAAGTCATCCTTGCTCATCGAGCCGAGTTCACTCTTCAAGCCCTCATAGAGCTTGCCCATGATCTCGTCGTCAACACCCTCACTGTTATCCTCAATCTTGTAGTTGGTCGAAACGCGCACCTTGGTGTCGTTGTCGATGGTGATTACCGAAGTGGTAGCACCGGGGAACTGGGCCTCCAGTTGCGACTCCAGCGTCTGGGTCGAAACGGGATGGTCAAATTGTACCACGAAGTTGCGGCCACCCGAGAAGTCGATACCACGGTTCAGACCACGCAGGCCGAACAATGCACCCATCAGGACGATCAGAGCCAAAACGATGATAGAGGTACGCTTGGCAGCGCCCATGAAGTTGAACTGTACGTTCTCCATCAGGT
Organism: uncultured Bacteroidales bacterium; assembly: GCA_902776435.1. Taxonomy (GTDB): domain Bacteria; phylum Bacteroidota; class Bacteroidia; order Bacteroidales; family Muribaculaceae; genus Sodaliphilus. The sequence goes on along the minus strand of CACYQB010000009.1, from coordinate 68,137 downwards.
GACGGGTCAGGCTGGTGTTGAAGGTCATCTTGTCGAAGGTGCCCTTGTTCACGAAGTGCTCCATCACGAGGCGTGTTGCAAACACGGCGGTGAAGAACGAGCAGCAGATACCGATTACCAGGGTAACGGCAAAACCGCGGATGGGACCAGAACCGAGCAGAATCAGGATGATACCGGTGATGATGGTGGTCAAGTTGGAGTCGAAGATGGCCGAGAATGCATTCTTGTAACCATCGCTGACGGCAGCCTTGAGACCCTTACCAGCACGCAATTCCTCCTTACAACGCTCAAAGATAAGCACGTTGGCGTCCACCGCCATACCCAGCGTCAGCACGATACCGGCGATACCAGGCAGGGTGAGCACGCTCTGGAACGAAGCGAGGATACCCATCGTGAAGAACAGGTTCAGGAACAGACCCAGGTTGGCAATCATACCGGCCTGCCAGCCGTAAGTGCAAACCATGAATATCATCAGCAGAATCAGGGCCACGATAAATGAGATGAGACCCTTGCGGATGGATTCCTTACCCAGCGACGGGCCAATCACGCTCTCACTGGCCACATTGACACGTGCTACCATCTTACCAGACTCGAGCACGTTGGCAAGGTCGTTAGCCTCCTCAACGGTGAAGCGGCCACTGATCTGTGAGCGACCACCGTCGATACGGCTGTTGACGTTGGGGAATGAGTAAACCTGATCATCCAGGACGATGGCGATAGCCTTACCGATGTTCTGGTTGGTGATGATGCTCCACTGACGGGCGCCCTCATCGTTCATGGTCATCGATACGACCTGGCCCTGCAGGTTGTCAAACTCACTGGTTGCGCGGGTCACCACGTCACCATTCAGGACGGGCTGGCCATTAACGGTGCGCAGGGCAACGAGCTGGAATACCTCATGACCATTCTGAGCCTTCTCGGGCTTAACAGTCCAACGCAACTTAAGGTCGGCAGGCAGGATGGTCTTGGCTAACTGAGAGTGAATGATGGCATTGACTGCAGCAGTGTCGGCAGCGCTGACATAACCCACAACGGGTGAGCTGGCACCGGCGCCTGCCATAGCTTCAAAGCCAGTCAGCTGAGCGAGAGTCAGCTGGCCGTCATCCTTCTTGGCGGGAGCAGCCTTGGCAGCCTCCTCAGCGGCCTTAGCGGCGCTGTCGGTCTTGGCCTCGGCGGTCTCGGCGGGAGCAGCCTCCTCGGTGGTCTCCTCGGTGGCGTTCTTGTCTACAGTCTTGTTGGCCTGAGCCTGGTCGTTGAGCTGACGCAGTGAGCCAATAACATCACCCAAGGTGTAGGTGGTGTAGAACTCCAGGTTAGCGGCACCCTGCAACAGTTTGCGGACGCGCTCGGGTTCTTTCACACCAGGGAGCTCGAGCAGGATACGACCCGTGCTCTGCAGCTTTTGGATATTGGGTTGAACCACACCGAAGCGGTCGATACGGTTACGCAGCACCTTGTAGGAATTGTCCACCATGCTGTTCACCTCATCGTTGAGGATGCTCTGCACCTCACGCTCGCTGGCATTGGGTTTCTCCTTGATGCGCTCGATATTGCGGAAAATCTGAGCCAGGTTGCCCTCGGGAGCCAACTTCTTGTACTCCTTGCAGAAGGAGCCGACGAAGTCGTCCTGAGCGGTCTGGTTCTTCATCACGTTGTCGATCGCTTGATTAAACTTCTTGTCTGGATTGTTGTTCGCGAGAGCGCGCAAGATGTCGGGCACCGAAATCTGCAGTGTCACATTCATACCACCCTTCAAGTCAAGGCCGAGGCCTAACTCTTTTTCACGAACCTGTTGGAAGGTGTAGTAACCAAGGTACACCTTCTCGTTGGCGAGGGAGTCCAAACACTCATTGAGCGCAGCCTTGTACTTCTCGTTGCTGGTGTCGGCGCTCTTAATGCCGGCTGCAGCAAGAGCCTTCTGCTCCGCCTTGTTCTGATAGTGATTGCTCACAATCGTGAACGAGAGGTAGAAAAGGCAAATCAAGATCAATGCATAAGTCAGGACTCTAATAAAACCTTTAGTTTGCATTTTTTGAATTGTGAATTATTTAATTAAATTTTGTTAATTTTCGCTTCAAACGTCTTTTTCAGCCTGCAAATATACTGCTTTTTCTGAAAGTGGGGCATATTTTTTTCAAGTTTTTGTTTAACACCTTATTAAAAACAAAGGAAAACGGCACATTTGCACCATCTTCCCTTATCATTTTAATATAATTTTAATGCAATATCAGGCTTCGAGGCCGCGGTCGATGTTGCGTTTCAGTGCTTCGACGTAGTTGTTGATGCGTTCCATTTCGCGAGGAATCTGGATGCGCTGGGGGCAATGTTCCACACATTGTCCGCAACCGATGCAGTGGTCGGCCTGGCGCAACTTGGGCACGGTGCGGTCATATCCCACGAGGAAGGCCTTGCGGGCGCGGGCGTAGTCGGGATCATTACGGTCACGTGTGAGATCATCCTCGGCAATGCACTTGTTGTAGTGGGTGAGGATACCGGGAATGTCGATGCCGTAGGGGCAGGGCATGCAGTACTTGCAGTCGTTGCAGGGGATGGTGTTGTAATCCACAATCTGGTCGGCGATGCCATAGAGGAAGTCCTTGTCTTCGTCGGTCAGTTCTTCGAGCGGGCAATAGGTGCACAGGTTCTCCTTCAGGTGCTCCATGTAGGTCATGCCGCTCAGCACGGTGAGTACGCGCGGGAACGAACCGGCATATCGGAATGCCCACGAGGCGAGGGTGCGCTCTGGGTCGCGGGCCAGGATTTCCTGTGCTAACGGCTTGGGCAACGATGCCAGTCGTCCACCCAGCAGGGGTTCCATGATGACGGCCGGGATGCCGCGCTTGTCAAGTTCCGCATACAGGTACTCGGCATTGGTGTTCTCCTCGTTGAAGTCCTTGGCGTGTCTCCAATCCAGGTAATTCAACTCGATCTGCACGAAGTCCCATTTGTACTTGTCGTGGTTGGCCAGTAGGTTGTCAAACACGGCAATGTCACCGTGATAGGAGAAACCCAGGTTGCGTATCACGCCCTTCTCGCGCTGCTCCATCAGGTACTCGAGCATGCCGTTGTTGATGTAGCGTGCCTCGAAAACCTCCATCGCTGTCATCTTCTCGTTGCCGCCGCCGATGGCGTGGAGCAGCAGGTAGTCGATATAGTCCACCTGCAGTTCCTTGAGGGAGTTCTGGAACATCTCGATACTTGCGTCGCGGGACCAGGTCTCGGGCGAGAAGTTGGACAGCTTGGTGGCGATGAAATACTTTTCGCGCTTGTGGCGGCTCAGGGCGATACCCGTGGCGTGTTCACTCAGGCCGCGGCTATAGGCGGGCGATGTGTCAAAGTAGTTCACACCATGCTCGATGGCGTAATCAATCTGGCGGTTGACCATCTCCTGGTCGATTTCGGCATCATTTTCGCGCCCGAAGGGCTTGCCGTTGGTGGCGGGGAGGCGCATCATGCCGTAGCCCAGGATGGAGACCTTCTCGTGCGTCTTGGGATTCTCGCGATAGGTCATCTTGCCCACAGGCGGTTCCTGGGCGTTGCCTTTCTTGCTGTCGGTGGCGCAGCTCACGATGGCGGGAGCGGCAGCCGTGGCGGTTCCCAAGCCCAGTGCCTTGAGGAAGGTGCGGCGGCTGAATGCCTTGCCGCCTTTATTGTTGTTATGATTGTTATCGTTCATAATGGATGACATGGTTGGAGTTGACTAAATCTGGCTATGAACCTCGTGGCCCTCGACATAGATGGCACTGAACGGCCTGGCGGGGCAAACATACTCACACGTGCCGCAGCCGATGCACATCGCACTGTTGACGGCAGGTACCATGGGCGAGATCTCATCATCGGGATTGCTCGGTACCATCATGATGGCGCCGGCGGGGCAGTGGCGGGCACAGTTGCCGCAATTCACGCCGTCGGTCAGCACCACGCAGTTGTCCTTAACCCACACGGCATGGCCTATCATGGTCGAGGACTTCTCGTCAACGGTGATGGGCTTGATGGCACCAGTGGGGCACACGCTGGAGCACTCGACGCACTCGGGACGGCAAGCCCCGCGCTCAAAACTGAGTTCGGGCTGCATCAGGCGCATCGGGTCGGTCGAGGGACGCAGCACGCCGTTAGGGCACTTGGCCACACACAACTGGCAGGCCGTGCAGTGCTGGGCGAAGTTGCGGGCACTCACCGAGCCGGGAGGTGTCAACGGCGTCGTGCGCTTGGCGGGCACCTTGTCCTCGATGATGGCAAGACCTCCGTCCACCTTCTTGGCCGCTTGAGCCAGGGCAACGTTGGCACCCACGATAGCGGTGCCGACGAGGAAGGCCCGGCGGGTATTGTCGGCAGTGGGCTGCTCATCGACAGGCTGTACGGGTTGGGCAACAGCCTTGGGGTGGCCATAATGGAGCGCCCCGAAGTTGCATTTCTCGATGCAGTTGCCACAGGTCACGCAACGCGTGTAGTCCACCTTGTGGGTCTTGAAATCGATGCAAGAGGCCTTGCAGTTCTTGGTGCACAGGCTGCATGACTTGCACTTGCCGGCATCAAAATAGACTTTAAGCCATGAGAACCGGGCCAGTTGGGCAAGGATAGTGCCCACGGGGCAGATGGTGTTGCAGTAGGTGCGGCCACCACGCCATGCCAGCACCACGACGATGATGAACGTCGCCAGGGCAATCAGGAAGGTGGGCAGGCTCTTCATCCACACGTCAACACTGTAGAAGGTGTAACTGTCCACCCGCTCAGCGATCGAGGCGAGGATGTTGTTGCCCCACTGATAGACGGGCAAGAGTAGGTTGGTCACCATGCGGCCATAACTGCTGTAAGGTGCCAGCAGGGCCACCAGCGAGTGAATGCCAGCGACAAATGCGACGATGAACACCGCCAGCACACCATAGCGCAACCAGCGCTTTTCGGGACTGGAGGTGAAGCGGTTTTTCTTGCGCTTGCCATGAATCCATGACACGATGTCCTGGAAGATGCCCAGCGGGCAGATGACCGAACAATAAATGCGTCCAAAGATGAGCGTTAGCAGCACCAGCGCTACGATGATGACCACATTGAGGGCCAACACTGCAGGCAGGAACTGAATGCGCGCCGTCCATGCCAGATAGTGGTGCAGCACGCCGCTCACGTCAAGAAAGAGCAATGTCACCATGATCATCATGATGGCTGCCAGTGTAATTCGTATTTTCCTTAACATGACGAGAAACAGATTTCTTGTTTTTTATAAGTAAAAATGAGTTGAATGTGCAAAATTAAAAAAAATGTGGAACTATCGGTCCACATTTCTATAAATTCGTGCAAATTTTTGATTATTTGTTACAAAATTGCGGTGATGTGTGCCATCAGGCTATAGCGGCGTGCTCAATCGCAGGTCATCGGTGTGGGACTCGCCGGTAAGACCCACGGCATTGCGGTCTTCAAGGATGCTGCGCAGCAGTGGTTCGACCTTGGGATACACATTCTGCTCAACAAATTCCCACAGGTTGTCGGCCTGGTCGGGGATGACTTCCTCGATCATGGCGTGGATGCCTTGCTTGCCCTGGTTGATGATGTCCTCCACATCCGCTTCCTGCTCATTGCCCTCTACCACGGCGAGCAAGGTGCGCGAGAGGACTTCCTTGAGGTGGCGCAGCACGAGTTGGGTGGCTTGCTGGGGCGTCTCGGGCAGGTCGGCCTTAGCGCCGTTCATTTCGAGCATCCTTTTTATATCGCTCATGCGACCGCCCAAGCGGCTCCACGCTTTGTCCGAGAGCATGGCGGCCATGCCCGGGGTGGAGTTGATGATGCGCTGCCGTCCCTGTTCGCGCAGGGTGGGGCATCCGCTGGTCGCTGTTATCCAGCGGGTGTCGATGTCGAGGGCATGGCGCTTTCGGTCCAGCGTGGCCGTGCGCAGGGCAAACGGATAGCAGATGGCCGAGCCCGTAGCCACCTCCACCATGCTGTCGGTGTGCTCCTTATTATATAATGTGACGGCATCGGTCACGTGCAGGTGCCCCGTGAAGATGGTGTGGATGCCTGCCTGCATCAGCTTCTGGGCAATCTCGTCATGGTCCTTGATGATGTAGTTGGCCAGGAGGCGGTCCTGCTGGTCAAAGTGGGGTATCAGGTGGTGATGCATCATCGCGATGACGCATTTTCCCTGTTTGCGGGCCTTAACGGCATGGTCGATGACCCATTGCAGGGTCTCGGGCTTGATGCGTCCGCCATTGTGGTAGGTGTCGGCGCTGTCTCCACGGGCAGCAAGGGTATTCAACTCGTCCATGTTGCTGTCGATGCCGATGACCACCACGCCCTTGATGGGTTCACAGCAATAACTGAGTGAAGCGGGGTCACGCTGGGAGTTCTTGCCGTAGCCGTAGTCGCGGTAGATTGTCGCAAACTCGTCACGGGTCACTGTGGGGACTGCAACCGTTTTGTCGCCGTCAAAGCGTCTCGAGTAGGGGTTGTTGCAATCGTGGTTGCCGGGGATGACCAGCGCCTGGATGCCGTGCGCCTTCATGCGTTCCAGGTATTGTGTCATGCGTTCGTGGCTAGCGCGCTCACCATTGTGCGTCATGTCGCCTGTCAGCAGTACGATGGCAGGTTTGAGGTCGATGATGCTGTCGGTGATGGCGCTCATGATATCGTCGCTCATGGCCATCATTTTGCTGTCACTGGCATCGGCATGGTCGATGGCACTGCCTGGCGTCACGAGTTCGGGACTCAGCAGGTGGGTGTCGCTGATGACAACGATGCGCTCGCTGGCAATGCGTGCCGCACTCTCGAGCGCGAGTAGCGTAGATAGTATCATGATGACAATGAATCTTGTTTTCATATTCATTCCCGATGATTGCATTTATTGTGCCAATTCATTGATGGTGAATCCTGCCTGGCGCAGGTGGCGCCAGAAGGAGGGGTAGGATTTGGTGACCACATCAGCGTCACGGATGACGAGTCCCGGGAAGCGCACTGCAGCGGGAGCAAAGGCCATGGCGATGCGGTGGTCGCCGTGGGTGTCGATGACGGGTGGCTCTTGGGTGACTGGGACACGTTCGCCATACCAGGAGATGGCGTCATCGTTCTCGATTTTCAGGACGTAGCCCAGTTTCTTCAATTCGTCGCGGAGGGCCTCAACGCGGCTACTCTCCTTGTGCCACAGGGTGCGTACGCCCGTCATGCGGAAGGACCGCTCCAGCAGGCACAACAGCACCGCCCACGACAGGGCCAGGTCGGGGGTCGCGCTCATGTCGGCAAAACTGGAACAGCAGCAGCCGATGAAGTGGCTGGTGTCCAGCGTCACACCATCGGCGCCAAACTTGGAGCCAATGCCCAGGTTTCTGCCTAGTTCCACGAGGCGCGCGTCGCCCTGGATACTGTCAGGGCTGAGTCCTTTGAGCGTGAGTGACGACAGGGGTAGGAGAGCGGCCATGGCATACCAGGGTGCGGCAGCGCTCCAGTCTGCCTCAACAACGTAGTCGTTGCCCGTATAGCCGTTACCGATGCTGATGCGGTCACCCGCCACATCGACGGTTGCACCCATGTCGCGCATCACGGCCGCGGTCATGTGGATGTAAGGCATCGAGACGCCATTGCCCGTGAGGTGGATGGTGCCACCGCCCAGGGCCGGCAGTATCATCATCACTGCCGAGGCGAATTGTGAACTCACGCTGCTGTCCATCACTACGTCACCGCCATGCATCCTGCTGCCGGTGATGCGCAATGGGGGAAACCCTTCCTTGTCCAGATACTCGATGTGTGCCCCTAATGACCGCAGGGCATCGACGAGGATGCCGATGGGCCGCTGGCGCATGCGCTCCACGCCGTCCAGGGTGACGGTAACGCCTTCACGTGTAGCAAAGTAGGCGGTGAGGAACCGCATGGCTGTGCCTGCCGCTCCCACGTTGATGGTTCCTCCCTGCCGCGACAAGGCCTCGACCATGACAGCCGTGTCGTCACACAGGGCGGGACCGACCACCGTCGGCTTGTTGTCACACAGGGCGGCGATGAGCAGGGCACGGTTGGAAATGCTCTTGGACGTGGGCAGGGTGATGGCCGCGCGGACCTCGTTGGGGGCTGAGAGTTGCAAGGTCATGGGACTCAGGTGAATCAGTTAAAGGGTGCCGTATCTACGGGCACGGGGTCGATGAGATCGCGGTATAACTTGAGGGAGTCGCTGGGCATTTTCTCGCTACCGAGCACCCGCGGCATCAAGTCGAGGGCAAACTCGTAGGGCTTGTTGTTGAGCATGTGTTTGGTGCCGAAGGTGTCCAGGTCGGGGTTGAAAGCGTAGAGCAGATTCAGCACGATACTCAGGATGAAGGCATACTTGAACATGAACAGCAGGGCACCGCCAGCCTTATCCAGAAATCCCAATTTAACGGTATCCAACGCCCCTCGGAACAGCCTCATTACCAACCTGATGACCAGCATGAGAATTAGGAAGGCAAAGGCGAGCGAAACGGTGCGTACCGTGATGCTCGACAGGGGCCAGTCGGCAGCGCTGGGCATGATGGTCAAGAAGATGTCCTCGGCGAGTTCCCCGCACTTGTAACACAGTATAATCGCCACCACCCATGAGACAAGCGATGACAACTGCCCGAAAAATCCCTTGCGGTAGCCTATGATCAGGCCTCCGAGCACAATCAGGATGATAACGACGTCAACAATGGTCATGATTCTTTCAGTTAGTTATGAAGTTCTATCGAGTATGGTTATTTGTGAGGGAGAAGAATCTCGTCAATCCAGCCGTCCTTGCGGTAACGGCACAGGTCCACATAGGCATCGATGCCGGGAATAATGCCCGTCTCGCTGTACTGCCATATGGTGTACTCTCCTTCCCAGTTGATTTCGGGCTCGGCGTTGGAGTACCTGCCGATGTAGAGGCGGTGCTTGTTGAAGTGCGGCGTCAGGTTCTTGTTGTAGAAGCCCATCGTGCTGTAAATCATGGGTTGTACACCATAATGCTGCTCGACCATCTGGCAGAACCTCTCGACGCTGTCAATGAGTTGGCTGCGTGACCAGTTGCCGCGTACCTCGACATCGAGCATGGGGATGAGGTCCTGGACCGACTTGATGGCAAACTTGGAGAAGTTCTCAAACTGCTCATCGATCGAGGACGAGGAGGTGAGATAGTGGTAACTGCCCACGAGCAGGCCGTACCTTCGCGCTTGGGTGATGTTGTGGGTGTAGTGGGGCGAGTGGTAAGTGGCGCCCTCGGTCGCCTTGATATAGACAAAGCGGATGTCTTTGTCGCTGCTCACTTTGGCCCAATCGATGTAGCCCTGGTGGCTGGAGATGTCAATGCCGTCATACTTGGCTTCGGGGTTGCGGGGTGCCACAGCGGGTTTGGATGGTTTGCTGTTGCCGCGCCCCTGGCACGACCACAATGCGGTCATGGCCAGCAGTATTGCCACAACCAGCGATAGTCGGGTGCGCTTTTTATATGTCGCCTTGATGGTCATTGTCGTGCTCTAGCGCAAGCGAGTTGTTCTGGAATACCGGTTAGATGCCGGCATCAATCGTTGTCCGCTGAACTCTTGTTGGTCTTGCGGCCGTTGTACTGTGAGGAGCGTATGCTGTCGTTGCGCTGTGATTCTGTCAATTTCTTTGACGAATTGGTGTTCAACAGGCTGGCCGACTTGTTGGAACTGCCCTTCTTCTGGTTAGCGGCCTTTTCTTGACGGGCCTTCTGGGCGTTGGCTTTACGCTTGGCCTTTTCCTCAGCCTCCTTCTTGGCGGCTGCCTCACGGGCCTGCTGGCGTGCCTTCTCCTTCTTCAGGCGCTCCTCTTTCTCTTTGGCCTTCTGCTCGGCTTCCTTCTTGGCGGCAGCCTCACGGGCCTGCTGACGGGCTTTCTCCTTCTTCAGGCGTTCTTCTTTTTCTTTGTTCTTTTTGTCTTCCTCAGCCTTTTTCTTTGCCTCGTCTTCGGCTATCTTTTTGTTGCGCTCCTTGGCTTTTTTGTCTTTTTCGGCCTGTTTCTGAGCCTCTTCCTGCTGTCGCTTGGACATCTTGGGAGTCTCCTTGGGCTTCTGTTCAGTCATGTTGACGCTGGTGGGCTTGTCCTTGCGGTCCACAGCATCATGCACGCTGGTTTTGGGCTTGTGCTGGCTGGGCTTGTAGATGATATCGTTGATGGAGCAGCCCTTGTTGAAGCGGCTCAGGTCCACCTCACCGTAATTGCCCTTGACGGCGGGCTTGAACAGACCGCAGTCCGAGAATTGCCACATGATCCACTTGTAGCCGATGTTGGGCTGGTTGGGATTATACTTGGCGATGAACAGGGGATATTCGGCAAAGGCGCGGCCCAGGTGCTTGGTGAAGAATTTCTCGCTCGTGTAGATGAGTGGCTTGCAGCCATAGTAATCCTCGACCAGGTCGGCAAACACCTTGAGGCTGTCCCTCAACTGCTGCGAAGACCAGCGGCCGATGTTCTCGACGTCGATAACGGGCAACAGATCCTGCTCCTCACGGTTGGCATTGCGGATGAAGTTGTGGAACTGGGTTGTCGCACTGCTCTTGGTGGTGAGGAAGTGGTAACTGCCCACCTTGAAACCGTGTTTGCGGGCGTTGCGGATGTTCTCCTTGTATTTGGGGTCGACGTAGTCGCTGCCCTCGGTGGCCTTGATGTAAACGAACTTGATTTTACTGTGGTTCCTAAGTTGAGCCCAGTCGATATAACCCTGGTGCTTGGACACGTCGATTCCGTCAAACTGTGTCTTCTCGGGGTTGACAGTCTGACGCACTTTGGGTTTTGGCGGATTGGCCTTGATGGAATCGGAGTCGCGCTTGGTGTTGGCGGGCTTGGCGGCAGGGGCATTTTCCTTAGCGGGGGCCGCGGGCTTAGCGGCATTCTCCTTGGGGGCTGCGGGCTTGGCGGCATTATTGTCCTTGGGGGGAGTTGCTGGTGCTTGAGCGGCGGGCTTGCTAGCCTTCTTGTCATCCTTCTTGTCCTTTTTCTCGTCCGCTTTCTTCTTGTCCTTATCTTTTTGGCTCACGCGCTCGCGCGTGGGCTTGGTGATATCAGTATGCTGTGGCGCACCCCACGCCGTGATGGGGCACAGCGAGAGCATGAGGGCTACCAACAATGAATATGAAAAACTTTTGAACATACCTATTTTAAAAAACCATTGCTATTTCTTGTTCTTAGAGTAAAGGTGGCTGCAAAGTTATGAAAAAAACCGCTAACGGCTTTATTAAAAATTGTCAAATGTGTTTTTTTACAAAAAAATGCGAAAAGTCGGTCATGCAGGGCTGTAATATGACAATAAATCATTACCTTTGTAAGTTATCCACGATACAAATCGTAAATAATAGAACAATATATGGCAAAAAGAAGCGGATTACAAACGTTGAAACAGGAACGTCGTGAGTACCACGATAGAGTCATTAATTTCTTTAATGCACAGGGCGAGGGCTCCTTCAATTACAAGCAGGTCTCGGCGGCTGTGGGCGCCAATACGCCCAAGCGCCGCACGGTCATTGTCGAGATTCTGGAGGAACTGGCCGTTGACGGTTTCCTGGTCCAGGTGGGGCTTGGCAGTTACAAGGCTGTGGGCCGCTCATCGGTGGCCGAGGGAATCTTCATCCGCCGCAGTAACGGCAAGAACAGCGTGGACACGGCAAGCGACGACGGCAAGCCCATCATGGTGGCCGAGCGCAACTCGATGCACGCCCTGAATGGTGACCGCGTGCTGGTACATATCAGTGCCGCGCGTCATGGCTTGGAACCCGAGGCCGAAGTCGTGAAAATCCTGGAACGCAAGGAACAGGTGTTCGTCGGCACGTTGCAGGTCCTCAAGTATTTTGCCCAGTTGGCGACCGACAGCAAGTTCCTGGCGACCGACATCTTTATTCCCCTGGATAAACTGGCTGGTGGCAAGACCGGCGACAAGGTTGTCGTCAAGATTGTCGATTGGCCCGAGGATGCCAATACGCCTATCGGCGAGGTGGTTGACGTGCTGGGTATGGCTGGTGAGAACAATGCCGAGATTCACGCCATCCTGGCTGAGTTCGGCTTGCCCTACAAGTACCCCGAGAACGTCACCGAGGCTGCCGAAGCCCTGGATGCAGGCATCACGCCCGAGGAGATTGCCCGCCGCCGTGACATGCGCGACGTGACCACGTTCACCATCGACCCCGCTGATGCCAAGGACTTTGACGACGCCCTCTCCATCGAGAAACTGAAAAACGGCAACTGGGAAATCGGTGTCCACATCGCCGACGTGAGCCACTATGTCACGCCGGGCTCCATCATCGACAAGGAGGCCTATGAGCGTGCCACTTCGGTCTATCTGGTGGACCGCACCATCCCCATGCTGCCCGAGAAACTGTGCAACAATATCTGCTCACTACGCCCCGATGAGGATAAACTCACCCACTCGGTAGTCATGGAAATGGATGCCGAGGCCAGGGTGAAGAAATACAAAATCTGCCACACGGTGACGCGCAGCAACAGGCGCTTCTCCTATGAGGAGGCACAGCAGATCCTGGAGACCGGCAAGGGCGACCTGGCCGAAGAACTTGCCGTGCTCAACGAGATGGCCAAGCAGTTGCGCCGCCGTCGCTTTGAGGAGGGCGGCTCGGTATCCTTCAACCGTGAGGAGAAGAAATTTGACATTGACGAGACGGGCAAGCCCATTGCCGTCCATATCCATGAGTCGAAGGACGCCAACAAACTCATCGAGGAGTTCATGCTGCTGGCCAACTGCAAGGTGGCCGAACACATCGGCAAGGTGCCGAGGAACAGGACGGCCAAGGCGATGGTCTATCGTGTTCACGACCAGCCCGACCTGGACAAGTTGCAGAATTTTGCCGACATTGCTGCCCACTTCGGCTACAAGGTGCGCACCAAGGGCTCTGGCCGTGACATCAACAAGTCTATCAACAAGATGCTGGAGGAGGCCAAGGGTAAACCAGAGGAGGAGATGCTCGCCATCCTCGCCATCCGCTCGATGGCCAAGGCTATTTACAGCGCCACAAACATCGGCCACTATGGCCTGGCGTTTGACTACTACACCCACTTCACATCGCCCATCCGCCGTTATCCCGACTTGACGGTGCACCGCCTGCTGGACAAGTATGCAGCAGGCGAGAAGAGCGTGGATCCCGTCAAACTCGAGGATCAGTGCAAGCACATGAGCGCTCAGGAACAACTCGCAGCCAATGCCGAGCGAGCCTCTATCAAGTACAAGGAAGTCGAGTATATGGGCCAGCGCCTGGGTGGCGTCTTCTCGGGCTGCATCTCGGGTGTGACCGAGTGGGGCCTGTATGTGGAACTCGATGAGACTCATTGCGAAGGACTCGTGGGCATCCGTGGTTTGGATGATGACTTCTATGAGTTCGATGAGAAGAACTACTGCATCCGTGGTCGCCGTCGCGGCAAGGTCTATCGTCTGGGCGACCCCATAACCATCCAGGTGGCACGCGCCGACCTGATTAAAAAGCAGCTCGACTTCGTCCTCGTTGACAAGGAAAATCCTGCTGGTACCCACCGCATCGACCGTGAGCCCATCACCGAGCAGAACAGCCGTAGCACCAGTGGCCGCCTGTCCAGGGACGAGCGCCAGCGTCAGCAGTACGAGGGCGGTAGCGCCTCTCGTCGCCAGCAGCGTGGTGCCCGTGGCAACAGCACTCGCCGTCAGGCCCGTGAAGCCCGTGGAGCAAGGCCCGAAAGACCCGGTCGCCCCCACAGGCCCAGCCGCTCGGGTAAACCCCGTGGCCGCAAGAAGTAAATTTCTAGGCTTTAGGTGATTCATCCGTTAAATCCGTTAAATCCGTAATATCCGTTTTTTCCGTTCAATCCGTTAAAAATCCGCCCCATCCGCTAATGAGCACCACACAACATAGGGTAAGACTCGAGACGCTGGGCTGCAAACTCAACTTCTCGGAAACCGCCACGATGCAGTCGCTGCTGGCGGCAGAAGGCTTTGTGCCTGCCGCGCGTGACGAGGTGCCTGATGTGTGCGTAGTCAACACCTGCAGTGTTACCGCTCTGGCCGACAGCAAGTGCCGCCAGCACATCCGCCACCTCATCCGCCAGTACCCCGATGCCCTGATGGTAGTCACGGGATGCTATGCCCAACTCAAGGGTAAGGAAATCGCCGAGATTCCGGGCGTGGACATCGTGCTCGGCAGTGAACACAAGTCCGAGATCGCACGCTATGTGCTGCAGTGGTTCGAGGACCGCCAGCAGCGCTTGGAGGTGACTCCTTCGCTCGATATCCGCTCCTTCTCGCCCTCGTGTGACCGTGGTGACCGCACTCGCTACTGGCTCAAGGTGCAGGACGGTTGTGACTACTGGTGCAGTTATTGCACCATCCCTGCCGCCCGTGGCCGTAGCCGTAGCGGTACCATCGCGCAACTCGTTGCCCAGGCCCGTGAGGTTGCTGCCGAGGGGGGTAAGGAGATTGTCATCACGGGCGTAAACATCGGTGATTTTGGCAAAAACACGGGCGAAAAATTCCTCGATTTGCTGAAATCGCTCGATGAAATCGAGGGTATTGAGCGTTACCGCATCTCTTCGATCGAGCCCGACCTGTTGACCGATGAAATTATTGAGTGGTGTGCCTGTTCACGGGCTTTCATGCCCCATTTCCACATTCCGCTGCAGAGCGGCAGTGACCCCATTTTGAAACTCATGCGTCGCCACTATGACCGCCAGTTATTTGCCGACAAGGTGCAACGTTGCCGCGAGTTGATGCCCGACTGTTTTATCGGTGTTGACGTGATGGTGGGTACCCGTGGCGAGACGCCCGAACTGTTTGAGGACAGTTACGGTTTTATCAAGAGCCTTGACGTGCAGCACCTGCATGTCTTCCCCTATAGTGAGCGTCCCGGCACAATGGCCTTGCGCATCCCCTATATCGTCTCGCAGCAGGACAAGCAGGACCGTGCCGCCCGCATGATTGCCTTGAGCGATGAGAAACAGGCCGACTTCACACGCCGCTACTTGGGCACCGTCCGTCCCGTGTTGCTGGAGCATGGCCGCGGCAAGGGTATGATGCACGGTTTCACCGACAATTACATCCGCGTGAACGTTGCCCCCGACATGACTCTCGCCAACCAAATCGTGAACGTTAAACTCCTATCTCTTAACACCGACCTCTCAGTCGATGCCGAGGTAGTAAACAATAAGTGATATTGATGAAACAGGTTGCTGTCATCATATTGAATTGGAATGGTGCTGAATTGCTGCGTCGTTATCTGCCCACTGTGATTGCGGGCACCGATGGCGATGTGGCCGATATCATTGTGGCTGACAACGGCAGTACCGACGACAGCCTGAAGGTGCTCCGTGAGGAATTCCCGGAAATCAGGGTGTTGAAATTCGACGACAACTATGGCTTTGCCCTGGGCTATAACTTGGCTATCGGGCAGACGATGTACCCCTATACGGTGTTGCTCAACAGCGACGTGCGCACGCCGCAGGGCTGGCTCAACCCGCTGCTGGACTACATGGAGGCCCACCCGCAAGTGGGGGCGGTGATGCCCAAACTCCTCCATGACAGCAAGGAGGGCCCGACCATGTTTGACTATGCCGGCGCGGCGGGCGGTTACATCGACTGTCATGGCTACCCCTATTGCCGCGGGCGTGTCTTTGAGTATGTCGAGGAGGACCACGGCCAGTATGATGACGGCCCCAAGAGCGTCTTCTGGGCCACGGGCGCATGCCTGATGGTGCGTAGCCAGTTGTATCAGGACGTTGGCGGTTTGGACAAGGATTTCTTTGCCCACATGGAGGAAATAGACCTGTGCTGGCGCATCCGCTTGGCTGGCTATGACCTGATGATGTTGCCGTCAAGCCATGTCTATCACCTGGGTGGAGGCAGTTTGGCCTATGGTAACCCCAGGAAGACTTTCCTGAATTTCCGTAACAACCTGCTCCTGTTGCACAAGAACCTGCCTCGTACCGAGGGCAAGCGGCTGCTCTTTGTCCGTCGCCTCATGGACACATTAGCCTTTGGCATGGCATTGGCCAAGTTCCACTTTGGCGACGCTTGGGCCATCATCCGTGCCCATTACGAGTTCCGCCGCCTGCGCTCTAACTATACGTCACAACCCACGGTTAACCTGCTGCGCGAGTTGCCCGAGGAACGCGTCAACATCATCACCGCCCACTACCTGCGCGGCGTGAAACATTTCACGGAACTTAGGTTCTAGGCTTTAGGTTTTAGGCTTTAGGTGATAGGCGATAGTAATTGTACTTACAACTCAAAACTTACAACTTACAACTCAACAAAATGAGAAAGCTCGGATTTGGATTAATGCGACTGCCGCTGGTCAATCCTGACGACCAGACGAGTATCGACATCGAGAAGTTTAAGGCGATGGTCGATGTGTACATGGAGCGAGGCTTCACCTACTTTGACACCGCCTATCCTTACCATGGCGGTGCCAGCGAAACGGCCCTGCGTGAGGCCGTTGTCAAGCGTTATCCTCGCGAAGCGTTCACGGTCACCAGCAAGATGCCCGTGTGGGCTATCAAAGAGGAGGCCGACCTGGAGCGCATCTTCAACGAGCAGTTAGAGAAGTGCGGAGTCGAATACTTTGACTACTACTGGCTGCATGCCCTTAACCGCGAGCGCGTCGAGGTGATGGAGCGCATGGACGGCTGGGGCTTCATTGCCCGCAAGAAGGCCGAGGGCCGCATCCGTCACATTGGCTTCTCATTTCACGACGATTCTACCCTGCTGGCCGAAATTCTCGAGAATCATCCCGAGGCCGAATACGTGCAGCTGCAGATCAATTACCTCGACTGGGACAGCCCCGCCATCGAGAGCAAGACCTGTTATGACCTGTGCGAAAAGCACGGTAAGCCCGTGATTGTCATGGAGCCTGTCAAGGGTGGCACACTGGCCCATGTCCCTGAGACCATTGACCGTCTGTTCAAGGAATATAACCCTGATGCCAGCCCCGCGTCATGGGCCATCCGCTACTGTGCCTCGCTGCCCAATGTACTGACCGTCCTCAGCGGCATGAGCAACATGGAGCAACTCGAGGATAACACCGCCTACATGCAGGATTTCCACCCCCTCAACGACGAGGAGCAGGCCATCATCGCCCGCGCCACCCAGGCCATCAGTGACTCGATTGCCATACCCTGTACCGCTTGCCGCTATTGCACCGATGGCTGTCCGCAACAGATAGCCATCCCTGGGTACTTCAGCCTCTACAATAACATGAAACAATTCCCAGAACTGAAGGGTAATTGCAAGTTATACTATGACCTGATTGCCAAGAGTCACGGCCGTGCCAGCGAGTGTATCGAGTGCGGACAGTGTGAGGCCCAGTGCCCCCAGCACATCGACATCATCGACCAGCTCAAGCAAGTTGCCCAGGCCTTCGAGGAATCTTAACGTCAACTGCTCATCATCCACCGCTGCAGCAACTGGTCTTCAATGTAATATTCGTTTTCCTGCACAGTTACGATGCCATATTCCATGAGTTTGCGAATGGCGGCTTGCACGCTGCTTGCCGACTTAAGGCGATGGCGTTTCACAAATTGTGACGACGTGATTCGTCGAGCGCGCCCCTCGGTGGCAATTGCCATCAGGAGTTCCTTCTGGGGCAGGGTGAGTTGAGCCAGGGATTCACTGTATTTGTGGCTATTGTCTTGCATTATCGACGAGATGATATCTTCTATCATCTGTTTGTCACACGTCTTCCCGCCAAGCGCCATGGCAAACGCCTCCCTGAATGTCTTCTGCATATAGTAGGTGTTGCCTTGCAACAGATGATAGGCATGGGAAATAGCATCAGTAGCTACAGTGAGTTGGTTGGCAGAGAAATGCTTGATGACGAATTCCTCATATTTGTCCAGACTGATGGGCGACAATGACATCATGGTGGCACTCTGATAGAATGGGCGCGCATGTTCAAGAAACATTTCGCCCATGATGTGGCGCTCACTGCCGGCAAAGATAAAATTGGCGTTAGCAGACTGCTGGATGTGGGTGCGGAGCAGCGCTTCAATATTCTTCTCGGGATAGTTGACAATTTGCTGGAATTCATCGATGGCTACCACGATGTGTTCACTTGATTGCTCTAAGCAAGCAAAAATTTCTTCCAGGGTGTAAGTGGGATTGGTGATGTCTCCCAACTTAATGTCAAACGTGGGAGTGCCCATAACGGGATCATATCCGAAGCTGCCACGCAGTGACCGCAACGTGTCGATGATGTTTTTCATCATTTGCTGGCTGCGAGTCCCTAAGGTCTTGAACACGGCGCGACCTAGCACATAGGTGAACTCTTGAAGACTCGAGGTCCGCAGGATGTCAATAAACAGGGTCGTGACGTGTTCCTGGACTTCGGGCTTGTCAAAGCAGTGAAGAATCAGTCCTGTCTTACCCAGGCGGCGTGGCGAAATTATCACCATATTCTCTCCTCCCGACAGAATGCATCGTGTTAGACGTTCAGATTCCTCTACACGGTCACAAAAGTATTCAGGCTTAATCTTGCCAGTAACGATAAACGGATTTTCCATAACAAGTCATTTTTGGTGGCAAAGATAAAGCCATTTTTCAAATTATGCAAATCAAATTATTTAAATCAAATAATTCAAGTTGAATAATTTTTTGTCGGTGTCGGGTGTTTAAGTGGGTTTTTCTCGCGCGCACACGCATCTGGTGAGAGAGTTATAAAAATATTTTTTTTATTTTTTTCTTCTTAAGGGGGTGTGGGGGAAAGGTCTTCTTTTTTGCTTTTTTTTATGGTTTCGGTTTGGTTTTTTTTGGTTTTTTCAGTGGGTTCAGAGGGCAGCTTGCGCGGGCGTCCGCCCTTGGCGCCGTTGGCGCGCAAGGTGGTGATGCGCTGCAGGTTATGAGTGATGGAAGGGCTAAGCAGGCCATAGGCGATGATTACCCCCGACGTGTTGAGGAAGGGTGAGGCGTCTTCGCCACAGGCTGATGCCACTAGTGCGCGCAGCAGGAGTCCCAGATCTTTGTCCTCGAGTGAGGAGACCACCAGTGCCAGTTTGGCGGGGTCGATGCTGATGTCGATAGTTGTTTTCATGGTTTCAGTTTGGTTTTGTTTTGGTTTCACTTTGGTTTTTATTCTCTGTTTGCCGCAAAGATACATCCTGTTCACCCCCTGCCACCATGTCAAAAAGTTTGTGGCTTTACGGCGTGAGGTTTTGCGGCAGGATGGTTCACAGAATAGACGGTTTTTGCGGTGCAGTTTTACGGTGCCAATAGTGAAAATCGGTTAAAAGTATTGACAAAGGGCTCTCGATGTTGTATTTTTGCAGCAAGTTGCGGTGTTATGCTCTCTTGTGTTCCATCGCATCTTGGCAGTAAATGACTAAAGTAAAACTATAATGGCAACTCAAGAAAAGAAAAATCAAGTTGAGAAGAATGCTGGCGGTAAGGTATCTTATCCGCTGACAAAGATTAATTTTATCATGATGGGCATCTGCCTGTTGCTGATTATCATCGGTTTCTGGCTGATGACGGGTGACGCCAATGTGGGCGACAAGTTCAATGAGAACATCTTTGAAAGCAGCCGCGTCACCACGGGTCCGATTATTGCCTTCCTGGGCTTTGTGCTCATGGCATTTGCCATCATCTATCGCAAGAAAGACAACAAGAAAGACGACAACGAAGATAACGCATAAGACACCATGAGTTGGTTAGAAGCACTGATTCTGGGCATTGTCCAGGGTCTGACCGAGTATTTACCCGTGAGCAGCAGCGGCCACTTGGCCATCGGTAGCTACCTGTTTGGCATCGAGGGTGCCGACAACCTGACGTTTACCATCCTGGTTCATGTGGCTACTGTGCTGAGCACCTTCGTTGTGCTCTGGAGCGAGATCGACTGGATCCTGAAGGGTCTGTTCAAGTTCAAGATGAACGACGAGACCAAGTATTTCCTGAACATCCTGGTGTCGATGATCCCCATCGGCATCGTGGGTTTCCTTTTCAAGGACAAGGTGGAGGAAATCTTTGGCAGCGGACTGCTCATCGTGGGTTGCATGCTGTTGTTGACCGCCGCGTTGCTCATCTTCTCCTACTACGCCAAGCCGCGACAGAAGGAGAAAATCTCGTGGAAGGATGCGCTCATCATCGGTATCGCTCAGGCGTGTGCCGTGATGCCGGGCCTCTCGCGCTCGGGCAGCACCATCGCCACCGGATTGATGTTGGGTAACAAAAAGGAGTCGCTGGCGCAGTTCTCGTTCCTGATGGTGATTCCTCCCATCCTGGGTGAGGCTTTGCTCGACGTGCTCAAGGTCGTCAAGGGCGAGGAAGCCTTCGGCGGCATCGACACGTTACCGCTCATCGTGGGCTTCGTGGCCGCCTTTGTGGCTGGTTGCCTTGCCTGCAAGTGGATGATCAACATCGTCAAGCGGGGTAAACTGGTGTGGTTCGGTGTGTATTGCATCGTTGCCGGCCTGTTTGCCATCGCCCTGTCGCAGCTGATGCCTGCCCCCGCGATGTAAGAGATAAGAGATAAAAGATAAGAGATATAAAGATAATAGATGGCTGATGCCAACTAGGGACTTTTACAATGCTAAACCCGATAGAAGGCGAAATATTCTGTATCGACAAGCCGCTGAGGATGACCTCGTTTGCAGCGGTGAAGAAGGTGCGTGCTGTCTTGCGCACCCACCTGGGGACGCGCAGTGTCAAGGTGGGCCATGCCGGAACGCTCGACCCGCTGGCGACTGGCGTGCTGCTGCTGTGCACGGGCCATGCGACCAAGCGCATCGACGAGCTGCAGGCCGGTGTCAAGGAGTATATCGCCGACCTGAGGTTGGGGGCCACCACGCCCAGCTATGACCTGGAGACCGAGGTGGATGCCACCTACGAGTGGCAGCACATCGACCGCCCGTTGATTGACCACGTGCTGCAGGAGCAGTTCACGGGAAGTATCGAGCAGGTGCCACCGTCGTTCTCGGCCTGCAAAATCGATGGCAAGCCTGCCTATAAGCTCGCCCGCAAAGGTCAGGACGTGGAAATCCGTCCCAAGACGCTGGTCATCGACGAGATAGAGGTGTTGCAATGCGGCTTGCCCCAGGAACCCACGCTGCAAATCCGCGTGGTGTGCAGCAAGGGCACCTATATCCGCGCCCTGGCACGCGACATCGGCGTGGCTCTGGGTAGCGGTGCCCACTTGACGGCCCTGCGCCGTACCCGCGTGGGCGACATCACCATTGACAACTGCCTCACCCTCAAGGGGCTGGTCGAGAAACTGGATAACGAGACCTATGTCTCACCCGAACAAGCCGCCGCCGAGCGTCTGGAACGCGAACGCATCGAGAACCGTGAGCGTGCCGCCCGCCAGAAAGCCGAGCGCGAGGCCCGCAAGCAAGAGAAGAAAAAATGTGACGCGCCCCCGAAGCGCACATCCCAGATCAAATAACCATCTGCTCTTTGATAATTACAGAAAGAAAAAGAATAATAACTTATCGCCTTAGCGGCTTAGCGTGAGGCCAATAAGGCGAACAACTTACAACGCTATAGATATAGATTATGAAACTCTCAGAATTCAACACAAAGATGCCCGAGGAGCTCATTGCCTCGCATCCAGTTCCTGTGCGCGACGAGTCGCGCCTGATGGTGCTGCACAAACGCAGTAACGAAATCGAGCACCGCGTGTTCAAGGAGATCCTTGAGTATTTCGGCCCGCACGACCTGTTTGTGTTCAACGACACACAGGTGTTCCCCGCCAAGCTCTTTGGCAACAAGGAGAAGACGGGAGCCCGCATCGAGGTGTTCCTGCTGCGTGAGTTGAACCCCAACAACAAGCTGTGGGACGTGCTGGTGGAACCCGCCCGCAAGATCCGCATCGGTAATAAACTGTACTTCGGTCTGGACGACTCGATGGTGGCCGAGGTCATCGACAACACCACGTCGAGGGGTCGCACGCTGCGTTTCCTCTACGACGGCGACCACGACCAGTTCAAGAAGGACCTGTACAACCTGGGTAATACGCCGTTGCCCTATTACATCCAGCGTGACGCCGAGCCCGAGGATGCCGAACGCTACCAGACCATCTTTGCCAGTAAGGAAGGCGCAGTGGTGGCTCCCGCCGCTGGTCTGCACTTCTCGCGCGAGTTGATGCGCCGCATGGAGATTTACGATATCGACCGTGACTTCTTGACGATGCACATCAGCCTGGGCAGTTACCGCGACATCGACGTTGAGGACCTGACCAAGCATCGCATGGACAGCGAGGAAATGGACGTGAGCGTCGAGCTCGCTGAGAAGGTCAACACCCTGCGCGACGGTGGCAACAAGGTGTGCGCCATCGGCACATCGGTGTTGCGCGCCTTTGAAACCTGCGTGGGCATGAACGGCCACATCAAGCCCTTCGGGGGCTGGTCGAACAAATTCTTGTTCCCGCCCTATGAGTGCACGACCTGTGATGCCCTGGTGACCAACTTCCACATGCCTTATTCCATCATGCTGATGGCACAGGCTGCCTTCGGCGGCTATGAGCAGACGATGAACGCCTATCAGGTGGCCATCGAGGAGAAATACCGCTTCGGTGCCTACGGCGACGCCATGCTTATCCTGAATGACTAGGTGTTAGGTTTTAGGCTTTAGGTTTTAGGTGCCTTTTTGGTTAGGTGTTAGGCTTTAAGTGTTTGACCGAAAACTTACAACTTAGAACTGAAAACTCAGAATTTTTTATTATCTTTGCAGGATAATGTGGATATTAACGAAATTAACAATCAATTAATAACTAAAAAATCATCAATTTTTATGTGGTTAACTAATTCATCTGTAGGACGTAAGGTGGTGATGTCGGTAACTGGCCTCTTCCTTGTCCTATTCGTCACATTCCATGCGCTGATGAACGCTGTGGCTCTCATCTCGTTTGAGGCCTATGACGCCATTTGCGAGTTCCTCGGTGCCAATTGGTATGCTGTGGCCGGTACGCTCGTGCTGGCAGGCGGATTTGCGATTCACATCATCTTTGCTTTCTGGCTCACTTTCCAGAACCGCAAGGCACGCGGCAACAACCGCTACGCTGTGAACGCTCGTCCCAAGAACGTCGAGTGGGCTTCCCAGAATATGCTCGTTCTGGGTCTCATCGTCTGCTGCTTCCTGATTCTGCACCTCGTGCAGTTCTGGGCCAAGATGCAGTTGCCCGAACTCATGGGTGACCATGTCATGAACGGTACATTCTATCTGCAGGCTACCTTCAGCCAGCTGTGGGTGCTCCCCGTTTACCTGATCGGCTTTGCCGCCCTGTGGTTCCACATCAGCCACGGTTTCTGGAGCGCTTTCCAGACCCTGGGCACCGCCAACGACAAGTGGATTCCCCGCTGGCAGTGCATTTCCAAGTGGTGGGCTAGCATCGTGTTTATCCTGTTTGCTGTAGAGGCATGCTACTTTACCTGGTTCTTTGCCCTCTAATCGCTGAGTATTAACCCTTTTAAAATTTGTAACACAAATGGAAGAAAACAAAATGAACGCTCAGCCTATCGATTCCAAGATTCCCGAGGGACCCATCGCTGAGAAATGGACCAACTATAAGGCTCACCAGAAACTCGTCAACCCCGCCAACAAGCGTAAACTCGACATCATCGTCGTGGGTACCGGTCTGGCAGGTGCGTCGGCAGCCGCCACGCTGGGCGAGATGGGCTTCAACGTATTGAACTTCTGCATCCAGGATTCGCCCCGCCGCGCTCACTCGATCGCCGCTCAAGGTGGTATCAACGCAGCCAAGAACTATCAGAACGACGGTGACTCGGTTTACCGCTTGTTCTATGACACCGTCAAGGGTGGTGACTACCGTGCCCGCGAGGCCAACGTTTACCGCCTGGCCGAGGTGTCGAACAATATCATTGACCAGTGCGTGGCACAGGGTGTTCCCTTCGCTCGCGAGTATGGTGGTCTGCTGGCCAACCGCTCGTTTGGTGGCGCTCAGGTGAGCCGCACATTCTACGCCAAGGGTCAGACCGGTCAGCAGCTGCTGCTCGGTGCCTACTCGAGCCTGAACCGCATGATCCATGCCGGCAAGGTGAAGAGCTACAACCGCTACGAGATGCACGACGTGGTCATCATCGACGGCCGTGCCCGCGGTATCATCGCCAAGAACCTGGTGACCGGTAAGCTGGAGCGCTTTGCCGCTCACGCAGTGGTCATCGCCACCGGTGGTTATGGCAACACCTACTTCCTGAGCACCAACGCTATGGGTTGCAACTGCTCGGCTGCCATGGCATGCTATCGCCACGGCGCTTACTTTGCTAACCCCGCCTACGTGCAGATTCACCCCACCTGTATCCCCGTGCACGGTGACAAGCAGTCCAAGCTGACGCTGATGAGTGAGTCGCTGCGTAACGACGGCCGCATCTGGGTGCCCAAGAACATTGAGGACGCCAAGAAGCTGCAGGCAGGCCAGATCAAGGGTAGCGACATCCCCGAGGAGGAGCGTGACTACTATCTGGAGCGCAGGTATCCCGCCTTCGGTAACCTCGTGCCCCGTGACGTGGCCAGCCGCGCCGCTAAGGAGCGCTGCGACAAGGGCTTCGGTGTAAACAACACCGGCAAGGCCGTGTTCCTGGACTTCAGCGAGGCCATCAACCGCCTGGGTATCGATGTGATCCGCCAGCGCTATGGCAACCTGTTCGACATGTATGAGGAGATCACCGACGTGAATCCCGGCGAACTCGCTAACGAGATCAACGGTGTGAAATATTACAATCCCATGATGATTTATCCCGCTATCCACTACACGATGGGCGGCATCTGGGTAGATTATGAGTTGCAGACCAGCATTAAGGGTCTGTTCGCCATCGGTGAGTGCAACTTCAGTGACCACGGTGCAAACCGCCTCGGTGCTTCGGCGCTGATGCAGGGTCTGGCCGACGGTTACTTCGTGCTGCCCTACACCATCCAGAACTACCTGAGCGACCAGATCAGTGTGCCCCACTTCTCGACCGACTCGCCCGAGTTTGACGCTGCCGAGAAGAAGGTACAGGCCAATCTCGACCACCTGATGGGCATCCAGGGCAAGCGTTCTGTTGATAGCATCCACAAGGAGTTGGGTAACGTGATGTGGGACTATGTGGGCATGGCCCGCACCAAGGAGAGCCTCGAGACCGCGCTGCAGAAACTCAAAGACCTGCGCAAGGAGTTCGAGACCAACCTGTTTATCCCCGGCACCCAAGAGGGCATGAACATCGAGCTCGACAAGGCCTTCCGCCTGCGTGACTTTATCACCATGGGCGAGCTGATTGCCTATGACGCCTTGAACCGCCACGAGAGCTGTGGTGGCCACTTCCGCGAGGAACATCAGACCGAGGAAGGTGAGGCTAAGCGTGACGACGAGAACTTCTTCTATGTCGCCTGCTGGAAGTATAACGGCAACGATGAGACCGCTCCCACGCTCATCAAGGAGCCGCTCCACTACGAGGCCATCAAGGTCCAGACGCGTAACTATAAGTCATAATCAATCACCCTTTTAAAAATTCATCGAATACAATGGATACGAATATAAGTTTTACGCTTAAGGTTTGGCGTCAGAAGGACGCTCATAGCGAGGGCCGTTTTGAGACCTATCCGATGAGCGACATCCCCACCGACACCTCTTTCCTGGAGATGTTGGATATCCTGAACGAGCAGCTCATCGAGAAGGGCGAGGAGCCTGTCACCTTTGACCACGACTGCCGTGAGGGTATCTGCGGCATGTGCTCGCTCTATGTTAACGGTCACCCCCACGGTCCCGCTACCGGAGCAACCACCTGCCAGCTTTACATGCGCCGCTTCAAGGATGGTGACACCATCACGGTTGAGCCCTGGCGCTCGGCTGCTTTCCCCGTGATCAAGGACTTGATGGTTAACCGCAACGCCTTTGACCAGATTCAGCAGGCTGGTGGCTACGTGAGCTTCCAGACCGGTGGTGCCCAGGATGCTAATGCAATTCCCATCAGCAAGGAGGCCGCCGACGAGGCTATGGACAGCGCTACCTGCATCGGTTGCGGTGCCTGTGTTGCCGCTTGCAAGAACGGTTCGGCCATGCTGTTCCTCAGCGCCAAGGTCAGCCAGTTCGCATTGCTGCCCCAGGGCCGTGCCGAGGCCAAGCGCCGCGTGAAGGCCATGCTCGCCAAGATGGACGAACTCGGTTTCGGTAACTGCACCAACACCGGTGCCTGTGCCGCCGAGTGCCCCAAGAACATCAAGCTGAGCAACATCGCCCGCCTGAACCGCGAGTTCGTCTGCGCTAAGTGCAGCGACTAATCCTGCGAGATATTCAGTCTCACGCTAAGCCGCAAAGGCGCTAAGTTCTCTTATTTTAATGATATGTTTTCTTAGCGGCTCAGCGACTTGGCGTGAGATTGTTTTAGGATGGATAGAAGATTTATTACAGACTAAATCGTGAAATTATGAAGTACTATATTGCAGAAAACGGCCAGCCTGCAGGACCGTTTGAACCCAATGAATTGATGCTGCACGGCTTGACGGTCAACTCGCTCGTCTGGGGCGAGGGGATGCCCAATTGGGTGTCGGCGAGCCAGGTACCCGAATTGATGGCTATCCTCAATGGCACGCCCTTCAATCCCGGTAACATCGATGTGTCGATGCCTCAGGTGCCCCCCATGGGTGACCCGATGCCCCAAGTGCCGCCCTTCGGAGGCCAGCAACCCACGCAGCCCACTCCCTACGGCCAGGGCACGCCCAACCAGCCCTACGCTCCACCGCAATACGGCCCCAGCACCAATCAGCCTACCAACCAGATCATGCCCAAGACGTGGCTCATCGAGTCGATTCTTGTCACTGCGGCATCACTGCTGTGCTGTTTCAACATTGTGGGCCTGATTACAGGTGTGCTGGCCATCATCAAGGCCAATGGCGTCAAATCCAAGTACATGAAGGGCGATGTCACCGGTGCTAACAACGATTCGGCATCGGCCAAGAAGTGGGTGCTGATAACTGTCGCTGTCGGCGTCATCTGGTCGCTCATCCAGGGCTACCGCATCGCAACCGATCCCTCGTTCCTGCCCCAGATTCAGGAAGGAACCTTCGGCTCCCTCTACAGCTTCTAGTTAAAAGTTAATATTTAATCGAGAAGAGTTAGTAGTTGGCTATCCCAGTCAACCATTAACTCTTCTTTTTTTCACTAATCACTACTCGACTTCTCGTCACGAGCCACACGCCCGTGAAGATGAGGGCGGCGGCCACGGCATGCATCCACTGGGGCGTGGCGAGTCCCATGGCCATGCTGGCCACCACGGCGACAAAGGGCTGCACGTAGTTATAGACGCTCACCGTCGTGGGCAAGAGGCGTCGCTGGGCATATACCACGAGCAGGAAGGTGAAGAAGGTGGCTCCAGCCACGATATAGACGATTTCGCAAGCCGTCCGGGCACTCATCCCCGGCCAGTCAATCTGCAGGATGTGGGGTAGGGTGAAGGGCAGGATGAACAGGCTGGCAAAGGTGAATGTCCACTTGTTGAACGTGAAGGCGTCATACTTGCGGATAACCCGTGAATAATGTGTCAGGTAGAAGGCGTAGCCCACTTGGGAAATCAGGATCAGGATGTCGCCGCGGAAGTCCGTCGGTTGACCGCTGCTGCCTGCCGTGGTGCGGGTGATGAGCAGCACGGCTCCCGTGAAACCCATGATGATGCCCAGCGCCCGTCGGGGCGTGATGCGCTCATGCAGCAGAATGGCCGACAGGATAAGCGTGAAGATGGGCATCGTGGTCAACTCGATGGTCGCATTGATGGGCGAAGTGAAACTCAGGCCCACGATATAGCCGCCTTGGGCCAGAGCGAACCCGAAGAAGCCCGCCCCGGCAATCTTGATGAAGTCCCGTGGCTTCACCCGCTGTTGCGGCACGATCAATGAGCCCAGCCAGAAGATGATGGCCGCGCCGATGACGCGGAACGCCACCAGTTGAGGCCCCGTGATGCCGCCGTTGGCGAGCACGTCCTTAGAGAACGTTGCCATCAGCCCGAACAGCACCATCGCCAGCAGCATCGCACCATGCGCCCTCCAGTCCTTATGATTTGTATTCTCAGTATCGGTTTTCATGAAAAAAGATTGAAACGCCTCATGATATCGACGTTTCAAGTTACAAAATTACAACAAAGAGGAAAACCATACGGCTTTTTTCCCGCTTTTTCGCTTTTGTGCATACGCAGACTAGCGTTGATAAGGCTCAACAAATTTGTCAAGGTTGTTGATGCCCAATTTCTTGGCGATTTGCACTTTCTTGTTCGAGATGGTAACGATGTGTTTATAATTCATACAGACCATAATGGCTGTTCGGGAGAAACCACAGCAGTACAGAGCGATAAAGTTCAACTCATCATCACGCAGTGTGCCTCCTGCTTGCTCTTGTGCCTTGACAAGGATGTTGTCATAGAGGTCATTGACCAGTGATTGCAGGTTGCTCCAATAACTGGACGAGTTTTTCTTCTCCTGTATCGTCATTATTGAGTTGAATTTCTTGGTAAAGGCATTGCCGTCCAACTCGTAAGCCCACTGCATCAGTTGGTGTATCACCTTGATTTGACCATCAAGAATCGAAATGATTTCGTCAGACTGACCTTTCCTGTGTTCCAGCTCAGCCAATCGGTCGTTCAATTCGGCTCTTTCGCGCTCCTTGCTAACTAACTCATTTTTCACAACCGCTATCTGGTCATTTAGCAGTGTGATGCTTTGGCGTGATGACTCAACATTTTTTTGATAATGCGTCCGCTCGGATTCCATGTCAATCAGACGTTGATGGGCAGCATCAATTTCTTGGTTTAGTTTTGTAATAGTGGATGTGGCTTGGTTCATGTCTTCCTCGTAACTACTCAGTGTTGCTTGAACTTGTTCTAGACTGTTTGTTGAACTGTCCAAATCAGCTCTGAGTAGTTCAAATTCATGTTCCTTGTTGCGTAACCTGGACCGATAACCGAGAGCAATAGATAATAGACCTAGACCGATAGCAGCAAGTACAGCAAGTGCCAACCAAGTATTCTTGAGATTAGAACGTAGCTTCTCATTCTGCAATTCCTCATTTTGAAGATCATACCTTTTTTCTATTGTCAACAATCTGTGAGTTAGACTGTTGACAAGAGCTGAATCTTCAAGATTCATGGCCTTCTTATAGTAAGAAAAAGCCTGAGGATAATCCGCCTGATGAAAGTTGATGTTTGACAGGACTTTAAAATAAAGGATACTATCAGCATAGCATGTCATTTCAGGTGCATACTTGAGATAATGAATGCATGAGTCCAGTTGTTGTAGGTTGATGTAGGCCAATGCAGCAGTAAAATGCGCCCTAGGATTGTCAATTTGGTTACTGTCTATTGATGAAATGGCTTTGAGGGCATCGTTTTTAGCCTTGGTATAGTCGTTTTCTACCGAGGCATAGTATTGGGCTCGACAGGTGTATGTTGAGAAAAGCGCATATTGCTCCGTTGGCAAGGCCTTTGCTAAATCTAAAGCCTCATTGATATAATGTAAAGCACTTTCGGCCTTGCCTTTTTGGTCGCAGTAAAGTTCTCCTATTTCTTTCAAGCACAAGATGACAAATTGTTGATTCCCCATTTGTTTATACAACTTTAATGCCTCTTGAAACTTGTTTGATGCGATGATTTTGGCTCCAACGAATTGAGACTTGTACAGATATCCCAGCCTTAATTTGGCGAAAGCTTGATTGGATATGTCGGTTTTGAGGGCAGTACGTTCTGCCTTGTGATAGCAAAGGACAGCCTTGTCGTAGTTACCTAATTCTTCGTTTACAAGACCTTGATAGATAAGAGAACTGGTATGCTTTTCTTTGTCTTCAGATTTGGTATAGTATGAAACAGCGTCATTGATGCCCGAGTCGCTAGTGGCATTGATATGATTCTTGTATTTGGCTTGGGTTAATAGCAGGTTATAATATGCCTGATCTCTTTTGTTGAATTCACTCCTGTCCATGTCCATTAGGCTATTTAGGGCCTGCTGTGATTTGTTTTTCACCAACAAGGAATCGACATGAGATAACAGCTCGGTGTGGTTGGGGTGGGAGCACAATATAGACATCACCGTGATTGCACCCACTAGGGCAAGTGCAGTCCACTTTTTGTTATGGAAAATGGGTTTAGTCATTGGTAGTGCCTATGAAATAAAGTGATTCTTTGACGCAAAAATAACTAAAAAAAACAACACATTTTCCCATGTTACCAATACATTAACTTTTATTTTTGTAAATCATTGTATTTCAATATATTACGTGTAATCAAATTAACTTTGAATTATGCTGAATTCCATTGTTTATTGACTTCTTCAAGCTAACTTTGTAACCGAGTAAAATCCACTTTTACTAACCTTTATAATAGATGATATGATAATGGAAACTTGTAAAAGATTGTTTTGGCTTGTAGCTGTCATGATAGTTATAGGTACTTCGTGCGGGGATAAAAACGACGAACCCAGTGCAGTCTACAATTATTATATGCTCATACAGTCAGAAGTAACATTGGAATTGTCGGATAATGCTGAGGAAGAAGGTTCACTGGTGGGTGGGCAAGTGAGTGTGATTTCCAGGACGGTCTCAAAGATGAAGAGTGTCATGGCACAGTATGAGTCAGACCAAAGCACGACAGGTGTTGAATCAGCCCTGCTTACGGCATGTGACAGCATTTATCGTGAATATTCATCGGCCTATGTCCAGTATTCTGGGCAAACCCTTTGCTATGTGCAGATTGTCCGCAGAAAGATGGTGAATGGGGAATCCAAAGAAGGCACTACCCTCAAGACCTATTATTTCCGTGCCCTTAAGGACGTTGAACCAAGCGGGTCTGGCGATCCAACCCCGCCAGAGTTCTCATTGAATAAGCCCGAAGCCTTAGAAGCTATTGATTTAGGTCTATCGGTCATGTGGGCCAATTGTAATCTGGGGGCTAAATCACCTGAAGACTATGGCGGTTACTTTGGCTGGGGCGACCCGACGGGCGAACTGTGGGATGGAACTGGCATTTACAAGCAAGCGGGTGCTTTTGTCTGGAATACCAATAACTATGGTGGCATGAATCCCCCGACCGAGATAGGCGGTACTTCTCTTGACGTTGTGACGGCACATTGGGGTGCCGGATGGCGTACTCCAAGTGGTAATGAGGCGTACGAATTGTGTAGCAAATGCGAGTGGAAACTGCGTTCTCAGGATGGCCGCAACTGGTATGAGGTCATCGGTCCCAACGGCAACAGCATCATCATACCGTTGGCGGGTATTTACGGCATACTTCCCCGCAAGGGCAGTTCGCTTCTAATGGAGGGCCCATTGCATACTAACTTCTCGGGGTGGTATTGGACATCAACGATCTGTGATACACCAGGTACGTCCCAAACCAGGGGCTATGCCGTTAAACAGGGTGTGGCAACCGCTTGGATGTTCGTGTGTGATTCATCGCGAGGCGATTTGACCGGGCTGAACATGTTCAATGAACATCTGCGGGCCTTCCACATGTCAATTCGCCCTATCTATATTAAGTCTGGAGATATTCAACCTAACTAAGAAAAGAAAAACGATGAAAACGATTAATTATTTATTTGGAATACTTGTTATCCTGCTGATGGCGGCAGGATGCGGCAAGGATGATGAGCCAGATGTTAGCATTGAGCCGCCCGTGTTTAATCTTCAAAAATCGAGCGCTGTAGAGGCGGTTGACTTGGGACTATCGGTTTTGTGGTCCAACTGTAACTTGGGAGCCAGTTCGCCTACGGACTATGGCGGCTATTTCGCGTGGGGTGACCCCACGGGCGCATTGTGGTCAGGTGATGGTATCATTTATAACGAAAACGGCTATTCGTGGAATACAGTCAACTATGGCGGCAACACTCCACCTAACAATATTAGTGGTACTGAACTGGATGTCGTTGCTGTACATTGGGGTGATGGATGGCGAATGCCCACTTATTACGAAATGGAGGAATTGATGACGAAATGTCATTGGACTCAATTGGAGCAAGCGGGCGTAAAATGGTATGAGGTCACTGGTCCTAATGGTAACAGCATTTCCTGGCCGATAGCTGGTATGTATTTCGATGATGATACTCATGAGAATACCCGGTTTCTTGGTGGTCCAGTTTACGTCAATCAGGGCGCTTTCTATTGGACATCAAGCATAAGTTGGAAACAAAGTGACATGCGCGGATACAAAATTAATCCAGGAGTCTTGACCGCATGGATAGGCCTTTGGGTTGGAACTGAAGGGAACCATGTCTTTCGTGATTATGTGAGGGCATTCCACTTGTCTATCCGTCCTGTTCACGACAAATAATTGTTGAAGTGTTTTTTCATACTAGCTCCCGAACGTGATTTCTGGGAATGAGATGGTTCCTCTTAGCTTTACAGGCTTGGAGTGAACCATCTCAAATGTGTATTGTATTAAGAAATGTTAAAATGGGAGGGGTAAATAAACAGCATTTGTAAAAGCATGTCTAATGATTAGATTGTATCTCGATGACACTGGCTGTCCTGTACAGTTGTAGCCAAGATTTTATAAACCCAAAAACCGATAAAAGGATGAAAAATCGCAACTCTTTAATATGGCTTATCGTCATCTTGATGATGATAGGTACCTCGTGTAAAGACAACGAGGATGTATATAACGGTGAATATACCTATTACTTGACCATTCAGTCCGAAGTGATGCTGCATTTGACAGACGATGACGATGCAGCAAGCGGGATGAATAATGAAGATACTGCCGATCGATTGTCCAGAACCATCTACTTCATGAAGCAGGCGGTAAGCAAGAATGAGACTATGCAGGGTGATGAACGGGAAAGGGAGGCCGCCTTACTCACGACTTGTGACAGCCTGTATCGGAACTATGCCGAAACAAACCCCGAGAATAAAGGTCATGTCGTGTGCTATGTCAAGTTGATCCGCTGTAAAAGAAATAATGGAACCGTCACAGATGCTGTGACAATGAAGTATTACCAATTCTGGAAAGAGATCAATGAAGGTGAAGGCAATAATCCGTCATCCAATGATGCTCTCGCTAAACCCGATTCACTCAAAGCTGTTGACTTGGGGTTGTCGGTTCTTTGGGCCAATTGCAACATGGGTGCAAAATTGCCTCGTGATTATGGTGCCCATATTGCGTGGGGCGACCCCACAGGCAGATTGTGGTCTGGCCAAGGCATTAATTGGAAAAATGATGCTTACACATGGAACACGACTAACTATGGCGGCAACAATCCACCTGATGATATCGGTGGCAGTGACTTGGATGTCGTGGCGTTTAACTGGAGTGACGGCTGGCGCATGCCCAGTTATAGCGAGGCGAAGGAGTTGTGCGAGCAATGTGAGTGGAAACTGCAAACCTATGGTGACATCAAGTGGTTTGAGGTCATCGGTCCAAATGGCAACAGCATCATCATGCCATTGGCAGGAGTCTATGGCGACGACTTGTCTGCTGTGCCCCGTTTCCACAGGGGGCCGCTCGGTACTAATGAAATGGGAAGCTACTGGACATCGACCAGTTGTCCGACGCCAAGTACAGTCGAGGAACGAGGCTATGGCGTTAATGAAGGCGTAATTACAGCCTGGAGTTTCAGGTTTTTCCCCAATAGCGAAAATGACTCGGCACGCCAGTACTTTATAGATTATTTGAGGGCCTACCACATGTCAATCCGACCTGTCCACAACAAGTAAATCAAGTTTAAAATAACGTAAAATCGATAAAAGGATGAAAAATCGCAACTCTTTAATATGGCTTATCGTCATCTTGATGATGATAGGTACCTCGTGTAAAGACAACGAGGATGTGTATAACGGTGAATATACCTATTACTTGAGCATCCAGTCCGAAGTGATGCTGCATTTGTCCGATAATGCTGAGGATGAAAGCGGGATGGTTAATCCAGTATTTGACCGCTTATCCAGAACTGTCTATTTCATGAAGCAGGCTGTGAGCGAGAATGAGACTATGCAGGGTGATGAACGGGAAAGGGAGACTGCGTTGCTCACGACTTGTGACAGCTTGTATCGGAATTATGCCGAAACAAACCCCGAGAATAAAGGTCATGTCGTTTGCTTTGTCAAGTTGATTCGCAGTAAAAGAAATAATGGAACTGTCACGGATGCTGTGACAATGAGGTATTACCAATTTTGGTATGAAAACTATAATGGTGGTGGCAATGGCGACGACGGTTCTGGTGATTCAAACAATTATTTCGCTAAGCCGGATTCACTAAAGGCTATTGACCTGGGTCTGTCAGTTCTTTGGGCCAATTGCAACTTCGGAGCAAAACTGCCTCGTAATTATGGCGCTCGTGTGGCTTGGGGTGATTCTACTGGCGTACTCTATTCCGCGCAGGGCATCGGATGGAATGACAATGGTTACACATGGAACACCGATAACTATGGCGGCAGCAATCCACCAGCCGACATCAGCGGCAGCGAGCTGGATGTTGTGGCTAACTATTGGGGTGAAGGCTGGCGCATCCCCACTGTTGAAGAGGCGAAGGAGTTGTGTGAGCAATGCCAGTGGAAACTGCGGAACTGGGGTGATATCAAGTGGTATGAAGTCATTGGTCCCAACGGCAACAGCATCATCATGCCTCTAGCTGGATTGTATGGTGACGACATGGGCACCGGTCACCGTTTCCAAGCAGGGCCGTATGGAGTCTATAACAGGGGATACTACTGGACATCGACCAGTTGCACGACGCCAGGCACAGCCGAACAACGCAGTTATGGCGTTAACGAGGGTGTGGTTACGGCTTGGATCTTCAAATTCAATAGCAATAACGGAGATGACTTTACCCCTGAGTTTATTGACCATCTGCGGGCATTTCACATGTCAATCCGACCTGTCCACAACAAGTAAATCAAGTTTAAAATAACGTAAAATCGATAAAAATATTTATTGATATTCAGTGCGTTAGCAGCTCTCCCTCTAAGACTAGAGGGTAACTTCTCCCTCGTTTGGAGGGAGGTGGCGCGAAGTACCGGAGGAGGGGGAACGGGAAGGGGGCGTTGATGCTGCTGCGAGGGCGCATACCTTAGGTGGCATCGACGCCCCCCTGCCCCCTCTTATCCAAGAGGGGGAGCTGAGTATCAGCAGTTTATTTTCACGAACTCACGTTAATTAAAAGAGTTTTTTTCATACTAGCATCTAGCATCCTGGCATTACTGCTCAGGGGAAAAAGGTGGTTCCTCCACGCGGGCGTTGCCCGAGGGGGGCCACCAGTCTGTAAATGATGGGGTATTAGGCTGCTTTTTTTATATCAAATACTTGTGGGAATGAAATTTCTTGTCTAATTTTGCAGTTCCGAAACCACGGTTTCGGAACTCGTGGTTTCTTTAATTAAATAATTGGATATGAGGTTTTTTGATAGGGATAAAGAAATAGAGAAGTTGCGCGATATCCGCCAATTGTCTCGTCGGGTGGCGCAGTTCACGGTTGTAACGGGCCGTCGGCGCATCGGCAAGACGTCACTTGTGTTGAACGCCTATGGCGATGAGCCCATCTTGTATTTCTTTGTATCACGCAAGGTGGAGAGCGAACTGTGTGCGGAATATGCTGTCGAGATTGAGGAGAAGTTGGGTATCCCCCAGTTAGGAACACCCTCAAGATTTGCCGTGGTGTTTGAATACTTGATGAAATTGGCCCATGAGCGGCATTTTACGCTTGTGATAGACGAGTTCCAAGAGTTTTACCGCGTGAACAAAGCCGTTTTTGGCGAGATGCAGAAAATTTGGGATTTGTATAAGGACGGTGCCAGCATCAATCTACTCGTCTGCGGATCAGTGAATTCACTCATGAATAAAATCTTCCGCGACAAGAAGGAACCCTTATATAACCGTCAGACTCAAAAATTATCAGTTCATCCCTTCGCTATCTCGGTGCTGCGAGGTATTATGGACGAGTATGCTCCTGGCTACAGCAATGAGGACCTGTTAGCGCTATATCTCTTCACTGGAGGAGTGGCCAAATATGTAGAACTCCTTATTGACGGCGGATACTTCACAGCACCCGCTATGCTCGATGCCATCATTCAGGAAGACAGTCCTCTCATAGACGAGGGCCGCTCGATGCTCATTGAGGAATTTGGCCGCGACTACACCGTCTATTTCTCTATTCTGTCACTCATCGCCCAGGGCCACAATACCCGAGGAGACCTGGAAGACATCCTAAAGAAAGAGATTGGAGGCTACATGACTCGCCTCGAAGATGACTATGGGCTGATCAATAAGGTGCAGCCATTGTTTGAAAGCTCGCCCCGCAAGAATGTCCACTACCAGATTCATGACAATTTTCTGCGATTCTGGTTCCGCTTCGTGTACAAATACAACTATATGCTTGAGATTGGTGCCTACAACAAACTCAAGGATATCATCACCCGAGACTATGACACCTATAGTGGACAAATACTAGAAAACTTCTGCCGTCAGCAACTGGTGGAATCAGGGCAATATACCCGCATCGGCATGTGGCATGACCGCCGAGGTGAAAATGAGATAGACATCATCGCTGCTGATGAGTTGAACAAACAAGCCGAATTCATCGAGGTCAAACGACAACGTCGTAACATTGACTTGGCTATCCTGCGCGCCAAAGCTGATGTATTCCTAAATACCACCAAGAAATTCGGTAACTACAACATCACTTATCGTGGACTTTGCCTCGACGACATTTAATATCATGCCGTAGTAAAATAAATTCCATTACTGATCGGAAAACGGTTGGGCTTATATGAGGAGGCCATAGCAGGGTATTTGTGAGATGATTGCCTATTTGATGACGAGAGGGGACGGTTCCTCAGTCACAAAAACTCGCAGAGTTTTCATGACAGACGAACCGTCCCCGATGCAGCCACCATCAGGTGGCTTATGGCAGCGGGCAGCAAGTAAACTTCATTCTGGCAAGATGCCCGCAAATGGTTGAATGGTGTCGCATCAATCGTTAGTTGACAGCAATAATTTTACATGAAAAAAGCCGCCAAGTAACTAAGCATAAAAACTTAGCGGCTTGGCGGCTTAGCGTGATTTCGTAGGTTGGCGGATGCCGGCTTACACCTAAAGCCTAATCAATTACTTCATGAACTTGGCGAAGTCGGTCTTGCGCATGTCGCCGTCGTGAATCAGCGTGCTGTGCATGGCGAAGGCGATGTCCGGGTTCATCATCACGTGGCCCTTCTTGGCGAGGTTCAGGTACTCGCGCAGCAGGGGACGGTAAACGGGATGAGCGGCCTTCTCGATGATTTCATGAGCGCTCTGGACGGGATCCTTGCCGCGCAGGTCGGCGATACCCTGGTCGGTGATGATGATATCCACCGAGTGGGGGTTGTGGTCAGGATAGGAAACCATGGGCACGATGGTGCTGATGCAGTCGTCCTTCTTGATCGACGGGCATAGGAAGATGCTGATGTAGGCATTGCGGGTGAAGTCGCCCGAGCCGCCCACACCGTTCATCAGGCGCGTACCGCTGACGTGCGTGGAGTTGATGTGACCGTAGATGTCGGCCTCGATGGCAGTGTTCATTGTGATGACGCCCAAGCGGCGAACCACCTCGGGGTTGTTGCTGATCTCGCTGGGACGCATGAGCACCTTACCATGCAGGGCCTCGCCCTTCTCAAAGAACTCGGTCATGGCACCGCTGGAGAATGTCATCGAGCAGGTGCTGGCAAACTTACACTTGCCGCTCTCGAGCAGCTCGAGCACGCTGTCCTGGATGACCTCGGTGTACATCTCGAACGGGGGGATGTCGTCGCTCTTGTCCAGGGCGTCGAGCACGGCGTTGGCGATGTTGCCCACACCACTCTGCAGGGGCAGGAACTCCTTGGGGATGCGGCCGGCCTTGAGCTCGTTAACGAGGAAGGCGCACACGTTGCGGCCGATGGCAGCGGTCACGTCATCAACGGGGGTGAAGGCACCCTCCTTGCTGATGGGCAGCGAGGTCTTGACAACGCCGAGGACCTTCTTGGGGTCAACATGGGCGGTGGGAGTGCCCACGCGGTCGTGAGGTGTGTAGATAGGGATCTCGCGACGATAAGGGGGATCGTTGGGTGTGTACACGTCGTGCATGCCGAGGATGGTCTCGGGAATCTGGTCGTTGACCTCGACAATCACCTTGTCGGCCATCTTGAGCCAGGTGGCGGTGTTACCCATCGAGGTGCCCAGCACGAGATCGCCGTCATCGGTGATGCTCTGAGCCTCAACGATGGCGATGTCCATCTTGCCGTAGAAGCCATAGCGGAACTCCTGTGCGAGTTCGCTCAGGTGGCGGTCATTATAGTGGATGGCATTGGCATTGATGGCCTTGCGCATGTCGGGGTGTGACTGGTAAGGTGTGCGGAAGTTGAGAGCGTCGGCGCGGGTCAACTCACCGTCGATGTGGTCGCTGGTCGATGCGCCACTGAAGAGGTTGATCTTGAACTCACGGCCTGCCTCATGCTCGCGCTTGGCGCGCTCGGCGATGGCAACAGGCACTGCTTGAGGACAACCGGGTGAAGTAAAGCCCGAAACGCCCACGGTGAAGCCATTTTGTACAAATTCGGCGGCTTCCTCGGCCGAAAGAATCGGATAAATCATTTTTTAGTTTTTAGTTTTTAGTCCTTAGTTGGGTCAAACAACTTTTACAACAACATTAAAATATAGATGGGTTGTTCATGTTGTTTGATGATATGTTATTGTTTGAGTTTCTCTTTGATGGCTTTGGTGGCCTCCTCGTGGCCCGGCTTCTCGAGCAGGGCAAACATGTTCTTCTTGTAGGCCTCGACACCCGGCTGGTTGAAGGGGTTGACGCCCAGCATGTAACCGCTCACGCCGCAAGCCTTCTCAAAGAAGTAAATCAACTGGCCGATGAAGCGCTCGTTGACGGCAGGAATGGTGATGATCAGGTTGGGGACACCGCCGTCGACGTGTGCCAGACGGGTTCCCAGTTCGGCCATCTTGTTGACGTAGTCCACATTCTTGCCGGCGATGTAGTTCAGGCCGTCCAGGTCGTCGTCATCGTTGGGGATGATGACCTCGTGCTGCTGGTCGCCCACGCTGATCACCGTCTCAAAGATGGTGCGCTCGCCATCCTGAATCATCTGGCCCATGCTGTGGAGGTCGGTGGTGAAATCCACGCTGGCGGGGAAGATGCCCTTGTGGTCCTTACCCTCGCTCTCGCCGTAGAGTTGCTTCCACCACTCGGCCAGGAAGTGCAGGCGCGGGGTGAAGTTGGCCAGAATCTCAATTTTCTTGCCGTCCTGATAGAGGGCATTGCGGGCGATGGCATAGTTGAGCACGGGCTCGTCGCCATCCTGTTCCATCTCGACGGCGCCAGCCACGAGGGAGCGGATGTCAAATCCGGCTACCGCGATGGGCAACAGGCCCACGGGAGTGAGCACTGAGAAACGGCCACCCACGTCATCGGGGATGACAAACGTGGCGTAGCCCTCTTGAGTGGCAAGGCCACGCAGGGCGCCACGGCGGGCATCGGTTACAGCGATGATGTTGCGCTGAGCAAACTCCTTACCCTCCTGCTGCTCGAGCATCTCCTTGAACAGACGGAAGGCAATGGCGGGCTCGGTTGTCGTGCCCGACTTGGAGATGACGATGATGCCGAACTTGTGTCCGCGCACCAGGTCCATCAAGTCGTAGAGGTAATCCTCGCCGATGTTGTTGCCGGCAAAGACCACCTTGGGGCCATTGGCGCTCTTGTAAGCGGCAAAGTGGTCGCTCAGGGCCTCGATAACGGCCTTAGCACCCAGATAACTGCCGCCGATGCCGATGGTGATGACATACTCGCACTCCTGGCGCAGCTGGGCGGCACATTTTTCAATGGCCTGCAACTGCGGCTCGTCGATACTGCTGGGCAGGTGGAGCCATCCCAGGAAATCGTTACCCTCACCGCTGCCACTTTCCAGCACCTGCTTGGCAGCCAGAGCAGCGTCGTTCAAGGACTGAACATCCAGCCCTTGAAGGGCGTATTTGCTGATAACTTGAATTTTCTCGTTCATAATATATTGATGGTTATTGTTGTAAATTCTCTATATCATTAATCCCTAATCTCTAATCAATTTGATTTGCTAAAGGGCAAATCAAATTTCTTTAGTGTACGCGCGGCGGCGCTTGTGCTGGTCGGTCTCGAAGTATTCCCATTGCTTCAACACCTTGGAGTTGAGTTCCAGCTCGCGGTTGCTCTCAGCCACCTTGTAGCCGTACTCGTTGAAACAGGGAATCAGGTCGGTGAACAGCAGTGAGTTCACGCCCTTGTTCTGGTACTCGGGCTTGACAGCGATGAGCATCAGGTCCACCACGTCGTTGTGCTTGAAGGCTTGCAGCAGGGGCTTCCAACCCATGGGGAAGAGACGTCCGCGGTTCTTGATGAGCGCCCGCGCCATTGAGGGGATGGAGATGCCCACGGCGATTAGTTCACGCGAATCCTTCTCAACGGCCATGGCCAGGTCATTTAGCGGCAGGAAGGGCAGGTACATCTTGATGTAATGCTTGATCTGCTTGTCGGACAGGGGCGAGTAGCCGAAGATTTCGTCATAGGCCACATTAATCAGTTTGAAGATGGCGTCGCCATAGTCGGCAACGAGTTTCTTGCGGCTGGTGTACTTGATGGTCTCCAGGTTGTAGCGCTGCGAGACAAGGTCCGAGATGCGTTTCATCTTCTCGGGAATCTCCTTGGGGATGGTAATCAGCAACTCGATCCAGTCGGCATCCTTGACAAATCCCAGTCGCTCCATGTGTTTGGGATAGTAGGGATAGTTGTAGATGCCTCCGCTGGTTCCCACGCGGTCAAAGCCCTCGACGAGCATGCCCTCGGGGTCCATGTCGGTAAAACTCAAGGGGCCGGTCAAGTGCTCCATGCCCTTGGATTTTCCCCAACGGGTCACGGCCTCGATCAGGGCGTCAACGACCTCGGCATCGTCGATGAAGTCGATGTAGCTGAAGCGCGCCTCCTTCTTGCCCGACCGCTCGTTGCACACGTGATTGATGATGCCGGCCACGCGGCCCACGATCTTGCCGTCACGGTAAGCTAGGTAGTAAACCGCCTCACAGAAGTCAAAAGCCGGGTTCTTGTCAGGCATGAGGGTGTTGAGCTCATCGGTCACCAGGGGCGGGACAAAGAACTTGCTGTCACGGTAGAGGGTGTCGATGGGAAAATGCACAAACTTGAGTAGGTTGCGCTTGGTGGGTTGGATTTCTCTGATTTCAACCATATTTCAGTTTTTGATGTTAAAAATCTTCCTAAAGCCTAAAGCCTAAAATCATCCCGCAAACACTACGTTATTGAGCCACCACAGCAGGGCAAGCAGCCCCACGATGATGAGGTTCAACTTAAAAAAGAACCAGAAGTAATAGCGTTTCTCGGGTGTCATGATCAATGGTTAGTTGGATGATTTGGCCTTGTCATGCACCAGGTCATAGTTGATGGAACCGCCCGGGGTCTTGATGAGCACACTGTTGTCGCCGTTGAGGCTGATGCCCGAAGCCGCGCCGTTCTTGCCGGCGTAGATGGTGAAGTACTTGCGGGTGCTCTTGTTGAAGCCGACTACCGAGCCCTTGGTGTCCAGGAATACCAGATAGCGGTCGTTCTCCAACTTTTCCTTGATTTCCTTCATGTTGATGATGGGCTTGTCATACTGGGTGGGCTTCATTTTCACTTCCTCACCCTCTTTGAGCTTGTCCATGTTCTCGGCATTGTCGTGGTCCCACTTGGCGTCGGCATTCTCCTCGCCTTCGAGGGCCTTAGCCTCTTCTTCCTTGGCTTTGGCCTCTTCCTCGGCATCAATCTCTTCCTGGGTTGCTAAACGGATGGCGCCGATGCTGGCAGCCTCCTGCTGCAGGAAACGGCGTTCGCTGCCACTGGTGCTCTCGAGCGGTCCGCGGCTGTAGACGTACTGGCGGCCGTCGGTGCGGGAGCGAATTTGTCCGTCATAGGTCAGGGTGGTCAGTTTCTTGCCATCGACATCATACAGGCACAAGGTCACGCGGCCATTGTTGCCCTCGCCAGCCCCCTTGAGGTGGTTGAGGAAGGCAAAGTAGAGGTACTGCTTGCCCTCGAGGGTGACACCGCGGGGCACGTTCATGGCATCGGCAATGAGTGAACTGTTGTCCATGATGATGCTGCGGCCGTCGAAGTACTTGGTCTGGCCCAGTTCAGTTTTCCACTGCGCTCCATCGCGCGTCAGGTTATAGACCTTGATGAAGGGGCGGTCAGTATCGTCCTTATAGGTCACGCCCACGACGCGCTCAGGGGTGTCGGGGTCGGTGCTGGCAAATTTCACGGCGCAGCCGGTGTAGGCCTTGTCGTCGGTCATGTTGTTGCGGCTCAACTCAGCGCTCAGGATTTGGATGGCGTCCTGGCTGCTGTCGGCGATGAGGGCAGCGCTGTCGGCGCGCTCGGCCAGACGGTCATTCTCCTGGCTGTTGCAGTGACGCAACATGCTCAGCAGGCCGATGAGAATTGCAGCGGCAATGATACCGATGATGAGGTTGCGGTTAAAGTTCGAGCCACGGTTGGTGTCTTCTTCTTCCTCGTCGTCATCATCGACGGGTTCGGGTTGTTGCCAGGCGTTGGCTTGGCGCCTTGCTTGGCGCTCGGCTTCGGCACGCTGCTCGTTATAGGTCATTTCCCGTTGGGGACGGTTCGTGGTAGTTGTCGTGGAAATGGATGCAGCAGCTTTATCTACTGCGTTCTCGACGGCCTTGCCGCAACTGGGACAGAATACTGAATCGGTTGGAATCTTTTCTCCGCAGTAGGGACATGCCGTGTCGTTACTCATGCGGTAGCCGCATCGGTTACAAAAGACTGAACCTTCGGGCACCTCGTGTCCGCAATGTTGACATCTCATAATTCTAAGTCAATTATTAGAGTAGATTAAACTTCGTTTAATAATTAATCTGCAAAGGTATTTATTTTAGTTAAATTAACCACTCTATTTTTGGATAAATTTCATGAGGGCGGCTGCGGTCTTGGCGGCCAGGCGGGCGTTGTTGAGCACGAGTTGGATGTTGCTGGCCAGGCTATCACCGCCAGTGAGGTCCTTGACACGGGCGAGCAGGAAGGGTGTGGTCTCCTTGCCGCGGATGCCCAGGCGGTTGGCCTCGGCAATGGCTTCGTCAATGGCCTTGTTGATGACGTCGGCGGGCATGGAATACTCCTCGGGGATGGGGTTGGTGACAAGCATGCCGCCCTGCAGACCCATGTCGAGTTTGGCGAGGAAGGCGGCAGCGAGGTCCTCGGGGGTGTCGATGCGGTAATCCACCTTGAAGCCGCTGTGACGGGTGTAGAACGCGGGCAGTTCCTCGGTGCCGTAGCCGATGACGGGAACACCCTTGGTTTCCAGGTATTC
This sequence comes from uncultured Bacteroidales bacterium, assembly GCA_902776435.1. Lineage (GTDB taxonomy): Bacteria > Bacteroidota > Bacteroidia > Bacteroidales > Muribaculaceae > Sodaliphilus. The sequence goes on along the minus strand of CACYQB010000009.1, from coordinate 24,930 downwards.
AAGCGTGAGCCCCAAGTCCAGAATCGACTTGGCGCCGGCACAGATGACCATGACAGGCGTCATGGCAAGTTCCTCGAGGTCGGCACTGATATCCATCGTGGTTTCGGCACCACGGTGCACGCCGCCGATGCCGCCAGTGGCAAACACCTTGATGCCTGCCATTGCCGCAATGATCATGGTCGTGGTGACGGTAGTCGCTCCGTCCTGGCCGCGGGCGATGAGCACGGGCAGGTCGCGGCGTGAGGCCTTGGTCACAGCCTGGCCTTTGTGGCCCAGGTATTCGATTTCGTCGGGGGTACAGCCCGCTTTCAGTTTGCCGCCGATGATGGCGATGGTGGCGGGCACGGCGCCGTTGTCACGGATGGTCTGCTCGACTTTCAATGCCGTTTCCACATTCTGGGGATAAGGCATGCCGTGGGAGATGATGGTCGATTCGAGGGCAACCACTGGACGGCCCTCGTCAAGTGCCTGCTGCACTTCGGGTGAAATGGATAAGTATTGGTTCATATTCTTTTCTTTTTTCTAGATGCTCTAGAAGTTCTAGATATTCTAGAAACTCTAGATAATCTGGATGGGTTTGTCAATTTAGATAGTTCATGATTTCTGGGTTGACGGTTTGGAGGGAGAGTAGGGTGGCATGGGCGGCTTTGAGTCCCGTCTGGGCACAGTCGGGGAAGGGGATGTCTTGCATCCGGGCATGTGCCACGCCAGCGATAAAGGCGTCGCCAGCCCCCGTGGTGTTGATGACGCGCGACGGGATGGCCTTCAAGTGCTCATGACGGGTGCCGTCGCTGCAGTACACGCCGTCGCTGCCCAGGGTGATATAGACCTGTTCAACGCCCATCGCCGTCAAGCGGTCGGCAGCCTCCTTGGCGGTGGCGCAATGGGTGACCGCTTGAGCCTCCTGTAAGTTGAGTTTCAAGGAGTTCAGACTCTTTTTCTCGCTCTGTTGCAGCGCTTTGATGATGCGGGGAGCCTTGGCCGTGCTCACGGTATCTATCACCAGTGGTGCCGTGCAGTGGTCGATAAGATACTGCAACGCCTCGGTAGAGATGTTGGTGTCAGCAATCACCAGTGTGGATTCGTTGATGGCAGGAATGCGGGCTTCAAGAAACTCAGGCGTAATGTGCGAGATGATGTCGGTGTCGGCCACGGCGGCAATCATGTCGCCCGTCTGGTCGTTGACGCATAGGTACAAGCCATTGCGCATTCCCTCGCAGCGCTCACTCAACGTGAGGTCCAGGTCGATGGCTTGGCACTCGCGCCAGCACATTTCGCCGAAGGTCTCGCCTCCGAAGACACTCACAAACTTGACGTCATGCCCCATCAGCCGCAGGTTGTGGGCGATGTTACGAGCCACGCCACCGCACCCCAGGGTCACTCTCCCTGGCACAGAGTCGGCAGGGACAAACGGCGCCGTCAATGCCGCCGAAATGTCCATGTTCACGCCTCCGATTACAGTCACATATCCGTTCATTACCATTTGTTGAATAATAGACCTTGGTTTATTTTCTTAACAGGAATTGGAGTGGCAGATGCAGGCGCTTGCTCCAACAGGTCTCGTTGTGGCCATGGCCCTCAAAGACAAGGCTCACGTAATGCTCTTCGTCCCAGCCCTTAGAGCGGATGACATCGTCCAGCCGCACCTGGTAAGGACCGTAATCGGTATCAAAGTCCTTGGTGCCGCGGTCCATGTAAATGAGGCTGCTATTGGCAAATGGTAGGTGCTGGGCCACGTAATAGAGGTAGGCCGTAGGCAACGCTTCACCCTCAAGGCCCTTGCCCAGATGCGCCATCGACAGGTGGGTAGAGAGACAGGCTGCACCGCCAAACACCTGAGGATATTCACACAAGGCATAGAGCGAAATCAGTCCGCCCATGCTCGACCCCATGATGAAGGTGTGGTCGCGTGAGGTCAGCGGCTTGTAACGCTCGTCGATGAAGGGTTTCAACTCGTGTACGATGAATTGCAGATAAGCGTCTCCCTTGAGTTTTGATGCATCGGTTTCCATGGAGTTGACCTGGGCTATGTATTCCCACGATTTGTCGGGAGAGTACTCGTTGAGGCGGTCCCTGGTGTTCCAGATGGCAACCACGATGCAGGGGCGTATGGTTCCTGCCTTGATCAGGCTGTCTATCACCTCATCGACGCACCATTCCTGGCGATTCCATGTTGTGGTGGCGTCAAACAGCATCTGTCCGTCGTGCATATACAGGACGTCGCATGAGTCGCCTGTCTGATAGCCCTCGGGCAGCCACACGGCGACATCCCTGGCCGGAATAATCTGTGACTCAAACTTCGGGAACATCTCCAGCGTCCCATGGCTCACAGTGGGAACGCGGTTCCTGGATGACAACATGTACCAAATCATAACTCCCAATAACAGAAGCATCAACACGTCGATTATCCAAACAAAATTCCTGGTTTTTCTTTTCTTAGCCATAGTCTTATCACATTTCTTTTTGCAAAGATATATCTTTTCTGTCATTCTCCTATTATTTCAAGAGCACTGGTGTAACCTGCTGACTTAGATTTTGATTGATGTGATGGAATCTTCAATATTTCCTGCCCCAATCTTTTCCGTCATATTCATATTCATGTCCGTTGTCGCCATGAAAATTAACGCCTCCGTTGTATCCCCGACCTGTGATATGGCCTTCTCCCTTGACATAGATAGTGGGTGTGTGCCCGCTCCCCCTCGGAATGAGAAACAATGCGAAAATGGCTACTAAAAATACTAGACTTACTAAATGGGCCAGTGTGATAAAAATGCAAAATCCACCGATTAAGTAGATGAAATATGCGACCAGCAGGTTCAACCAATTGCCGTGTTGAGTGATGTTAGCGTAGATTAGCCAAATGACCCAACAGATTTGGGAGATTATGAAAAGTATGCCACCATAAACAAATAATGTCTTGGAAAATGCCGACCCCAAGAAGAAAAGAACGAATCCAATGCCAACAATGAACAAAGACATCAACCAATTACAGTCGCGATTAGTATAGGCATCCAGATAGGTAAGAAAAATATGCATAGCGAACATCTGGCTTAGGGTTATTGCAGCGAATAATACAAAATTCAAAATGGTAAGCAGCCATCCGACTTTATTGATGGTACAGAACCATGTGTGATCTCCATGATACCCTAAGAATTGTAGAATCTCACATCCACATAAGGCGAAGAAAACGACAAACAAAGAACACATCAAAAAGGTGGAAGGCTGTTTGTTATTAATTGTAACAACAATGATAATCAATAATAATCCAAAGAACAAGCCAAAATATACAGGAAGTTTTGAGTGGTGCATGAATAGGTCCTCCCTGTTTTTCTTTCTGTAGGTATCCATCCATTCCCACAAGTATTCCAATCGTTCGACCAACCGTTCATATATGTTTGAGACAAGAGTAAGTGGAATCATCGCTGTGCTATGGTTCACACACTCTTGATGGATTGGATTCAGGGTCCTAATGTGATCATCGTTGATACTTGTCTGACAAATACTTAACAAGCAAATGGTGTTGTCCGCTTGAGTGGCAGAAATGTCATTCTGTAAATCAAACGAATTTGGCAAAAGGTTAAGTAAACACAACAAATTAATAAATAACAGCATAATGTGACGGTATTTGATTAATAATCAATAAATTATTAAAATAAGAATGATGAATACTTTTGGACATAAATAATCCATAAATCAAGGTAGATACATTTGAAAGGCAGTATTCTTATCTATCTTTTTTGCAAAATTACACATTATTAACTGATTGACAAATGTTTATTATATAAAAGTCAGTATGTAATGAAAAAAGAAAACCGCAAACTTGCACCCAAAAACAGATGATTATCATAGCGACTCTATGGTGAAGACAATATGAATTATGTGAAATTATTTACTGATATTTAGTGCGTTAGCGATTCTTCCTATAAGTCTGGAGGGGAACCTAAAAGGCGGGGATGTTGATGTTATTGTGACGGAGTCCACTATCATTGGCATCGACGCTCCTAGCCCCCTCTTATCCAGGAGGGGGAACTGAGTATCAGCAGTTTATTTTCATTGAACTTGTGGTGGAGATGGGTTGAGTCTCGAGATAAATGATAAAAAACGCGTTTTTCGTTTTGTGCTGTGCTCGACTTACACTATCTTTGCAGGTTAGAAAGAAATGAACCTAAAACTAAAAACGATATGATAACCGAAAACGATAAAGTGTTGAATGCTGACGCGAAGCCGTTGTATATCGTGACTGGCTCGACCGACAGCATGGGCAGCGTGATTACAAGGAAACTCGCTGAGCAGGGCAAGGCCGTATTGCTTGCCAGCCGCGATCTCCAGAAGGCTGAGAACTATGCCGCACAGCTTCGCACGGTAACCCGTAACAAAGATATCTCCTGCTTGCAACTTGACCTCAATTCGTTTGGATTGGTTAACGATTTCGTTCACCGTTTGCGCGCGTTGAATCGTCCTGTGGCAGCCCTGATCAATAATGCTGGTCTGCTGCCGCGTCGCAGCGAGATTTCAGAGGATGGATTCGAACACTCGGTACAGGTGAATTACTTGAGCACGGTGCTGCTGTCGATGCAGGTCTATCCCATGATCGAGGAGGGCGGTCATATCATTCTGTCCACCAGCGTTTCACGCCGCTTGGTATCGTTGCCCTATGAGTTCCCCGCTGTATCTCATTTCACGCCACTGGGCGCTTATGCCCAGAGCAAGTTGGCGCTCACGTTGTTCTCGATCTATATGTCGAGTGTGATGAAGACACGTCGTGTGTCAGTGAATTGCGTCAATCCTGGCATCATCAAGAGCGGTGCCCTGGCCATGTCCCGATGGATGGACCGTGTGCCTGAATACTTGAGCCGCAATATTCCCAGTCCCGAGTCTGGCGTGGTGCCCACTTTCCGCGCGTTGGAAAGCAAAGAAACGGGTTACCTGTTCTGGGGCGCCGACAAGCAAGTGAAGACATCAACCATGCTCAAGAATCGCGAGATGTTCATCCGCGTGTGCAACGACACGATGCGCATCTTGAAGGAGCATATGGATAAATAATGTTAATGAGTGGATTCGCAAGGATTCACTTTTCTATAATGGTTTAGGAATGAGGATTTTGGGCGAAAACGACCGCTTGCCTTCGGGTAGCACAGTCGCCACAATTGGTATGTTTGACGGGGTTCACCTTGGACATGCCACGTTGGTTGATTTCCTTAACCGGAAGGCTGCCGATATGGGCAAGCAGTCCCTGGTCATCACATTCATGCGTCATCCCCGATATGTTCTCCATCCCGATGAGTCTTTCAGGCTCATCATGCCGCTCCGTGACCGATTGGCCCAAATCGAGTCGCTCCACCCTGACCTGTTGCTGGCAATGGATTTCACACTGGAGTTGTCGCAACTCGATTCGGCGCAGTTTATCGAACTGCTGCGTGACCGCTATGGTGTGAGTGTGCTGGTGACGGGTTATAACCATCGTTTCGGCCACAACAAGGGGGAGACCTTTGAGGACTATTGCCGACATGGGCGGGACCTTGGCGTGACAGTGGTCAAGGCGCCTGAATATTTGGGCGAGTATGCTCCTGTCAGTTCCACCATCGTGCGCAGTCTCATCGCTGCCGGCAGGGTGAAGGATGCCATGCATTGCATGGGACGTCCTTACACGCTCACGGGGAAGGTGGTTCATGGTTTCCACAATGGCAGAGGACTAGGATTCCCCACGGCCAATGTGGGGGAGATGGATCCCGATTTATTGTTGCCCCATAACGGGGCCTATGCGGTGCTGGCCCATGTGGAGGGGCAATGCCTGCAAGGCATGGCCAACATCGGCAAGCGTCCCACGTTGGACAACGGAAACCGGTTGAGCATAGAGGTAAACCTGTTTGACTTTGAGGGCGACATCTATGGAAAGGACATCACCTTGGAATTTATCAGCTTCCTGCGCCTGGAGTTCAAGATGTGTGGCCTTGAGGAACTCAAGCACCAGCTGACGCTGGACCGCAGCAACGCGAAGCGCATTCTGAAAGAATATTTAACTAATAAACTATAGATCAAATGGATATCATCAACTTGTGTGAACACAACTCGCTTGTGGGTCAGTTCATGAGCGAAATACGCAACAAAGGGTTACAGCAGGAGCGCCTGCGCTTCCGCGCCAACATCCAACGCTTGGGCCAGATTATGGCTTACGAGATTTCCAAGAAACTGGAGTATAAGACCGTGGGCATCGAGACACCGTTGGGTGTGAAGCAGTGCAATGTGCTGAATGACAATGTGGTACTCGCCACCCTGCTGCGTGCTGGACTGCCTTTTCACGAGGGCTTCTTGACTTACTTTGACGGCGCCGAGAATGCCTTTGTTTCGGCTTACAGGAAGTATTTCCCCAAGACTGACGACTTTGTTGTCCACATTGAGTATATCGCTAGCCCCCGCTTGGACAACAAGACGCTGGTCATCGTTGACCCGATGCTCGCTACTGGCTCGTCGATGGAATTGGCTTACCAGGCACTGGTGACTAAGGGCCATCCTGCCCAAATCCATGTGGCCAGTGTTGTGGCTACGCCCAAGGCCATTGAAGTGGTGCGTCAGCATCTGCCCGAGGACAAGACTACGCTGTGGACCTGTGACATTGACAACGAACTCAATGAGCACAGTTACATCGTGCCCGGCTTGGGTGACTGCGGAGACCTCCTCTACGGTGAGAAGGAGTAAGTTCCAGATACTCTGGATATTCTGGATTCTCAAGACCAACTGACAACTGAAAAACTGACAATAGATATGGTACGAAAATATGATTACCTCATCATCGGTTCAGGTGTGGCCGGTATGAGTTTTGCCCTCAAAGTGGCAAAGACGGGAACTGTGGCTCTGGTGTGCAAGTCCCAGATGGAAGAAGCCAACACTGACCTAGCCCAAGGTGGTGTCGCTACGGTGACCAACCTCGAGGTAGATAACTTCGACAAGCACATTCACGACACCATGGTGGCTGGCGACTGGCTCAGCGACCCCGAGGCTGTGAAGAAGGTCGTTACTGAGGCTCCTTCCCAGATTCAGGAACTGCTAGGATGGGGCGTGGATTTTGACAAGAACGAGAAGGGCGAGTTTGACCTGCATCGCGAGGGCGGACACAGCGAGTTCCGCATCCTGCACCATGCCGATAACACGGGCCATGAGATACAGGCATCGCTCATCGAGACCATCAAGGCCAATCCCAGAATCGACGTCTATGAAAATCACTTTGCAGTGGAGATTCTCACCCAGCACCATCTGGGTAAAATCGTGACACGCCGCACGCCTGGCATCGAGTGCTATGGCGCCTATGTCCTCAACCAGGAAACGGGTGAGGTGGACACATTCCTGTCTCGTGTGACGTTGATGGCCACGGGTGGCATCGGCTCGGTTTACCGCACCACGACCAACCCGCTGGTGGCTACCGGTGACGGTATCGCTATGGTTTATCGTGCCAAGGGTACGGTACAGGATATGGAGTTCGTGCAGTTCCACCCCACGGCATTGTATCACCCCGGAGACCGCCCCGCTTTCTTGATTACTGAGGCCATGCGTGGTTACGGCGGTGTGTTACGCAACCTGGGTGGCGAGGAATTTATGCAGAAGTATGATCCGCGCCTGTCATTGGCTCCGCGTGATGTCGTCGCGCGTGCCATCGATAACGAGATGAAGCAGCGAGGCGAGGACCACGTCTATCTTGACGTGACTCACAAAGACCCCGAGGAGACCAAGCACCATTTCCCCAACATCTATAAGCATTGCCTGGATTTGGGCATTGATATCACCAAGGAGTACATCCCTGTTGTGCCTGCTGCTCACTACCTGTGTGGCGGTATCAAGGTCGATTTGAACGCTTGTTCGAGCATCAAGCGCCTGTATGCAGTGGGTGAATGCTCATGCACTGGGCTGCATGGCGGAAACCGTTTGGCGAGCAATTCTCTCATCGAGGCGGTTGTGTATGCCGACGCGGCAGCAAAGCATGCGATCGAGCACCTCAACGAGTATTCCTATCGTGAGGATATCCCCGCGTGGGACGACGCCGGCACGACGCATCCTGAGGAGATGGTGCTCATCAGCCAGAGTGAGAAAGAGGTGGGCGAAATCATGGCGACCTACGTCGGCATCGTGCGCAGCAACCTGCGCCTTGACCGTGCATGGAACCGCCTGGACATCCTTTACGAGGAGACCGAGAAGTTGTTCAAGACCAGCAAGGTATCGCGTCGCATCTGCGAGTTGCGCAACATCATCAACGTGGCCTACCTCATCACCCGCCAGGCCAAAGACCGCAAGGAATCCCGCGGCCTCCATTACACCATCGACTACCCCCCTCAACCCAAAAACGAAGAAGACCTGAAACTGTAACCAACGGTTACCTGTATAAACGACAGCATGCTCTGAGATTTCTGGAATCAGATTCTTCAGAGCATGCTGTCGTTAGTTGTCGATTGTTTTAGTCTTTGATTTCTTCGTATTCGGCGTCGGTAATTTGTTCTTCGATGATGGTGCGGGTGCCGTCGGTTGAGGTGGTTTCCTCGATGACGGTGCCGCTGACTTCTTCGAAGTCGGCATATTCGCCCTCGTTGCTGGTGAAGATTTTGCGTTCGCCGGTTTCGGTGTACTCTTCGTCTTCCTCATAGCGTTCGCGCCTGGGACGCTCATGCTGTTGGCGTCCGCGGAAGGATTCGTTGACGCGGCGGCGCAGGTTCTGCATGTAGAGCCATCCCCGGAGCAGGGGAATCCCTACCATCAGGAAAAGGACGAGCAGTATGAATAACAGAAAACTCATTTATTTTTCTCTTTTAATGATGGACAGCAGCACGTAGAGGGCTATGGTGGCGGCCAAGCCTGGCAAGCCCATTATCACGACAAAGGCTACTGTGGCAATGATCTGCAAATATTGTGCCCAATTCTGCTTGAGTGACGAGAGGTTGTGCATCTTCAACGAGAACATGCGCAGGTTGCACACCATCAACAGTGACAGGACGACAATGAGAATCAACACGGCCCATAGCTGGAGGCTGTGGGTGGCATACCATGATGTGAAGCCGATCCAGAAGATGGCGTTGGCGGGGATGGGCAGGCCCGTGAAGACTGTGCCCTGGTTGGGATCGACGTTATAACGGGCAAGCCTGAGGGCTCCGAACACGGGCAGCAGCAGTGTCACCAGTGCCCAGTGGCCTGCACCCTGATGGATCATGATGTTATAGAGCACCATAGCGGGAGCCAAGCCGAAACTCACCAGGTCGGCCAGGGAGTCCAACTCGGCACCGATGTTGCTCACGGCGTGGAGTGCCCGTGCCACTAGACCGTCGAAAAAGTCGGCCACAGCTGCCAGTCCAATGAGTATGAAGGCCCATTCATATCCCTGAAGCCCTGTGCCGCACATTGTGTCGAAGCACTTGAACGCTGCTATGCAGGCCAAGCAGCCGAACAGCAGGTTCAGCGAGGTGATGGCATTGGGTATGTTGTTGCGAATTGCGTTCATGATTGTTTGTTCTTGTTATTAAGACGGGCTACAAGGGTTTCTCCGCCCCAGGTGCGGTCGCCCAGTTTGACTTTGATTTCGGTATCCAGCGGCAGGAAAATGTCCACGCGGGAGCCGAATTTGATAAAGCCGATGAAGTCATTTACATCGACGGTCTCGCCTTGTTCGACGTAGGTCACGATGCGGCGTGCGATGGCTCCTGCAATCTGGCGGACGAGGATTTCCTCGCCTGTGGTAGTGCGTATCACGATCGACGAGCGCTCGTTGTCGCTGCTCGATTTGGGCAAGTTGGCGGCGAGGAAGCGCCCTGAATGGTGCTTGTAGTAAGTCACTTCGCCCTTGACGGGGACCCAGTTGGCATGAACGTTGAACACGGTCATGAATACCGACAGCTGGATGACGTTGCGGTGCAGGTACTCATCCTCATAGACCTCCTCGAGCGCGACGACCGTGCCGTCAACACTCGACACCACTGCGGTGCCGTCGCTGTTGTCGCCCTTGAAATGGCGTCGTGGCAGCCTGAAGAAGTTCAGTACCAGCAGGAATAGTATGGCCATGAGTGCAATCAAGCACCATGCCACTGGCTTATAGTCAAAGAACTTGTAAGCCATTGCTCCTGTTGCCACTATAATCAAGAATAGTATCAACAGGATATTCTCGCCCTCATGATGGATTTTAACTTTCATTATTGCGGTTAAGAATCATTTAACCTACAAAGGTAATAAAAAGTTTTCAGTTTTCAGTTTTCAGATTTCAGATTTTTTGCGATAGCCACCTAATTTCAAGGTTTTTTCGGGAAAACGGAGGAAACGGGGTGGATGTGGTGGGATGAGGGGGTGAGAAAAACTGCAAGGTTGCAGGAAAATGAGGGGTGGGGGAAAGTGGTGTAATTTTGCGGTGTCATCGGGAAAGAAGCCCCGAAAAGAAGCATTTATTCACCCTCTTAATTCAGTTTAATGATATGAAAACTCATCAAGTTACCGTTTACAATGTGATTATCCTTGACAAGAGCGGCTCGATGTCGAGCATTGCCCGTCAAGCGGTCGATGGCGTGAATGAGACCATCGGCAGTATCAAGAGTGCCCAGGAAAAGAACCCCGAACAGCAGCATCTGGTGACATTGGTGGCCTTCTGCGGCTGTGAACAGAAGCTGATCTATGACAACGTGCCTGTTGCCGAAGCCAGAACCCTCACTGACAAGGATTACCGCCCGTGCTGCATGACACCGCTGTATGATGCCGTGGGAACGACGATTACGCGTGTCCATGCGCTGAAGAGCCAGGTGCCCGATTCGCTGGCGCTGGTGACTATCATCACCGACGGCTATGAGAATGCGTCCACCGAGTTCTCGCTTGCTGCCATCAAGTCGCTTATCGACAGCTATAAGGAGCAGGGCTGGCAGTTTACCTACATCGGTGCAGACCATGATGTCGAGCAGGTGGCCTATTCGCTTCACATTGAGCACAGTCTGCAATTTGACAAGACTCCTCGGGCTACCCATGCGATGTTTGCCAAGGAGCGCAAGGCACGTCACCGCTGGACTGAAAAGCTCGCAAAAATCATGACTGCAGACATGGATGAAGATGAGCGCATGGAGAACATCAAGAGTGCCAACCAGAAGGATTTCTTTGCGGATTAACTGCGATTCGATTCCAAAACAAGTTGAGAAATGAGAAAAACTATCAAGGAATTGTTGCAGGAATGGTGGGCCGGGAATGGTACGACCCAGATGCCGTTGCCGACGATCTACACCTATGATGTAGAGGTCGATGGCAAGATAGTCCAGATTGAGAGCTTCAGTTGCATCAGGCTGTATGCCCACTATTTGGCGAGAAAAAAGTATCCTGATGCCAAGCACATCAGCGTAAAGAGGCAAATAAGGAAGTATTCCATTGCCTGAAATCGAGCGTGAGCTATGCGGGGATAACTCCCCGCATAGTGCGCTTCCCATTAAGCCCTTGCCGTTGGCATGGTTTTTGCTGAGTTTTTTGTATTAACTCAATTCCGCCTCATTATGTCAGCAATTATTACTCAAGACCTGAAATATGGTATCATTTACGTCTGCGGCAACCCGAAGCAGACGGGTAACCTGAGATGGTTCGCCTCAATGATAGAACCCATGATTAGACCGCTCTCGCTGGAATGGGTTCCAACCTGGGAAATCGACTACACCCTTATCGTGGCGCGCCGCTTCAACGTAGGCAACATTGGCAAGAATGCCACTGTGCAGCTGCATCTGAACAGGTACGGCCACAGCAATAGTTACTCGTTGTTGGCTGCGGTGCATGCATTCAGCGACTGCCTCCAGGATGTGATGGATGACAGCGAAGGCGATGTCATCATCAAAGAGGAGGACTACAGCGACCGAAACGAGCCGCCCCATGGCAAGTGGGGGACATCAACGTCCTCAACCCCGTTAGGCAATGTATTCAGGGACTTCGAACTGGACTATGGCTACATGGCACAGGACCATACCCGTGTCGAACTCGAGGAGCCCATCCAGAAACTGGACATGCCACTTCCCCAATCAGGAGCCAGTGAAGCCAGTGAAGAAAAGCCGTCCCTCGGCAAACGTCTCAAGAAATTGAGCAGGAAACTGCGCACGCAGTACCATGATAAGGGAATCATTAATAGGGAAAAGCGCAGATGCGAAAAACGCATCAGCAGGGATGCTGAGGAGGGCTTTATTCTAGCGGATGAGGACTCGTGTGAGTCTTTCGGCGAGGCGTCGCCGAGTGTTGAATCGTGGAATGAAGACGCACACTACAGCCATGAACCTGAAACGATTGACCTCGAGGCCGAGGAAGTCCAGGAGTTCAGGAGGATTGAGTCGGAATATGAACGTGACGTCAGGGATCTCAGGGCCCGCATTGTCGCTTTTATCGCCAAGTATCAGCAGGATCCTCAGCAGTTGATGGCTACCATGCTTCAAGGTAAAGTGCTATTAAGCGCTAATCCTGGACACGTGCTGGTCAATGGTGACATGAAAATCGTGTTGCCAGAGTATGATGAGATGGAAATCAAGATGCCTGCCATGAGCCGCACAATCTATATCCTGTTCATGAAGCACCGCATGCAGTCGGGTAACGGCATCGTTCTCAAGAACATTGATGCCTATCGCAACGAGATTATTGATATCTACAGCATGGTGAAACCCGGTGCCAACGAAGCAAGGGTGGAAGAGTCGGTTAACAACTTGTGCAATCCGCTCAGCGATGCCCTCAACCAGGCGATTTCCAGGGCTAACCGCTGTATCCGTAACGTTGTTACAGACAAGGAATTGGCTAGGCAGTACATGATTTCAGGCTCCCGAGGAGAGGAGTACAGTATCAGCCTTGCCCCCGAGTACATGACGCTGCCGCGGGCGGTGACAGGTAACTGAACTAGCGCAAATTAACTATGGAAACGGTATTGTACGAAGGCTTCGATGGCCTCGTAGGTGGCAAGTCCCAGTTGCTGGTACTTCTCGGCTAAATCGCGGTTGCGGTCGATGGACCGCTGCCAGGAGAGTTTGCCGTCGGCGCTGGAGCGGAAAGGCGCGTCGTGGATCTGAGAGTGGAACTTGAGGATTGCGTCGCGCTTGTCGCCAAATTCTTCGGGGCTCATGGGCACCGCCATTTCCACTTGATCGACATCCCACTGTCCCCATTGTCCGCGGTACATCCACACGCGGCAGTCACGCATGAAATCCTCGCCTTTCAGGTTCTCTAAGGCATGCATCACGGCGCTCGTGGCGCGCACGTGGGTGCCGTTGGGGTCCACCAGGTCGTTGTCAAAGAAAATCTGGTGAGGCTTGATCTGAGAGATCAGATCCTGGATCACTTTGACGTCGGCCTCGGTGATTTTCCCCTGACCGTGCGGGTCATTGACGTAGAATGGCATCCTCAAGTCATGGAGGTTTTTTCTGGGAACACCCATCTGCCGGCAGGCCATCATGGCCTCGCTCAAGAGGATGGAACCCTTGAAGTAACGCAGGTTGTCATTGTCATCGGCGGTTGTCGTTCCCCCGATGATTTTGGCCAGCATGTCCTCGATGAACTTGAAACTCTGACCTTCGAAGTGCTTGGACAAGCGGTCGGCCAGCAGGATAGTGCACATCATGTCATCGTCGCTCACGGCAACGTCTCCATCGGTCTGGAACGCGATACTCACGTCATGCCCCTGCTGCACCAGGCGCCGAACGGTGCCGCCCATCGATACCGCGACATCGTCGGGATGGGGGCTGAAGATGAGCACACGCTTGGGGTAGGGTGTCTCGCGCTCGGGGCGGTAGGTGTCGTCGGCATTGGGCTTGCCGCCGGGCCATCCAGTGATGGTGTGCTGCAAGTCGTTGAAAATCTTTATATTGACATTGTATGCGGAGTCATAAAGCGCCACCAGTTCGCTCAGTCCATAGTCGTTATAATCCTCGTTGGTGAGTTTGAGCACCGGCTTGCCTGTCTGCTCGCACAACCAGACGATGGCGCGGCGGATGAGGTGGTCGTTCCATTCACATGAAGTGACCTTCCACGGGTAACTGATGCGCGTGAGGCGGGATGCGGCATCGAGGTCGGTATAGATTCGGACATCATCATGGACTTGCAGGAAAGAGGCGGGTACGAGGTCAGTCATCTTGCCCTCGATGGTGTTGAACAGGGCGGCCGCCGAATCTTCCTCCCATGCCACGCAGATGATTTTGCTGGCGCTGAGTATGTTGGCGATGCCCAATGTGACCGCTGTCTTGGGCGCCGTGTCGCTCTTGAAGGCCTCGGCCACGCGCTTTCGTGCCTCATTGCCTAGCAACATCAGGCGGCAGGCGCTATTGCGTGCCGACCCAGGTTCGTTATAGGCGATAGAGCCGTCGGTATTCAGGTCACAAATGACCAGGTCAAGCCCTCCGGCATCGAGGATTTCGCGCTCGTAGGCTTTGCATTGCCGATGGACATTCTCGGTGGCTGTCAGTCGGTTAAGGGTGTGGATGCGGTCGGGCTCGATATCCACCTTGGCATACAAGTGTTCGTGGATGAGTTTATTCAGGCTCAGCGACTCGTCTTCGGTCATGCCCAGTTCGCTCAGGTTGAAGGCGACTACATCGGCGAAACTTACCTTGTCGGCGAAATAGAGTTTCACGAGTTCGTCATAGACTTGCAGCACATACCGTCCTGCGCCGAATCCAATCACGCATCTACCTTGCCTCTCGACGCACTCATTGATGAAGTTAGCCACATCGAGTGCTGCCTCTTGGGCACCCTCCTCGGCACTTTCCATGACTGTGGCAGGCACTTTCTCGTATCGTGTGAGAGATGCGAGTTCAATCTCATTTTCAGGACGATAATAGCGACTCGAAACCTGAAAAAACTTGATATTGGTCTTTAAATCCGTCTTCATCTATTTTACCTTAGAAACAATTCACAAAGATAATGTAAGTTTTTTGAAAAGCATGATATATCCTCTATTTTTAGCGTTTTATCGGATCGAATAAATCATCAATGGTAACTTGTGATTGCACGATTCCGGCATGGACGCCCTTTGCGACCCCATGTGTGGTAACAAAAGTCAAGTTGAGCATCTTGGTGGTTTTGGTTTCTTGCCTGAAGATAGTCATTTTGTCCCGCAAACGTTCCTCATATTCCTTTGTGATAATATATTTCTCATTGGAAAATTTCATCTCGCATAGATGAATAATCCGGTCAGATCTATCGATAATCATATCTATTTGGGCTTTCTTTTGTTTCCCTGAGTTGTCCACTTCTTGTGGTTGTGAACTTCGCCAGCAACTCTCTGAAGTCAACATACCCATGATGCCCAGGGCCTGATTGATTTGGTCAATGTGAAGCAGGCATACGAGTTCAAAGGTTAACCCGCGCCAAGCCATCACCGATGGTGTTGCGGACTTGGCGAGCCAATACCTTGACTGGCGATGGCGAACTCCATTGACATATTTCAAATAGAAAAGAGTGAAGAAATCCGTAACACGGTAAAGCGTTCCTTTCCGTTTGTTCCCATATTGTGTGTAGCTTGTAATCAAGTCATTACGTTCGAGGTTTTCAAGCATGACCGACAAGCCTCCCCCGCTCAGAGAGACAGCCTCTGTTATCTCTTGTCTCGTCATGCCTTCGCGATGCTCAACCAGGGCTTTGACCAGTTCGGTATATCGCCCTGCATCGTTGAATTGTGCATCATACAGGTCGTAGAATTCCCGTGCCAATTTGGCTTGATTGTCAAAAAACAACTCGTCGATATTCTCTTCAAGGGTTTTATCGTATGATAGCAGACTCATATAAAAAGGCACACCACCCAGATGCATATAATACTGAGTGATAGCATAACGGTCCCAATGGCATCGGTGGGCACGCAGGTATTCCTCGCATTCATGTAAATTAAATTGACGCAGATAGATTTTGCAGGTGATCCGGTTATATAATCCACCTTTGTTCCTTAATAAATGGTCCACCATCCATGATGTTGCAGAACCAGTGGCAATCAAGAGAATGTCATCGCGCAAAGCAGCCCACGTGTTCCAAAAATCCTCTAGTGCAGATACAAAATTGGAGTTGCGGGTACTCATCCACGGCATTTCGTCAAGAAAAATCACTTTTTTGCGACTGCTTTTGCTCGATCTCAAAATAGCTTTCAGTGAATCGAAGGCTTCATACCAATTACCTAACTTAGGCCTTATGGGCAAAGATCCGAATTCTTGTATCGCTTCGGCGAATTTCTCCAATTGTCGAGAGTGTGGGGAGTTGTGCAATCCTGTAAAATAGAACGCAAATTTGCCTTTGAAGGTGTGATTTACAAGAAATGTTTTTCCAACCCGGCGGCGACCATACAAAATGGCAAATTCTGACCGGTTAGACTGGTAGCAACTCAGTAATCGTTCTATTTCCTTTTTGCGTCCAATGAATTTCTCCATAATTGTAGTTGTTTTAATTGCCGCAAATATAGTTATTATTCTGTAAATGAGCAAAATTTTTGATTTCAATTTCGCCAAATCGTAGTTATTTGAACACATTTGGCGTGATTGAATATATTTCAATGCTGCTAAATCATGGTTTTTTATCCTCATTTTTCTTTCTACAGAGCGACAGATCTGCGCCCTTTTTTATGTCTTTGCCAAAAGCTGACTTTGTTTTCTTCATCTATTTAGGCGTTAGGGTTTATATTATTGATGGCGTGCTGTGTGATGAGACATGCCATCGTTGTTGAATATCTTGTGTTTTGATTTGTGTGATGATGAGTTGGATATCGTTTTTGTAAGAGTGTGGGATTTTGTGTACCTTTGCACCAATTATATACAACATTATGGCAATGAAATTGAGATATGACGGTCAGGGCGATGCCACCAAGCGGCTCCTGCTCGAGACCTACGGCTGCCAGATGAATGTGGCAGACAGCGAGGTGGTGGCCACGGTGATGAAGATGGCAGGCTACGAGACGTGTGAAGCGATTGATGAGGCTGATGCGATTTTCATCAATACATGCTCGGTGAGAGACAATGCCGAGCAGAAGATTTTCTCGCGCCTCAACCAGTTGAACGCCTATCGCCACAAGCGCGCGAGACGCCTCATCATCGGCATCATCGGCTGTATGGCCGAGCGGATGAAAGAGGTGCTTATCAAGGAGTATAGTGTGGATGTGGTGGCTGGCCCCGACGCTTATCTTGAACTGCCCTCCCTCATTGGCCTGGCTGAAAACGGCGAGAAGGCCATCAATACCGAGTTGTCCGCTACCGAGACCTACCGCGACATCATCCCGTCGCGAGTGGCTGGAAGCAAGGTGAGCGGCTTTATCAGTATCATGAGAGGATGCAACAACTTCTGCACTTACTGCATCGTGCCTTATACCCGTGGCCGCGAGCGCAGCCGTGAGCCGCAGAGCATCCTTAATGAATTGCATGACCTGCAGGAACGCGGTTTCATGGAGGTGACCTTGCTGGGTCAGAACGTCAATTCCTACCTGTACAAGCCCGCTGACGGTAGCGAGCCCGTTGACCTGGCCCGATTGCTGGCGATGGTTGCCGAGGCCGCGCCCGAGATGCGTGTGCGCTTCACCACGAGCAACCCCGAGGACCTGAGCGACGCCATCATCGACACGATGGCCAGTCATGCCAACATCTGCAACCATATCCATCTGCCCGTGCAGAGTGGAAGCAACAAGGTGCTGAAACTGATGAACCGTAAATACACCCGCGAGTGGTATCTGGACCGTATTGGCCGCATCCGCGCTGCCATGCCAGACTGCGGCATTTCGACGGACATGTTCACGGGTTTCCACGACGAGACCGAGGAGGATTTCCAGGAGACGTTGTCGCTGATGCGCGAGGTGGGCTTTGACTCGGCCTTCATGTTCAAGTATAGCGAGCGTCCGGGCACCTTCGCTGCCAAGAACCTGCCCGATAATGTCCCCGAAGATGTGAAAATCGACCGCCTTAACCGCATGATTGCACTGCAGAACGAGTTGTCGCTGTGCAGCAACCGCAAGGATGTGGGCAAGACCTTTGAGGTGCTGGTCGAGGGGTATAGCAAGCGAAGCAAAGAAGATATGTTCGGCCGCACCCAGCAGAACAAGGTCATCGTCTTTCCCGCTAACGGCGAGAAACCCGGTGACAAGGTGATGTGTCGTGTGTTGAGCGCATCAAGCGCAACGCTCAAGGGCGAACGAGTGACAGAATAAAACTGATAATTAAATAACTGAAACGATGATGACTTTTGCAGAAAAATGTAATGAGATATTTGACCAGACGGTGAAACTTTATCATGTCACCGACGATGTCGATGCCGTGTTCAACAATCCCTATAAGGACGGCATTGAAAACAGCCTTGCCCGCAAGAACTGGATTGACGCCGTGCAATGGCATCTTGAAGACATCATCCGTGACGAAGCGATTGACCCCGTCGAGGCCTTGGCCCTCAAGCGCCGCATTGACCGCAGCAACCAGGACCGCACAGACCTTGTCGAGGAGATTGACACCTACTTCCGCCAGCAGTATGCAGGCGTGAGCGTCCAGCCCGGTGCGACCATCAACACCGAGAGTCCCGCTTGGGCCATTGACCGCTTGTCGATTCTCGCGCTCAAGATTTGGCACATGCGTGAGCAGACCGAGCGCAGTGACGCCGATGCCGCCCACATTGCCAAATGCCAGGCCAAACTCAATGTCCTGCTCGAGCAGCGCGTGGACCTCACCACCGCTATCGACCAATTGCTCGACGACATCGCTGCCGGCCGCAAGTTCATGAAGGTTTACAGGCAGATGAAGATGTATAACGACCCTGAGACCAATCCTGTCCTGTATGGCAAAAAGTGATTCTGGCTACCGTAACGTGCTCGTCATGCGCTTGTCGGCACTTGGCGATGTGGCGATGACCATTCCCGTGCTGTATCCCGTGTGCAGGGCAAATCCCGGAATACGTTTTGTCATGCTCACCAAGGGCTGGCCGGCCTCGATGTTTCATGACCGTCCTGACAACCTGATGGTGGTGGGCATCGACGTCAATAAGGAGTATAAGGGATTGTTGGGCTTGATCAGGCTCGCTTCATCGCTGCGTCGGCAGTATGATATCGATGCTGTAGCCGACCTGCATAGCGTGATGCGCACCTGGGTAATCGGTGCCTGGTTGAAATTGTGTGGTATCCCCGTGGTGCGTCTCGACAAGCAACGCGGTCGCCGCAAGGCTCTGGTTTCCCACAAGTCCAGTGAACCCGTTACCCCCACCATTGACCGCTATCGCCAGGTATTCCAGCAGTTGGGAATTGAGGCCCCGGATAACTTTACCCGCTTGTTTGACGGCAAGCCCTTGCCCGTGAGCCCCATCGTACTGGAGAAGGAACCTGGACAGCGCTGGATCGCCATCTCGCCATTCTCGGCTCATGAGGGCAAAGTCTATCCGTTAAAGCTCATGGAAGAGGTCATTGCCCAACTCAGCAAGCGAGAGAATTACTGGATTTTCCTCATGGGAGGCGGCAAGACCGAGAAAATCGCCCTGCGTGGCATTGCCCGCAAGAATGAACGTGTCATCTCGATGGCCGAGATTAAGCACGGTTTCACCGACGAATATGCCTTGCTGTCCAAGTGCGACGTCATGCTCACGATGGATTCCGCCAACATGCATTTGGCCTCATTGGTGGGCTTGAAAAGCATCACGATATGGGGCGCTACTGCACCTGCTTGCGGTTTCCTGGGTTATGGGCAAGACGCGTCCATCGACATCCAGCTCGACCTGGAGTGTCGCCCGTGTTCCATCTATGGCGAGCGGGAATGCCGTTTCGGGGATTACCGCTGCTTGACGGGCATCAAGCCTGACCTGGTAGTAGAGCGTGTAATAGCGGCTCTCGGTGATTAATTGTCAATTATTTGTGTATCTCGCTAATATTTTATAACTTTGCACAACGAATAACAGCAAAAACCCAATTCTGCGCTATATGGCTACTCAAAAGAAACCCATGCGTAACGTGCTTGTCATGCGTCTGTCGGTGCTTGGCAACGTGGCGATGACCATCCCGGTTTTGTATCCCGTGTGCAAAGCCAATCCTGACACCCGCTTCATCATGCTCACCAAGATGTGGCCAGCCACGATGTTCCATGACCGTCCTGCTAACCTGAAGGTGGTGGACTTTGATGTCAAGGAGCATCACAGCGGACTCTTCGGCTTGCTGAAGTTGGCTTCGCAGTTGTACAAGCTCTATGACATTGATGCCGTCGCTGACCTGCACAACGTGAGCGGCACGTGGATCATTGATGCCTATATGAGGGCAAGAGGAGCAAAGATAGCGCGTCTTGACAGAGAAAAGCCCAAGCGCCGTGCCCTGGTCAATCACAGGACCAATGAGCCTTTGACCCCCATTCATGACCGTTACCGCAACGTGTTCAAGCAGTTGGGCTTCGAGGCTCCCGATAATTTCACGCATCTGTATGATGGCCGTGACTGGCCCGAGAGCCCCATCGTGCTGGAGAAGGAAGAAGGTCAGCGCTGGATTGCTATCTCGCCGTTCTCGTCCCACGCCAACAAGGCCTATCCCCTTGACCTGATGGAAAAGGTGATTGCCGAGTTGGCCAAGCGTGAGAACTACTGGATATTCCTCATGGGTGGCGGCAAATCCGAGAAGATTGCCCTGCGTGGCATTGCCCGCAAATACAAGAATGTCATCTCGATAGCCGAGGTCAAGCACAAGTTCATCGATGAGTATGCCTTGTTCGCCAAGTGTGACCTGATGCTTACCATGGAGTCGGCCAATATGCACCTCGCCTCGCTGGTTGATCTGCAGGCGATGACCATCTGGGGCCCGACTTCTCCGGCTTGCGGATATTTGGGCTATAACCAGATCATGGAAGATGACATCCAACTCGATATGGACTGCCGTCCGTGTTCCATCAACGGTGACAAGCAGTGCAAATTTGGCGATTACCGTTGCCTGAAGAACATTTCGCCCGAATATATCGTCCAGCACGTGATCGAGGCGGTTGAGTTCAACGCCAAGCACAAGACCAAGGGCACCAAGTTGGCTCTGGCGCGTCAGGCGAAGCACAAAACAGAAGAAACCAATCAATGAAAAGCATTCTCATTACCGGAGCGGGCGGTTTCATCGGCGGATTCCTTGTCGAGGAGGCGCTCAAGCGAGGCTATGACACCTGGGCCGCTGTGCGTTCCACCACGAGCCGTGAGTTCCTGAAAGACGAGCGCATCCATTTCATCGAACTGGATTATACCGACCAGGACCGCCTGGAAGATACCCTGCGCGACCATGCCGGCGAGTGGGGCAAGTGGGACTACATCGTCCATAACCTGGGTGTGACCAAGAGCACCAACTATCTGGATTTTGAGCGGGTGAATTATGGTTACCTGCGCGCGCTGGTAGATGCCCTGCAAGCGACTGAACTGAAGCCTGAAGTGTTCCTGATGATGAGCAGCCTGAGCGTCATGGGCCCCGGCGACGAGAAGACCTATAGTCCCATCAGGCCGACGGATGTCCCCCTGCCCAATACCTTCTACGGCGTGTCCAAACTCAAGGCCGAGACCTACCTGCAGAGCGTGGAGGGTTTCCCCTATACCATCTTCCGCTGCACAGGCGTCTATGGACCTCGTGAGCGAGACTATTACCTGATGATCAAGAGCATCAAGCGAGGCTTTGACTTCAGCGTGGGCTTTGAGAAGCAGATGCTGACCTTTATCTATGTCAAGGACCTTGTGACCGGTGTCATGGATGCCCTGGAAAAGGGGCCCTTGCGCAAGGCTTATTTCATCAGCGAGAACAAGGCCTATACCCAGCAGGAGTTCCGCAAGATTGTCTGTGAAGAGTTAGGGAAGAAGTTTGTGATTCCCGTCACATGCCCGTTGTGGCTGGTCAAGCAAGTGTGCAACATCGCCGAGTGGGTCGGCAAGGTGACCATGAAGGCCAGTACCCTCAACCGAGACAAGTTCAAAATCCTCAAGCAGCGCAACTGGTTGTGTGACACCAGCGAGGCGCAGTGCGATTTCCATTTCATGCCCAAGTACTCATTGCGGGAGGGCATCCGTGAGGCCATTGCCTGGTACCGCAGCGCGGGATGGTTGTGATGAAACCTGTTTTCCTGATCGGTTATATGGGCTGTGGCAAGACCACGCTGGGCGAGGTCCTGGCGCGGCAGATGCAGTGCCGTTTCATCGACCTCGATGACTTTATCGAGGCGCGGCAGGGCATGTCAATCGTCAGAATCTTCGATGAAATGGGCGAAAACCGTTTCCGTGAACTGGAAACCGAGGCGCTGAGGGAAGTTGCCGTAATGCAGGATGTCGTTGTCAGTTGCGGTGGCGGCACCCCCTGCCATGGTGACCATATGGCCCTCATGAACCAGGCCGGCATTACCGTCTGGCTCACCACCAGCCCCGATTGCATCACGGCCCGCCTGCTGCTGCCTGAGCAGAAAGCCAAGCGTCCCAAAATTGTCAACCTTCCCGATGAGGCCGTTCTGCCTCTGGTAGAAAAGGAACTTCAAGCCCGTTCTCCCTATTATAGCCAGTCTCAGATTCAATTTGACTCCACCGATATCGAAACCGCAGCCGCCACGTGTCGCACGGCACGTCGCCTTGCGGCCCTTCTCGGCCAGGATTTGCCGTTTTCAGAAAAATAATGTATCTTTGTCGCTCTTTGAGAGAGATGTTTTATGGCAAGTGACAAGCGCAAGTGGTATGTGGTGTGGCAGGGGACCGAACCTGGCATCTGTGACTCATGGGCAGAATGTGAGTTGCGAGTCAACGGGTTTCCTGGTGCCCGCTACAAGGCGTTTAATTCTCAGCAAGAAGCGGTCGAAGCCTTCCGCAACGACCCGGGCGAGATGGATATCCTCAGGGCGATAGCCCGTGCGCCGCAGGAGTTTGTCAACTATGAGGCCATTCCCGACATCGTGCGCGACAGCATCGCCGTTGACGGCGCTTGTGCCGGCAATCCAGGCTTGATGGAATACCGAGGTGTGGACGTACCCACCGGCGTGGAGTTGTTCCACCAGGGGCCATTCCCCGATGCGACCAACAACATTGGAGAGTTTCTTGCCATCGTGCATGCGCTCGCGCTGTTTCACAACCAGGGCAATGACCACACCGCTATCTATAGTGACAGCAAGACGGCGTTGTCATGGATCAGGGCCAAACAGTGCCGCACCAAATTGGCGCGTACCGATGCCAATGCGTCCCTGTTTGTAATCATCGGCCGTGCCGAGCGCTGGTTGGCCACCCACACGTGGCGTAATGCCTTGCTCAAGTGGAAGACTAGCGAGTGGGGCGAGATTCCAGCCGACTTTGGCCGCAAATAAAAATGCTATGGCAGAAAAAAGAGAAATGAAATATCGTGATGAACTCGACAAGAGTTATGGCGTGGCAGGCATGGCACTCGGTCTTGCTGTGCTCGAGGCCGATAACCTCTTCACGTCCATCACGCTTGACGCCGAGGGACCCGGGTGTATCCAGTTCACGCCGGAGTTCTTCTTCGCGGGCAATCCCCGATTGTCGCCTCGCGGAGCATGGAAATATATCCTGGGGCATTACCGTATCTCGGTGGGGCTGGCGGTTGCCAATGCCCTGTGCCGCCGTATGGTGCTTGACAATGACAAGGTGGACAACAAGCTGCGCGATGAGTTGTTCAACGCGGCCTACGAGGACGGTCGTGACTATTGCAACCTGGAACGCGATGAGGTGGAGCCCATCTTTGACGAGGCGTTTGACAACATGATGCGCCTATTCAGCAACTCCCAGGTGAGAGAGGCGATGGATGCCTTTGCCGATGCCTTGCAACAGCGCCGCACCCTCTCCCATATCGATGTCACCGACATCCTGCAACAGATGAATCTTGTTTGATTATATATAATAATGTGTAATTACGGTAACAATACTTAAAACTAATATAGATCATGCAAACAGTACTTTTCCATTCGACGATATATGGTCCCATTCACAGCCGCAGGTTGGGAATGTCACTTGGTATCAACCTCATGCCCAACGACGGCAAAATCTGTTCGTTTGACTGTCTCTATTGCGAGGCGGGATTCAACGCTCAGGGACCGGGCAAGGACGGTGTACCCTCACGGGAAGCTGTCAAAAAACAGCTCAAGCACAAACTCGAGGAGATGAAGCAGGAGGGCCAAACGCTCGATGTCATCACCTTCTCGGGTAACGGAGAGCCCACATTGCACCCCGAGTTCAAGAAGGTGGTCGAGGACGTCCTGCGCCTGCGCACCGAGTATTTCCCCAATGCTAAGGTTTCGGTCCTCAGCAATTCGACCATGGCCAGCAAGCCCCAGGTGGTGGAAGCCCTGCTCAAGGTGGACAACAATATCCTCAAGCTCGACAGTGCCATTCCCCGCACCTTTATTGCCATTAACCGCCCGGTTTCGCCCAATTGTCTCCCCGAAGGTGTCATTGCCGACCTCAAGCGCTTCAATGGCCAGTGCGTGGTGCAGACCATCATGCTGCGTGGCGAGTTTGACGGCAAGCGCTTTGACAATACGACCGACGAGGAACTGGATGCCCTCTTGAGTGCCTACCTCCAAATCAAGCCCCGAGAGGTGATGCTTTATAGTATCGACCGCAAGACGCCAGCTGAGAATCTCGAGAAAATCGGCCCGGAAGAACTGGAGCGTATCGCTCAGCGATTCCGTGACGCAGGCATCAAGGTCCAGGTCAACGCCTAATCCGTATCTCAAAACTATCCTAAAGGGTGGAGTTTTATTGTTAATCGATAAAGCTCCACCTTTAGTTTGTTAAAGGAGGTTATTTTTGTAATTTTCTTTGCGAAATATTTGGCCAGTATCGCGAGCGGCTATAATTTTGCAACGCTTTTCGGCTCACGAGATGCATGAATTGAGTGAGCGGTTTTTTTGACGCCTTTTCGGTAGGGGTCGGGAGAATCGGAAAGCGGAGATCATTGAAATGTTTGCAATGAGGAAATTGACAGTGCAGAGACAAGGAAGGGAACTCCCGAGTCCACGTCAAGATTCCGTTTAGACA
>CACYQB010000008.1 GCA_902776435.1 uncultured Bacteroidales bacterium | reverse complement strand
CTGCATGAGGTTCAACAATGTCGTCACCATCTCGAACAAGAAGAAAAAGATAGCCAGGAAGATGGGCATCACCTCGCTTGACGACTTCATTCGACCATACCAGGAGGAATATCAAAAATCACTCAAATAAAAATCTTATTGCAATTGTATTTACCCACGCCTGAACAAGTTTAAAACATTAAACCTGCACTATTTTCTCTCCCCATAAAACAACCACTATCACGTCATCATCTTTTCAATCCTAGTCAATTGAAATATAACTAGTTACAGATACTAATGGCTGAGAGAAAAATATATAAAGATGGACGCGAATATAATTAAAACAATATAGCGAGAAAGGTTGAATGAGCATTCTCTAGCTCAGGCTCCATTCAACACACACTTTAAACAATTATAGTTACACTTTGCTACATAAGGCGACAGAATCGCTACACCTCTTTATAGCAATATGATATCGTAATCAATTGTGTTTCAGAACCGCTACACATAGATACAATTTTCTCGCGACAAGCCATGAGTTTTAAAACATAAAAAACCATATAGGCACCAAGTCAGACTTTTTAATCCTAACTATCTCTCGAATGCCCAACGATATTCATCTCGTTTTGATATTCGCATCAAACAATCCTTATAGGTAGACATTTCCACAATTGAAATATATGTCACTGTAGATCTCTTCCCGCCATACATCTTTAATTTACTTAGGATAACGCAAGTTCGGTGTAATTAATTGATGGAAAATGTCTTTTGATAGAGACTAAATCTACATTTTCAAATCAGATTAGTCCAAAAGATTACATTTCCCTTGTCTATTTCAAGAATTAGAGCTATCTTTGTAACTCATTAATATAAAAATGGCATCTTTATGGATAAGGATATCGATATATTGGTAGGCAAAAAGGCTAGAGAATTCTTTGATGCCCTTTTAAATTCAATAGAAGCTGGATTCACACAGGTCTTTGAACGCCATCGTTTATGCAAAACGGTCTTTGTTAAAAACTTCTTCAGTTATTCTTGTGCATTCAAGTTTTGCAGTTTTTGCCCACGCATGGTAAATATTTATGAATCAAGATATACGGTTTTAATTTAAACACATCGTTTTTAAGTTTGAGAAACCAAGGATCTGAACTAATAGTATTTTGCCATAGTCTCAAGAGTCTTAAAAAATCATTTATATATTTTTAAATATATGAAATTCCTTATTTTATCAGACATTCATTTCATTGCTGCTCCTGAAGAGCAAGATCCTAACGCTAAGATGCGTAGAGCTTTTTTGAAAGATTTGGAGGATTATGCTACAGAAAAAGGAGGCTTTGACTATATCCTGATTAGTGGTGATGTTGCTAATACGGGCGCAAAAGACGAATTTGATATTGCTTTCAAATTAATTAAAAGAATCTGCGTTATCGTTAAATGCACTACTGATTGTGTTTATGTGGTTCCTGGCAATCATGACAAGAATTTCGTATCTCATAATCCCGAATTACGACATCTGATTAATGCAGGGCTTTCATGTGAATCAGCAAATCCTGATGAGAAATTTACTCAATTACTATATAAAGACTTTAATAGTTTCAAACTGCTTTATCGTCCTTTCACGGACTACCATGATTTTGCATTCAGCTTTGATAGCGCAGAACCAATGATGCAGAAGATTGTTGTTCATCCAAATGAAACAAATTTTGATATAACAACAGATAAATTATATTTGAAATCACCGTTAAAGGATCTGGGAAATTATCATGTGTATTTATATTGCTTAAATACATCGCTCATTTCTGATTGGGATGATTTAAAAGATAATGGCAATGGGCACAAACAGTTCCTCCCATCATTAAGTTATAACGCTATTGCGGATACAGAAGGATGCATCAATATTGTAATGATGCACCATCCTTTGACACACTTGGTTGACAACGATGAGATTGAAGCCACATTAGATCAGAATTTCCAATTGCAGATTTATGGGCATCTCCATCGTTCCGCTTCTTCTGCTCACAATGCTGTGCGAATTGAGTCAGGAGCACTTCAACCACCTTCAGCAGAGGGAAGTAATGATTATTTCAGCATATATAATATTTTAGAATTGAATGTTATGCCAAAAGATTACAAATCCGACGAGCTTCATGTTGCACTCAGAGTACAGAAATACAACGAGGAAGATGATAAGTTTGAGGAAGATGCAGAAAGCTGCAATACGTATATTGTTGACTTGAAAAAACATGTCAATAGGTGGAAACAGGAGTCTCCTGCACCAAAGGTGATTTTACCAGAAGGAATAACATTGCGTCAGATTAGAGTAAAATTCTTGCAGAGCAAGAATCGCAAAGCTTTAATTGGTGCCGATTTTGATGAAAATGAAACGATAAATGAAAATAGCATACGCTTCTTAAATAAGATGGAGGATGAAGGTCGCCTTATTGAGTTGTGGAATAACATGAAATAATTTTATGGAACGAAAGTTAGCTATAATATTAGATGGAGCTGTAGCAATTCCATATGACAACGAGTTGTTGACACAACTTGTCACTATATGCCGTTCTTATAAAGAAAACGATTTGTTCGTTAAGATAGATGAATGTTCTTTATCATTTATCACGGGTATTGTTTCTGAAGATTTTTCTGATTATGTCGCTAATACTTTAAAAGATAATGATTCAGAATTAACAACCCTTCCAACCAATGTCATAGCACGTCTATCTCTGTTCTCTGTCTATCTTACAGTTCTTGAAGAAAGCGATGATTTGAAGCAGCATCTCTATGCAACAATGTTCATGAATGCAATGATTTTGGCTAAAGGACGTTGGAATGAGCTGTCTAATGAAGTGGTAATTAGGGAAATATATAAATTCCATATTACAAACTATTTGTCAGAGCATGACACAACCGGAGAGGTGCTTTCCACATCGATTATCAGTATCATTGCTAAATTTCGCACAGGCAACGACGAAAACAAGCTTAATAAACTGCAAATCAAAGACTTACAAACAATTGCGAAAGATGCAGCTTACTATAGATGTGACGAACTATTGAAAAATCAGGAATTACTCAATATCTCAAATCCTTTTGTCAGAGTGTATAGCATCATAACAAGACTAGTAGATAGTTATCAATATTTATATTATAATTATGATGCAGAAGCTTATATCATCCAAAGTGCTAATGGCGAGAAAAAAAATAAAATGCTATCTAATATATTGAAAGATATCGAGCCATTATCAAGAGACATCAATACTGGCACATCAGTACTTTTGAGATTGATAAATAAAGAACAAGTTAAAAATTCAGATTTCCTTTTACAGAGGAAGCTAAATGTTATTGAGTTTGGCATATATCTTTATTATGAACTGCTTACTGAACAAATGATTGAAAAATTAGAAGAATAATGGACGACAAGATAGAACTTATTACAGGTGTAAATCCAGCTGAAGTGCCTGCTGTAAAGCCAGCAGAAAGAGCTGATAATATTGGTCAATTCATAGGAGAAGCTATGAGTGACGACCAGAAGATCAATGCCTTGATGTCATCAAGCAAACCAGAGATTACCGTTCTTGTGGGATTTGTTGGCTATGGTAAAACATCATTTGTTTCTTCATTTTACCAGACTCTACTTCAAAAAGAAGATATTGCAGGATATGCTTTCTATGATTCTGAGACCTTGGTAGGGTTAGAACGAAGATCTTTCCTTCGTAGATTGAATGACCGCAATATTGAAATAGCCCCAGAAACCAAGCGTACTGTTCTTGGCGAACCTTATTTGCTTACATTTCATCTCAGTCATCCACAGTATGGAGATAAGCTTGTTGTCATTTCCGATCATTCAGGTGAGGATTATGCGGACTATGCTGCAAAAAAGGGTAAAATTGCAGATGATATCTTAATCAAGAATGCTGATAGAATCATGTTCTTTGTTGATTCTGAAAAGCTTTGCAATGAACAACGGCTTTCGCTAACCACTCAATACCAGCAGCTCCTCAGGAATATGAAGGAAAACGGCTTGTTTGTTCGTAAAACCAAATTGCAATTGGTGTTCAATAAGATTGATAAGGTTAATGATGAAAACAAATTTGGAAAAGAAAAGGAGAAGCTGATTACAAATTTTGAGGATATCATTAATCTTAAGATTGGTCAAACCTTTGAAATTCGTGCAAATAGTTTGAAAAACAACAACAAGCTTATAAGTCTTTTCGAAGATATTATACTGCATACGGTTGAAGAAACCTCGAACCAGCCTCAGGCATCAAGTCTTGACTGGGTTAATGAAATGATTAATAAAAAGAAATAACTATGAAGTGTTTAATAGCAGGCATGCCAAGTACTGGTAAAACCACATTTATCGGAGCTCTGTCTTATCTACTGAGTAATCCTGTTGAGGGCCAAGCTCTTTCATTTGCTGAAATCCCTGCAGACTTTTCTTATCTCAATAGACTCCAGCAACCATGGCTAAGCATCAAGGAAGTTGATAGAACGCAAATTGGCGGAGCCACAAACATTGAGCTAAGCCTTAAGCGCAATACCGATGGAAATGTCATTTCTGTATCCCTTCCCGATATAGCCGGAGAGAACTTTCAGGCTATTGTCCAAAAACAGTCTCAACTTATTAAAGACTGGGATAGCGAACCAGACTCATTGATGCTGTTTATAAAGGACCTTAATTCATCTGTTTTTGCTGATCAATTTCAAAATGATGATACAATAAAGGACACAAAACTACCATCATTTGATATGAAGGACATTTCAAATGAAGTACAGAATGTTCTAATCTTGAAAGAACTACACAACCTCTTTCCTTGGAAGAAACTCGCTATTTGTTTCACAGCGTGGGATGTGTATCAGAATGATTATTCCAATCCGCGTGAGTATCTTAAGCAGAATTCAAGATTCATGAACAATTTTATCAAGAGGTATTTTCCTGATGCAAAATTGTTTGGTATTAGTGCTCAAGGAGATATTTATTCTACTGAAAATGTGGAATCACTTATCGAGAAAACCGAAAACGGGCAACGTTCATTCGTTGTTACTGAAGATGGCATTAAGTCATATGACTTGACACTTCCTTTGAGTTCACTGATTTAACTTGATAATATGATCATTCATCAGGCACTACACGGCTATAACCAAGGGCACACTCTTTTGGCTTCGTCATTAACACTACCAAGTATTGATGACGACTTGTTAAAAGTGATGAGCGATTGGACAGAGTATAGTGGTGATGCGAATGGTGATAGTTCTTATATTATGGGCTATCCCCTCCCCGATGGCAAATATTATGCTATTGCTAAGAGTTGGTATGCCAATGAGATGCCTCGCCCTGGGTGTGTGTGGACGCACACATTCCTTGTTGATTTGGAAAATTTGGAAACTAATTTTGATTTCCGTCAACTGTTACCTCTCTTTCAACGACCTAATAATGACAGCCATCACAACTATAATTATGCATTTGAACTATCTGGTGATCAATCTCATATGGATGCGGGCTTTCTTGCAAGCAATCAGATCTCCCAGGTGCAAATAATGTATATACTTGTTCAACTTCTACAATCATCCAGATGTTTTGCTATAGAGCGCTCATCCGATTTCTATCAGAATCTATGTTTGTGCCTTGTACAGTATCTTCCTGTAGGCATCTTAGCAAGAGTAGCTTTTTGCTCAGGTTCAGCATCAGGACGTCATTTCCCAAGAGTTAAATCCTCATTACAGTTTGCGAATCACAATTCAGTTCCTTTATTAACTGCGAATGATGTAGGAGGATTAGAGACATCCAATTTCAATGAAGGAATAAGATCACTGGGCCATGCAATTCTGAATAATGACAAAGGTATGCCAAAGTTCTTGCGATTATTCTCTGGAGATATTGGCAGTAGTATTTCTAAATTATGTTCCGTAGCTTACTTATCAGAATGTTTGGATAAGGCTATGTCTGCGGATTCGTCTGCCTTACGCTACAAGGACATATTGTCAATTATAGCAGAGTCATTTCCTAGTGGTGAGGGATTGAACGTAAAAAAATCTTTCATGAGCGAACGCGTGTCTAGGGTGTTCGACAGCGAGGAAAATATACTTCTTGACATTGCCACATTTAAAGCATCACAATCTCTTGATTATAGTCTCAACGAATTTGAACAACGCGTAATTAGACATGCCCGTGAAGATAAGGACTCATACATTCGTCTCTTATCAAATTTGTTGCAAAAAGATTATTTCAATCAGTATGGCAAAAGAACCTTAGAAAATTCATACAAGTTTCTTCAATTGGATGATTTGGTTAAAATATCATCACAGGATTGGCCAACTTACATATCATTGGTGACTTTATGCCCTCAATTACTATCTGTATCTATATGGGTTGATTTTCCAGAGGACAGGTTCTTATCAACATATGAGATCTTCCAGAAGAACAGTAATATTTATTTCGATAAGTGGGATAAGTTATTCTTAGTAGTATTGTATAAGCATTATCATATTGATGAAACGATGAAGGATCGTTTCATTTCTGTTGTACCTGATCTGGTATATCTTGTTATGGAATATCTTAGTGCTAGTGTTCAATATATATTGGATAATAGCTTACGTGTTTATTGTTTTACTCATTTTGATCAGATTGCAGATTGGATGAATGGACGCGATTCATTAAATAAAGTTGTTGTTGAATTTATTATGACGAATGTCTCTCCAAATTCTATAGACGTAAAACAAAGCTCAAGTTCTGCTTGGAAAGCATTTGCAAATAGTTCTTATGACGGTCCTGATAAGTACTATACATTCCTTTTCTTGCTATCATATAATTGGAATGATGCAATTGCCTTAGCTTATCTAAAAAAGGCATTCTACCCAATATATCAGTTGGCAGCTAAAAGTGCTCTCAGTTGGAGTAGTTGGGATAAAATAAGGTCGTATACAGGCAGTGTTTTGCCATGGCAAGAATGGGATAAATGTAAGAAACTCAGAAAAGGAGTTGTTGAACGATTAAAGGCACTAAAAGTATCAAAGAATTATATTGAGTCTTTTACTCCTGATCAGCAGTTGAATAAAACTTTGATAGATTTATTATAAAAATTGTAATATGATTCATCCATCACATTTTTTCGAACCAGTTGAAGGTTTTATCAGTACTCATCCTGGCATATGTCAGGTCGCAGTTCTCAATCAGCTAGCGCTTAATGCCGGTTGCCCTACTGAAGATGTTGATTCTATAGTCAATGGAGTTCTTTCTGATCTGCTTCAGATTAGCATCGCTCCTCAAAATAAGAATTTATCCGTAATTAATCCAATTGGTTTGCAGGAGTCTGATACAAGAATTAATCCAACAATTGATGAACTTGTGGAGATTTTAATAAAACAGTTTGAGGGCATTACAAAAGAACGGGCTTCAAAGTTAATTGATTTTTTAATCAAGGGCAAATAATCAATAATTGAATTAATAAAGCTTAAAATAGAATAGTAAAACTATCAGGCCTCGAACTTAAGTTATTTCAATTACCAAAACTTATGTCAAACTAAATAAAACTATAATATATGGAAATAAAAAGTTTTAAGATTAACAAGCTACATGAGACTTTAAATTTCGAGTTGAAGTTTGAAAACAACACCCTAATATTATTAGGTGAAAACGGTTCTTGTAAAACGACTATTATTAAAATGTTGTATTACACATTGTCGTTACAATGGGGAAAATTGAGTCGATACAATTTTGAAAGTATTGAAGTATACATTGATACAGAAAAGTACAAGATTGCTAAAAAAGACATTATTAATTCTTCTGTAGCTCTTGATGATATATCATTACGGAGATCACCACTTCCTGTAAGAAGAGCCATTCAAAACATGCTTGAAAGAGATAACAGGATTGATATTGAAAGACTAGAAATGATATGTAAACACTATGACATTCCCGTTGAGTATATACTCCAAGAACTGAGTATTGAAGAAAATCCTGACTTATTCTCAAAAACAAGTAATAAGAAAAACAGGCGAAACCAATTATTGAAATCATTACAAGATATTAGGAAAAAAGTTGAGAATATTCATGTCCTGTATTTGCCGACATATAGGCGAATAGAACAAGAATTGAGAGTTGTTCTTGATGGAAGAATTGATGAAGATGATTTTAGAAGTCGTAGAATAAGGCATATGCATGAGTACAACAACTATACAGAACTCATAGAATTTGGTATGCGTGATGTTGATGAGGCAATAAATAACACATTAACCAATCTGAAGGATTCTTCAAGAACAAATCTTAATGATTTGACACTTGGGTATTTGGGAGATATTGTTGATAAAAAATACGAATCCATTAATGCCAAGGAAATCGCTTCTATTGATGAGGAAACAATTCATCAAATCATGAATAGAGTTGATGATACCATTCTTTCTGAAGAACGGAAAAAGAAATTATTCAATACATTACAAAATATTAAAGATAGAGATATTCAGTCTGAACACGATAAGGTCGTTTGTCACTATTTCCTTAAATTATATGAATCGCATAAAGAATTAAATCAAAAAGAGACATCAATTAGAGATTTTGTAGATGTATGTAATAGTTATTTACAGAATAAATCCATGAAATATGATAGTCCAACTTTTGAGTTTAGCATTACATCCAATTATGATGATCATGACATAAAACTCTTTCAATTGTCTTCTGGAGAAAAACAAATTGTTTCATTGTTCAGTCATTTGTATCTGACAAATAAACATGATTACCTAGTTTTAATTGATGAACCAGAGCTGTCTCTATCTGTAAAATGGCAAAAAACTTTCTTGGAAGATGTCAGAAAAGGTGCTTTCTGTAACGGTTTGATTGCCGTGACACATTCTCCTTTTATTTTTGATAATAGTTTGGATAAATACGCGCATGGAATCGAAGAATTTAGGGAATAACATTATGGGAATAGCAGACCTTTTAAGGCTTGAAAGAAATGGAAAAACAGTTCCTCTTTCAAGATTCTATACTGATTTCAAGAAAGACTCTTCTAAAGTTTGTTATGGCTTTGTTGAAGGGAAAGATGACCCATCATATTACAGAACAACTATTAAACAAAAAATAGACAAAGATTGTTCTGTTATTCTATATCCATCAGACGGAAAAGAAGTTGTAAAGTATGTGTATGAAGAAATACGGAATAGAAAATATCCAATTGAAAAGATCGTCTATTTTATGGACAGAGATTTATCTTGTATAATAAACGATACTAATATAATTAATGACCCTTACGTTTATATTACCGATAATTATTCTATAGAGAATGATATCCTTAATGAGGATACTTTAGAATCTGTTTTGCAAGATATATTAGGCTTTTGCTCTACTCCCACGGATGAATTAAGCTCAATTAAGAACTTGTACAATCAGCAATTGAATGATTTTGATAATAGAATGTTGCCAATAATGGCAAATATCATAGTATGGAAACAAAACAATATAAAACCTGCAAATTATAAAAATTTGAAAATTAGGCAATTATTCAATGTAAAAAATGGTATATTAACTCAAATTGGATCCCAAGACGAAATAATAAAGAAATTATACAAAGATAGTCAAGTTGACTATTCTATGTACGATAAATCCAAAATGGAGATTGTTATGTCTGAACTGAAAGAAAAGTCTTTGGTTCATCAAATTGTGAGAGGTAAGTACTTCGCTGTTTTCTTTATATTGTTTTGTAATTCAATTCATAACGATTGTTCTACGATGCACATTAATAAAACTAATAAAGGACGTACATTGAATGAGAATGATATTATGGAAACAATAGCACCAAGAGCCCGTGTACCTAAATCTTTAGAAACATTTATTGAAAAAACAATTGTACAATACTTTAATAATATTGCGCATGATTAGACTCTTTGAATCTAATATCGAACTGATGATAGAACTGCTGAAGGCAAAGATATAATAAAGTATTCAATTTTTGAGAATTTCGGCATTTTTCAGTATTCAACCTTTGAGAATTTCGGCATTTTTCAGTATTCAACCTTTGAGAATTTCGGCATTTTCTGCACATTTCCTTTGATATTTGGGATTTTATGGTTACATTTGCACCTGATAATACAAAGAGGAAAATGGCAGAAAGAATTTTCAGACGCAAAATATATGAGCAAATGCTGAGTTGGAAGCAAAATCAGCACGGGACAACCGCACTTCTTATCAGGGGTGCAAGGCGTGTCGGCAAGTCCACTGTTGCCGAGCAATTTGCCCGTAATGAATACGA
The DNA here is from genome assembly GCA_902776435.1 of uncultured Bacteroidales bacterium. GTDB lineage: Bacteria > Bacteroidota > Bacteroidia > Bacteroidales > Muribaculaceae > Sodaliphilus. The sequence goes on along the minus strand of CACYQB010000008.1, from coordinate 90,999 downwards.
GAGCTACATATTAGTTGACTTCTCAACAGCAACGCAAGCAACACACCGTTTGTTTGAAGATGTCTCCAATCTGGACTACATCTTCACGCAACTGCAACTTAACTATCGAAAAAGCCTGAAGCCACGCAAGTCTGTCATCATCTTTGATGAAATACAGAAGCAGCCATTAGCCCGGCAAGCCATTAAAACACTTGTGGCCGATGGTCGTTACGATTATATTGAGACTGGGTCTCTGTTGAGCATCAAGCGTAAAAGGAAGTCAGCTGGCAACTCCGAGCAACAGAAAAACATTCTCATTCCCAGTGAGGAAACGCGCCTTGATATGTACCCCATGGACTATGAAGAGTTTCGTTGGGCATTGGGAGATGACCAAACTATTCCCCTTTTGCGTACAATGTTCAACAATTTAAGTCTACTGAGTGATGATACAAATCGTCGTATGATGCGCGATTTCCGTCTATATGTTTTGGTTGGAGGCATGCCCCAGGCTGTCAACGACTATATTGACACACACGATTTGAGTATTGTTGACCAGCGCAAGCGCAGCATCCTTGACCTCTACGATGAGGATTTCTACGAATTGGATCCATCAGGGCAGACCTCAGATTTGTTTCATGCCATCCCATCCCAACTAAACAGCAATGCCTCTCGCTATAAGGTAAGTAGCGTGATTACAGGAGGGAAACTGGAACGTCTGAGAGATCAAATAAATATCCTCAAAGATTCCATGACCGTCAATATAGCTTATCATGCCAACGACCCAAGTGCAGGATTGGCATCACACATCAACCGCGACCAGTTCAAATTGTTTTGCGGAGATACAGGACTATTTGTCACTCTCGCTTTCTGGGACGATAAATTTACAGAGAATGTCATTTACCAAAAATTGTTGAGCGATAAACTGAAGGCTGATGTGGGCTATGTATACGAGAACGTGGTGTCACAGATTCTGACAGCCACTGGGAATAAGTTGTATTACCATACGTGGCCGACACCATCGGGCAAACATAACTACGAGATAGACTTCTTGTTGTCCCGTAAAGCTAAAATCTGCCCGATAGAAGTCAAGTCATCGACATCCAATCTTCATGTTTCCATTAATGAATTCCAGAAGAAGTTCTCGGCCCGCATCCTTCAACGATACCTCCTTCATTCGAAGGACATTCGGAAAGAGCGGGACTTGATAATGTTGCCAATGTATATGGCAATGTTTCTTTAGTGCAATCAGCTTATAGATTTGATACTATTCCGATATGATTAAGATGATGGTCAAAATCCCCGTTTTTGACTCATTTCGATCGTTAAACTTAGTCAAAAGTGTTAAATGTGAAGGCTTTGAAAGTTGTACTTCAAAACTCTACCATATTTGTACCGTTTAATATATAAATATCTAATAATCAATTAGTTGCATTTTCTGCATCGGCAAATAAATATTTATGCAGCTTTATTGCAATTATATTAGTTTTAATATCGTTTTTCCTTAAAAAACAACATGAGAACAATCTAATTTCGTTGGAAAAATAACACTAGACATCATTCAACTTACTAATACAACGCATTTTGCGGTCAACCATTCTATTCCTCTGGCATATCTGAATAATCATAATAGATATCCCACATTGTGTCAGGGAATCCCCAGCCGGATGACTCGCAATTATGCAGAATTGTGTCTATCCGTTGCTGGAAATGACTTTGAAGATGGTGTTGGCTTATAAACTTCATGGCGGTCTTGAAATTGTTCTCGGCTGCATCGTAAAACTGTTCCCACATGTCTCCATACTCATCAGCAATTTGACTGGCATATTCCGGAATGCTGAGCATCAAGTCGGCCAACAACTCGGGAAGAGGATCGAGTGACTTGAATTCTGACACCGCTTTACGGCAGACCGAAAACCTCAATTTTGGCTCGCCACGACTTGGAAAGAACTCATTATGAATGATTCTTCTATACTCTTCCAGTTTTGCATTATCGTCTGGTTTAATCACATACTCCAGATAATCTTTCGCCTCTTTGCGAGCCGAATACAAGTCCATCACCAACTCCTCCAATGAACTGCGCACCAGCGACTTGATATACTTCTTGACTTCTAATTTTGACATTTCTATTTCAATTGGAGTTTTTCAAAAATGCTTCTGAGTACAAAAAACATGAATTGTATTGAAGTCAGTTGGAATCGTTTGAGTAAAACGATCCAAGACTGGTGATGTAATCCCGCGGTTCGTCGCTGAAACGGGAGATTTCTTCATCCGTCAACCATTTGTCCAAATATAGGCCCTCCACACAATCGAGGTAGTGTGAGCCCGTGGCATGGTCATAGCGGAGTGCAACGTGATGATTAAACTTGTCGGTGGCTCTAAACAACTTGATGAAGCGTTTGTGCCACACTCGTTCGATGCTTTGACCATTCTCCTCACGATATGGTTCGTTGAGTTGCTCGGGAGGAATCGGTTCGCAGGCAATTCGCTGAATCTGTTCTACAAAACGCTTGCATTCCCGTTCGATACCCGTATTGATGAGTTCACGGCATAGCCGCTTATCTGCTTTAGAAAGTTCCATAATAATTTGGTTAAGATGTTGTCGCGCAAAAGTACAAAAATAACGCTGATTTTAAGCATGGAGAATAAAAAAGTTCATGATATCATGAATGTTGTCGCAAGTTATCTAACGTCTTAAGGAGTATTATGAGGTGATTTAGAAATAGAGAAGATGTCATTATTATGTGTTCATTATTTCGTTTGCAGAAATAGACATTTTTTGTCCAACTACGCAAATAAATAACGAAAGAATGTCATATTATTATATTTTTGACTTACTTATTTCAGTTAATTGTGTCGATGCTGTCGACGCAATCTGTTCATCATTTTTTTGCCAACGACCATCAAGGCGATGATTTGTTTTTTTGAGAATTTCGGCAATTCTGCACTTTTCCTTTGATATTTGGGATTTTATTGTTACATTTGTGCAACGAAAGAAGCGTAATAAAACTATTATATTACAGAGACATGAGCAACGAAATACAGTTTTTGTTATACAACCTGCCCGAGGATGATGGTAAAGTCCAAGTGGTAATCAAGGACGACACTATCTGGTGCACACAGAAGGCGATGTCACAACTCTTCGGGGTAGATACTTCCGGCATTTCCCGTCATTTGAGTAATATCTTTGATAGTGGTGAGCTGGATGAAAAAAGCAGTTTGCAAAAAATGCAAATTGCAAATTCCGACAAGCCAGTAGCCTTTTATAGTCTTGACGCCATTATCGCTGTAGGCTACCGCGTGTCCTCACTTAGAGCGACCAGATTTCGCCAGTGGGCCACCAAGATACTCAATGAGTATATCCGCAAGGGATTCGTACTTGACGACGATAGGTTGAAACAGGGAATCGCTGTGTTCGGCAAAGACTACTTCCGCGAGTTGCTGGAGAGGGTGCGTTCCATCCGCGCCAGCGAGCGCAGGATCTGGCAGCAAATAACGGACATCTATGCCGAGTGCAGCACCGACTATGACAGGAATTCGCCTACAACACGAGAATTTTATGCCATGGTTCAGAATCGCTTTCATTATGCCATCACTGGGCAGACGGCTGCCGAAATAATCTACACCAAGGCAGACCACGCTAAGGAGCACATGGGTTTGACCACATGGAAGAACTCCCCCGATGGGCGCATCCTTAAGTCTGACGTGTCGGTGGCAAAAAACTACCTGACCGAGAAAGAGATCCGCCAGCTCGAGCGAGCAGTCTCAGGCTATTTCGACTACATCGAAGACCTTATCGAGCGTGAAAACACATTCAACATGGAACAGTTCGCAGCCAGCGTCAACGAGTTCCTCGCTTTTAGGCGATATGAAATACTTCCAGACAAGGGAAGCGTGTCCGCTAAGCAGGCAAAAGACAAGGCTGAGCGCGAGTACGACATCTTTAACCGAACGCAGCGCATTGACTCAGACTTTGATAAGCGCATCAGGGGCATGCTCGAACAGGGCGAAGGTGACGATGGTGGCGACGATGGTGGGAAATAATTCTTATAGCGTTTTGGGGGCAAAAAGGCATTAACTAAGATGCTGAAAACAACAAGAGCAAACCATCTTCTTACATTAGTCCATTGTTTATCCGTTAAACTAAGTCAAAAGTGTTAAAAATGAAGGGTTTGAAATTGGCACTGCAAAACTCTACCATATTTGTACCGTTTAATTTATAAATATCTGATAATCAATAAGTTGCATCTTCTGCATCGGCAAATAATTTCGGTATTTTCGGATGTTTTCAAAACGATAATTTCGGTATTTTCGGATATTTCTAACATAAACATTTGCGTAATTTAAATCAATACACTACATTTGCACTCGAAATCAGGCATCGTAACGATTATGGAGAGAGTATTCAAACGAAAGCTTTATGATCGCCTTCTCGAGTGGAAACGAGTGCAGAATGGCAAATCGGCTATCTTGATAGAAGGGGCACGTCGTGTGGGCAAGTCAACACTTGTTGAACAGTTCGCAAAGAATGAATATGAGTCCTATATCCTTATTGACTTCAACGAAGCATCCGATGAAGTGAAATCCTTGTTCAACAATCTCATGAACAAAGATTTCATCTTTTTGCAATTGCAAGCCTTATATAATGTTGTGCTCAGAGAGCGTAAGTCGGTCATCATCTTTGATGAGGTGCAAAAATGCCCACCAGCCCGGCAAGCAATAAAGTATCTTGTAAAAGATGGCCGCTATGATTACATTGAGACGGGTTCTCTCATTAGTATCAAGAAGAATACAAAGAACATCACTATACCCAGCGAGGAGGAGCGAGTGACGCTATATCCGATGGACTATGAAGAGTTCCGATGGGCTTTGGGTGACGAAGCAACGGTGCCCCTGCTCCACACTTTTTATGAAAGGCGGCTCCCGTTGGAAAGAGCCCATCGAGACAAGATGCGTGACTTTAGACTTTATATGTTGGTGGGTGGTATGCCACAAGCCGTGAATGAATATATTGAAACTAACAATTTCAGTATGGTGGATCATGTGAAGCGTGGCATCATTAAAGTTTATCAAGAAGACTTTCAAAAGCTTGATGAAACAGGACGCCTAGAGACACTCTTTATGGAGATTCCGTCTCAGTTAAGCCAAGTCAGCAATCGTTATAAGCCATATACCGTGCTTGGCGATGTCAATGACGAGAAACTGGTTGAACTTCTGAAGGACCTTGAAGACAGCAAGACTGCTCTTTTTTCCTATCATTCCAACGAGCCAAACGTTGGCATGTCATTGACTAAGGATCGTTCAAAGTTCAAGATATTTTGTGCTGACACAGGAATTTTCGTCACTCTCGCATTCTGGGACAAGGACCATACCGAGAATATCATCTATCAGAAACTTTTAAATGATAAACTAAGCACCAATCTGGGTTACGTCTATGAGAACATGATAGCACAGGTGCTGACAGCATCAGGTAACAAACTGTTCTATTACACCTGGCCAAAGGACGAAACCCATTATTATGAGATAGATTTTCTGCTCTCACGAGGCGCCAAGTTACACCCAATTGAAGTCAAATCTTCAGGTTACAAATCTCATAAGTCGCTGGATGTTTTTTGTCAGAAATATTCCCACGTCGTTGAACGGCGTTATCTGATCTACACAAAGGATTTGAAAAAAGATGAGGAAACGCTTCTGCTTCCTGTTTACATGACACCATTCCTTTGAAATGAGCAGAACGCTTTGATTCTCAGCGTTAAACAAAGTCATAAGTGTTATAAATGTGGGGCTTTAGATTTATACTATGCAACTCTGCCATATTTCTATAGTAAAGAGCATGAGCCCTGATAATCAATTAGTTTAATCTTATGCATCGGCAAGTGAAAGAATAAAGTCATGGATAATATATTTAATTTTTACCAACATATAGAAAGCAATCATTTGAATAAGAGTATTCTAGAGGAATGCGCCAGGATGTTAATGGGCCGCTATTGTGTTAAGAAAAAAGATGCCTATTATCAGATTGCTGAGATTGAGTTTTATTATTATGGACCCAATCATCGGGATATCATAACGTATCCAAGAACTTGCTTAGAAAAACAATGGTTCTTTCATCAGAGCGGTGTTGATTTGACCATTAAAAGCAATCAAAATAGTGAACCAATTCAATTCGGAGGCATATTAATTAGAAGTATAAGAAAATATGACGGGGGCTGGAATTATATAAAAACAATTTGTGGACCACAAAAATGTGTTAATGAACTTTTTGATGTTCTGGATGCTTTTGATAATAACAATAACCTCACACCAGTGATTGTCGAAACCACAAAGTTTGGTGATGTGGAAATCTGTTCGTCTCAACGATACATAGCTTTTAATGTCTCTAAGAGTGAATTAGAATTACAGGAAGGACGTGATGATAAAGAAAAATACCAGAATGCCATCAAGGGTAAAGTAGAAACAAAATTCAAAACTATATTGAAAGAGTATAAAAAACTCGTTTCCAAAGATGGTGACTATCTAGAACAAGATGTTAATCTTTTCAACTCCTTCTGTGATTATCTGAATGCAGAATACAGATACTATTTAAGAGGAATCGAATGGGAAAACGGATATAAAGTTGCCGGGATATTTAATGGCCAAGAACAATATAAATATCTTTTTCTTAACCGATAATGAGATTAAGCGCAAAAGACTCTGCATCTTTTTTGAGCGAGCCTTTTGTTTCCTTTTCTGCGACTGTTATACAACTATCTAGGTCAGAATATTCCAGGTACAGCAATTTAATGCACCGCCTTCATTGACGATACTTTCACAATTTTGTACTGGGTGGCAATGGCAGTTGGGGAAGGCTTCAGCGATCTGTCTGAATGCTTTCTCGCCGAGTCTGTCGTCGATCAACGGGATGAAAATCTGATGGCCCATGTGCAGGAAGTTGAGGTATGCCCAACTCATGTCGGTGAAAGTGTCATAATGTAGTTCTGTGATGTTGAAATGGGGACTCAACGCAGCTAGCAGTTTCTTGTGTAGGGCTTTATCAAAATCGCAATAATTGTTGAGTAGCACATTTCCGTTTCCCATATACCGCACCATACCGTCGGCATGCCCGTATTCTTCGTAGATATCCCAGGGAATCAAAACGAGCTCAGCTTCCAAAAACTCAGTCAGTTCTTCTATTAGCCTGTTGCGGCTATACTGCGGGTTCTCCTTAAAGATTTTGTCTGTCATTATGACTTTGTCGCCACAACTGATGATATTCCCGCCGTCAAGATTAATGGGAGAGCAGCAGACATCGATACACAGTTGGCTTAGAATGCTATGTACATCCGGCTTGTACTTAGGACTTCCCATTAAATAATCTGGCTCATAGCGAAACTTAATAAACCTGTCCCTACCCACCTGAACAGGCATATAGTCTCGAACCCAAATATGTTGTGGTGAATGAGTGCACGGAATTTTGGCCCAATTAACATGAGAGTCATGAAACGCAGAGACTAAGGAATTGGCTGCATTCTCAAATACTGCTGAACTTAATCCCTGTGCAAAATAAACTTTGTTGGTCTCAAAGTTGGTAATCATATTCCTTTCGTTCAATAATAGTTATAAACCGTTGACGGCAAAGGTCAATAAAAATCAGCGAACAAAAGAATTTTTTCTGCTAAATTCGGTTAAAGTTTCCGAAATAGTTATTCTATTAATTTATTGTTTTTCAGATAATTATAATAATTAATCAACAAAAGACAACTAAAATCATAAATAGCTGCCCTTGTTGTTTGTCAACGTGTGTTGTCGTCTGGTTTAGTGGGAGAACACTTATCCATTGCCATTAAGGAGGACGTCCATCTCAGTTGCTACCCGGGCTTCACAGTCCCTCATGGCGTCGAGAGTCTTTTGCAGTAGCTCGTCTAAGGGCCATCCCAGCATTTCCGCTCCCTGCTCAATCACCTCGCGGGAACAGCCGGCAGCAAATGCTTTTGTCTTGTACTTCTTCTTGAGAGATTTCAGTTCCATGTCCTGGACGCTCTTCGACGGGCGCATCAGTGCAGCTGCCCATATCAGTCCAGTCAGTTCATCGGTAGCGAAGAGCACCTTCTCCATCAAGTGTTCAGGCTTCACATCCACGTGCAAGCCGTAAGCGTGACTGCAGATGGCGTGAATCATTTCTTCGCCCACACCCCCTGCACGCAGCAGTTCTGGCGCTTTGATGCAATGCTTCTCAGGATACTGCTCAAAATCGATGTCGTGCAGCAGTCCTACGATGCCCCAGAAATCCACTTCGTTGGCAAACCCAAGTTGCCCAGCATACCAGCGCATGACACCTTCCACCGTCAACGCATGCTGCAGGTGAAACGGATCTTTGTTATATTTTCTCAGCAGCTCCCAAGCTGCCTCTCTTGTTATTTGACTTTCCATATAGCTTTACATTTTGATTATATTCGCAATCTCTTAATACTGAACTGTGTTATTGGTGTTACTTGATTACGCCGCACCAGCCGCCGTTGCGGACGAGGTGAAGATGCAATCGGGTCTGCGGGGTGACCGCCTGCTCGCCCTTCTTGTAGTCCACGGCGATGCGATGGGCATTTCGGCCGTCTTGAAAATAGGTTAAGTGGCCAGGTTTAGTCAAGAAGTCAAGTGAGATGGTCAAGTCGAGGGGCTGTTGACGCTCTCCTGTGATAGCACCGATGAACCACTGGTCACCTTTTCGCTTGGCCACAACATAGTAGTCACCGGCCTTGGCCGCAAGGATGCGGGTGTCGTCCCAGGTAGTGGGCACCGAAGAAATGAAGCGTGCACACTCCTCTTCACGCAGATATCTGGTGGGACTATCGGCGAGCATCTGTAAACCGCTCTCGAAGCAGACGTAAAGCGCCATTTGATAGGCGCGAGTACCGCCACCCATAGGCAGTGAACCAGTGCCCCTGTTATCCTCTGGCTGGGCATTTTGCATTGCGCCTGGTGTAAAGTCCATAGCTCCCACAGCATTGCGAATGAACGGTAACCAGATGCTATTCTTGGGCTCACAGCCGGCACATTGCTCCAGTCCGAGCACTCCTTCGTAAGACAGCAAGTTGGGCAGTCGCTGCTCTAGTCCCGATGGCTTGAATGCGCCATGAAAATCAACCATCAGCTTGTACTTGGCGCACTCGCGGACAATGCGCTCATAGTAATTGACCATCCACTGGTTACTGTGATCCATGAAATCGATCTTCAGTCCCTTCACACCCATCCGTGCATAATAAGGAATCAAATCCATGTGATGCTCTACCGTGAGCCACGACAGCCACAGCCAGACGCCCACATTCTTCTCACGTCCATAGTTTACCAGTTCCTGCACGTCAATCTTGTCAAGAGTGGTAAAGGGGTCTTTCACACTCTTGTTCCAGCCCTCATCGAGCAGAATATATTCCACGCCTAAGTTCGAGGCTACATCAATGATGTATTTATAGGTATTATTGTTGATGCCTGTCTCAAAGTCCACACCCCACACTGTCCAGTGGTTCCACCAATCCCAGTTCACTTGACCGGGCTTGATCCATGACACGTCGTCGAGTTCGCATTTCCCGCCCAGCAAGACTTCCATCTGGTTTCCTGCTATCGTGGCGTCGTCACCGATGACAGCAAAGCGCCAGGGTAAAGTGCGGCGACCGTCTACACTGGCTGCGATACAATCACGCTCCTTAGTGATTTTCCAGCCGCGGTCACCACTGGGTTCCCATGTTTCGGGTGATTTGGGGAAAACAGACGTAAAACCATTCTTGCCATTAGGCGTCAGAAAAATATGGGGATAATCGCGAACATCACTCTCAGAGAAGAGTATCTTGGTTCCCTGTGGACTCTCAAGCAGGATGGGTAGATAGGTCATTTCGTCCCCCTCCTTCAGCTCGGCTGTAGAGATGTGAGTGTAAGGCTTCTCACACGACATGGCATAGGAATCTGTCTTCGAGATATGGGCAATGAAGGGCTCTGGAAAATTCAGTTCCACGCCTTCGTCCACCACATCCACCTTTCGCTTACCCTTATTGATATTGAAACGGTAGGCGATGCCGTTGTCATAGGCGCGAAAATCCACGCCGACACCATCCTTGAAGGTCAATGACATCTGATTGGCCTTATTGGGTACCAATGCATACTTCATGGGCACCACGGGTTTGATGACTTCATCGACCCTGGACCGCTTGAGGCCCTTGAGAACAGGCTTCTGGCCAAACTGCTCCTTACCGACTTGTAAGGTCAGGACGTTGTCCTTCAACACCTGCTCCTCGCCATAATAGACACTATACTGCAATTGGTCACCGATGGCGACTTCAATTCTGATGTTTCCATCAGGGGAAGTGATGGTTTCCACTCTGGGCGCTGCCGCTACAATCAAGCTGAATACTGCCAGCAGCGTTAATGACAATAATTTCTGTTCCATGTTGCAGTATTATTTAGTTTTGCGTTTGAGTTTGTTTTTGAGGCGTTTGTAGCCTTCGACGCCGAGGATTGTCAAGCCTCCGTATTGGCAGGTCTTGGCTAGACCGAAGAGTATCGTCCATAATACGCCCTTTGCCGTAACGCTGATGGGTAGCAGCATTTGGGCAAAGGACAGTATATAGAACGGTATGCAGCACACCAGCACGACGACACCGGTCCTGAACGAGAGTGACTGTAGCAAGGACTTCAACTTATGCCACAGGCGTAGGATTGTGCCTTTTGGTGAGTTGGATGTCATCCCAGAATTTTCTCGGCCATGCGCTTGCCTGTGTCATAGGCCTTCTGCAAGTCCAGCTCCCAATGTCCGTCGCGATACTTGCGTTTGGCCTCCTCTGAGAAGCCTGCCAGTTCGAAGTTGTCGTAATTCTTCACTTGATAGGTGTTGTAGGCTATCAGGCGCTCGGGTTCACCCAGGGCAGTCTTGATGCAGTACTCCATCGAGCCATAACCCTGGCTGTTGTTCCTTTCGGGCGTCCCGTTCATGGTCTCCAGCAGCACTACGGGCATCCGCTTGGGTGCCGTCATGCTGTAGTCGTTATAGGAGAGCCAGGGGAATGCCAGTCTCTCCAGGAAGGTGCGCATCTGTCCCGTCACGTCGCCAAAATATATCGGCGAGCCCAGCACCAGGCCATCTGCTTGGGCAATCTCTTCAAGGACAGGTGTCAGCGCATCCTTGAATTTGCAGACATTAGATGCCCTGCCCTTGATTTTACAGGCCATGCACGACATGCAGCCCTTGTAGTCGAGGTCATACAGGCGCACTGTCTTGACTTCAATCTCACTGCTCACCGAACTTGCTCCCTCGGCGAACTTCTTTAGCATCGAGGCCGTGTTGAAAATCTTTCTCGGGCCTCCATCGATAATGATAATCTTTTTCATGATGGTATAGTTCTTTGTTCGTTATGTTGTTTTTTTCTCTTTGTGTTGATTAGCAGAATCCCCGCAATACACAAGACAATGCTGCCGAGGACAATTTTCGTGTCAGGCAGGATGATAACAGGTGTTTTCGCTATCCGCAAGTCACCAAGGCCTAAACAGCAATAGACCGCAAGCAGCGTTGCCGTCAGATTACAGCCCGCATGGAGCGCCACGCTGTTCCAGATGTTTCGTGACCAGATGAATATCGCCCCGTAGAACAGGGCATCAATGAATGCCCCAAGGAAATTCCGCACGTGGAGCATTCCGAACAACAGGGCCATTATCACACAGACAACCAGCTGAGCGCTACGGCTGCGGAAGGGCGAGATGGCCATTTGCCTGAAACATAATTCTTCCAGTATTGGGGCAAGCAATACGGCATGAACACTGGCCAGCAAATCCTCGCGTAGTTCTGGAGCCGAGTAAGTCAACGGTTCCATCTGCACATAGTGAACGAGCCTCGTCAGACCGTATATGATATATTCCTTTGCGACAAACCAGAGCGGAGCAATGAATAACAGCCCAATAATGACAAGGACCACTGGCGACTTGATCTGAAACTGTCTGGCGGTTGGGAACAATTTCGGCTCTACCCGTTGAATGAGAAACAGCGTCAGCCCGATTCCTGCCAATGTAAGCAGCCACGACAATAACTCGCCACCAAAACCTGGCGAGTCACTGTCTGTCGGCCATGCAGTGATATAGATGAGTGCAGTGCTGTATGCCGCTGCGAGTATCGGCATTAGGGGCTTGAGAAGGCTGACAAATTTGTTCATGCCGTCAAGTCTCCTTCCTTACTCATGATTCTCACTTTATTTGAGCGCCGTCGGCGAAAGCGTTACCAACCTTCTTTCCCAACTGGATGTAGGTGTGGTGAATGGGGTCGAAGGTGATAATTTCCATTTTCTCCACGTCGGGTTCGCCGTCGATTGCCAGGTATTTTTCATCGCAGAGGACGTTGACAATCTGGGCCACGAGGTTATAGCCATGTTCTGACTCATCGAGTTTCTCCTTCACACGACATTCCAGTGTCATCGGGAACTCCTTGAACATCGGGGCATTCACGTTGGGAGCCTTCTCGACAGTCCATCCGGTCTTTTCCATCTTGTCGGTCGTGTCGCGGCCACTGGTAATGCCCACGTAGTCAGCTGCCACCATGGTTTGGGCGGTGGCAAAGGCAACAGTCAGGTCGCGGTTGTTCTTGAGATTGTCGGTCGTGGCGTGAGAGCCAAGCGAAATCATGATTTCGCCATTATCCCACTGCCCGCCCCATGCCGCGTTCATGGCATTAGGCTTGCCATACATGTCGTAGGTACCAATAATCAATACGGGTTGTGGAAGAATCCACGGTTTTGATCCAAAACTTTTCATAGAGCTAATAGTTATTATGGTTACTTAATATATTGTACTTTAGAGGCATCACGGGGTTTGGCCTCAGGTTGCTCGTCGGGATAACCGATGGCAAGGATGTAGTTCAGTTTGTAGCCCTCGGGGATGTTAAGACGCTCAAGGAAGAACTTGGCGTCGGCATTCGCGTTCAGGAAGCGCACAGGGCCGCCCAGACAGCAGGTCCCGAGTCCCATCGACTGAGCCGCCAGCATCATGTTCTCTCCCAGCAAGCCGGCATTGAGTTCGCCGCCACCTTCGGCGGGTGTGCAGACGCAGATGAGGTTAGGAGCATTGCGGAACATGTTCTTGAAATCCTTGTCGCGTTTCACCTGCTCGGGGTTATGGCGTTTATAGACTTCGGTCACGTCGGCAATCAGCTGCTGGTCTTCCACGACGCGGACAATCCACGGCTGGCGGTTCATGCCACTCGGGGCGTTGATGCCGGCACAGACCACCATCTCCAGTTTCTCATGCTCGACAGGCTTGTCCGAATACTTGCGAATTGAGCGACGGGCCATGATGTTGCTCAGGACGGGATTCATCTCAATCTGAATGGCGGCATCGATGTCAGCCATCTTGTCCGTAGGCTCGTAGCGTTTCACGACACGACCGTCACGGGAAACAAGAAACTTAGTGAAGTTCCACTTGATGTCACTCTTCTTGTCGTAGTCGGCATCCTGCTTGCGCAGCATCTCGTCCATGAATTTGCCCCTCTGGTCGTTGAGGTCAAAACCGCCAAAGCCCTTCTGCGCCTTCAAGTAGGTGAACAATGGTGACTCATTGGCTCCATTCACGTCAATCTTGTCGAACTGTGGGAACTGGATGTTGAAGTTAGCCGTGCAGAATTGGTGAATCTCCTCGATGCTGCCGGGAGCCTGCTCGCCGAACTGGTTGCACGGGAAGTCCAGAATTTCAAAGCCATCGGCATGGTACTTCTCGTAGAGAGCCTCTAGTTCATCATATTGGGGCGTGAAACCGCAACGCGTGGCAGTGTTCACAATCAGCATGACCTTACCCTTATAGTCGGCAAGAGACACATCACGACCCAAGTCGTCCTTCACTGTGAGGTCATAGATACTTTGGGCCGACATACCCATCACGCTCATGATAGCCATAAAGCCAAATATTATTTTCTTCATCATCGTTACTGATATTTGGTGAATTGATACTTGGTGCGGATTTCATCCTTTTGTTCGTTGTTCAGGCTGGTAAAGTAGCCTTTCCAGCCTGGACAGAAGTTGATGTGCCAACGCCAGAAGCGGCCCAACAGGGAGTTGGGTTTCTGGTCATAGTGTGCACGGAATTTGCAGTTTTCGCATTGATGTGCCATAATTCCTTTATTTTTTAAACGTGTTAATAATTGAGTCAAGTTCTTGAACGAGGCGCTGATAATCCTCAAGTTTCAGCGGGCATGAAGCGAGTTGCTCACTCATGCCGGCAGGAATGAGGCTGTAGGCTTTTTGTTCCATGTCACGACCTTTTACTGTTAGGCTGACTAGGTGTTGACGCTTGTCTTGCTCCCCCCTTTTGCGGCTGATAATCCCGAGTTTCTCCATGCGTTGGAGCAGTGGCGTCACGGTGTTGGTCTCCAGCAGCAGCCGACGGGCGATGTCATTCACGGGCTGGCAGTCCTTCTCCCAAAGCACCATCAGCACCAGATACTGCGGATAGGTGATACCCAGTTCCGTCAGCATTGGCGCATAGGCCTGCGTGACCAACCTTGCTGCCGTATAGAGGCGGAAGCAGACTTGATTATCTAATTGTAATTCTGCGTACATGACAATGTTTTAAGCCAGCATGGCTTCAACGTCTTTCTCAAAGTCCTTAGGCTCGGTGGTGGGAGCATAGCGCTTAATGGTCTCACCGTCCTTGGAAATCAGGAACTTGGTGAAATTCCACTTGATGTCGCTGTCCTTCTCCACACTGTTGCTGAGGGTCTTGAAGAGCAATGCGGCACCCTTGGCCTTAAGACCGTGGTACTCCTCGGTGGGGGCCTGTGATTTCAGATACTCGAAGATGGGCTCAGCATTAGCGCCGTTCACATCTGTCTTCTTCATGATCTGGAAGGTCACGCCGTAGTTCAACTGGCAGAATTCCTCAATCTCTCCGTCAGAGCCGGGATCCTGCTCCTTAAACTGATTGCAGGGGAAGCCGATGATGACCAGTCCCTTGTCCTTATACTTCTGGTTGAGTTCTTCCAGTCCTGCAAATTGGGGCGTAAAACCGCACTTGCTGGCGGTATTTACAATCAACAGCACCTTGCCCTCAAACTCCTTGAAGTTAATCTCTTTACCTCTGCTCGTCAGAGCTTTGAAGTCATAAATCTTTGTCATTTTTTTATCTCTTTTAATTACTGTTTTGCCATTTATGGCGCTAAGTTACTGCAAATATGTTATTTCGCAAGCGATTTATACCCAACATTAAGATAGTTTAACAATATATCGCGCGCGATATTATTTATTGCCATCGAGATGATAAATCATTAAGCAGAGTGTTCATTCAATTGTGCTGCGTTTAAGGTGGGATTTGTCATCACTAGTGGTTTTTCTTTTAAAAATTTCAGTTCAGTGGGCTAAACTGCTGAATTGTTGCTATATTTGTTCCCGTAAAGTTATCATCAAATGCCACTATAAGTATGAATTTCAGAGAAAAAATAGCACTTGTGTTAGCAATGTTTGCGCTTATGTCATTAAGCGCATTGGCGCAGTTCAACTGGCCTTACACCATCAAGGACGGGACCATCGTGACCGAGGTGCCTGAGCGACCTGGTGGTCAGCGGTCGGCGCTGGGACTTACAGTTGAGAAAATTCCTGTCGTGAGGGTTGCCTTCGTCGGATTAGGCATGCGTGGCCCTGATGCTGTGGAGCGCTGGACCCATATCCCCGGTATTGAGGTGAAAGCGCTGTGTGACCATGAGCGGGACCGTGCCGAAGCCTGCCAAGACATCCTGCGCAAAGCCTCTATGCCCGCTGCCGACGTGTATTACGGCGAGGACGGCTACAAGGACCTGTGCCGCCGCAACGACATCGACCTGGTGTATATCGCCACCGACTGGCTTCATCACTACCTGGTGGCGCGTGAGGCACTGGAACATGGCCATCACGTGGCCATCGAGGTCCCCTCGGCGATGAACCTGAACGAAATCTGGTCGCTTATCAACCTGAGCGAGAGCAAGCGCCTGCACGTGATGATGCTCGAGAACTGCTGTTATGACTTCTTTGAGCTCAACTCCCTTTACATGGCTCAGAGGGGGCTTCTGGGCCAAGTGATTTATGTGCAAGGGGCTTATCGCCACGAGTTGTCGCCCTATTGGGACGAATATTGGAAAAATGGTGACGATGACAAACTGGGCTGGCGTCTGGATTACAATAGCAAGTTCCGCGGTGACGTTTATCCTACCCATGGTCTGGGCCCCATCGCGCAAGTGCTTAACCTTCACCGCGGCGACCGCATGAGAACGCTTGTGGCGATGGATACCCGCTCCTTCAACGGCCAGGAACTGTTCAAGGCTCGCGCAGGTGAGTATTGCACCGACTTCAAGAACGGTGACCACACCACTACACTCATCTCAACCGAGCGCGGCAAGGTCATCGAGATTCATCACAACGTGATGACGCCGCAACCCTATAACCGCATGTACCAGCTCACTGGCACCAAGGGCTTTGTCAACAAATATCCCGTCGAGGGATTCGCGCTGGCCAGCGAGGTGATGAAAAAGGCCGGTGTCAACGTCAGCAAGGACTATACGGGCCATTCCTATCTGAGCAAAGAGGATACCGAGGCACTCCTGCAGAGGTTCACCTCGCCGCTTGTGAAACGCTATGGCGAGGAGGCCAAGGAAGTGGGTGGCCATGGTGGCATGGATTTCATCATGGACTCGCGACTGGTCTATTGCCTGCAGAACGGGCTACCACTAGACATTGACGTGTATGACCTGGCCGAATGGTGCTGCTTGGCCGAACTGGGCAGCCTCTCGATGAACAACGGCAACAAGCCCGTACAGGTGCCCGATTTTACCCGAGGCGAGTGGAGCAGGTTCCGTGGCTACCGCCATGCTTGGGCAAAGCCCGAGGACGAGGCTGCGACACGCGCCGCGGCCGAAGCCTTCACCAAGCAACTGAAAGCCAAAGGCGCCAAGTACTGGGAAAAAGCATCTAAAGATGCTGATTAGAGGTTAGTGATTAGAGATTAGTGAAAATGGAAACAATCGATATCGCTGGCATTCTGGCGCAATTTGAGATATCAGGCTCCGTCAAGGAGGTCAAGCCGCTGGGTAACGGCCTCATCAACGACACTTATCACGTTGTCACTGACGGCGAAGCGCCCGACTATGTGCTCCAGCGCATCAACAACGCCATCTTTCAGGATGTGGACCTGCTGCAGCACAACATCGAAGTGGTGACGGCCCACATCCGCAGCAAGCTGGAAGCTTGCAATACTACCGACATCGACCGCCGTGTGCTGCAGTTCGTCAAAGCCCTCAGTGGCAAGACCTACTATCGCGACGAGGCCGACCGCTACTGGCGTGTGATGGTATATATCCCCGATTCCGTCACACGTGAGGCCGTCACTCCTGAAAGCGCTTATGATTGCGGCAAGGCCTTCGGCAACTTTGAAAAAATGCTGGTCGATGTGCCCGAGCCGCTGGGCGAGACTATCCCCGACTTCCACAACATGGAACTGCGTATGCGCCAACTACGAGAGGCCGTCGCCAACGATACTGCAAGCCGTCTTGACGGGGTGCGTGTCATCGTTGACGAACTGGAGCGTGATGCCGAGGAGATGTGCCAGGCCGAACGGCTCTACCGCGAGGGCAAGTTGCCCAAACGCATCTGCCACTGCGACACCAAGGTCAACAACATGCTCTTTGATCAGCAGGGCCAGGTGCTGTGCGTCATCGACCTCGACACTGTGATGCCGTCATTCATTTTCTCGGACTACGGCGACTTCCTGCGCACCGGTGCCAACTTCACCGCCGAAGACGACCCAAACATCTCCCGTGTGGGTTTCAACCAAGAGATCTTCAAGGCCTTCACGACCGGCTATCTGGAGTCGGCCCGCGACTTCCTCACGCCTATCGAAATCGAGATGCTTCCCTATGCCGTCGCCCTGTTCCCCTTCATGCAGTGTGTGCGCTTCCTGGCTGATTACATCAACGGCGACACCTACTACAAAATCAAGTATCCCACCCACAATCTGGACCGAGCCCGCAACCAACTCACCCTTTACCGCGACGTCCGCCGCCACACCCCGATGATATCCGCATTCATCCACACCCTGCTATAGAGGTATTTTGGAAAATATTTGCAAAAAATCTTGTCATGGATGTCACCTTTTGTCATCCTAAACTGTTTTAGTAATGAATCGGTTCAAGGAAACAGAAGTCTAACAAATAAAACATAAAAGAATTATGGATCAATTAGTTGATATTTTAGTACCCATCGCCTGTGGATGCATACTTCCCATCGTGATTATTTTTCTGAGTGTCCGTCAGAAGATGAATGAGACCAACAAGCGTACTGAAATTGTGTTGGCGGCTATTGAGAAGAATCCTGAAATGGATATCGAGGAAATCATGAAGAAGATTTCGCGCAAGCCCAAACTGTTGAAGGAGAAACTGCTCACAAAACTGCTGTGGGGATGCCTCACCACGCTGCTCGGCATAGGATTGATCGGCTTTGGCATCTATCTGGGTGCAAACCATCTCGGCGGCACTGACGACCCGATGACTGCGATATGCTTTGGACTCATTTCTCTGGGAGTGGGAATCGCATTTCTTGTGAATTATTTCATGGGCAAGAAGATGCTTGCCAAGGAGATGGAGGCCGAAGAGAAAAGATTGACAGCGCAAGAATAACCAGTGACGCGCGAAGTATTCATATCGCATGTGGAGCGTGAGCAAGAGGCCCTGCGAGGCTTCTTGCTCGCCCTGTGCTGCGGCAAGAAGGACGATGCCGACGACCTGGCACAGGATGCCCTGGTCAAAGCTTACCTCTCGCTGGCGGGCTATCAGAATAAGGGGAAATTCCGATCATGGCTCTTCAAAATTGCTTACAACACCTTCCTCAACCACAAGGCGAGTTGCAGGACTATGGAAAGTATTGACGAAGCGCGCTCGCTTATTGGCGGCCCAGCGGCCGATTCCAGTTTCGAGCACCAGGATCTCTACCTCGCCTTGCGCACCTTGCCGCCCAAGGAACGCTCAGCCATCACACTCTTCTACCTCAATGGCTACAGCATCAAGGAGATTGCCGCCATTACCGACGCATCGCAAGATGCGGTCAAGCAACAACTCTCAAGAGGACGTGACAAACTTAAAGCAAGACTACAGTTATGAACAAAGATAAAGCCCTTGAGGATCTCTTCCTCGCACATAAGCCACATTTCGATGACACTGGTGCCTTTATGGCCTCGCTCACAACGCGCCTCGACGCTGTGGAGTACATCAAGCAGCATCAAGAAGCAACCCTCCGTCGCTACAAACTGGCTGTGGCAATAGCGTTTCTTGCAGGCATCATCAGTAGCGCCATAGCGATGACTTACATCCTATTGACACCCATGGATGTTCCTGTTTTCACCTTCAAGCATCAGTTTTTCCTGTTGCAATGGCTGAGCGAGAACTCCCGATTCATCACTGCAGTTGCCATCTCGTTGCTGATGACCTTCGGCATCACTTCATTCATCGGCAATATCCAAGAAGTCATGACCATGCGTCAATCACTCCAAGATCAACGCTCCATCCAATCATAAACACAACCCTACTGCTTCTCAGCAGTTGATTATCAAAAGAGCGGAAGCCTCACTAACCTCTAATCACTAATCTCTAACCTGCGAGCGTAGCGAGCATTACGCCCAGTTGAAGTTATCTTTCCCGGCGCCGATTTCAAAGTGATATTTGGCGATGCCCAGGTCCATGTGGGTGTAACCGACCAGGGAGAAGCCTTTCTTGGCGCGCACTTGAGGAAGACCGTCGGTATTTCGCACATACTCAAACGAAAACTTCTGTTGGTTGATGGCGGTGGGGGCGAGTAGGGCGGCTTTCACACCGCGGCGGAACCACTCGGGCGTGCTGGCGCTCACGTTGCTCACTTGGTCGATGTGCTTGATCTTGTGCGACACGCCTTGAGTCGCGCCGTAGCCGATGGAAATGTAGGCCTGGATGACTTCGCCCTCGTTCAGGACGTAAGTATCTGGAATTTTAGTATAACTGAGGCCCACCCAGCAGGTATTCAGCCCAATGGTCTGGGCAAACAACACCAGTTGCTCGCCGTAGTAGCCGATGCGCTCGTCCAGGTCATCGGCTTTGACTCCTGCCATAACGAGGTAGTCGGTCACATTGCGGAACTTGCCGTATCTCGCAAATGGACCCAAGAACGCTTTCGGTTCATTTCTTATCAACTGGATGTGCAACTGCCCCATGCGGTTCAGCTCCTCAATCTTCTCTTGCAGCGCTTGGGCGTCTTCGTCAGTCAATGGCCGCCCTGTGTATGCCCTCACGCTGTGGCGGGCTTGTATGGCTTCTTGTAGTGTCATCATTAATGATTCTTTTTCTTCGCAACTCGCTTGAGTCGTTGGTTTAATTCGTTGACATCGGTAAGCAGGTTCCAGATGCCGTCCTCGCTGAGTACGCCTCGCTTGAGGTCATCGGGCAGCAGACCTGCCTCATCGTCGGCAAAGTCCTGTCGCCACAGGTCGCTGCCGTAGTACCCTTTCAGTGCAGCGATAGCCTCCTGCACGGCTTCCCACTTGTCGAGGGCGCCCTCAAGGCGTTTCACCGCGGCGGTGGCCGCATTGAGGTGGCGCTCCATCTGGCGGATGCGTTTTATTGATGGATTGGTTGATGCCATTGTCTTGGTTATAGTTATGATTCAGGTACAAAGATATGATATTTTTCTCAATGGGTGCTAAGGAATGTCACAACGTTATTATTTCACGTAGCGGGAGAAAAACTGCCACACTTCCTCACCGGTGTCGATGTCGTTGGTAAACCAGCTGTGGACACCGCCCACGACTTCGTAGAGCCACACGTCGCAACCCGTGGTGGGGCTTGAATAGCGATGCTTGATGATGAGGTGGCCCTCATGGCCCTGCACGTTCTCCACTTGCTCGTGGCTACAGCGGTTCTTCGCTATCCAGTAGCCGATGGCGAGAGGCACTGGCAGATAGGCGCCCCATCCGCCCTTATTCTCCATGTCGCCCATCCACTCTGACACGCGGTCCTCGGTGCCGTGGATTTCCATGAGCGGGATGGGGCGGGGAGCCTCCATCTGTTCATAGATCCAAGCCATGGTCAACCCTGCAATGGGAGCCACGGCCTTAAAGGTCGATTGATTGCTGTAAGCCATCAGGTAACACATCTCACCGCCGTTGGACATGCCTGTCAGGAAGGTGTTTTGGCGGCTCAATCGGTAACGCTTCTGGACATAGCGTGCCATGTGGCACAACGCCTTGACATCATCGACTTTCCATCCTTGCTGGAAAGGATAGCCCACATTCCAACTGGGTTCTCCCTGTGGATCTTTCAGCCCCTGGGGCAGGCACACGGCAAAACCATGACGGTCGGCCGCGGCAAGCATGGGATTCTCTCGCCAGATGCCGGCGCCATAACCATGAAGGATGAATACCAATGGCGCGTCGGGCTGTAAGCCATCAGGCAGGTACATTACCAACTGGCGCTGATAGCCATCGACCTTGACCGAATCTTCCACGTACCGCCCAGCGTGGCATGGCAGGACGCCCAGCGTCAGCAACACCGCTACTACCACCACATGGGCAAGCATTATACTGCTGCGTTTCATGCTTCTTCCTTGGTTAGGGGGAGGACAAGGTTAAGGATTACACCAGCGAGAGCCGAGAGGCCGATGCCACTCAACGAGAAAGAGCCCATAGGCAGGATGGCACCGCCGATGCCCAGGGTCAACACCACGCTGACGATGATGATATTGCGCGTCTGGTTCAAGTCCACCTTGTGGTTCACCAGATTCTGAATGCCCACCGAGGCGATGGAGCCGAACAACAGCATCATGATGCCACCAAGCACAGCGCCAGGGATGCTCTGTAACAAGGCACTTAGTTTGCCTATGACCGAGATGACGATGGCGGTACCCGCAGCGATGCGGATGACCGAGGGGGCCGTGATACGCGTAATCTGCATGGCGCCCGTCACCTCGCTGTAAGTTGTCACGGGAGGACCGCCAAATAGCGCCGCCGTTAGGCAAGCCAAGCCGTCGCCCAGCATGGTGCGGTGCAGGCCTGGGTCCTTGACGAAATCCTTGTCGGCCACGGCACTCACCACAAACACATCACCGATATGCTCGATGACAGGCGCGATGGCGACAGGTATCATGAACAGGAACGGCTCCCAGGCAAATTGCGGCAAGTGAAAATGAGTGATACTCGGCGGAAGGGCGAACCATGGCGCACTACTCACAGCCGACACATCGACAAGTCCCATGAACCAAGCGACAATATAGCCCACGATAATGCCACACACCACGGGCACCAACTTGAGGAGCCCGCGTCCAAGGACGAGTACCAGTATGGCGGTCAAGAGCGAGATAAAGGCCAGCAACCAGTTCTCCTGTGCCATATTGACGGCAGCAGGCGCCAGCGACAGTCCGATGCAGATAATCACCGGCCCAATGACAACAGGCGGGAACAATCGTTCTAACAGGCGGCGCCCCTGCCACTTGATCAAGGCCGACATGACGAAATAGACCAGCGCCACACCCATCATGCCTGCCAGTGTGCCTGGCATGCCCCATTGCTTGGAGGCCGAGATGATGGGTGCGATAAAGGCAAAACTAGAGCCTAAAAAAATGGGCACCTTACCCTTGGTGACCATGTGAAAAATAAAAGTGCCGATGCCGGCGGTGAAAAGTGCGGTGGCTGGGTCAAGTCCCACAAGCAAGGGGACGAGGACGGTAGAGCCAAAGGCAACGAAAAGGAACTGAATGCCTACAATCGTTTTTCGTGCAACGGTTAGATGGTTGGTTTCCATTGTTTTACTCATGATTGAGCGTCTCGTGATTAACTTTTACCGTTACAAAGGTAGTTCAAGTCGAGCGGATAACAAAACAGTTTTTTGTTTTTAACCATCATTTTTCTTTGTCATTACTCTACCGTAACACTCTTGGCCAGATTGCGCGGACGGTCAACGTCCTTGCCCTTGCACACGGCGATGTGGTAGGCCAACAGTTGCAGCGGAATGCTGGCGATGAGTGGCTGGAAGCATTCTATCGTGTCGGGCAGTTCGATGACATGATCGGCAAATTGCTGTATCTGCGTGTCTCCTTGCGTCACCAGTGCCGTCACTCGACCTCCACGGGCACGCACCTCCTGGATGTTGGAAATAATCTTTTCGTATAGTTTATCTCGGGTGGCTATGACAAACACGGGCATCTCTGAGTCGATGAGAGCGATGGGACCGTGTTTCATTTCGGCGGCAGGATACCCCTCGGCATGGATGTAACTGATTTCCTTGAGTTTCAATGCCCCTTCAAGGGCTACGGGGTAGTTATATCCCCGTCCCAGGTACAGGCAGTTCTTGGCGTAGGTGAAGATGGGTGCCAAGCGCTCGATTTGCTCATTGGTCTGAAGGGCCTGCTCCATTTTGTCGGGAATGCGGGTGAGTTCGGCAACCATGCGCTTGTAGGTCTCGTTGTCGATGGTCTGTTTCTCACGTGCGATACTCAGGGCGAGCATCGACAGCACGGTGACCTGCCCGGTAAATGCCTTGGTCGAGGCGACACCGATTTCAGGCCCGACATGGATGTAAACGCCCGTCTGCGTCTGGCGAGGAATGGAGGCGCCGATGGCGTTGCACACGCCAAATACAAATGCGCCAGCTTGGCGCGCCAGTTCGATGGCTGCCAGTGTATCGGCGGTTTCGCCGCTCTGTGAGATGGCGATAACGACGTCATCGGGCATGATGACAGGGTCGCGGTAGCGAAATTCTGAGGCATATTCCACCTCGACGGGGATGCGGCACATGCTCTCGATGAGTTGTTTCCCGATGAGGCCGGCATGCCAGCTGGTTCCGCAGGCAACAATGATGATGCGACGTGCCGTAATCAGTCGTTCGCGGTAGTCGATGACTGCCGACAGGGTGATGCGGTCGGCATCCACATTGATGCGTCCACGCATACAGTCGCGCATGCATGTCGGTTGCTCAAAGATCTCCTTGATCATGAAGTAGGGGTAACCGCCCTTCTCGAGTTGCCCGAGGGTGATGTCGATCTGTTTTACCTTGGGGTGCTGGGTCTCGTTGTCCATGTTGACGACCTTCAACTCCTCGCCCAAGCGCATCACGGCGATGTCCCCGTCGTTGAGGTAAATCACGCGGTCGGTATATTCGGCAATGGGGCTTGCGTCAGACCCTAGGTAGTATTCTCCTTGTTTTCCCAGTCCCACTACCAGGGGCGAACTCTGGCGGGCACACACGATGGTGTCAGGGTGGTTGCGGTCGAGGATGGCGATGGCATAGGCTCCGATAACCTGGTGCAGTGCCACTTGCACTGCCTCGAGCAGTTCAATATTGTTGCTGAGCATGATGTGCTCGATAAGTTGAACCAGCACCTCGGTGTCCGTCACGCTTTTGAAGGCAATGCCGCGTTCCACTAGGTTCTCCTTCAGCGTCATGTAGTTCTCAATGATGCCGTTGTGGATGAGGGCCAGCCTGCCCGATGCCGAGTAGTGGGGATGGGCATTGGCGCTGTTGGGTTCGCCGTGTGTTGCCCAACGGGTGTGGGCAATGCCGGCGCATCCTGTCTTGTCCTTGTCTTCACAATAGGATTCCAGGTCAGCCACCTTGCCTTTGGCTTTATAAACGTTCAAGCCGCCATCGTTGTTAATGAGTGCTACTCCCGCGCTATCATAGCCGCGGTATTCCAGTCTTTTCAGTCCTTTGATTAAAATCGGATAGGCTTCATTTTTGCCTATATATCCTACAATTCCACACATGAATGATTAATTGATAGTTAATTGAAAAATGAGCAAATGACAGAATTTCTCCGCAATAGCTTTACAAAAGTACAATTAATTTTGAAACCAGCAAGCAATATGCTACTAATAATGGCATTTTATTGTCTTATTGCTCGCGTTCGCATTAGCGGCTACTACCTCTAATCTCATCGTAATCTGCTAATCAACAATACAATTCGGGCACATTTTGTGGGCTTACCTGCGACCTTACCATCCACCGCAATCCAGCATTTTCAACCGGCGTTCTTGAAAAATTTCCAACAATTGTGAGGTGGTGAGGAATTATGGTGTAACTTTGCGATATGATGACGTCAAAGGAAATAATTGGGTATATGGAGTCGCTGAAGGACGAGAAACAGCGGCAGGTGTTGATGAGGTTTTTCAAGACGGGACCGGGACAATATGGTGAAGGCGATGAGTTCTTGGGGTTGAAGGTGCCCCAGACGAGGCAAATCGTGAAACTGACGGCCAGCGACACCCCGCTTGAAGAAATCCCGGCGTTGCTGATGTCACGATGGCATGAGGTTCGCTTGTGCGGGTTGCTGATTATGGTCGAGAAGTTCGGCCGATTGGCGAAAAAACGGCTTGAAAACGATGAGGCAGCCATCATGGAGCGCGATGCTATCGTGAGGATGTACCTGCATAACGCTGAGCAGGCCAATAATTGGGACCTAGTGGACCTGTCGGCGCCCAAGATTCTCGGACACTGGCTGCTGTTGCCTTCCCGTTTGGGCAATAAACAGGAAATCATGGACAACCTGGCCAACAGTCCCTGCCTGTGGAAGCAACGCATGAGTATGGTGTGCACATGGAAGACGACCCAGGCGGGTGACCCCTCGTGGTGTCTGCGCTATGCCGAGTGGCACCTGCATCACCCTCATGACCTGATGCACAAGGCCGTCGGGTGGATGCTGCGTGAGGTAGGCAAACGCTGTAGTATGGACCTGTTACGTCAGTTCCTTGAGCGTCATGCCCATGAGATGCCCCGCACCGCCCTGCGCTATGCCATCGAGCAAATGTCTCCCGATGAGCGCCAGCACTGGATGAAATACTGACATCTCTTTCTTTATTTACGACTTTTTAGTTACCTTTGCCCAAGAACTAACCAAATACTTTTTCAATATGAACATGAAGAGACAATTGACCGTGGTTGTCGCGTTGTTGATGACCATGGGTGCTATTGCACAAGTTAATCCGCTTTGGATGCGATTCAACGCCATTTCACCTGATGGCCAGACCATCGCGTTCTCCTACAAGGGCGACCTCTTTACGGTACCGTCAGCGGGTGGCGTGGCTCATCAGCTGACCTCCAATGCCGCCTATGACGCTTACCCCGTATGGAGTCCCGACGGACAGAAAATCGCTTTTGCTTCGGCCCGCGAGGGAAGCCTTGACGTCTTTATCGTCGGCAAGGATGGTGGTACACCCAAACGCCTTACCACCGATAGCGGCAATGAGACCCCGCTGTGCTTCCTGGATAACGGGACGGTACTCTTTGAGGCCTGTGTCATGCCGACGGCCAAGTCGATTTTGTTTGCTGACCGTTCGTTCCCTCAGGTTTATCAGGTGAGCGTTGACGGTGGACGTGCGCGCCTTTTCTCGGAACTGCCCATGCAGGATTTGAGTATCAATAGCCGCGGCGACATCCTCTACCACGATGTCAAGGGTTATGAGGATCCCTTCCGCAAGCACCACACCTCGTCAATTACGCGCGACGTGTGGCTCAAGCGTGATGGCAAATTCACCAAGTTGACCGACTTCAACGGTGAGGACAGAACGCCCCGCTGGGCTCCCGATGGCAATGCCTATTATTACTTGAGCGAGCAGGATGGGACTTTCAACGTCTATAAGAATACCGTTGGCGGCAAAGCCGTGCAACTCACCCACCATGCAAAACATCCTGTGCGCTTCTTGACGGTAGCCGATAATGGAATGCTGTGCTATGGCTATAACGGCGAAATTTACACCCTGCGCGAGGGCGGCGAGCCTAAGCGTGTGGATATCACCATCGCAACCGATTGTACCGAGAAAGAGCTCGTCCGCCAAATCAAGAAAAGCGGTGCTACGGCAATCCGTGTATCCCCCAGCGGCAAGGAGGTGGCATTTGTGATGCATGGTGATGTGTATGTGACCTCAGTGGAATTTAACACCACTAAGCAGGTAACCAACACTCCCGAGCAGGAGCGTACCATCGACTTCTCGCCTGATGGCCGCAGCATCGTCTATGACAGTGAACGTGGCGGCATGTGGCAGATTTACCAGACCTCCATCAAGAACAAGGATGAGAAATTGTTCACCTACGCCACCGACCTGGAAGAAGTTCAACTCACCAACACGGGTCACACCTCTATTCAGCCTGCCTACAGCCCCGATGGCAAGAGCGTGGCATTTCTCGAGGACCGTGCCACCTTGCGTGCGGTGGATGTCAAGAGCAAGGCTGTCCGCACCTTGATGGACGGCAAGTACATCTATTCTTACAGTGACGGCGACGTGTGGTATGAGTGGAGTCCTGATAGCCGTTGGCTCCTCTCTTCCTACATCGGCACGGGTGGCTGGAACAGTCAGGACGTGGCGCTGGTCAACGCCAGCGGCAATGGCGAAATCCACAACTTGACCGAGAGCGGATACAATGAGGGTAACGCCAAGTGGGTCCTGGGTGGCAAGGCAATGATTTTCACCAGCGACCGTGCAGGTTACCGCAGTCACGGCAGTTGGGGCGCCGAGGACGATATCTACATCATGTTCTTTGACCTGGACGCTTACGAGCGCTTCCGCATGACCAAGGAGGAAAAGGTCATGCTCGAGGAGGCCCAGAAAGAAAAGAAAAAGGAGGCAAGCAATCAGCAGGCAAACAAGGATAAGGACTCCAAGAAGAAAGCCGCGAAGAGTAAGAAAAAAGGCGCTACCGAGGAGAAACCTGCCGTGCCCGCCCTGCAATTTGACTTGGAGAATTGCCGCGACCGCATTGCGCGCATGACGGTGAACTCCTCTCGTTTGGGCGATGCTGTGCTGTCTAACGGTGGTGACACGCTGTATTATCAGGCCGCCTTCGAAGGTGGTATGGACCTGTGGAAACATGACCTGCGCGAGAACAAGACCGAAATCGTCCTCAAGGGTGTGGGCTACGGCCCCATGATTGCCGACAAGGACGGCAAGAATTTGTTCGTCTGCACGGGAAGCGGCATCAAAAAGGTGGACTTGGCCAAGGGTAAACCCGAGTCGGTTAATTTTGAGGCCAACTTCAACTACCGCCCCCAGGAAGAGCGTGAGTACATGTTTAACCACATCTGGCAACAGGTCAAGGACAAATTCTATGTCGAGGACATTCATGGTGTGGATTGGGAAGGCTACCGCGACAATTACAAGCGTTTCCTGCCATACATCAACAACAATTACGACTTCCGTGACATGCTCAGCGAGATGCTCGGCGAGTTAAACGGTTCGCACACGGGTGCCCGTTATAGGCCTGATGGACCGACCTTGAACACGGCAGCCTTAGGCCTCTTCCTCGATGACACCTACAAGGGCGACGGCCTGCTCGTCGAGGAGGTCATCAAGCGCGGCCCCTTTGCCGTCAAGAAGACGGGTGTAACTCCGGGTTGCATCATTGAGAAGATTGACGGTGTCACTATCTCGGCAGGAGAAGACTATAACTGGATGCTTGACGGTAAGGCGGGCAAACCCATCCGCGTCACCGTCTATAATCCCCAGAGCAAGAAGCGCTTTGACGTCACGGTCAAGGCCATCAGCAAGGGCGAGCAACAAGAATTGCTCTACAAGCGTTGGGTGGACCGTAACCGTGCGTTGGTAGATAGCCTCTCGGGCGGACAGTTGGCATACGTACACGTCAAGGAGATGAACAGCGAGAGTTTCCGCACCGTCTATCGTGAGTTGCTGAGCGACAAGAACCGCAACCGCAAGGCTGTGATTGTCGATGAGCGCCACAACGGTGGTGGGTGGCTGCATGATGACCTGTGCACATTGCTCAGCGGCAAGCAGTATCAGGACTTCGTACCCCATGGTAAGGTAGTTGGCGCCGATCCGTTCAACAAGTGGACCAAGCCCTCTTGCGTACTCATGTGCGAGGACGACTACAGCAACGGCCACGGCTTCCCCTTCGTATATAAGGAATTAGGCATCGGCAAACTCATCGGCACTCCAGTGCCTGGCACAATGACTGCCGTGTGGTGGGAGACGTTGATCGACAACACCCTGGTCTTCGGTATTCCTCAAGTGGGTTGCAGGGACATGCGTGGCAACTACTGCGAAAACACCCCGCTGCTGCCCGACGTCGAGGTCTATAACACCCCCGAGGATTACATCACCGGCCATGACCGCCAACTCGAGCGCGCTGTCGAGGAAATGCTCAAGTAGCCAGCCGATGATTCAGTAAAAACGTGGCTGTGTCATAATCCGTGCCTATAGCTTTGATTGGCCTGACGGCCAAGAAATTAAACAAAAACTTTAATTTTAATTTTATTAAAAAAATTGCTTAATTTCTCGCGCGAAGCGCGATTCAATTTGCGGCAAAAGAATTATGACACAGCCACGTTTTTGTCGATGTATGCCGTTAGGGCATTACGCTTGGGTTTCCTGAGCCTTTGCTTTCTTCTTTTCTTCGGCAGCGGCGTTCACTAAGTTGTAGTCAGGACCCCAGTTGCGGTAACGGACCCATACGTGGAGCCACGCGCGTGCAATGGAGTCGACAGCATCCGCCATCAGCATGGCGCTATACTTATCAAAGTTGGCAAAAACCTCACTCTTCTTGTATTGCGTCAGTGTGCAATCCCCAAGTGACTCGGGAAACATTTCTTGAGCCAGCATAAACGAGTATTGTCCGATGGCTTGAGCATATTCCCTGGTGCCGTCGGCGCTTCCCCAGCTGTAATTGAATGGCCGGGTGATGACTTTTTCCTCGACAGCCTTGATTAAAGGTGTCATGTCTGCTGTAGCCAGTGGATATCCATTAGGGTCATAGAAGAATCGTTCATTATCCATGTCGATGTTATAGGACTTCTTAATCTGGTTTTCCCACTCCCCTTCGATGGACGCATGAATTTTTCCCAATGGGCGGGCGTCGCAATGCAGCGGCATGTGGGCATCGGCAAGATAATGGCTCAACATGAAAAACCTCAACGCCATGTGAGTGGATGACGGCAGGATGGGATTGCCCTTTTCCTCGTGGTACTGGATTTTGAAGTTGTCCACAATCGTATGGGCCATGGCATCGCAACGGTCATGAAGGTTGCCCTTGACAACCAGATATGGAACCTTGTTCTTGTAAATGGGTGAATGGGACTTCATGTACTGGTACACTTCCATCGTGTCGGGCATTTTGAAGAACTGAGGCTTCTCCCCGGCCAGGAACGTGGTGTGCTTCAGACTGTGGGAGTAATCACCCGCGTTGTCTGCCAGGACGTGGTCGGGGTACCAGGCTCCCGTGACCACAAAGTCGCGATAATTCTTGAACAGGCGTACCAGCAACTTGGCATCCCTTGCCAGAGGTGTGGGCTTGCCGCTAGCATTGACTGTTTCTGGAATCTCTATTTTCTCCAGGCGCTTGATGGCCAGCATGGCCAGCCATGCATGAGTATATTGTTTCATATCGGTAATGATGAAATGATGAATAATGACATCTGATAGTTTTCTGTCACAAAGATACAATTCTTTTTTAAATCTGACTTAGATTTGATGAGTTTTCAAGGTGTGGAAAATTTGATTTGTGGAAGAAAATTTGCAGATTGCAATTTTTTGTGGTAATTTTGCCGCTGCAAAAACACATTAATCAATCTAAATATATGGATACACAAAAGAATGCTGAAATCATCGCGCGCATCAAGTACTTGATGAAGGAATTGGGCGTGCGCCAGGTGCAGTTTGCCGAACGTATCGGCGTCGATACCTCCAACCTGTCCAAATATCTCAATGCCCACATGCCGTTGAGCGATTCTTTCTTGAATCGCTTGGTGGTGAACTTGGGCGTTTCTAAAGAGTGGCTGCTCGATGGGACCGACCTGCCCTTTGGCAAAACCCCAGTCCACGTAGATGCTGCTTTGACCGCACCCAGTGGCACGGGAACTCCTGTCTATGATGTGGATGCTACTGCTGGCCTCGCATCAGGGCGCAACGAGTTGTTTGCTCAAGAAAACATCGTGGGTTGGGTCAACTTGCCCAACATGAGCCCCAACTGCCGCATTGTGCGCGTTAGTGGCGATTCGATGTCACCCGTTATTATGGATGGTGATTTTGTGGCGGTACGCGAGGTGAGCAACCCCAACCAGATTTATTGGGGTCAAATTTATGTGGTTCAACTCGATGACTTCAGGTTGGTAAAATACCTTCGGCGTCACACAGACCCCAATATGGTCGTCCTGCGCAGCGAGAATCCCAATTATGATGACATGGACGTGCGCTTGAGCGACATCCATGAGATGTACCTCGTCCAGCATGTCCTCCACATCAACACCCGACTGTAGCAATAAATCCCGTTGACATGTCAACGTATGAGGATGTGTCATAATAGGCTTCTGGGCTTTTAATCGGCCTAACGGCCGAGAAATTAAACAAAAATTTTTATTTAAATTTTTTGATGATTTTGCTCAATTGCTCGCGCGAAGCGCGATTCAATTTCGACAGATGAATTATGACACAGCCACGAGAAAGATACTCAAAGATAAAATGATCATACATTATCATACCTTATCCAATGGCTTGCCCTTAGTGCACGTGGAGACCTCTAACCAGGTCGCCTGGTGCGGTATTGCCATTAACGCGGGTAGCCGTGATGAGCTTGAGGGCCATTATGGTTTGGCCCATTTTGTTGAGCATACGATTTTCAAGGGCACACGACATCGTCGTGCCTGGCACATCCTTAACCGCATGGAACGCGTGGGCGGAGAATTGAATGCCTATACCACTAAGGAGGGCACTATGCTTTACTCGGTGTTCCCGGAGCAACACTTGGGTCGAGCCATCGACTTGTTGGCCGATCTGGTCCAGTGGTCTGTTTTTCCTCAGGAGGAATTGGACCGCGAGCGTGACGTCGTGCTTGAGGAGGCTGCCAGTTACCGCGATACGCCCAGCGATGCCGTCTATGATGATTTCGAGGATTTGCTTTTTGCCGGCAGCGAGTTGGGCCACAACATTCTGGGGCGTAAAGAGGACCTGGAGCGCCTCACCAGTGACGATTGCATGCGCTACCTCAAGACCTTGTACGTCCCGACTAATATGGCCTTTTTCTCGGTCGGTCCGGAACGCCACGAGCGGGTATTCCGTTTGGCCGAAAAAGCATTCGGCAGCATGAGTCATGCCATGGCGCCCCGTCACCGTGTCATGCCCAAATCGGTGGAGCCGTTCCGCAAAGTCATTCAGATAGGCACCCACCAGGCCCATACAATTGTTGGAGCGCGGGTGCCTGACATGCACCACCCCCTGCGACATGCCTTGATGCTGCTGAACAATATCTTGGGTGGCCCAGGTATGAACTCGCTGCTCAATGTCGAGTTGAGGGAGCGTCGTGGATACGTGTATTCTGTCGAATCGACCTTGACGCTGTTGAGTGACTGCGGATGGATGGAAATCTATCTGGGCTGTGACCCCGATGATGTCAAGTCAAGCCTGCGTGTCATTGACCGCATAACGGCCCGTTTGGGCCAGGAATTGCTGCCGGCTCGTCGCCTTGATGCCTACAAGAAGCAATACTGCGGACAGTTGATTGTCGCTGCCGACAGCACCGAGTTCATGGCGATGCGCGCTGGGCGAGGTTTGCTATATCACGGTGCTGTTGCCTCTATCAGCGATACCATCGAGAGCATCCAGGCTGTCACGCCTGAGGAGATAGCCCAGGCTGCCACTTATCTTGCTCATGGAGCCATGTCGTCACTGACCTTTCAGTAAGCAATAAAAGAGGCTCGGCAACTGGTGTCAAATACATTTTTGGCAAAAAATTTGCAGGGTTGTGGCAAATGGTGTAATTTCGTGACCATAAAATTAAAATTCAACGACAAAACAATAAAAAACGACACAACTATGAACGACGTGAAATTCTATCTCGACGCAGCCGAGAAAAAGATGCAGGAAGCCGTGGATTTCCTCGATGACAGCCTCGCACACATCCGTGCAGGTAAGGCCAACGTGAAGATTCTCGACGGCATCCGCGTGAACTATTATGGCAGCCCCGTTCCCATTGCTAACGTGGCCAACGTGAGCACGCCTGACCAGCGCACCATCGCTATCATGCCCTGGGAGCGCAACATGATCGGCACCATCGAGAAAGCCATCATCGACAGCAACGTGGGCATCATGCCCATCAACAATGGTGAGGTCATCCGCCTCAACATCCCGCCCCTGACCGAGGAACGCCGCAAGCAATTGGTAAAGGATACCAAGGCCGAGAGCGAGAAGGCGCGCGTGAGCATCCGCAATGCCCGTCGTGAGGCTATCGAAGGTCTTAAAAAGGCCATCAAGGAAGGCATGAGTGAGGATGTCAGCAAGGACGGCGAGGAAAAAGTCCAGAAGATTCATGACAAGTTCATGAAGAAGATTGACGAGGTCTTTGCCGCTAAGGAGAAAGAAATCCTCACTGTCTAAGTCAGTGGCTTGACTTCTATACTACAAACTGAGTCGCCTGCCACCCGGCGGTGGCATGACGTCGCCTATTGGGCCGTGCTCGTGTTGGCGTGCGCGGTCTTCATGGTGATGAACATGCTCACAACCCTCAAGGAGGACGACATGGCGTTCTCCCTTATGGAGGGCGTGTGGACACCCGTACGTTCATTAGGCGACCTGTTTCACTCTCACATTAACCAATTCCTGCATGCCAATGGGCGCACAGCCAACCTGGTAGCCGCTCTGTTTTGTGCCCTGTTGGGCAAGACGGTGTTCAATGTGTGCAATACCCTCGTGTTCGGCTTCTTGTCCCACATGATGAGTCTGTTAGCAACAGGCCGGCGGTCGTTATTGGCGTTGTCGATCTTCCTGGTCGCCGTGGGCACCTGCTATCCTGTCCCGGGAGAGACCATGCTATGGCTTGACGGCAGTTGCAACTACATGTGGGCCATCGCCTTATCTTTGGCGCTGATTTACTACTTGCAGCGTCCACATCGTGGCGCTCTGGGGTGGGGTGGAGCAACCTTGCTGTTTCTCGTTTCGTTTGTGGCTGGCAGCTTCAACGAGGCTACTTCCTTTGGCGTGCTGATAGGTCTTGCGGTTTATTACGTAGTCAACCGTTCGCAGTGGGATCGCAGGGCGTTAATAGCCCTTACTGGGTATCTGCTGGGCGTCGCGCTCATTGTTTCCTCGCCTGGTGCCTGGGCACGGGCCGCTTCAGGCGATATCGTGGTTAATCTGCCGTTTATCGACTTGCTGCACAGCCGCTGGTACATCTTTAGTGAGAAGATGTGGCGCTTCTACCTCCCGATTGTTGCCATCCTCGTGGGAATAGTGGCATTGTTTCTACGTCGAGGCAGAGCGCTTCGGCAATCTCCATGGACTTGGATTTCCCTGAGTATGGCGGTGGTGCTGTTTGCTCTCGGGCAGACCAGCGAACGCACCTACGCCCCCTTTGTTACCATAGCACTCATCATCATTACCATAGCGGCCGATAGGGTATTTCGGCAGGGTACTTGGGCACGCTTGTTGGCAATCATTGTTTGCTTGCTTCTCGCAGGCTTCACTGCAGCCCGTGGTCTTGTCCAACTTAATCGGTACAAGGCCTATGACAACCAGACGGTGAATGAAATTCTTGCCGCTTCTGATCAAGTCGTGTTGCGTGAGCGGATGTATGACGGCTATAGCCGTTTTATCAAGCCCATGAATTTCATGTCCACCAATTTCTTTGCCCATGAGGACATCTATCGGGCTTATTTCGGTAAGCGCAATATCCAGTTTGTCAGCGATTCCATCTACGAGCGCTATCACGAGGGCCGTCTGCTTGACGGGGCAAAGGAATATGTCCCGAAATCTAATTATCCCAAACTCACGGGCTCCCTTTACAGTTTTGACGATCAGGGTTATATTGCCCTTGAGGTCCTTACGGACAATGTGCCTGGCAGTTATCAGACCGCTGAGTTCCATGACAAGGGCCTCATCCCGCATGCAGACTTGAAGCAGAATGAGATTGAAGAGTTGCAGC
The DNA here is from genome assembly GCA_902776435.1 of uncultured Bacteroidales bacterium. GTDB lineage: Bacteria > Bacteroidota > Bacteroidia > Bacteroidales > Muribaculaceae > Sodaliphilus. Next base: position 56,129 of record CACYQB010000008.1, on the reverse strand, counting down.
GCCGCCGTGACTACGGCATCAACATTGACTACGACCCGGCTGGTTTTTACCCCCTGATGTATCAGGGCCATTGTTACCTGATATGTACGGCACCAAGCAAGTCGGTTGACTACATTGTATTTCCCATCTGGTTCCATTCCGACGACCAGGTAATCCCCTTAAAAATCACGCTGAACTGATACCGCAAATGGGATGCCCTACCTGAATTCAATCGCTCAGTGCTTGAGATGATGCGGCAGCCGCTGCTAGACAGAATAATCAGTATAACAGGGCGAAATACTCGACTGAATGCCCCGTCTCATTCATGCTCGTGGACTCGATGACTCCCTGCCCGTGCTTTCTATCAAACAACCGAAACAACAGAATATCAACTGTAACAAAACAACTGATTAATCTGAGCTTTCTAATGGCCACCTGCGCTCGAAGCTAGCGCCAACGCCCGCTACCACCACAACAGGGGCGTACATCAGCCTTACCGCAAACTCGACCGCTCCACCTACCTCGGTAGTGGTAAATAATGCGGAAAATTTGGAGCGCTACTTCAGATTTTCGCTGAATTTTTGGAGTAGTACTTCAGATTTTCTGTGTTTTTCTTGCGAGTTTTACAGTTGCTTTGTACATTTGCGCCTACAAAATGCAAGTGGTATGCTGGAACGGATATTAAAATTGGACGAAGCCAAAGATGAAAGTCTATTCCTTTGGGGTTCAAGGCAGACGGGAAAAAGCACATTGTTGAAGATGCTTTTTCCTGACGCTCATGTATATGATTTGTTGAAGAGTGACGTGCGCATGGCGTTGCAACTGCGCCCATCACAATTGCGCGAGGAATGCGAACTGCTTGACGAAGGTGAATTGATTATCATTGATGAGGTGCAGAAGGTTCCTGCTTTGCTTGACGAAGTACACTGGCTGATTGAGAATAAAAAACAGAGGTTCATATTGAGTGGCTCAAGCGCCCGTAAACTGCGACGCAGCGGAGCTAACCTCTTAGGCGGTCGAGCACTCAGGCAGACACTCTTTCCGCTGGTGAGTGACGAGATACCAGACTTTGACCTCAACCGTGCTCTGAATCATGGCATGTTGCCCCGCCACTACCTGATGGAGAATCCCACTATGAGGGTTCAGGCCTACATTGGCTACTACCTGCAGCAAGAGATCGTCGAGGAGGCTATCGTTCGCCGCCTTGATGCTTTCACAAGATTCCTGCAAGTCGCGGCACTGAGCAACAGTGAAATTGTCAACTATACCAATATTGCCCAGGATTGCGGCGTCTCATCAAAAACGGTTAAGGAATACTTCTCCATTCTTGAAGAGACCATGCTGGGATTCTTCCTGCCTTCCTACACTAAGGTGGCAAAACGCAGGGTTATCCAGTCTCCCAAATTTTACTACTTTGACGTTGCCATTCCTAACCATCTGCTTCGCCGAATCCCTCTACAGCCAGGCACCGACGTATATGGTCATGCACTTGAGCATCTTGTCATCCAAGAGTTGCGTGCCTTTATGTCTTACCGCCATCCATTGAAGTCACTTACCTATTGGCACACGCTGGACAACAAATATGAGGTGGATGCAGTCCTCGGTGATGCCGAGGTTGCCATCGAGGTTAAATCTTCCAAAAACGTCAGTTCGCATGATACCAAGGGACTGAAAGCCTTCAGTGAAGAATATCCCGAAGCGAAGTTGTACCTTCTTTCGCTTGAAGATCGCCCCCGCAAGTTCAATGGCGTAGAAATATGGCCCGTTGAACAATTCTTTAAACGCCTTTGGGATGGCAAAGTCATTTGACCGCATCCTCTAGGGTCGCCTGCACCATCGCCGACCTCGAAGGAGTTTCAACAACTGATTCATCTGAGATTTCTTATAGGCGGACACTCGAGGCCAGCTCCGACGTCCTCGACCACCACATCAGGGGCGCACATCAGCCCTACCGCAACCTCGACCGGCCTAGCTACTACAATACTATCCATTGATTCTGTTTCTCAAAATATTGACATGGACCATGTGTTAAAGTTTCATCAAATATGCCTATATTATCTCTCTTATTCAAGAATAATTGATAAGCTTTTTAAATATCCGTTAGTCAGATCCTTTTCTGCTTTCTTATAGCCAATCACTTTTTTCATCAAAAATGTCATATTGAGATTATAGCTTATCGTCATTTGCTCATCAAAGGCGTATGTGATAAATGAACCAAAGGCGTACTCACTCATAGGTGGTAATATTCTCTCTTCTCCTTCATTTACTTCATCCATGGTCTTATATTCAATTTTTGTATGACCATCCCAAGAAGACGCTGATAGTTCTAATCCAAAATAAGTGTGTGCATCATCTCCAATCTTTATAATAGGAATCAGAGGCATAGGCTGTAAATCAATACTCATGTGTGGAGGAATTGAAACTATGCGTTGCGAGTATGTTGTTGTAGTTGTCCCAGAAGAAGTACTATTACCAAGACTAACGCCACCGAGTAGTCCACCTGAAAATGAGCCTAGATCAACTCCTAATCCAGTGCTACTTCCTTCATACTCAGAAGTTTTTTGAGGCACATAATATGGAACAGAAATGGAATTATGAATAAAAAAGCAGTTTCCTTTATCTAGATAAATGATTTTATCTGTTCTATTGGTGACACGTATAGCATAAAAATTATTAGATATGAAACTTTTCGCAAGCTTATCTAAATTACTTTTGTCGCCCCTTACGCATGGTTTGTGATCAGTTCGACTCACAGTAACCATGTAAAAAGATAGCTCAACATTTGCATCTGCAATTTCAGAGTCATCCGTAGGGTAAAAAAAGCCTATAATTTTTTTGGCTTTCTTGTTATTATCAGATTTCCCCACATAATGAATGTCATTCATCTGCGAAATTTTTTTGAATGCATCAGAATTAGCTTCTAAATCATCGGATTTGCCACTTCTTTGTTCTTGAGAAGTTACAGAGGAAGTTGTTTTTTGGGAGTCAATAGTCGTAAATACATCCTTTTCACCATTTGCATATTTTATAGATAACACCTTACCACGGCTTACACGATAAGATGGACCCTTGGGATTGCTTGCCTTTTTATAAATAATCTCTGATTCTGTAATTTCTTCAACTTTTGCAGATATCTCTTCAGCATTCGTAAGAGTGATGACATCTTGAGCACTCAGTTGACAAAATAACGCACAAAATGTAAATGTTAAGATAAGAATCCTATGCATAATTATTGGCTTTTGAATGAATGATGGAATAAACTATTACTGGTTCAGATGGTTCCAATGCAGCATATCGTAACTTAGGCCGCCTTCGACCAAATACCATTTGCAAAAATAGCTATTATTTCACAATTACACCCAATGTGTTTGCATCTTTTTCACTTGGAGCAGCTTTGGACATACATTTTGTTGTGTATCTTTGGTTTCAGCTAAGATAGGTTGCAACTCAACAATGCCCAGATTAATTTGGCATTGTTTTCGACTTACACTATCTTTGTGGTTGTCAGTGGCTTTATGGTACATGTTTTGGTTATTTTTTGGGCTTTGTGGTTGACTGTGAGTCTATTACAATGGGGCAAGTTCTTCCGCTTGGATGCCCCTACAAATAGTACTTTTTTAGTACATTTGAGGCTAAAAAGCGATATTTCCACAAAAACTGGTGAAAAATTTGGCTGGTATTGAAAAAAGCTATACCTTTGCACCGCTTTTTGGGAGATTCGCTAGCTCAGCAGGTAGAGCACATCCCTTTTAAGGATGGGGTCGTGGGTTCGAGCCCCACGCGAATCACGATGACGCAGGTCACATCGACCTGCGTTTTTTATTTTCCATATTACTTAGTTGCAAAAAAAGACCACCAGGCTCTTGCCGAATGATGGCGGGAGCCTGGTGGAAGATGGTGGATTTCCTGTTAGGATTAACTGTTCAGGATGATGTCGATAACGACATTGACGTCGGCAATACCTACCTCACCGTCAACATTGACGTCGGAACGGCCTTCGGTATTGTCTTCGGCGCCCAAGATGATATCAATCAGCAAGTTGACGTCGGCAATGGTTACCTCGCCGTCACCATTCACGTCACCGGGATCGTATTCAGGAGCGGGTAGGAACTCGTTTTCATCGAGAAATGCTATGCGGCGACGGAGCCAGTCTTCAAGATAGTCCATCTCCTGGCGGATGTTCAGTGCTTTCCAGTTGATGTCTTGGTCATGGCTCCAGCGGCTTTCTTCGCGATCAATGGCGCCGCACGCATCAAGATTGTTGATAACGGTTCGGAAGCGTTCCACTAGGCTATCGGGGTTGAGATATGTCTTCCTGAGCTCAACGTAACGATCGTGTACCTCATTGCGGAATTTTTTCACGCCCATCATGCAAGCCATGGGAAGGTGGCTAATCCACTTGATGCGACGCTCTGGTATCACCAGGTCGCCCGAATCCCATTCAGGGGAAATCTGGCCGCCGAGGCTGATGTCAAGGTCCCAAGGTGTCATAGTTAGGCGGGGATGTACCTGATTGTCATAGCAGCTGTAGAAGATGTTCTTACTTTCATTGTCAAGCGCCTGAATGGAACCAACAAAGATATAGTAGTCCTCCATCACGGGCATGTCAAAGTAGTAGCCCATGCTATCGGCGCGCAGCTTGATGCTGTTATCGGCACGTCCAGCAAACATGACAGCGTTATACATGGGGCCCCAATATACTCTACCAATCTCATCATAGTCGGGGTACTTTATCAGCAAACCGTCCCATCCTGCCATGTTGGGATTGTAATTCTCCAGATCAGGGTCACTCATGGTTGCAGTGCGTGTCCAGATTGATGCTTCATACATCAAGCCATGGAAGATTTCATTCTCTTCGTCATAACGTTTGAGCTTGAGCTGCTTGCGGTCGATGGGCTCACACATGCTGTAGAATCCCATGTATTTACCGTTGTGCAGAACTTCAACCATTTGGCCGCGGGAGCCATTGTGGGCATTGGGCAGGCTGTCCGTGTACCAGGGGCGACGGGACATGTCGAGCCACAGGTCTGTGCTCACGCGGTTGCGCACGCGAAGCATGTCGCGCTGTCCACCATCGAGCAACCAGGTGTTGTCATCGCGAAGGCCGAAGAAACGGTGATTCTCCTTGGTCGAATCATCGGGATTCAGGAACTTAATGCGGAAGTTCAGCTTGTGGGCGCTTCCGTGATTGGTCGAGTGGCCACGTCTCTTGATCTTGGCAAACATGGGCTCGGCGAGAGCTGAATCAGGTTCGCTCACAACAACAGTCGCATAGCTGTAGTAGTCGGTGAAATCACCATACAGTTCGACAATGGGTAACCAGGTGAAAGTGATAAAGCCTTCAACCGGAATGGTGTCGTTCAGTTGGGCCGTGACGGTGTACTTCTTGCCACCCATCACGTTCTCAAATACACATTCTTCACCATTAGCGATCAGATTGCCGTCGACGGCAAATTCGCTGATGGTGTCTCCATAGTTGATAGTGGCAGTGTAGTCGCTGCCGAAACTGGATTGCGGGATGCTGCACAGCCACATGTTGTTGATGCTGTCAAATACCGCACGATGGCCACCGATGTTAAGTACCTGAGCCCAAGAGGCTGTGGCTACTAACATGAGCGCCAATGCTGAAAGGAGTCTTTTGTACATAGTGTTAAAAAAATACTTTTTTTGATGTTAGTTGATTATTTGGCCGCAAAGATAGTAAAAAAGTCGTTACCCGATAGTTAGGTGCATATGATTTTCAATAATAATTCAATAAAAATGATGGTTTGCCCCCACGAGAATCGTGGAAAATGATGTTTTTTCTCTTGATGGCACATAAGTCACTGTCATGTAGCAGAGTGCGCGTTTTAAGCATTTTTTAAGAAATAATTCCTTGAGTTTTTTCCCTTTTTATATATCCCATCCGCTAAAAAAGAAGTAATTTTGCTTGCTTGAATAAAAACAACTGGAAAATCACCCAATCACAATGAAGATATTTACCAACGATGGATTGCGCCGTATCGGCGACCACACCCTTGAAAAAGAGAACATCATGATGCTCGACCTCATTGAACGGGCCGCATCGGCTGTGTCCTACGAGTTAATCTCGAGATGGCGCACGTCTAAGCGTTTCGTCTTTTTTGCAGGTCCTGGCGATAATGGTGCCGACGCGCTGGCGGTGGCACGAATGATGTATGAACAGGGGTATCGTCCTGAGGTGTATCTCTTCAATATCAAGTCAGCAAATCTGTCAGAATGCTGTCTCACCAATCGTGACCGCCTGATCGAGACGGCTGGTGACGACATCGAATTCATTGAGGTGGTGCGCAACTTCAACCCGCCAGCGCTTGATGAGAATGACGTTGTGGTTGACGGCTTGTTCGGTAACGGGCTGCGCACGCCGCTCAGGGGTGGTTACACTTCGCTGGTGCAGTACATCAATTCCAGTGGTGCTTACGTTGTCTCCATTGACATCCCATCGGGCATGTTTGGTGAGTGGAATGTGGGCAATGACCGCCGCAACATCATCCATGCTAACCTCACGCTGACCTATCAGAGCAAGCGGCTTGCTTTCTATTTTGCCGAGAACGCCGAGTTCGTTGGCGACTGCAAGGTGCTTGATCTGGAGCTCGACCGCGAGAGCCTCGCGCGCACGCCGACTGACTTTTACCTCATAGAGCGTGAGGATGTCCATGAAGTGATGAAGCCCCGCAATCCCTTTGTCAACAAGTATGACAATGGAACGGTGTTGCTCATCGCGGGCAGTTATGGCATGATGGGTGCCGCCGTGCTTGCTGCCCGAGGTGCGTTGCGTACAGGAGCGGGTTTGGTGACTGTGCATGCGCCACGTTGTGGATATCAAGTGCTGCAGACGGCAGTCCCCGAGGCCCTTTTCGAGCCTGACCGTAATGAAATCGTGACCACCTCCATCGACTTGCGCCACACTTACAGCGTGGTGGCCCTTGGCCCTGGAATGAGTGTTAATGACGAGACTCTGGAGGCTGTCCATCAGTTCATCATGAACTTCAAGCGGCCTTGCCTCTTGGATGCCGATGCGCTCAATTGCATCGCCCGTCGCGCTATGCTCCTCAAGAGCATCCCGCCGCGTTCGGTGATCACTCCCCATGCCATTGAGTTTGACCGCTTGTTCGGCGAGCATCACACCGATGAGGAACGTCTCAAGAAAGCCATCGATGTCTCAAGGCTATATAACATCACCATCGTGCTTAAGGGACACTACACGATGACCGTGCGCCCTGACAGCAAGGTCTATGTCAATAGTAGCGGTAATGCCGGTATGGCAACACCCGGTAGTGGTGACGTGCTGACGGGTGTCATCTCAGCACTCATTGCCCAGAACTATCAGCCTGACTGGTCAGTAGTGCTCGGCGTCTATCTTCACGGCTTGGCAGGTGACCTGGCGGCTCAGGAACACGGCACTTACGGCATGGTGGCCAGCGATATCGTTGACAACCTGGGCAAGGCCATCGTCGAGGTCATGAAATAACCCAAACAACCTAATAAAGAAAAATAAACGGTTGATAATCATTGATTATCAACCGTTTATGGTACCTGAAGTGGGACTTGAACCCACACGGCCGCAATGGCCAAGGGATTTTAAGTCCCTCGTGTCTACCGATTCCACCATTCAGGCATCGGTTATGAATTCGCCTGCAAAGATAGTACTTTTTGGTTAAATAAACGTCTTTTGCCGTTTTTTTTATCCCAACCCCGCCTTATCCTTGGTTATTTCATCAAGTCAAGCAGGGTGATATCCGGCGTGCTGGATAGCTGCGTATCATGCAACTTGGCGATTTTGTCTAACAGTTTTGCGAAACGTTTGTCAGCCTTGACGATGAAATTGGAATTACCGTAATTGCTGAGGGCACTCATCGCTATGTTGACTGTCAGGTCATCGGGGTCACATGCAGGCTGGTAGGCTTTGGTATCGTTGTTATCCTGATAGACGGCCGAGAGTAACCCCGCATTCATGAGTCGAGTGAGTATCTTCTCGGCGAGGGGGCCAGGAATGTCATAGTCATTGACAAGTTCTACCAGGGTCAGGGGTTGCTCGTGTTGCTTGAACCGCTTGGTGGCAAGGGCTAGTACAGCGACAGCCATCTGGTTGGAATAGTTCTGGGAGGAGTCTTTTGCCTTGTCGCGATAGGCGAAGCTGTCAAAGTTCTGGCAGGCGTATGTCAGCACCACTCCTGATAGTGTGATGAGCCATGATAACTGCATCCACACTAACATCAACGGCAGGAAAGCAAAGCTTCCATAAATGGCGTTATACTTTGACACATAAACCTGTCCTGTCACAAACAGCCACTGCACAACCTGGAACAGAGTACCTGCCAAGATACCTGCAAATAGGGCATACTTGAAATGCACCTTGGTGTTCGGTATCATGTAGTATGCAGCGGTAAAGATGAACCATGAGATGATAGTGGGGACAAATCCCAACAAGTTGTGCATCACGGGGGACAGAGGGTTCCCTTCAAATAAGTGTTGCACGGCATCGCTCATGAAGATGGTGATGCCAGCCGAGCAGACCATCAGCACGGGCAGTAGCAGGAACAAGGCCGTGTAGTCGGTGAACTTGCGCTGTAGTGACCGCTTGGTAGTAACGCCCCACACGTGATTAAAGGTATCCTCAACGTTGCTCATCAGCGAGATAAGCGTCCACAGCAGGAAGATGAGGCCGATGCCGATGAAGACGCCTTGGGAGGCCTGGGCGAGGTAGTTGTCGACGTAGGCTAAGGCTGATTCCAGCGCTTTTCGTTGGGCGGGGAAATATCGGAACAGCTCGCTCTGCATCAAGTTCTGGAACCCGAAGCCCCGGGCGATGGCAAATAACATTGCCAGAGCCGGGACAACGGCCAGTACGGTGTTGTAGGTCAGGGCACAGGAACGCATCTGCAGGTCGCGGTCAAGGAATGAATGCACACTCAGGTTGATGGTCTTCACCACCTTGACCGGCCATACTTGCTTTGTATCATCCCACACACCATAAATGCAGTACTGGATGTTCTGCATGATGCGTTGCCACAGGCTGTCCTTTTTCTCCTCGCTCATTACAGGTTGTCAAGGGACTCCTTGATCAGGCCAAAGATGCCGTCAATCGTCCCTAGGCCGTTGATGGCAATGTACTTGCCTTGCTCCTCGTAGAAGGCTTTCAACGGTGATGTCTGGTTGTGGTAAGTGTCCAGGCGCTTGCGTGCGGTCTCCTCGTTGTCGTCCGAGCGGCCACTCATCTGGCCACGCAGCAGGATGCGCTTGATGAGCTCATCTTCGGGGACTTCAAGGCCCACAACGGCATCAATCTTGGTGCCTCGGTCGGCAAGCAGTTGTTCGAGTGCCTCGGCCTGAGGTATCGTGCGGGGGAAACCGTCAAAGATGACACCCTCAGCGGCTTTATCCTTATTCTCGTCGAGCACCTGGGCCAGGATGTCAATGATGAGCTCGTCAGGAACGAGTTGACCCTGGTCGATGTAGCCCTTGGCGGTCTTGCCCAGCTCGGTTCCGCGCTTGATGTTGTCACGCAGCACGTCGCCAGTTGAAATATGGAATAACTTGTAATGCTCAATCAGTTTATCACTCTGGGTGCCTTTGCCTGATCCCGGTGCACCAAAAATAACAATGTTCAACATAATCTTGATTCTATTGATTAACTAAAATGTTTTGTTAACTCTCTTTCAGAACGTAGATGTCAGGCAGGTTGCGTGCCAGACCATCCAGGTCCAAACCATAGCCCAGGATAAACTTGCTGGGAATCTCGAAACCGACATACTCGGGAGCCTTGCCAACCGTGAGGGCATCAGGCTTGAACAGCAACGACACCATTTTCACGCTTTTAGGATTGTGTTTGGCGAGTTCTTTGCGCAGTTGCTCAGCGGTCACACCACTGTCGATGATGTCTTCGACAATGAGTACATTGCGGTCCTTGATGCTCTCGCCAAGGCCCATGATTTCTTTCACCTTGCCCGTCGATTCCATCCCCTCATAAGACTTGAAACGGATGAATGTGATTTCCGAGTCGTGCAGGTTGCAGGCGCGGAACAGGTCGGCAGCAAAGATGAAGGATCCGTTAAGGACACACAGGAACAGAGGATTTCCGTTAGCATAGTCACGCTTGATTTCCTGAGCAAGACGATACACCTGCTTAGCAATTTCTTCACGTCTGATGTAAGGCACAAACGTCAGGCCCTGATAAGTTACTTCTTCCATGAGACTATAGTTTTAAACTGCAAAGATACGACAAACTTTTCAGTTTTATTTTATGGAGCAAGAAAAAATGCGAGCTACTACTCGCAATACTCCAACGGGCAGCCGCAGCAGCCGTCGCGGCTGTCGTTGCCGCCGTGCTTGTCGGAGTATTGCGAGCCTTCGGCTCGCAGAAGGATACCTCCGGCTCGCAGTAGCCCTCTCCTCACTGCCGCGTAGCGATGGCTCGCGCAAGGGCATTCATCTGGCGGCAGCATTCGGCAGTCAACGGGTAGTAGTCGTTGTGGTGCTCAAATGGGGAAACGAGCAACACTTTACCACTAGCACAAGCATCGAACAGCTTCCCGCCGGGCTTGGAAATCGCATCGAAGCCATTGTTGCAGATAAGTATCACAGGCACCCCAGCCTCAATCGCCCTGTCAATAATGGTTCTTTCACCCGGACTGATAGCTGGAGAGACGAGTACTGCTCCGTGGGCAAGCAAGCGGTCACCTTCGCGCGCTATTTCCTCCTTACTCATGCGTCGTGAACAGTAAACCTGAATGATTGAAGGATGTTGCAGGAGCCGATGGTTACCCATAGCGCTCACCGTAGAACCTGCAATAGTGAGGTGGTGAGAAACTGCGAAGAAATCCTGATGATTTCGCTTGACCCAGAGGCGTCTCGGGTTATCGTTGAGGTAACTTATCCAGCGGTCGAGTTGGCCCTTGCCTTGAAGCACCCCGTCGGTATACCCCTGTTCCCATAGTGGTACCGATAGCCCCAACTCCCGTGCAGCTCTGTTGCAACCAATCTTGAAGCCATTGATGACTTTCCCAAAATGGACAGGAAGCGGTTCGGTGACAAACAGGATGCCATGAATGTGGTCGGGCATGATGGTCAATGCCAGCATCCTGATTTGAGGATAATAGCGAGGAATTCCCAACCATTCTGCTTTCACTCTTTCGCCCAGTGGCGAGAGACTGACCCAGGGCAGAGGATGACTGTCGTCTGGACCCTGTAAGATCCCTAGCCGAGGAAGACGCCCTTCCACGCACATGGTAATCATGTAGATAGCCCTTCCCTGGTAGTCGTGGCTAACCATTCGGCGCTTCATCGACACCGTGGCGGGGACTTCAGGGTGTAATTGTGACCATTGCTTGCGCCCTTCATTGCGCTTGTCGTCCATGTCTTGTTGATTTTAAAGCGAGCCACAGGCTCGCAATACTCCAACGGGCAGCCGCTGTAGCCGTCGCGGCTGTCGTTGCCGCCGTGCTTGTCGGAATATTGCGAGCCTGTGGCTCGCTGTATTGTTGATTACTTCGCTACTTTCTCGAGGCGCTTCATCATGGCGAACATGAAGATGGCGGCCACGAGACAGACGCCCAGGAAGACGCTCCAGCATACCCACAGGGGCACTTTACCCCAGAGGGCGCCGCCCACGAGCACAAGCTGGTTACCCAGTGCGGTCGATACGAACCAACCACCCATCATGGCTCCCTTGTACTTGGGAGGAGCCACCTTGCTGACGAACGAGATGCCCATTGGCGACAGCAACAGTTCACCGAAGGTCAGCACCAGATAGACGCTGATCAACAGGTTGGGTGTCACGTCAGCCACATGCTGGCCCACAAGGTTACCACTGGCATCGGGTGCCTGTTGCGGCATGGGCAGACCGACCGAAGCAAATGCCATGATGGCATAGGCGATGGCGGCGACCACCATACCGTAAGCAATCTTGCGAGGTGCCGAGGGTTCCTTGCCCTTGCTGGCCAACCAACTGAAGATGGCCATCGACACGGGCGTCAGTGCAACGACATAGAACGGGTTGAACTGCTGGAAAATCGGTGCGGCGATATCGATGCTGCCAGTGGTGCGGGTGTACTTGTAGTACAAGATGCCCAGCGCAGCCACGATGATAGCGCCCGATATGCATTTGGCCTTAGCCGTCTTGCTCTGGAACAGCGAGAAACCTGCATAGACGATGAAGATAATCAGCACCAGGTTCCACACGTCAAAGGCCATGCTCTCCAAGCCACTCGACGTGTTGGCGGTGAACTCGTCGGCAAAGAAGGTCAGCGACAAGCCGTTCTGGTGGAATGCCATCCAGAAGAATACGACAACGGCAAACACGAGGCACAGGGCGATGATGCGCTGCTTGGTCTCGTCCTTGCTCAACTCGGGCTCTTTAACGGTGTTGGCCTCGTCCTTGGCAGCCACTTTCTTGCCGCCCTCACAGTGACGGAACGTGCTGCGGAAGGCGTAGTAGATGGCAATAGAGAGAACCAGCGAAACACATGCCACAGCAAACGAGAAGTGGTAAGCGTCGTTGGAAGAGAAGCCCCAAACGGTCTCGGCATACTCCTTGATTTTCACAGCTGCCGTCGGAGCAAACAGCGCACCGATGTTGATAGCCATGTAGAAAATCGAGAAACCGGCGTCACGCTTTGCAGCATAGCGGGTGTCGTCATACAGATTACCCACCATCACCTGCAGGTTGCCTTTGAACAGGCCTGTACCCAGGCCAATCAGCAGCAGTGCGCCAATCATCACAATCAGAGCAAAGGTGTTGCCGCCCAATGGAACGGCCAAGAGCAGATAGCCTAGGAACATGATGATGATACCGATGGTCACCATCTTGCCGAAGCCGAACTTGTCGGCCATCCAGCCGCCAATCAACGGGAGGAAATACACGACCATCAGGAACGAACTGTAGATGGTGCCTGCAACGGCTGGCGACAAACCATAGTTGGCCCTGAGGAAGAGGGCGAACACGGCAATCATCGTGTAGTAGCCGAAGCGCTCGCCCGTGTTGGCCAATGCCAACGCGAATAGTCCTTTAGGTTGTCCTTCAAACATAATTCAATGTCTTTTTTATCAGAGAATCTAGAAAATCTAGTTGTTCTAGATTCTCTAGATTCTCTTATTAATTAATAATGTGTAGTTCGGGATATTACTCCTTCTCGCCGGTAACGCGCTCCAACCAGCTTACCATACCCCACATGACGCCCATGGCGACGAGGCAGATAACCAGGAACACAGCCCAGCACATCCACAGCTTGGGCATCTTGTTGAGCATAACCGGGCCAATCCAGATGAACAGGTTGCCCAGTGCGGTAGCGCCCAGCCACAAACCCTGGCAAATACCCTGCAGGTGCTTGGGAGCAATCTTGGATACGAACGACAGACCCAGCGGAGAGATAAACAGCTCGGCAACGGTCAGGAAGAAGTAGGTGGCAATGAGTACCCACCACTGAGACTTCATGGCTGCCTGCTGGTCAATACCCATTGCGCGGAAGACCTCGCCATTGGGATAATCATAAGCCATGCTCAGGACAACCAGGAACAGATAAGCCAGACCGGTAATAGCCATACCGATGACAATCTTGCGAGGTGTCGAAATGGCTTTGCCTTTCCTTGCCAATGCGGCGAAGATAGCCATGATGATGGGGGTGAGCACGATTACGAAGAACGGATTCACTGCCTGCCAGATCTCGGGAGCAATCTTGTCGGTGATGACATAGTCACGAGCGAATACCGACAGCGACTGACCGTTCTGGTGGAACGACAGCCAGAAGAATACGCACACGCCCAGCACTGCAAACAAGGCAGCCATGCGCTGCTTGATCTCCTTGGCCATGGCTCTCTTCTCCTCGGGAGTGTATTCCTCGACTGCAGCAGCCTCTTTCTTGGCGGGAGTCGGGAAGATTCTCTTAAAGGCAATGAAGATGATCAACGAGATGAACATGGCAACCACCGAAGCGATGAAGCTGTAGTGTACACCCGTGTTGAACACCTCAAGATAGCTGTTGCAGGCGGCTTCCATGTTGCTCATGTCAAGACCACCCTGGTTCACCTTCTCCATCAGTGCGGTGAGGTTGGTCATCTGCTCGCCAGCCATGTTGGCACCTTCTTTCAGGTACTGGTGGCACAATGCGGGCAGACCTGCATCATAGACCATACCCTTGACGCCGAGCCACCACTGGCGCAGCAACGGAGCAACGAACGGGGCAATCAGACCACCGATGTTGATGAATACGTAGAAAATCTGGAAACCAGAGTCGCGGCGATCTTTGATCGACTTGATCTCTTCCTCGGACTTGCCTTGGGCAACAGCCTCGGCCTCCATGTTGTCGTACATCTGACCAACGATAGCCTGCAGGTTGCCCTTGAACAGACCATTACCGAAGGCAATCAGGAACAGGGCCACGCAGGTGAACACGAGCAGCCACATGTGGTTGCCAGCAGAATGAACAACGGGGATTGCCAACAGCACATAACCGATGGCCATGATCACGAGACCCCATTGGATAGTACCCTTGTAATTCTGGGTGCGGTCGGCAATGAAACCGCCGACTAAGCTTAATACATAAATACCGGCATAGAAGACGCTATAGATGGCGCCCGATGTGCCCTCGTCAAGGCCGAATTTGGAGCACAGGAACAACAGCAGCACGGCATTCATGATGTAGTAGCCGAAGCGTTCGCCCATGTTGCTCAACGCGGCAGGGATTAGACCCTTGGGATGGTTTTTAAACATAATTTTTTAGGTTGATTGGTTAATATATGAATGAATTTAATATTTCGTTTCAGCATCCTCCGTGGTCACGGGCCTGGAAGGCGATGGCATAAGCACGTATTTGCTTGATCATTGCCAGCAGACCGTTGCTGCGGGTGGGGGAGAGGTGGTCGCGCAATCCGATGCGCTCGATGAAGTAAAGGTCAGCGTCAAGCACCTCTTGGGGAGTTGCTCCGTCGAGCACTCGCACGAGCATCGAGATGATGCCCTTGACGATGATGGCGTCGCTATCGGCCTGCAAGCGCATTTTGCCGTCGATGCAGTCGGCTTGCAGCCACACGCGGCTCTGGCAACCGTCAATCAGGTTGTCGGCCGTCTTATATTGCTCGTCCAGCGAGGGCATGGCGTTACCCATGTCGATGATAACGCTGTAACGGTCCATCCAGTCATCTAGACCTTCAAATTCATCAATGATTTCGTCTTGTCTGTCGTTGATTGTTGACATGAAAAATAGTGATGTTTTGGTTTAACCTCCAAAGATAGGTCATTTTTTTGAATTAATGGGTTGACAAATCTATAAAAATGTGATTTTCCGCAAAAAACAAATCCCGCAAGAGGATTTCCTGCGGGATTTGGATGTGTCATTTCTTTCTAAATTAGAAGAAATCGATGAGGCGCTTCTTCACCTTGGTGGCCTTGGTGAGGATCTGATAGATGTTGCGCGGGTTAGCGAAGTTCTGGGCACCGCGGGTCTGTGCATAGCGGTTGTCGAGCTCTTCCTTAGTGGGCTTGCGCTCTGACTTCTCCTGCTTAACGATCTGGTAAACGTAGATCGCATCGTTGCCCTTAACAGGACCCTGGAGGGCACCCTGCTTGCTAGCGCAGATGCGGCCTACGACCTTAGGCTCAATGTTGGGCACGCCAGAAGCGAATACCACGTTAGCGGTATCCACCTTAACGCCCATGAGTGAAGCATAGCCGTTCAGGTCGTTAGCCTTGCCCTGGTACTGCTTCATCAGGTCGTCACCCTTCTTGCTGTTGCGCACGCGCTGGGTGAGCATCTCCTTGCCCTGGGTGAAGTTGTAGGGCAGATAGCCGTCCTCATAAATGTCATCGATGGCAACTGCAAGCAGTACATCCTTGTTGTCGCTGAAGATGGGCGAAACCTGACCTTTCTTGTTGTCAAACGCCCACTTGATGGCCTTGCGGGATTCCTTGATGCCACCCTGACCGTACATGCTGCGGCCAATCTGAGCGGTGCTCGGGGTGATCATCATCTCAACGGCATTGTAACCAGCCTTGGCTGCATTCTCCTCAAAGTCCTTGATGGTCTTGTTCTTGTTCAGGAAGTCCTGGAACTTGTCACGCAGCTGCTCGCTGGTCTTGGTGCTAGCGTATGCGTCATAGGTGATGGTTGCCAGCGTGTAGAACGTCTTGGCAGCCTTCTTGTCGTTCACCTTGAGCAGGGTGGCACCCTGATCGCCGCTCATGTAGGTGAAGTAAACACCAGGAGTAGCGTTGGCAATCTTAGCCTTCATTGTGTCAGGCATGTTGAAGATGCGCTGCCACTCGCTCGGCTTGCCGTCAGCCTTCTGGGGATAAGCCTTCTTGATGTCGTCAAGGGTCTTGCCGGCGTTCAGCTGGTCGAGAACGGCCTTCTGAGTCTTGGCATCACCTTGGATAACAACGTAACCCAGGTCAACTGAGTCGAGGCTCACCTGCTTGTTGATAAGCTTGTACATCACGTGGTGGTTGCCCACGGTGCTGTCGCGGCGGGTGGTGCCCACCTCGGCGTTGGCAAAGAAGTCACGAACCTTAGCAGGAAGATCCTTCTGAACCATCTTGGCAGTGTCGATCTGCACGGTACCCAACAGGCGAACTGAGTCGACGCCACGACCCTTCTGCAGGGCGATATAGGCTGCGTCAGCAATCTTGTTGGCAGCTGCGATATCCTCTGCACTGGGATCAATGTTCACAGCAATGTAGTGGATAGTGCGAACGTCCTCGTCAACCTTGAACAAGGGCTTGATCTTCTGCCACTCGGCCTTGAGTTCCTCATCGCTCACGGGATACTTGTCATCGGCAATCGATGCGTAGTCTTTCTTAGCGAAGGTAACCACGTTGGTCATGGCCTCATCCTCGGCGATCTGAGCACGGTCCAGATCGTTGGCCTGCATACAACCTGCCATCAGGTTCTGCAGCTTGGCGAACATGTATTGTTTGGTGACGTCCTCTTTGAGTTTGAGCCACTGGTTGCGCAGTTCTGCTACCTGAGCCTCCTGAACGCCCTGCTTGCTGGGGTTCATGATGAAATCATAGAGGTCGGCAGGCGACTTGGCGCCAACCTGCTGAGCAAACTGTACCACTGCGGGAGCGGGATTCTTGCCAATCATGAGTTGGCTGATCTCGTTGTCACTAACGTAGATGCCCAACTTGTCATACTCCTGCTCGAGCAGTTTCTCGTTGATCATCTCGTCCAGCACCTGCTGCTGACGAACTGCGCCGTCAATCTCTTGGCTGTTCTGCTGGTCGTTAGCGGCTTCTTGCTCCACGCGACGTTGGAACTTCATAATGTCAATTTTCTCATTGCCGACTTTTGCGGCTGCGCTGTTACCACCGGAACGACCGATGGCCTCGATACCTACCTCAATGATAAAAGCAATCAAAGCGGCACCGATTACGATGGCAAGGATCTTTTTCCTCTGCCTAATTTTCTCTAATGTAGCCATTTACAATTATTTATATTACGTTATTTCTCTCTGTTTTAGGGCATTTCGCCAAATAAACACGCAAAGGTAGTTATTTTTTGCATACTGACAAAAAAGTTGCCCTTTTTTCTTCCTTTTTTCTCATTTTCCGCATTTAACGCACTCAGCCCGACTATGATATTTTTAGGCGATTTTAGCATTATTTTAGAAGTTCGGATGGGGTAGGTTGACAATTTATTGTTAAATTTGCAGTTGATATTAATGTGAACGGCATGGCACTCCCTGTTGAGGAGGCCTAACTATCAGGAAAATAACTAAATATCGATATATGAAAAAGATTAAGAAAGTCTTATTGTCTGCGCTTGTGGCTGCCCCAGTGGTTGCTGTGGGCCAGCCGGGCGTGATGTCAAGCGAGGCCGCTGGTTATCTGGAACGCGGCAGGCTGATGTATGAATCCCGCAACTATGTGGGCGCCATCGACCAGCTTGAACACATGAAGCAGTTGCCCAACGATGCGTCGATGCGTGAACAGGCCGATTACTATATCGCTCTGAGCCGCTTTGAGCGCGGCGAGGAGTCCAGCCTTGACGCTCTGGTGAACTTTATTGAACAGTATCCCGCATCACCCCTCGCCATGGATGCCCAGATGAGGATTGGTAATTACTATTTCTACCGTGGGCAGTGGGAAAGCGCGTTGTTGAGTTACTCATTGGTGCGTAACCGCTCATTGGACATTGACAGCGACGAGGACTTGATCTATCGTCGTGCCTACTGTAACCTGCGCTTGGGCAACTACCGGGAGGCTGAGCATCAGTACTATGAGCTGGAGAACAGTCGCAGGTATGCCGGCGCAACCGACTTCTATAAGGCCTATTTGGACTATGCCCAGGGGGATTATGATTCCGCCCAGGAGCGCTTTGAGCGCATCCCCAGGGATAGCGAGTTGGGTTATCAGTCCCAGTACTATCTTACTCAGATTGACTATAACAAGAAGCACTACCGTCAGGTTATCGACAATGGCAAGCAGTTGCTCGCTGCCCACATGAACGACTACTTTGACGCCGAGCTCAACCGCCTGGTGGGTGAGAGCTACTACCATCTGAACAACAATGTAGAGGCCAAGACCTACTTGAGGCGTTACCTCGATAACCCCGAGGGTGAGCCTTACCGCACCGCTGCCTACACGATGGGTGTGCTCGATTACCGCGATGGCAATTACCAAGCTGTCGTGAACGACATGCTCTATGTTACCGACGGCAGCGACGCCCTCGCCCAGAGCGCTTATCTCTACATGGGTCAGGCCAAGCGCCAGCTCCACGACCTGAATGGCGCTAACATGGCGTTCCAGCAGGCTGCCATGATGGACTATGACCGCAGTGTCAAGGAGACCGCCTATTATAACTATGCCGTCGGCTTGAGCAAGGGCGCACGCACTCCGTTTGACAAGAGCATCGACTTGTTTGAGGACTTCCTCAACGAGTACCCTAACTCGCGTTACAAAGATAACGTCGAGGGCTATCTGGTGGATGCCTACATGAGCACCACCGACTACCAGCGCGCTCTCACCAGCATCAACCGCATCAAGAAACCGGGTGCCAAAGTGTTGAAGGCCAAGCAGAATGTGCTCTACAACCTGGGCGTGCAGGCGCTTGCAAACAACCGCACTGAGGATGCCGCTGGCTATTTCAAGCAGGCTATCGCCGTGGGTGACTATGACAAGACCGCGCTCAACGAGAGCCGCCTGTGGCTGGCCGAGGCGCAGTACCGCAGTGGCAACTACAAGGACGCTGCCAAGTATCAGCAGGAGTACGTCAAGAGTGCCAGCAAGAGCGACGAGAACTATGGCCTGGCTCAGTACAATCTGGGTTACAGCCTCTTGAACCAGAACCGTTATGCTGAAGCCAAGACGGCCTTCCAGAACGCTATAGCCAGCAAGAAACTTTCCAGTGATTTGGCTGCAAGTGCTTATCAAGGCTTGGGCCAGGCACAGTACTACTTGCGGGATTTCAGCGGTGCTCAATCGTCCTATGACCAGGCGTTGCAACTGGATAAGAACACCAGTGGCGACTACTCGATGTACCAGAAGGGTATGATGATGGGACTCAACAAGCAGTATAACGACGAAATCAAGCAGATGGACGAACTCATCAAGGCCTATCCCAAGAGTGATCTCGCTCCCCAGGCTATGCTTGAGAAAGGCAATGCCCAAGTGCAGCTCGGCAAGAACAATGAAGCGCTTGATACCTATGCTGAACTGCTCAAGAGCTATCCCCGCAGTGTCGAGGCCCGTAAGGGACTCTTGCAGACCGCGCTGGTCAACAAGAGCATCGACAAGGAGGATGCCGCCATCGAGGCTTACAAGAAGATCATCCGTCAATATCCCACCAGCGATGAGGCCCAGGCCGCTGCCGAAGACATGAAACTCATCTACGCCGACCGTGGACAACTCGCTGAGTTCGGTAAGTTCCTGAACAGCGTGCCCAATGCGCCCAAGATTGACATCAACGAGGTGGAGAGGCTCACGTTTGAGGCTGCCGAGAAGGTCGCCATCAGCGACAAGCCGTCTATCGACAAGATACAGCAGTACCTCAAGGACTATCCCAATGGCGCCTATGTCGCCAAGGCCCAATACTACATTGCCCGCTATCACTATATCAAGGGTAACTACAATGAGGCTTTGAATGCTATTGACCTGGCGCTCAAGAGCGGTGGAGATGCGTCTTACGCCCAGGATGCCCTCGCCATGCGCAGCGACATCTTCTCGCGTCAGGGCAAGTATGAACAGGCCCTGCAGAGTTATCAGGAACTGGCAGAACGTTCCACCAGTGAGGACAACCGCACGTTGGCTCAGTTGGGTGCCATGCGCGTGGCCAAGCAGATGGGCGACTGGAAACAGGTACAGTCCATCGCCAGCACACTGCTCGACCGTGGTGGCCTCACCGCCAACGAAGAGAAGGAAGTAACCCTCGACCGCGCCATGTCGTTAGCCCAGATGGGCAACACCAAGGATGCTGAGGCTGCTTTCCGTACACTGATTAAAGACGTGAACAGCGAGTATGGCGCACAAGCCTCCTACGAGTTGTCGCGCATGCAGTACGAGATGGGTAACTACAATGGCGCTGAGCAGACCATCAATGCGCTCATTAACGCCGGGACACCGCATAGCTACTGGTTGGCTAAGAGTTTCCTCACGCTTGCCGATGTTTGTTATAAGAAGGGTGACGTCACCCAGGCTCGCGAGTACTTGCAGAGCCTCAAGACCAATTACCCTGGTAAGGAGAAGGAAATCTTCAACGAGATCGATGCGCGCCTCAATAAGTGGAAAGGCGGTAACTCGGGCTCAACGACCAACTCCAGCACCGACAATGGTAAGAAAAAAGGCGTAAAGAGCACTAAGAGCAAGAATTAATCCATCATTCAGCACATTACACATATTATATTATGAAGAAGATATATATAGCCATGTTGCTGGCCGCATTTGCCTTTAATGGGGCGTGGGCCCAGGACAAGCAGAACCTGAACAAGGAGATTACCCTTGAGAAGGACATCGCGCCACTCGAGAAGAAGGCGGTCAAGAAAAACGAACTCCCCAAGGTCAAGAAGCCCGCAACCACGGGCCAGAAGACCCAACTGGGCTATAGCGACCTCACGACGCCCATCGAGGTGCCCACCTCGATACCGACGCTCTTGCCCTACGGCTACCGCACGGCGCACAACTTCAATGACAAGCGCGGCTATCTTACCGTCGGTGGTGGTACACAGGCCAACTTTGTCGTGGACTTCGGTTACCGCATCATGGACGAGGAACGCGAGAAACTCGGCATCTGGCTCAACCACAACAGTACATGGAACAGCAAGAACTCCAGCAAGGTCATAACGCTCAGCGAGAACCGCAATAAGCAGAAGTATAACGACAACACGCTAGCTGTGGACTATAGCCGTGCCATCGGCAACGGCACGTTGAATTTAGGTCTCAAGACCCATGTTGACATCTACAACTACTATGGCGGTTGGAACACATTAGGCAATGATCCAATTGGATATTATCCGAATATGTTTTACGGTGACTCGTTTTATACGGCCAAGGCCCCATTTGATTGGGACACCGAGAAACAGACCTTCTACAACATCAACCTTAACGCGGGTTGGAAGAGCCAGTTCATGCTGCGCGACAATCCCGTGAAATATAACGTTGGTCTGCAGTACGGCCATGCGGCTCACGACAAGTCGTTCAGCAGCTTGTTCAACCATGGTGTGCATGATAACTGGGGAATCCTGAACTTGGGTGGTACCTATGACATTACTGAATTGACGACCGCTGGCTTGGATATTAAGGGCGAGTACCTTCGCCGTGGTACCAAGGCCAAGTTTGACAGTGAGTTGGATTTGTTCGACGAGGCGGGCATGATTACCCTTTCGCCCACCTATACCATCCGTGGTGACATGTTTAAGGTGCAGTTGGGTCTGAATGCCCACATCAGCTTCAGCGACGGAGCGGCTTTCCGTCTTTCACCCAATATCCGTGCCAACTTGGCGCTGGTTGACGGCTTCAGCGTGTTTGCCAACGCGCTCGGTGGCAAGGTACTGGGCTGCCGTCAGGGCAAGCATTTCGTCAACTATCGCTACGATGACCCCTTGCTGCTCTATGGCAGTGTCTATACTCCGCTAGACGCCGAGGCTGGTATTAAGGTAGGCCCGTTCCAGGGTTTGAGCGCTAAGGTGTCATTAGGTTATGCCATTGTAAAGGACGAGCCCGGCATTATCTATGATGATTTCCCTGCAACCTATGCGCTCTATAATGGCTTCATGTCGAAATATATGGTGATTGACAGCCGTGGCTATTACGTCAATGCGGCACTGAATTACAAGTTCCGCTCGCTCATCGAGGCATCGGCGGCCGTCAAGTATGCGCCTCACGATAACGAGCTGTATTTGAGCGATAAGCATTATAACGGCTACAAGTTGGGTGTCGATCGTGCATCCACAGTCGCCAATATCGACCTGAAGGTCACTCCTTGGAAGCCTCTGACCGTCGAAGCGGGTCTTGAGTACCGTGGCGGCCGTATGGCTCTGTTCGGCCCATTCTACAACAATCCTTATCTTGAAACCATCGGATTTAAGGAAGGCTACAACTTCGTAAAAATGGGCGACGTCATCGACCTGCATGCAGGGGCCAATTACCGTCTCAACAGCAATGTCAGCTTGTGGCTGCAGGCCCACAACCTGCTGAATCGCCGCTACGACTTGCTCTACGGCATGGGCGCTCAGCGCATCGGATTCATGGGCGGCGTCAGCCTCACCTTTTAGCCCCTGAACCGTTAGGATACAAGAAAGGCAGGAAGGGCAAAACTTCAATAGTTTTCCTTCCTGCCTTTCCTGTCTTTAATAACGCTTTGTAGGCGGTTTACGGGAGAGTGGGGAGGGCGTCGCTGTGTTGTGCGAAGGCTTCGGCGGCTTCGCAGCGGCATTCTAGGCCGCGGAAGTGTTCCATCGTTTTGTGCCAGTGGTAGATATCATCCATTCCCTGGCTCACGTGGCAGTTGCAGGCCTCGTGCTTGCGTTCCAGCACAGCCTCGATGTTGACCCAGTGAGTGGGATGGAACATCTGGCTCTGGGTGCCCGACATGGCCTCAAAATAGTAGAGTTTGAAACGTCGGTCCAGACGCCTCCAGGCATCCATCACGAGGATGCCGCAGATGGCGTGGTCGCGGTGTCCGTCAAGTGGCCAGTGGGTCATCACGATGTCGGGGTTCTCGCGGTCGATGAGTTCTCGCATCTCCTTGTAGCGCTCCAGATTCACCTCGGTGTTGCCATCTACCTGGCTCATGAAAATGTGGCGCGCTCCTGTCACCCGACAGGCGTTCTCGCTTTCTACCACGCGGATGGCAGCTGCCTCGCTGTGGCTCTTGCCGGCAATGCCCGCCTCGCCTCGCGTGAGATAGACACACACCACCTCGTGGCCCGCTTCGGTCAGCAGACACATCGTGCCGCCGCAGCATGTCTCGGGATCGTCGGGATGCGCACCGATGGCCAGCACCTTGAGGCGCTTCTTACCTGTTGGGTTGTTACTGTTAGCACTCTCTTGGGCCATTGCGCCCACGGGGAGGCCCAGAACCGTGGCACCCACGGCTGCCGCCCCTGTCTTCTTAATCATTTCTCGTCGGTTCATAATTGCTACAAAATTACACCTTTTCCTTATATTTGCCAAGCTATTTGCGCCATAAATTTGGGATGTGTCACCAATTTTGATTACCTTTGCACTTTTCCAGCAATTAATCACCCTTAAAAACTGTCAAGATAATGAAAAGAATTAGCTGTTTCATCTTTCTTGTTTGCTTGACCATGATGGGAATGTCATGGGCGGCAACAGTCAATGAGAACCAGGCGCGTGCCGTGGCCTCGCAGTTCATGGCCTCGCATTCCAGGCAATCTGCGACACTGAAGACTGCCTACAAGGCACCGCTCAGGGGCACGTCAATCCCCAGTGGCGACAAGACCGCCTTCTATGTGTTCAACGCCACGTCGGGTGGCTACGTGATTGTGGCGGGTGACGACCGCGCTCCGGCTGTGCTCGGTTACAGCGACCAGGGCGCGTTTGACGCTGCCGACATCCCCGCTGCGATGCAGGAGTGGCTCGATGGCTATACCGCCCAGATCGACGCCATTGTCGCTGGTGCCAAGCCGGATGTGCGTACCTCCTCGCGTGAAGCCATCGCCCCCATGCTCAACGTGAACTGGGGTCAAGGCTTGCCCTACAATGTGCTTTTACCCCATGTCAACGGCAGCGATAATGCCCATGCCTATGTCGGCTGTGTGGCGGTTGCCATGGCTCAGGTGATGTCCTACTGGCAGTATCCCGCACGTCCCACCAAGACGATTCCTGGCTACACGTCCTATCCCGGTCGCACCTATGAGGTCACCATGCCTTCACTCGCGCCGATGGACTTTGACTGGGAGAACATGCAGAATACCTATTACACCAACGACAGCACCAGCACCCAATGCATGGCTGTCGCCAATTTTATGCTCTACAGCACCACGGCCATGCAGTCCAGTTTCGGCTTGACCTCGACAGGCAGTTATACCCGCAACATCCCCGCTAAACTCATCGAGTATTTCGGTTACAAAAATTCCGCCCATTACATCTATCGCGAGGACTTCAGCACCGAGGGTTGGGAGGATGTGATCTATGCTGAGTTGGCGGCTGGGCGCCCCGTGGCCTACGGCGGCAACAAGCAGTCAGCGGGACATGCCTTTGTCTGCGATGGTTACGATGGCGAGGGCCTCTTCCACATCAACTGGGGCTGGGCTGGCAAGAGTAATGGTTATTTCCTGCTCAACCTGCTCAATCCCAGCGCCGAGGGCATCGGCAGCGCTGCGGGAGCCTATGGCTACGTCAAGGGCCAGGGCGCGGCCATCGGCGTTGAGCCCGATTATGATGGCACCGACGGCGAGGCGGCTTTCTCCTTCGAGAATCTGTCCATCAATTCCAGCAATACGACCCGCAGTTCCGCATCGAGCAATTTCTCGGTGACTGTGTCGGGCAGATTTATCAACAAGACCAACGTCACTTCCATGTTCCGTCAGGGCTGGGGTCTTTACAATTCCGACGGTGAGTTGGTCAATGTGCTGTTTATCCGCTCTACCACAAGCGCTCTGAGTAATGGCGAGTACATTACCGTGTCGAGCAGGGCATTGAACTTCGGTGCTGGCATCACCGAGGGCACTTACCGCAT
The DNA here is from genome assembly GCA_902776435.1 of uncultured Bacteroidales bacterium. Classification (GTDB taxonomy): domain Bacteria; phylum Bacteroidota; class Bacteroidia; order Bacteroidales; family Muribaculaceae; genus Sodaliphilus. The sequence goes on along the minus strand of CACYQB010000008.1, from coordinate 31,002 downwards.
CCTGCCCATCTACTCCATCTATCCCAGCGAGGATTACCGTCCCTGCATCGGTTCGGATGTGAACTATATCGAGGTGACCTTTGGCGGCACTTATTCTTGTTCCATCAAGGGCTATGGCACTGCGGGTTCGACGACCAAATACACCGTCAACAGTTGCACCACCGAGGGTACGCTCAACCACGGCAAACCCGTCACCGTGACACTCAACCTCAAGAACGCAGGCACCTCGACCAACGACTTGATTTACATGTTCGTCGATGGCACCTTCAATGCGATGGGACTTGCCAACATCGCCGCTGGTGAGTCGGGCGACCTGGTTTACCGCTTCACCCCCACCACGGCGGGCAGCAAGACACTTACTTTCTCACTTAACGAGAGCGGCTCCTCTCCCTTCTACACCCACCGGGTTACCATCAACACGATGCCCACAGCCACGCTCGACGTGTCCTACCGCATCCTGGGCATCACCGATGAGGACAACCGTATCATCACCGCGGACCATTACACCATCATCGCCGATGTGACCAACACGGGCACGACGACCTATGACGAGGACTTCTCGGTGCGCCTCTACCGCATCAACAACAACGAAACCAATGTGGGTACCGAACTCCAGAACCAGACCCAGCACCTCATTCTCGCTCCAGGCGAGTCTACCAGCCTGCAGTTTGACTTCGACCACGACCTGATTGACGGCTGGCGCTACTTCAGCTACCTTTATTATTATAGCGATGGCGGAACGGTGAGCAAGGGCACCAAGTGGTACACGCTGAATTTCCCCACGGGGCCTGTCGAGACATATCAAGTGACTACTCAGGTCGTTCCTGCCGAGGGCGGAGTCATTACCTTCACCGGAGGCGTGAATGAGGGTGAAGCCCAGGTCGGCAAGAAGGTTTCCTTCACTGTAACTCCTAGCGAGCATTATTCTATAACTGGGGTTCAGGCCATTACTGCCTCAGGTGACACCGTGATGCTGAACCATAACGCCACCACAGGCATCTACAGCTTTATGATGCCAGCGGTGGATGTGATGATTACGGCCACGGCTATTGCCAGCCATGATATCAGTGTTGTACAGAATATTGAGACTGCTGGACGTGTTCTGGTCGATGCGGCATCGGCTGTTACTGGCCAAACCGTTACTGTTACCGCTAAGCCCAACGTGGGCTGGCGAATCGCTTCGATGACTGTGACCGATGCAGCATCCAGTGCTGTTGAATCGACCGTTGGTGACGATGGCGTTTACACCTTTGTCATGCCCGATGCCGATGTTATTGTCAACGTAGGCTTCGAGCGTTCGACGGGTAGCGTGTTTGAACTCGTCACCACGCGTGACAGTATCGTCGAGGGCGGAATCTACGTCCTTGCCACCAAGTATTATGACAAGGTCATGAAGTTCCATGCCCCGGGCGAGGCGACATTTGGCTCAACCCCTGTCACTGAGTGGCTCAACGAGGAAAAGACGCTCGTGAAAGTCAGCGACGACGCCTGCTTTATCCAGATGTTGGCAGTCAACCCCGATACCATCAGGCATGGTGCCACTTCGGGCGATAGGACCAACGCTTTCCTCAGCTACGGTAATGGCTATTTGACCACGGACAATGGCAATGTCGTCGTGACTGAGAACCTCACCAACCTGAACCGTGCGGGCATGTTTGTCAGCACCAACGAGTCTAACTACCTGGTGCGCTTCTTCAACGAGGCCACTGGCGCGTCGAGCGACTTCATGACCATTCGCTACGACTACGCTGGTGACAAGTTCCGCATCCTCAATTACAGCAGCGACAACCAGCAGCGCATTTGGCTTTACAAACTTGTGCCCGACGAGCCTGTGGAGCCCGAGGTGCTCTTGGGTGATGTCAATGACGATGGCGTGGTGACCATCAAGGACGTTACCACTCTGATTGACTACCTCTTGGGTGGTGATGCCGTTGTGGTGAATCTGCTCAATAGCGATGTCTCGCAGGACGGCTCCATCACCATCAAGGACGTAACCGCCCTGATCGACTTACTGCTTTCCGGCAACAACTGACAATAGAAACCCTGACCTAACGCAGCAAAAGCTGTGTCATTATTGGCTTCATTTTTATAATCGGCCTTGCGGCCGAGAAATTCAGCAAAAATTTTAATTATAATTTTGTTCAATTTCTCGGCCGTCAGGCCGATAAAAAACGGATTCGAATTGTGTCACGGGCGCGACAGCAGGAGCAGAACGCGGGCGCGATGTAGTCGCCATGCCGTGCCGTAGATGCTGTCCTCGTCGCCATACAGCGACATCAGCGTGTAGTTGGCTAGGGCGGCGATGATCGCACGTTTCAGGTCGTTGGCGAGCGAGAGCAGCGGCCTGTGCTCCACACCCACGGTGAGCAGGATGTTCTGGCTCTCGATGTTGAAGTTGATGTTCTGGCTGAGGATGTAGCCGCTGATGCGTGCCAGCAGGTCGTCAAGGCCTTCCCTCACGCGGCGGTCCACGATAGGCTCATTACTGCTGTTCACGCCCCATGCGGTGGCGTTATCGGCAGGGTGCCAACTCCCCTCGGTGTAAATGGCTTGCTGGATGTCGTCCAGGTCGATGGCGATTTCAATTCTGTATTTCATGGTATAAAAGTATTTTGAAGTGAATAATTACAGTGACTCTTAACTGATATTTAACGTGAGATCGATGAAATTATTCTCTAAGAATCAGTGCGTTAGCATCTCCCCCTCTAAGATTAGAGGGGGAACTCCTCCCCCGCCTGGGGGGAGGTGGCACGAAGTGCCGGAGGAGGGGGAGTGGGCAGGGGCGTTGATGCTACTGCGATGGTGCATACTTTAGGTGGCATCGACGCCCCCCGGCCCCCTCTTATCCAAGAGGGGGAGCTGAGTATCAGTTGTTTTTTTCATCGAACTCACGTTATTTACGCTACCGCAACGCACGCTTGCGGGCACGTGGGCAGATCTTGGTGATGGCTGTGGCGGGCGAGAGAAAGAAGCGTGACGCGCGGCAGTGCGTCAGCACGTGGTCGATGGCGCTGTTCACGCTCATTCCCTGTTGGGTTAACGTTCTCACACGCTGCGTGATTTCATACCACATCTGCCGGCGCAGGCGGTTCTTGGGCAGGCCCATCTCTGTGCCCGTGCGATAGGTGCGGGCACCACACCCCTTTTTCTCCTCAGCCATCAGCAGATGGCACACACAGCGGTAGGCGCGTTCGTGGTCCACGTGGTAATGTGGATGCCCGTTGGCGATGGTAAATTCGGCAGCGACACGCACGGCCTTGCTTTCGGGCATACCCTTCTCCAGGAGGGCATCCAGCGTGGGATTGTACAGTGCCAGGAACTCTTTGTCTCTCTGCTGGCACAACTCGCGATGTTCAATGCATGATTTCATGTCGTTCATGGTGATAAATGTGTTTAAAATGGTAAAACAATAATTTTTCGTGGCAAAATTACAACATCATTGGCGCCCTGTCAAGTATTTTAACAATATTTTACACCCAACCCACTTTCCCGTCGGCGAATTATCCAAATTAAATGGACAGCATCACGTGTAACAAAGATCGCTCGCTACGCTCGCGAGAAATCAAAAAGAGGCTTTAGGTATTAGGTTTTAGGCTTTAGGTGTGCGGATGCCAACTAAAAACTAAGGATCGCTCGCTACGCTCGCGAGAAATCAAACATAATTATTAATATAATTTTTTTTTAAATTTCTTGCGAGCTCTAGCGAGCAATCAAGAAGGGGTTTTAGGCTTCGGGGGTGCGGATGCCATCCTTTTAATCCGCCCAATCCGACAAAAAGAAAGTTGTTAATGTTGTTCAGCGTTGTTCGACTTGTTTGAAAAACTTAGCGTAAGCCCCCTAAACTCTAAACACTAAACTCTAAACTGCGAGCGCAGCGAGCATTGCTGGATTGATTGTTTTCGGCTGCTTTTAGTTAAAATTATGTATGAATTGTTGGTGATTAAATATTATTTATTATTTTTGCAGGTTACAAAGTGAATACCTGCCCATGGTTGGATATATACCTCTGAGACTCTAACCCCGGCATGACCTAAAAACAGATTATTTTTTACTAACCAATAAAAATTTCAAAATGATGAAAAAGCTATTACTATTTTTCATGATGCTTGCCATGGCGGTCCCGCTATGGGCAGGCGAGAAGACCGTAACGATCTCCCGCAACGACATCTCGCAGTTGGGAGTCTATTATTGTGACAAGGAGGGCGTAACGATGACCTTCTCTAGCGGTATGAACAACCCCAATTACCTGGTTGAGCACCAGCAAGTTGTGTTTTACATCCGTTCGAATAACTATGTCATCAAGAAGATTGTATTCCACTGTCTGGATAATACAACTGAAAATGACTTGGATGCATTCTATTGGGGTCCATCGACCATAAGTGAAGGCGATGTGGGAGCTTACACACCTACTGGCACTTATACTTCTGCCCCAGGTAGCTACATTGGCACTTGGGTTGGTGGTTCAGTTGACTCCAAAAATGTTGCGTTCATGACCAAGGGAAGGCCCGTGCGCTTCGGTTCGGTCGAGATTACCTACGAAAAAGAGTTCGGCGACATTTTTGAACTGGTTAAATCCAGCGATGAGATTGCTGCCGGAAATACTTATGCATTAGTGAGTAAGCAATCCTCAAGAGCCTTAGGTAAGGTGGAAAATCATACAGGAGATTCTTATGAATCCTTTAGCTCTACTCCTGTCACCTTGTTGGATCATTATCAGCAGGGGAATATTGATGTTTATAATAAAGTGAAAGTAACTGATGAGGTGTCACTTATTAAATTAGAGCGTGCAGCAAGCACTACAACTACACGTCCTTGGCATCTCAAAGTTGGTGATAATTACATTCGCCGTCGAAATGGCGAATTTACCTCAGGCTCGGGAACAAATAAAGGTTATAACCTGTGGGCCGTGCCAAATTTGCCGACAGAAGAGTTCAATCTTTACTTTTTCAGGGTATCAATATCTATTGGCACGAATTATAATGCGTTGCTCAAGTTTTATCATACCAATAGCGAAGTTTATAATTCGTCGGATATGGCTATTCGACACTATAATGGCGGTAGCCTATTCAGGGTAATGGATTCAAACAGTTCAACGAACTCTGATGCCATCTATCAGCGCGTTTACCTATATAAACCTGCTAGTACTTACCAGGTGACTACCGAGTGCTTGCCTAATGACAACTGTGGCTATATCACCTTGGGCAGTGGCGTCCTTACCGATAACCAGGGTAATAGTACGTCGCAGCAATTTGACAATGTGACCTTCTTCGTTGGACCTACCGACGGCTATGGCGTGGGGCAGGTGATTGTGACGAATCCTGATGATCCCAATGATCAAGGGACTATACTGGATCCTGTTAACACTAGTGACTTCGGTAACGACTATAGTTTCACGATGCCGGCGAATAACGTGAAGATTACGGCGAACTTTGTTGCGCCCAATAATATCTTTACGGTGTCCAACCCTGCTGATGGTGGTGACTTCAACTTCATCAATGGCTATACCGACTTTAACGGTCAGGCAATGTCCAACGCAGGGAAGCGGGTTACTTTCTCAATTGAGCCTGCTGAGGGGTATTCGCTGAACTCGGTTACTTACACCAACAATGGTGTGACAGAAACCCTCACGCCCGATGAAAACGGCGTTTATACCTTTACCATGCCGGGCAATGATGTGACCTTGACAGCCAATTATACCTTGGCTCCTGACCTCTATCTGCTTGGTACTGCTATGGGACGTACCTATTGGGTTCCCGCTGGTCCCAAGTTCAACTATGATGGTACCAACAATGAGTATTACCTTGATGTTTACTTCAAGGGTATTGAGGCTACGGGCAATCAATTTGGCTTCTTCAGTCTCGCCAGACGCATCGACACTGGTATCACCTGGCAGACAGCAGCATCCAATGAGGGTAATTGGGATCTGACTAAGGGCGATTATCGTCTGGCTGCTCAGTGGAACAACTACGAGGTTCAGGCTGGCTCGACTCAAGTGCCTTTATATGCAGGTAGCTCCACTGAGGACAATGCCTTCAAGATTCCTGCTGGCGTTTACCGCATCAAGGTCAACCAGGCGATGACTCAGATGAGTATCGAAGAGATTCCTGTATCTCTGACGTTCACTCCCGAGAGCGGTGCGTCGGCAATGCTGGGTGAGTCGATTGACGTGTCCTTCACCAGCGACCTTGGCACTATAGTCCAAGGCATTGCCCAGCCTTATGGCATTGCTGAGCCTGCTGCGACCTACAATTATAGCACGACTAATGGCAACATGACTTCTCAGGTTGTTACGGGTAACTCCTTGACGATTACCGAGGAGGATATTACCACCGTCAATGCTACTGCTAACATCGGCTATATCTCAGTACCTGGCACTGCCAACTATGAGATCATTGGTGACCTTTACATGCTCGGTACCATTATGGGTCGTACCATTTGGGCACCCTCTGGACCCAAGTTTACCTATGATGCTGAAAACGAGCAGTACTATCTTGATGTTTACTATACGGGTCAAAATGGAGCACTATCATATTTTGACTTCTTTAGCTTAGCGACACACGTCTCAGACTTCGATTGGACTCAACGCACTCAGACTAACAGTGACTGGTCTCAGGTGTCTGGACGCTTGGCAGCAACCTCCGATCGCTATCCTGTGGACGGAAATTCGGTAGACGTTCCCCTTAGCAATGATGAGAACGCTACGAGCCATTTCAACAATTCTTTCAAGATTCCTTCTGGCATATACCGTGTAACGGTCAACAAGGCTAAGACCCTGATGAGCATTACCGAATATCCGAAGCACATCACCTTTACGCCTGCCGGAGGAACGGAAGAGAATCCGACGATTGTTGAGCCAGGAGATATCGTAGTTATCGACAGCGACATCCAGTCGCAGGTTAATGAGATTGATCGGGCTCATGGTCTCGCTGAACTTCAGCAACAATATCACATTAAGGATGATACCTTTACAGGTGCAGATGATGACTGGCCCTTGGAGCCATCTGACCGAATCGTCATTAACAGAGAGGGACAGACTACCGTAAAAGGTATGATTGACATTGGTTTTATTATTGTTGAAGGCACTGGTGTATATCGTGTTGATCCTCACAGTATCTCGACGCATATCAATCCCGAGGGTGCTGGCACTATCAGTATCACTAGCCCAACAGCGACCGATAACCTTGAAATAGCAGGACAAACCGTCACCTTCAGTGTGTCCAGCAATACTGGTTATGCGCTTGATGGTGTGGAAGTGTCCATCGACATGAATGGCCAAATCGTGCCTTGCACTGACAATGGTGATGGCACCTATAGTTTTGTGATGCCTAAGTTTGATGTGACAATCAATGCCAACTATTATGCGTTGCACACGATATCGAAGGTGCTTATCCCTGAAGGCGTTGGTTCTATCATTGGGCAAAATTATGCCGATACCAACGAGACCGTAACCTTCATGGTTGGTACCCCCCTCCCGCCTTATGATAATTATTATATCTACAGTGTAATGGTGACTAACGATGACACTCATGAGACGATAACATGGACTCTCGACGGGCACACATATAGCTTTACCATGCCTGGTAATGATGTCACTATCACCGTTGAGTACCGACATGTTCACGAGGCTACCATCAATTGGACACCTGTAGATGGTGGTGTAGCAGGATTCGTCATGCCTGACGGAACCCTCCCGACTACCAGATATCCCGTGGAAGGTACCACAGTGACGTTCTCCGTTACTCCCTATCCGGGATTTGAGGTTGGCCAGATTAACACTTCGCCCAGCCTCAATGTGACAGACAATCAGAATGGCACGTGGTCATTTGTCATGCCCGAAGCCCCTGTGACCATTGATGTCACATTTGTACCAGACGGTGAGTACCAGATCTATCTGGTTAACGATCCGACAGATGCGGGTTCTATCACCCTCTCGGGTCATGTGAAGGTAGAAAACGGTAACTTCTATTCTGATGGAGGTCAGACTGTAGTGATAACCCCAGTACCTGAATTTGGCTATAGTGTGGGTGATGTTACTGCTATGGCTGCCAATAATGACCCTGTCAATGTTGTCAGCAATGGCGATGGCACATTCAGCATAGTGATGCCGACTAGTGACGTGACCGTGACGGTACACTATAATGCTATACTACCTTGGAATATTACTACTCGAGTTGTTCCCGAAGGGACTGGTTTGATTAATCTGGCTGATAACCAAGCAATAGCCGGACAAACTGTGACATTCACTGTCACGCCCAACACGTACTATCAGGCCGGTGAAGTGACTGTTACCAACCTGGTAACTCAAGTGACTACCACCTTGACTCCTGATGGGAATGGCCAGTACTCCTTCACTATGCCAAATGGAGATGTTGTTATCGTGGCGAACTTCAGCATCGATGGTTACCAGATTTTCACCGAGAATAATCCGGCTGAAGGCGGTACGATTGAGTTGAGCGGTCAGGTGTTTACCGAAGGCAATAACAACTATTCTCATGCCGGTGCCAATGTCATTGTTACCCCCAGCCCCAACTTTGGATGGAATCTTACTGGTTTCACTGTGACCGGCGATGGTAGCGGTGAGGTTACTGTGACCGACATCGGTGACGGATCTTACAGCTTCAGAATGCCCGAGGCCAATGTGACAGTGACTGCCAACTACGAAGAAGCATTTGAAGGCGTTGTCTTCAAGCGTGTGAACGATGTAAGCGAGATAGTCGAAGGAGAGTATTATACCATTGTAGCTGCTAATTACCATTATCCTAACGATTCAAAAGTCTTGAATAAGATCGCTCCTGATGAACACTTTACATCAACCTATGTTGTGGGTTGGGCATCTGATGCATATTATAGTCATGATTTTACCTATGTGATACTGGATCATAATGCATGTTTCTTCAAGCTCGAAGACCTCACTGTTAGTAATTACGGTAGAGCCGCATATGCAAAGACCGGAAACGCTTATCTTGGTCGTGACCTATTCCCGGATGACTCAAATCAAGGCTATATTGCATTGTACAATTCGAGGGATGATGTTAAGCCATTTTATTTCACTGGTCTTTTGAATGGTGGTGTAGGTTCATTTTATGATTATGTTGATTATCAAAACAGATGGCGAGTCTTCTATGATAAAGAGATGGGTATGGATGGTACCTTCAGAATGCAAAATGCTACTATTTATACGCCAGACAACGTTAGGCTTTATAAACCTGCCAAAGTATACAATATTACCACTGTTGTTAATCCCAACGAAGACGCAGGTTCTCTTGTATTGGGGCATGGCGCGCAAGGCTCAACTGGTGCCGAAGGCTGTCGCGTCACCGTTACTCCTGAACCTAATTTAGATGAGGGTTATGCACTCTCTAGCCTTGTCGTCACGTTAGATGGTACGGATCAAACTGTAGATCTCACTTATGATCCAGAGGGCTTTTATACTTTCATCATGCCGAGCCATGATGTTACCATTACGGCCACCTTTGAGCCGGGATACCTGATTGATTGGCGTTGCTTGCCCGAAGTTGATCCCATAATTGGTGAGATCGTCGTTGCTCCCGCGGCTGTTCCAGATCATACTGTAATGTTTGGAGTATGGCCCAATGACGAGTTTGAGCATGCGGTGGAGTCACTGTATATAACTGACACGGATAGCACAGTCTTAGACATTGAAATCACTAAAATTGACGACCACACCTACAGCTTCGTAATGCCTAGTAATGACGTCATTATATGGGCTGTTTTCGGTCTGAACATTCAGGAGTTCCCGCTGCAAGTTATTGAGCAATGGGATGAGCAAGTTCAAGATGGCCACAATGTGAGAGTGGCAGACGAACTCATCGGTGTATGGGCTGTCAAGAATCTCTTGTGGGCTAAGGATCAATCTCCCTACAAAGCCAATGACTATGTTGAAATTCCTACGGACCGGACGGACTATGTGCGTCAGAATATGAAGCTGCAAAAGCATGACTGGGACCAGAGCAACTGGGTAATCCTTGAGTTTGAGCAACCTGAGGATATGGACGAGAAGGATTTCTTTGCCAATGTTGCAAAATATGTTGACCACAAGATCGAGGCTGGTACAATTCTTGGTCGATATGAATGTGATACTTACACTGTTGATTACTATGGGAATGGCATGCTCTTGGATAGTGTTTTCTATAAAGGCCGACACATCATTGGAGTGGGCAATGATCCAGAAGCATGGCCTGTAGTCCTCGAACCGGAATCTACGACTTCTCTGGGCTATCCTGGATATAGGGGTGATCCTCGTGAGGAAAAACCTTATGACTACATGTATAACCACTATTTGCCCAACAACTTCTTGGATTATAATATCGGTGGCGAGTTTGGTATTGTCGTTGATGGAGGCGTTGAACCTGGTGAAGATCCTGTTTATGATACTAGTGCAAATCCAAGGTTCTTCTTCATGAATCCTAAGGATCGAGAGGTGGCTCAGGTTTGGGCTGTCTGGTTAGGCAAGCTGAAATTCCGGGATGCATATAAGGAAGACCATGAGGGTAATAGGTATATCACTGCTGATGTCTTTGAGACCTATGAGCCCGCTAGATTCGAGGAGAATGGCCAGACTTATGTCCATAATGGCTACGACTTGAACGGTGCGTTCTTTGTGCCTGATTGGAACTACAACCGTTTGTCAAATGATCCGTATGACTATGGCAAGCCTGGAGAAAATATTCTTCATACAGACTCTGCTTATTTGTTCCATGTTGCCATTCAGACAACTTGCAGATCATATGGTGCACCAGAAAAGGCTTCGATGAGAGATGGCAAATCCGAATTCCCGCTTGATCATCTCCAGGCTAAAACGGATGAGCCTTGGTCTCATTACCAGGTTTATCCTCTTGACCTGGGAGAGAACTCCATCATTACTGGTGTGCGTGAGATCATGCCGCGTGAGTCCACCGAGATTGATAGTATCCGTTACTACAACATCATGGGCCAGGAGAGCGACGTTCCGTTTGACGGCATCAACATCCGTGTGATCCGTTATAAGGATGGAAGCATGATTTCTAAAAAGATTCTCAGATAAACCCTGATTATCTCAGGAAAACCTTGAGAAAACAAGTGGCGGCTCCCCGTTCAATCAGGGAACCGCCACTATTATTTTCTTGCGAGCCATCAAGGGCTCGCAAGAAGAGGCTTTAGGCTTTAGGGTGCGCGTCAGCCCCTTTAAACTCAAAACTCTAAACTTTAAACTTTAAACTGCGAGCCTCTGCGAGCAATTAAATAACTTAGCGACTTGGCGTCTTAGCGTGAGCCCCAAAGTGCGCGTCAGCCCCTTTAAACTCTAAACTTTAAACTTTAAACTGCGAGCCCTGCGAGCATCACGTGATTTGCCAGAGTAACAGGAATGTTGTACCTTTGCACCAGAGTTATATAACTATAAACTATTCCCAAATTTTCAACTCATGAGAATCATTCGTACTTTATTTGTGTTTTTGATGTCCCTTGTGGTGGCTATTCCCGCATGGGCCGAGTCGATCAACGAGTCCCAAGCACGCGCCATCGCATCCCGATTCATGGCATCGCGTGCCTTGCCCTCCACCTCCATCAAGATGGCTCACAAAGCCCCTCGCCTGGGCAGCACGGCTGGCGATAAGGCCGCTTACTATGTGTTCAACGGCAATGACGGCTATGTCATCGTCGCTGGCGATGACAGCGCGCCTGCCATCCTGGGCTATAGCGAGCGAGGCTCCTTTGATGCCCAAGACCTGCCCGAGGCCATGCAAGACCTGCTTGAGAGCTATGCGGCCCAAATCGAAGACCTGGCCCGTGGTGCCAAATCTGCACCTGTTTACCGAGCTGGCTCGGCCATCAGCCCGCTGGTCACTGCAGAGTGGTCGCAAAATGCCCCTTACAATACCTTGCTGCCCATGATGTCCAACGGTGAACGTGCCGTCGTGGGCTGTGTGGGTACTGCGTTGGCCCAGGTGATGTATTACTGGCAATGGCCCGCTCGACCCACCAAGGCCATCCCTGCCTATACCAGCAAGACGTACCAAATTGTTATGTCTGAACTGCCGGTTGTTGATTTTGGCTGGAATGTCATGCAGGACACCTATCTGACCAATGACCTCACAAGTGATGGCGCGGTTGCAGCCGCCACGCTCAACCTGTATTGTGACCAGGCATTACAGATGGATTTCTTGCTTGGCGTGTCGTCAGGTTGGTCATTTCGCATCCCTGAACTGATTTACACCTACTTTGACTACAAGCCCTCTGCCCGCATCGAGGGCCGCGAGAACTACAGCACCGAGGGTTGGAACGACCTGCTCTATGCCGAGCTGGCCGCAGGACGCCCCATTATCTACACCGGCGACAAGAAGACTGGTGGCCATGCCTTTATCTGTGATGGATATGACGGCAACGGCATGTTCCACATCAATTGGGGCTGGAATGGCTTGAGCAATGGCTACTACCTGCTCAATGTGATGAATCCCGACGAGCAGGGTACGGGCAGCATCAGCGGCTCCTATGGTTACATCCTCAATCAAGCAGCCATCATGGGCATTGAGCCAGGCGAGGAGAGCGAAACTCCTTTTGCCTTTACGGCAGGCAACGTGACGCTCGATGGCATGACCACCTCGCGCATTGGCAGCAATTTCCCGTTTAACGTGACGGTTTCGGGCCGATTCATTAACTACACCGTTAAGGATATGTCTGCCAGCTATGGCTGGGGTTTCTATCAGGGCAATAACTTGGTGAGTGTCCTTTACAATACCTATGTCACTGGTCTGTCACCTCACTACTACATGAGCACTGTAAACCAGAAACTGGAGTTCGGCAAGAACATCACCGAGGGCACTTACCGCATCGTGCCCATCTATAGCGAACTGTTTGCCGATAACTGGCGCCCCTGCATTGGTTCCGACCAGAATTACATTGAGGTGACCATCGATGGCGACAGTTGCACCGTCACAGGCCATGGCACAGCCGGTACCCGCGACTACACCGTCAACAGCATCACCGCGGCAGGCAGCCTGTACAATGGCCGCCCCGTCGATATCCTTGTCAACATGACCAACAATGGTCAGACAAGCAGCCAGTTGATGTATATGTTTGTTAACAACACCTTCTCGGCAGCTGGCTACGTCGGTCTGCAACCGGGTGAGACAGGCGACATCCCCTTCCAGTTCACACCCACTAGCTCGGGCACCTATATGGTGACCTGGTCATGGAACGATAACGGCAGCGACCCGTTCCTCACCCATGACTTCGTCATCAATGCAATGCCTGCTGCCAGCTTGAGCGCCAGCACGCAGGTGATGAATGAGAATAACTACGTCATCAACGATAACAAGTTTGCTGTCGAGTTCACCATCACCAACGAGGGCACTACCCCCTACAACCAGGATATCACCGTCAAGCTCTACAAGAACTCATATGACAACTATGGCAGCAATGTTCAGACCAAGAACGTGCCTGTCTCGCTACTTCCGGGTGAGACCGTTACTGTGCCTGTTGAACTCGAGAATGTCATTGACGGATGGAGTTACTTCATTTACGCGATCTATTATAGCGAGGGTAGGCAGATCCGTCTTGCCCAAACGCCATTCTATACCATCCATTTTCCTGAGGAGCCCGAGGTGATTCCTGGCGATGTGAACGACGATGGCATTGTGACGATCAAGGATGTCACTGCCTTGATTGACTACCTGCTGGGTGGCTCGCCCGACGATGTCAACATTGCAAATGCTGACGTGGACGGCAACGGTACCATCTCTATCAAGGACGTCACCGCTCTCATCGACATTCTCCTGAGCTGATACATCTTTTCAGTAAAAAAGAGATATTTTAGAAATAAGGTAGTGAAAATGCCGCGCTAAGTCGGTATTTTCACTACCTTTGCTGCCTCAAAACTAGTTTTTTCAGGTAATCAACTGCTATGAATATGAAATCAACATTTTCCAGCCGCTGTCATGGGCTGCGCTTCCGCAGCATGGCCTTGGGCATTCTGTCTGCCCTTGCTTTGATGTGTGGTCAGGTGGCTCATGCCGAAACCACCTTTGTTTATTTGAAAACGGGGAATGTGCATGTCTTTCCGGACTCCTGCGTCATGAGCGTGAATTCCGGAAGCGGCTATTTCACGGTAACCGCACGCGATGGTCAGGTGTACACCTATATCAGTAGCACGATCAGCTACTTGGGCCACTCGCTTAATAAAGAGATGCCCGAGTTCACCAGCTTCAGTCTGGATAACAAGTACAACCATCAGGTGATTATTGATGCCGACGGTGTCATCACCGCTAACCGCGTCAACGTTGATGTCTTGGGCATCGGCAAATGGCTCACACCGTCGTTCACTGTGTCCGACTCGCTTGCCGTTGTTCACATGGGCGCCGATGAACAGCACAGCAACGTCAACCGCTATTCGTTTGCCACCGACAGGGTCTATACTGTGGGCTACGAGGGCGACATGATCCTCACACCCCTGGGTGACGGGCAATATGGCATGATGCCTTATGGACGGCAATACACCGTCCACGTCAACTTCCTCACCGATGGCAACACGGCAGTGCCGCGCATCGACATCAATACGGTGAACGGCGAGAATATCTCCAGCAGGGACTACTATCTGGATGCCGAGATTATCATCGATGGCCAAGGCATTTTCCCGTCGATGACCGATTCAGTTCAGATCAAGGGACGTGGACACAATTCATGGACCGGCGACCCTAATGGAAAGAATCCCTATCGACTCAAATTCAAGAACAAGGTAAAACCCCTGGGCCTCAAGAAGGGAAAGAGCTGGGTGCTCCTTGCCAACAGGATGTGGGGCTCGATGCTGACCAACGCCTTCGGCCATAAGGCGGGCAGCATCATCGGCACTCCTGCCCCCAACCACATCATTCCCGTTGACCTGTACATCAACGGCGTTTACAAGGGAAGCTACAATTTCACTGAGAAAATCGGCTTTGCCAACAACAGTGTTGATATTCCTGATGAAACTGCTGCCGCACTGCTCGAGATTGACGTGAATTATGATTGCGAGCCGGGACAGAAGTTCGTGGCCTATCCCTCCGGCTTGTTGGTCAATGTTCACGAGCCAGAGTTTGCTGATACGGCGTCAACGGTGCTGAAGCTGAAGGATGTCGAGCATCGGTTCGAATACTTTACTACTGCTGTCGTGAACAATGACCATATCACCGACCATGTCGATGCGGACTATATGGCCCGCTACATGATGCTGAATGAGTACATCTACAACTTTGAAATGTTCAATCCTAAGAGTGTTTGGTGCTACCATGAGAACATCCTGGACGACAGCACCAAGTTCATTTTCGGACCCGTATGGGACTTCGATTGGGCCTTCGGTTATGACATCGACCGTAACTACTATACTTGTGACCCTACGATTGACTACTATACGACCGATAAGGAGTACTGGCAGCGCGATTTCATGACCACAATACGCCATGACCCCGAGATTGTTCAACAACTCTATAGGCACTGGGATAATTTCGTCAATAACCACGGCATCGATGAGTTGTGCGATTACTGCATCGAGTACTATAACTATGCCTTGCCCTCATTGTTGATGAACCGCTGGTATATCAAGAATGATTACACCGACTATGGCGAGCAGGCTCAACTTGCCGCCGCATGGTTGCGGGCACGCGCCATGGCCGTTTATGAGAGAATCAAAGCCGAGGCGACAACTCTTCCTGGCGACCTCAACGATAACGGCAAGTTGGACATCGATGATGTTACCATGCTGATTGACTATCTGCTGAGCGGTGGCTCGGATATCAATCCCGTTGCCGCCGACGTGGACCAGAGCGGAAATGTGAGCATCGACGACGTCACCACCCTCATCGACCTTCTCTTGAGCGGTTCGCATTAATGCAGCCGTGCCAAGCAGGATTTTTGAAATTGGTTTTTTTATTGTAACTTTGCGCATTGCTAACATTGATTTATTGATTTATGAGACAAGTGTTTTTAGCCATCATGGCAGTGATTGCGGCAATGGCGGCCATGGCCCAGCGCAACGTGGTGTATATCGAGGACTTTGAGATTGAGCCGGGAAACTCTATCACGGTTCCGCTGATGATGGCCAACTGCGACTCCACGCGTGGCATCCAGGTCAACTTGACTTTGCCCGAGGGCCTTCGGCTCATTGACAGAGAACTCACCCAATATTCACGAGAATATGATATGGAGCCGTTCGGAAACTATAAGAATGGTGTATGGACCATTGGCATGATCCCGTCGCATAAGGTTTGTTTCCCTCCTGCCGATACTGCTATCATGGAGTTGACATTTAACGCCTTGCCTGAATTCAATGGCGGCGAAATCATCGTGTGGAGGCAACGTGGCGCGACGATGAATAACAAAACCATTTTCTTTGACGACGATACCACAACGGTGACGGTGCCTCAGGCTTCAATCATCGAATTAAAGCAGCAAGAACAGCCCGTTGACGAGCACTTCTTCAACATGGAGGGACAGCCCATCCAGTCGCTCGATAGCGTGCCGATGGCCATCCAGGTCGCCACTTGGCCCGATGGCCGTCGTTCCAGCCGCAAGGTGGCCGTCGTTCGGTGATATGCCCAATCCTGCCGATTAAACCTCGGGAGAGGTTTGTGGTCTAAAAGGAAAATTTTAACATTAGCCACACAATGAAAAGATTATTGACATCGGTTTTGTTAATGCTGGCGGTGCTGCTGCCGCAGCAATTGTTGGCGGCGGGCTTCAACAATGAGACCCTCCACTATGAAATTGTCTATCACTGGGGCATGATTTGGAAACACGCTGGGGACGCGACATTGAGCCTGCGCAAGACCAGTAACGGTTATAACGCCCAGCTCACGGGAAAAACCCGCTCCTGGGCCGACAAGGTTTACCCCGTCCGTGACACACTCAAGTGCACCATGAACAGCGACTTGAAGCCCCTGCTCTACGAGAAATTGACGCACGAGAAGGACTACTATGCCCGTGACGTGGTCAAGTTCTCCTACAACTATAGCCACACCAGTGCCCATTGCACGCGTTACCGCAAGAGTGGCACAACGACGATTGACCTGAGTGCCAAGGCTCAAGCCTATGACATGCTGAGTGTGTTCTACATGCTGCGAAACCTCGATTATGACGAGTTGAGCCGCAACAAGAATTACACGACCGTCATCTTCTCAGGCAAGGAGAAGGAGTATCTCACCATCAACTATAAAGGCGTTGAGACCATCAAGATGCGTGATGGCAGCAAGCGTAAGGCCCACCGCATCAACTTCAAGTTCACCCAGAAAGGGGGCAAGCAGTCCAGCGATGACTTGACCGCATGGATGTCTACCGAGGCCGACCGCATTCCGCTCCTCCTCGTGGGAAAACTCCCTGTGGGTGAAGTGAAATGCTACTATGCGAAATAAATTTGAGTAACTGATAAATCACTGCGAGCTGTTCCAAATTTCACCAATTGTGGACAATTTGGAATGGCTCTTTCCCTTTTTCTTGAAATATGTAGTATATTTGCACGGATAAAACAGACCTTTTTTCTCTTAGAAACAATGCGAAACGTAGTGCTTATCGCGCTTTGTGCCATTTCGATGATGGCATCGGCCCAAGTGGTGACGCTGGACTCATGCCGCAATATGGCTTTGCGCAACAATAAGGAAATACAGCAGGCTGGCCTAGCCATTGAGAAGGCGGGTTACCAGCGCAAAGAGGCCGCTGCAGCCTATCTTCCCCAATTTGACCTTACCGCTGGTTACATCTACAACTCCCGCAAGGTGTCACTCATCAAGGAAGACCAGATGTTGCCCACCAAGTCATTTAACTTGCAGACGGGCTCGTATGACTACAATCTGGTCATCGATCCCCGCACGGGTGCGCCATTGCAGGTTGATGGACAGTATGTCCCCTCTACCGTGGCGTTGTTGCCCAAGAGTGGTCTCACCTACAACATCCACAACCTGATGGGTGGTGCGCTGACGGTGACCCAACCGATCTACATGGGTGGCAAGATCACAGCGATGAACCAGATTACCGACTTGGCTCAACAACTCGCCAGGGAAATGCGCGAGAGCAAGGTCGAGGATGTCATCTATAACGTTGATGCTGCCTATTGGCAAGTCGTTTCGCTCTGTGCAAAGCAAAAACTCGCCCGCAGTTATGTGGAGTTGGTGCAGAAGTTGGACGATGACGTCAAGGTGATGGTGGGCGAGGGCGTTGCTACCCGTGCCAACCAACTTGCAGTGGATGTGAAACTCAACGAAGCCAACGTCGATCTCACCAAGGTGGATAATGGCGTGACGCTGTCCCGCATGCTGCTGGCTCAGTTGTGCGGCCTGCCCGTTAATACCGCCATGACGCTCGCTGACGAGGGCCGTGACGATTTAGACCTGGCTATAATGCCCACGAACTATAATTTGGACGAAGTCTATGACAAGCGCCATGACGTTCGCTCGCTGGAACTGGCCACTAAGATTTTTGACCAGCAAGTCAAGGTCGCTCGCAGCGAGATGATGCCTAAGTTGGCTGCCGTCGCTGCTCTCCATGCCACCAATCCCAATAGTTATGATGGCTTTGAGAACCGTTTCGGCGCTGCTTTCAGCGTGGGCGCGACACTCAGGGTCCCCCTGTGGCATTGGGGTGGTCTGAGCAACAAGGTGAAAGCCGCTCAGGTCGAGGCCAACGTCAAGCGCCTGGAACTCGATGATGCCAAGGAGAAAATCGCTCTCCAGATTAGTCAGGCCGCTTTCCGCTATCAGGAGGCTTTCAAGACCTTAGAGGCTACTAAGGCTAATCTCACCCAGGCTGATGAGAACATGCGCATCGCCGGCATCGCTTTCAAGGAGGGCATGGGCACTATCGATGAAGTGCTTGCGGCACAAACTGCATGGCTCAAGGCCAACAGCGAGAAAATCGACGCCGAAATCAACGTCCAGCTTACCCGTGAATACCTTGACAAGGTCATGGGCACCATGACTTATTGATGATGCAAAGCCCAAATAAAAACTGAATACGTTCAATTGAAAATTTAAAACTGACAGCATAAAGATATGGAAAAAGACGAACAGAGAACCGTGGTCCGCAAGAAGGACAAAGCGTTGCTGGCAGCGCTGGCCGTGTTCGCATTGGTGATGGCGAGCATCGCCATAGTGGGAATATTGCTCATTCACCCTGCCGATACCATTACCCAGGGACAGGCCGACTGTGACGCCGTGCGCGTGAGCGGCAAGCTTCCGGGACGCATCGTGCACTTCTATGTACACGAGGGTGACACGGTACACAAGGGCGACAAGTTGGTGAGCATCTATTCCAGCACTGTCGATGCCAAGTATTATCAGGCCAAGCAGATGCAACAGGCTGCCGCTTCCCAGAATCAGAAGGCTGAGAAGGGTACGCGCGAGGAATTGAAGCAGGGTGCCTATAATATGTGGCAACAGGCCATTGCTGCTCAAACCATCGCCGAGAAAACTTATCAGCGCGTTGAGAACCTGTATAAACAGGGAGTTGCTACGCAGCAGAAACGTGACGAGGCCAAGGCTGCTTATGATGCCGCCACTGCCCAGGTCAAGGCCGCCAAGGCGCAATATGACATGGCCGTCAAGGGTGCCCAGCAGGAGGATAAGAACGCCTCTAAGAGCATGGCCAATGCTGCACGTGGCACTGTCATGGAGGTCGAAAGCCTGCTCGAGGACCAGGTGCTTGTCGCACCCTGTGATGGTGAGGTGAGCGAAATTTATCCCCAGGAGGGCGAACTTGTCGCCATGGGAACACCCATCATGTCGATTGCCAAGTTGGACGATATGTGGGTAAGCTTCAGCGTCCGTGAAGAGATGTTGAACGACCTGCCCATGGGCAAGGAAGTGAATGTGCGCATTCCAGCCTTGAACAACCTGCAGACCAAGATGTCGGTCTTTTACATTCACGATATGGGCAGTTATGCCGTTTGGCAGGCTGCTAAGGCCCAGGGCCAGTACGACAGCAAGACCTTTGAGGTTAAGATGCGCCCGGTGAGCAAGGTGCCCAATCTGCGCCCCGGCATGTCGGTGCTTCTCGATAAATAACTTAGTTCATCCATACTTTTGCTCCAATGATAGGGAAATACATAAGGCAGTCATTCAAGCGCGGGTTCATTCAACTCGTGCGCAGACCCATGTATTTTCTGCTCATTGTCATCATGCCCTTGTTGTGCTGCTGGTATTTGATGGACCTGATCAAGACCGGTAGTGTGCAGCGCGTTCCCGTTGGAATCGTTGACCTGGACAACAGCATCATGTCGCGTCAAGTGTCGCGTACACTGAATGGTTTCCAGCAGGTCAACATCTGTCGGCGCTACTCCAACTTTGCCGAGGCTCGTAATGCCGTGCAGCGTGGCGAAGTGCTGGGCTTCTTCCTCATTCCTGAATCGCTGGAGGAAGAGGCGCTGGGTGGTCGCCAACCGGTGGTAAGTTACTATGTGAACTATGCTTACTATGCTCCTGCCTCGATGCAGTACAAGGGCTTCAAGACGATGTCACTGCTGGCCAACGGCGCTATCGTGCAGACGGCATTGCGCACCGTGGGTGTCCCCAACCATAAGATCGCTGCAACCTTGCAGCCCTACCAGACCCACGTGCATGCCTTGAATAACCCGTTCACCAACTACAATTATTACTTGAACTCGACCTTTGTGCCCTGTTTCCTGTCATTGTTTATCCTGCTGGTGACGGCATTTTCGCTGGGTATGGAACTGAAGTCTGGGCTGAGCCGTCAGTGGCTCAAGACCTCGGGCGACAGCATGTTCCTTGCCCTGGTGGGCAAGTTGGTGCCCCAGACGGTGCTGTTTACTGTTGTAGGTTGGTTTATCCAGTGGATGATGTTCCGCTGCTATGATTTCCCGCTGAACTGCAACCCATGGAACATGCTTGTCGCGATGTTCCTGCTCGTGGTGGCTAATCAGAGTTTTGCCGTGCTGATGTACTGCTTCGTCCCCAACTTCCGTTACGGTACGATGCTGTGCACTCTGTTAGGCATGGTTTCCTTCTCGTTTGCGGGCTTTTCATTGCCTCAGGAGTCCATGTACCCGTGGGTCGAGGCATTGGGCTTTGCGGTACCCATCAAGTATTACTTCCTCATCATGGTCGATCAGGCCCTGAACGGCGTCGACCTTTACTATTCACGATTCTATTATGCGGCACTCATCGGGTTCACGATATTGCCCATGCTGTTATCCTGGCACTTGAAGAAAGAGTGCCTCAACCCTGTGTATGTGCCTTGATGTAATATGACCGACAAGATGAAACATAGCCGCCTGTTCCTGTGGTTTATTCAGGTGCTCAGAGTGTGTGGACGCGAGTTGCTGCTGGTGTTCCGCGACGAGGGTGTCGTCATCTTTTTCTTGTTGCTCAACGCGGTCTATCCTGTGTTGTATGCCCTTATTTACAACCCCGAGGTCGTTCGCAACGAGACTGTTGTCGTGGTGGATGATAACCGCACTGCGATGAGCCGCGAATTAATCCGCCGCATGGATGCGACTCAGGAAGTCGCCATCGTGGGTTATGCGGCCAACATGCAGGAAGCCCAGGACGCAATGCACCGCAAGGCTTGTTATGGCATTCTCTGTGTGCCACGCGACTTTGCCCAAAGTGTTGAGCGCGGCGAACAGGGCCATGTTTCGCTTTACTGTGACATGAGCGTGATGATGCGCTACAAGGCGATGTTCACCGCATTGACCAATGTCACTCAGGCCATGGGTGGTGAACGGCTGGCAGCTGTTGTCGAGCCGGTAATCAATATGAGTGGCAACATCATCGAGAGCCGCCAGGTTCCCGTGGGCAATAGCGCGATGGGTATAGCGAGCGCCGTGTTGCTGTTCATCTTGCCGTTAGTGCTGCAACAGAGCATGATATTAGGTATTGCCATGCTGCATGGCGGTAGCATCGAGCGTCGCCGTCGCAATGGCGGACGTGACCCGATGGCCGTGGATGCCTGTGTGAGCGCCACCATCATCGGCAAGACCTTGTGTCACCAGATCATCTATGTCCTCCCTGTTATCTATGTTTTGCATTATGTGCCCTTGATGTTCGGCTTCCCGCAGTATGGTGATTTCCTGCACATTGCCTGTCTGGCCTTCCCGTTCATCATTGCTGTCTCGTTGATGGGGCAGACGTTACAGGCTTTTGTGAATGAGCGCGAGAGCGTCTTTTTGCTCTTCGTCTTCTCGTCGGTGGTGTTTGTCTTCTTGACGGGCGCATCGTGGCCCCGCTACTTGATGTCACCGTTGTGGTATGTTGTGGGAGACTGTGTCCCCGGTACCTGGATGAGCAATGCCTATGTGCTCATGCAGAGCGACGGCGCCACCCTGTATCATGTATCCCACCAATACTGGATGATGTGGCTCCAGGTTCCCGTCATGTTCATTCTTGCCTATCTTGTCGAGCGTTTCATCAACCGTCGCCGTTACCGCTCATGGATTGCCGCCAGCGAGGATAATCCGCGCATCCTCACCCGCATCGATATGGCCAAGAATGGTGTCGGATAATGCTCCGTCCCGTCCACATCCTTTCAATCCGTAATCTCCGCGTCATCCATGATCAATCAGGAAATGAAATATCCAGGAGCCACAAGGGTGCTGGTATGGCGATTGGAAGAAGACGCGCCGCAGTTGCTGGCTTTGTGTCAGCAGCGGGACATCCCCTGTGAAGATTTAATCAACAAGCCTGTCAAGCGGCAGAGGGAAATGGCAGCCGAGCGACTGTTGCTTCGTGAAGCCTTTGGACGTCCGGCGGCGCTATCCCATGATCAACAGGGAGCACCTCGTGTTGAGGGCGAGACCGTGAACATCAGCATCAGCCATACGCCTCTCATGGTGGCACTGGCCCTGAACGCGGACTGCGTCATCGGCTTGGATGCGGAACAAATGGATCGCCAGCAGGTGCTGAGGGTGCGTGCCAAGTATCTCAACACCAGCGAACAACAATTCATCGCTCCCGATGATTTGCCAGCCCATGTCTTGGCTTGGACGGCTAAGGAAGCGGTCATCAAGGCCGAACGCAACAGCGCTATCGACTGGACTGATGGAATCCGACTGGAACCCTTTGCTGTGGATGCCGTTGAAACCTTGATGATGGCCCACTGTGGCAACCGCAGTTACACTCTCACTGCTCGCACTGTCGATGGGCATTTCCTGACACTCGCCTTGCCCCAGTCGAAGTAATCCCTTGGCCATGGGCAATAAAACGGCTGATTCATCGTTATAAGGATAAAAACAAAAGTGTGTTCACGAGAGTAAAAATAGCGGTGGGCACTTGAAACTATACATATCAATGATGAGCAAGTTATTGAAATATTTCGCCCGTATGGCCGTGTGCATGTTGTTGCTTGCGGCATATACTGTTCCTGTGCAGGCATTAAATAAGGAATTCTATGCCGACAACAGCAAGCTGGCTACAGGCAAGTGGGTTAAAATTGCTGTCAAGGAGAGCGGTATCTATCAGATTACCGCCGAGGATATCCGCAGTTGGGGTTTGGGCAGTGACTTGTCCCAGATTCATGTGTTTGGTTATGGTGGCAAACCATTGAGCCAATCGATGGATGGCAATTATGCTGACGATTTGCCTCAGATTCCTGTTGTCCGCACCAATAACCAGATCCTTTTCTATGCTCAGGGCCCAACGACATGGTCGAAACTCTCCAAGACGATGGTTCACGTACAGACGCAAAATCCTTATTCCGAATATGGCGCCTATCTGGTCACCAATGACAGTCGTTTCAGTGACATTGACGTGAAAAAAGCGACCAACAATCCGGCATCTGGAGATCCTGTCACCACGTTTACGGGGCGTCTCTACCATGAGCAGGATATCATAAATCCGGGAGAGACGGGGCGCAAATTCTTGGGTGAGAACTTTGCCTCGACCAGAAATCAGACCTTTAAATTCCAACTCGAAGACCGGGTAACGGGAGAACCGATATATGTGTACACTGTTTTTGGTGCTAAGACCGCCAACGCTGGTAGCACTGTAGCATGCAGTTACAATGGAACGCAAATACCGGTGACGAGTGGCGATATAATTAATAAAACCGACGATTTAAGTCACACTCACTATATGGAGAGTGGCAGCCTGAAGGTGATTAACCTGGATGGCACAAATGACTTGAGTTACACCCTTGACTTTTCAAGCAGCGGAACGGTCTATCTGGCTAGGCTGGATTATATCACGGTCAATTATCAGCGTCAATTGAGGCTCAACAACGGCAGCTTGGCCTTTGGCTACGACGAGGCAAGCAGTGGTAATTGCTATCGCTTGTCAGGCGCTGGCAGCGCTACACATGTATGGGATGTCACTGTACCCTATGCTCCACTGCAACTCAATGCTGTCGCTGGCGGAGAGGGGGCATTGACTTTCAGCCCCGAGTCCAGTGGCCGCAGGGAATTTATCGCCTTTGATGAATCAGGCACCTATTCCCATCCTGATTTCAAGGGCGAGGTCCAGAATCAGAATATTCACGGCGAACCCACTCCTGACATGATTATCCTGGCTCCGAGTGCTTATATGGAACAGGCCAACAGGGTGGCTATGTTGCACGAGGATAATGATGGTTTCCGTGTACTGGTGCTTGACCATGAGAAGGTCTTCAACGAGTTCTCTAGCGGCACGAGTGATGCGATGGCTTACCGTCGGTTGTGCAAGATGTTCTATGACCGTGGCGCTACGAGTGACGGCCACAAGTTGGGTTATCTCTTGCTCTTCGGTAGCGGTAGTTATGACAACCGCCTGATAGGCACCAATGCCGAAGTGCTCAACTTCCCGCATCTGCTGACATGGCAGTCCGATTTTAGTAGCAATGAAGATGAATCTTACACCAGCGATGACTATTTCGGCATATTGGACGATGGCAGTTCGACTGATGTTAACGACAAGATGAGCATAGCCGTGGGGCGTATGATTGTCCGGAGCGTGAGCGAGGCCCGTGCCGTTGTCAACAAGTTGGTGAAATATGTGACCAATCCGATATATGGTTCTTGGAAAAACCAGGTAATGTTTGTCGCCGACGACGAGAACAAGGGCATCCACATGCAACAATCCATGGATATGATTAAAATCGCCAAGGAGAATGGTGGTGAAAACTTGATGTACAACTATGTCTTCATCGATGCTTTCAATGCCGTGAGCGAGGGTGGGGCACGCACCTATCCTGATGCCCGTGCCAAGATGTTCAACCTCCTCAACGAGGGCGTTATGTGGTGGAACTATATCGGCCACTCGAGTACCCAGAACTGGACTGCCGAGGGACTGCTCAAGCGTTCAGACGTCGAGACAAATCTGTTCTATAAGCGCCTGCCGGTTTTGTATGCCGCCACTTGTGAGTTTTGCCGTTTCGATAATTCAGTCACTTCGTCGGGTGAACTCGTCTATACTAACCCCAACGGTGGCGCTATCGCTGTGATTTGCCCGCCCCGATTGGCATTGATTACATCCAATGGCGCATTGAGTAATGCAGTGGCCCGACAGGCTTTCGCTAGAGATGATAACGGCCGTCCGCGACGCATCGGTGACATCATGCGCCTTGCTAAAAATGCACTCAATGCAGGCTCTAGCAACCATCGTCGCTACTTTGTGTTTGGCGACCCTGCCATGAGGTTGGCTTATCCTTCCAGTACGGCTAAAATCAAGACCATCAACGGCAAGCCTGTCAATAGTGATGACATGCCCGTATTTGAAGCCCGGCAAACCATTGAGTTTGAAGGTGATATTGTAGACTATAAGGGTGAGTTGGCCACCAATTTCAATGGCTCTATTGTCTCGACACTGTTTGGGGCCGAAGATTCGATTACAACGAATGGTTATGGTGACGAAGACGGCAAGTCGGTAACCTATGCGGACCGTCCAAACCGTCTCGCAATCACTGTGGACACCGTGATCGGTGGACACTTTAACGTGCGGATGATTATCCCCAGCGAGGTCAATAACGAATACGAGAACTATAGTCCGGCGATGATTAACATTTACGCGTATGACAGCCTTGACACCCTCGAGGCCAATAGCGCCAATAGTGATTTTTACATCTATGGCTATGATGATGAGGTTGAGGCCGATACCATTGGCCCCGAGATCATCACGATGGGCTTGAATACGACGACGTTTGCCGATGGCTCCGACGTCAACGAGTCGCCCTTGCTGCTGGCTACTGTGCGGGACAAGAGCGGTGTGAACTTCTCTAACGCCGGTGTAGGCCATAGCATGACTTTGACCCTCGACGGGACCATCAGTTACAATGACCTCATTAGCTTCTATACACCCATGTTTGCCCAGGAGGGCACATTGGGAAGTATCAACTATCAGTTGAAGGATCTGCCGTCTGGATTGCACTCCTTGAGGCTGCGTGTGTGGGACGTCTTTAACAACGTGAGTGAGAAGACCATTACGTTCAATGTCGTGAACGGCCTTGCTCCCGAAATCGCCGATGTCTATTGCGCTGCTTCTTCGGTCGAGACGGCTTTCTATGTGAAGCACAACCGCCCCGATGCCGTTGTTAGTATCACAATCGAGGTTTATGATTTGATGGGACGCCTCGTGTGGAGTTCCACCCAGTCGGGCCGTAGCGACATGTACACCTCAACACCAGTGACTTGGGATCTCATTGACACGGGTGGCCGCCGCGTGCCGCGGGGCATCTACGTCTATCGTGCCACCATCACGACCGATGGCATTAAAGAGGCTACAAAGGCCAAGAAATTGGCTGTCCCCGGAGAGTGACATTAATGTGAACTCAATGAAATCGTTCGCTAGGAATAAGCGCGTTAGCGTCTCCCCCCTCTAAGATTAGAGGGGGTGCCCGAAGGGCAGGGGCGCTGATGCTATCGCGACGGTGCATGCCTTAGGTGGCATCGACGCCCCCCGGCCCCCTCTTATCCAAGAGGGGGAGATGAGTATCAGCCGTTTATTATCATCGAACTCACGTTGACTTTAGAAGGAATAAACACTAGCCCTCAGAATCGATGCGGGGCTGGTGGCTTGATTTTTGCTGGCCTGAATAAACACATAAGAATTGTTAAAATCACATGGTTTTCAGTGAAAAATGGCGCCAAATGGCTTGATTTATAAAAAAATAAGCTAATTTTGTAGGTTAATTGCATCATTATACGATGAGTATGACCAGGAATATTGAGAATAGAGCAATTCTTCCAGAGCCTACAATCAGGCGCTTGCCATGGTATTTGTCCTATGTGCGCATGCTTGACAATCTGCATGTCGAGTATGTGTCATCGACCCAGATATCCAAGGAACTTAACGTGCAGTCTTCGCAGATTGCCAAGGATTTGTCTTTTCTCAACATTCGGGGCAAGACGCGCATCGGCTACGAGGTGAGCAGCCTCGTGACCGAGCTTGAGGATTTTTTGGGATTCAACCAGCATCACAATGCGGTGGTCATTGGCACCGGTAGTCTGGGAATGGCACTGATGCAGGACCACGGCTTGGAGAACTACGGCTTGAACATCGTGGCGGGCTTTGATGTCCGTGACGAGGTCATCGGCCAGAATATCGGTGGAGTCCCCGTGTATGACATCAATCAGTTGGCCGAATGGCGTCGTGACCATGACGTGTCGATTGCCATTCTCACAGTGCCTGTGGAGCGGGCTCAGCAGTCAGCCGATCTGGCGATAGCCAGTGGCCTGACGGCATTGTGGAACTTCACGCCCATCCGCATCAAGGCATCCGACAACGTGATTATTGCCAATACGTCCATCTATGCCCATCTGGCCATCATCTATAACCGAATGCATGGAAATGATCAGAAATGATCATGTGTTTTGTTGGCAGTGAATAGCGCTCAGAGATAAGGGAATGAAGATTATTGGTTTTACTGGTAATTATGGCATCGAGGCTAGTGCCCCACAGGCCTACCTCATGGCAGATTCTTCAATCCTGTTCACGGGCCGCCCTTTCTTTGTGCCTGACTTTGCGCAGGCCTTTGTCGCCACGCCCACCATCGTGGTGCGCACGGGAAGATTGGGCAAGTGCATTGCTCCCAAGTTTGCCCATCGCTATTGGGACGCTTTTACGGCGGGCTTCACGGTAAGGGCTATTGAGAGCGACGATGAGCGGCTATTGGTGCTTGACCGCGCCTTTGACGGGGCGGTGATTGTGGGCGAATGGGTCGAGGTAGCATCAGTCGATGACCCCTTGAGAACCCCTGTCCAGTCGATGGTGGGAGACACCGTGGTGTCGGACTGCTGCCTGGCCGACATGAATCAGCCCGTTGACGACTTGTTGGCGGCTGTGAGCACACGGTGCAGCATCAAGATGGGCGACCTGCTGTTAACGGGTGACACCGCATCAGGGCACCAATTGAAGGCTGGCGACCGCCTCACGGCGAACATCTGCGGCAGACAGGTGCTTGACGTGAAAGTGAAGCTGTAGAGCTGAAGAAGATGAGAGAAAAACAAACAATTATAACGATATGCTCAAACTGAAAAAAATTAATTTTGTATTGTGCGCTGCTGTCATGGTGCTGATAGGCAACCTCAACGCCAGTGCCTTTAGTCTTTCCAGTTACGCTACCCAGTCCCTGCTTGCGACTGGCAAGTGGGTGAAGATCTCTATCCCCGAGAATGGTGTGTACGAGATCACCTACGACGAACTGCGCCAGATGGGTTTCAATAACCCCGAGTCCGTGAGACTGTATGGACGTGGCGGTAATCGCATCGGTGAGGTCATGAACGGTAGTGCTATCGATGACCTGCTTCCCGTTTCGGTGATGCGTGCCAATAACAAAATCTGTTTCTATGGTAACGGACCGATTCGTTACACACTGTCCAACTACTCGACAACTCCTCATTACACGAGGGAAATCAACCCCTACTCGATGGAAGGTTGCTATTTCCTGACCGAGGAGAGCGGTACCGAAAAAACGGTTCCCTATAAAGCTCAGGTAAACGTCAACAACTATGTTGACACGCCTACCAGTTTAGGCTTTGTGCACCATGAGAAGGAGATGTCGTCCATCACCAACTCGGGTAAGGATATCCTGGGTGAAGACTTCGTGAATGGAAGCCTCAAGATTGACTACACGCTTCCTGACATTGCCGACAGTTCTGTCGTTGTCCACACGACTATTGCTGCCTACCCTGACGAGGTCGCTTATGTCAAAGCCGTGATGCACAGCGGTGGTGCCACCGATACGACGGCCTACACAACTAGTTCATCGCGCATCTATTCGCCCACGGTCTATGTGTTGTACAACTACGCCTCTCCCTATGGCGTCGTGAAGCTTACTCATCCCAGTGAGCATGGCCAGTTTGAGCCGATGCTGCAATGTGGATCCACCATCAGTTTCTCGCGTCTGGATTACTTCATTCTCACCTATACCCATCGTAATGTGATTAGGGAAGAGAATGACAACCAGATGATTATGGGCTTTGCAAAGCCCAAGGGCAATGAGCGCTACATGCTTCCCAATGCTTCGTCCAGTACGGTGGTATGGCTCATCAATGACACTTATGCCCCCATGATGATGCGTCTCAACCCCTATAATGACGCCAGCGGACAGGGCTATTGCTATTTCACAAGCGCGTCAAGCTACTCCACCTATGTGGCATTTGACCCCGCTAAGACGCTGAAGAAAATCTCCAAGTTTGAGGCTCTGCCCAACCAGAACCTGCATGGCATGGAGACCCCCGAGATGCTGATTATCACGGACAAGATGTTCCACGAGCAGGCCGAGCGCATCGCCGACTTGCACAAGACCATTGACGGCATTGACGTGGCTGTCGTTGATCAGGACTTGATATTCAATGAGTTCTCGAGCGGTACCAAGGATGCTATGGCTTATCGCCTGTTCTGCAAGATGCTCTACGACCGCAACCCCAGCAAGTTCAAGAACCTGCTGATGATGGGTCCCGGTTCCTTTGATAACCGTGAACTCCTCGGTGAGCATCCGGGCAACTTGCTCACTTATCAGAGTGACAATAGCAATTATCAGGATTGGTCCTATACCACCGACGACTTCTTCGGCTTCCTGGCCGATAATTCCGGTTCCAATATCTCGTCCGAGAGATTGTCGATTGGTGTGGGCCGCATCACCTGTAAAAACGTTGAGGAGGCCAAGAGCGACGTGGACAAGCTCGTCGAGTACTACGCTAATCCCGACTACGGCGTTTGGCGCAACAACACGTTGGTGTTCTCCGATACCCCCGACGATGGTGAATACATGTTCGAGGGCGAGGGCTACAAGAATCAGATTGACAATGGTTTGTTGACCGGTATGCACGTCAGCACGGTTCACAACTCGATGTATCCCCGCTCGGCCAATCAGCCTAATGTGGTATTTGACCGCAGGATTGCAGAGGGTGGAAAGAAGAAATTGTCCAACATCTTCAAGAGAGGTGTGTACTTCGGCACCTATGTAGGCCACGCCGGTTCTATCGGTTTCACCAAGTACAATAACATGTGGACCACCACCGACGTGCTCAACACCCGTATCCAGCACTTGCCCATCATGTCAACCTCGTGCTGCGATGTCGCCCACTATGATGGTGACAGGCGCGGTATCGCTGAGCTCATGTTCCACAGGCGTTATGGTGGTGCCATCGCCTTGCTTACCACTTCGCGCATGGTGTTCGGTACCAACAATGACAGGATGAACACCAACTTCATCAATGCCTTCTTCAGTAACGCATCCCAGGGCAGAATGCCGACCTTAGGTGAAGCCTATATGAACAGCAAGCTGGCCTTTACCAGCGCCGAGACCAATAAGCTCTCCTTCTTCCTGCTCGGTGACCCCGCCATCAAGATCAACTATCCTGTATCGCGTTTCAACATTGTCAAGGTGAACAACACCGACATGACCGATACAAGCAATGTTGCTCACGTCAGCCCGCTGATGAGATTCGACATCGAGGCTAGGGTAATGGATGACCAGGGCAATCTCGATACCGGTTTCAACGGCGACGCCACGGTAACCCTCTATGACAAGCAGGACCTGTTCGTTTCCATGTCCTATTCGGTGAATGGTGTAAGGGTTGACCGTGACATCTTTACCGACCGCGAGAAGCTTGCCGAG
>CACYQB010000007.1 GCA_902776435.1 uncultured Bacteroidales bacterium | reverse complement strand
ACTGGTGGCCAACGTCAACAAGAACTACCTGGCCATTGAGAAGAAATATGACATCCAGCTGGAAGAACTCAAGAAGGTGAAAAGCGAGTCCCGCACGAGAGGAGCCATCCTGCTGGCTGCGTTGCTGGCCCTATTGGCGCTGGGCGTGACCTTCCTGGCATGGCGCTACCGCAGTCGCCTGAAGCAGAAGGAGACCGAGTTTGAATTGCTGCGAACCGACCTCGATGCGTCGCTGGCAAGCCTGGAGCAGATGAGAGCAACCATCAGCACTCGGGAACAGGAACTGAAAGCCGCACAGGACGAGTTGCAAGGTAAAGAGCGCATGGGCGAGGAACTTGCGGTCCTGGAAGCCAAGCAACGCAAGAGTGACGAGATGCGTTCCATCGTCGATAACCAGATACAGGTGATTCGCCAGTTGCTGGAGTTGTCCTATCAACCCAACGAGGAGCCTTTTACCCGCAAGTTCAACGAAGTGATGACACTGCCCGTCGAGGGTGCCATCCCCACCGACTCCTACTGGAACAACCTGCACAGCCTGACCAATGAGTTGCACAGCGGCGTGCTTGATGAGGCACAGCGCATCGCCGGGGGCACGCTCAACGAGAGCGAGATGAACTTCTTGGCTTTGTACTGCTACGGTTTCTCCCGCACGGTCATCATGATCTGCATGAAATACAGCAGCCTGGGCACCGTCTCCAACAAAAAAATCCAGATAGCCAAGAAACTCGGCGTCAACAACCTCGACGACTTCGTCAACAACTACCGCTAAAGCCAATACGATAAACCGCCAAGGCGCTAGAGAGATAAGTCTGGCTAGGATTATCCCTCTACGGCTGCAAAAAATCACTGATGTCGACGATTCGTTTCATGATTTTGTGTTACCTTTGCAAAAAACAAACATCGATGATATGGGCAAACTTGCTATCATTCTCAGTTTTATTCTCTCCGTTTTCCCGGCTGATGCATCCGAAAACAGGCGTCATATTCATGTCGTACGCCCGGGGAGCAAACGCTCCCACAGGGGTCAGACTGTCGCTAAAATATGGATGGAGGAAAATGGCGAGAAAAAGATTGAAATAGCATGGTCTGAACTCTCCTCCAATGAGGAACGGGCTATCATGCAAGCTATTGACGAGCACTGGGAAGAACTGAACCGCAGCATTGATGACGTGTTTGCTGGTAAGAAAACAACTATTAAAAAATATAAGTAATCAACTATGTGCAAGTACAAGGACACTAATTTAGGTATCAAGAAACTTGATTTCGGCATGAAACGGGGTGCTATGGCCGTTTTTCTGACCGATGGCAGAGTCGTTATAGTCCCTGTATCGATGTTTCCCGACATCAAGCGCCTGTCCCGCTCTCAGCGAGAAGACTACATGATTATGGACGACCAGTATTTCTCCTTTGAAGCCTTGAGTAAGATCTACTCGGTCAAGGATGTGCTGAAGTATTGAACTCATCCTTTCGAAACATCATTATCGGGAGATGAACTTCCTGGCCCTGTACTGCTACGGTTTCTCCCGCATGGTCATCATGATCTGCATGAAATACAGCAGCATTGGCACCGTCTCCAACAAGAAAATCCAGATAGCCAAAAACTAGGCGTCTACAACTACCGCTAATTTTTCATTGTTGTCTGCCCAACGTTGCAGCGATGAGAGTTTGATGAATAAACTTTCATCGCTGCAGCGTTAGGGCAGATACTATAGTCTGTTTTTATTGTCCGGTAAAGATTTTCAACATCGGCATAATTCACTATATCTGAATCGAATAAGCATTTCTGTTGTATCATGGGCTTGGCTGTTGCCTCGAAGAGGCAAGTGGAAAGTGCGTCGTAGACGAACTTCTACATCCGCCAAGATTCCTCTCTATTACATGGGGACGGTTCCGTTAGCAACAAAAGATATCTTTTGTTACAAACCGAACCGTCCCCTTGAAGCGGCCTTAATGGCCGCTGTTGCTCGTCTTTAACGGACACCATTGGTTTGTTTTTGACTTTAGCTCTTGGGCTGGTTGTGGAATATTGAGGGAGAATTGGGCGGAATGGTCGGGCGCTTCGCGTGAGAGTGTTAAGCTTTTAACAATATATTTGTTAAATTAACGTGATTTTCACGCGGGGGTGTTGGGTAAAGATGTATTTTTGCACCCTGTAAAATAGCTTACAATAGACGATAGAAAGAATAAACGATATTATTATGGCAGAAACAGTCAATATCAGGGAGTTGAATGACCTGATTGCTAGTAAGAGCAGTTTTGTGAACCTTATCCGTCAGGGTATGGATCAGACCATCGTGGGGCAGAAGCATCTTGTGGACTCGTTACTTATCGCGTTGCTCGCCAATGGGCACGTGTTGCTCGAGGGCGTTCCTGGCTTGGCCAAGACTAAGGCCATCAGTACATTGGCATCGCTGATTGATGCCCGCTTTTCGCGCATCCAGTTCACTCCTGACTTGCTTCCCGCCGACGTTGTGGGAACCATGATCTACAGTATCAAGAAAGAGCAGTTTGAGGTCAAGAAAGGCCCGGTATTCGCTAACTTCGTCCTGGCCGACGAGATCAACCGTGCCCCTGCCAAGGTTCAGAGTGCCCTGCTCGAAGCCATGCAGGAACGCCAAGTGACCATCGGCGAGCAGACTTTCAAGTTGGATGATCCGTTCCTGGTGCTGGCCACCCAGAACCCCATCGAGCAGGAGGGTACCTACCCGTTGCCCGAGGCTCAGGTGGACCGTTTCCTGATGAAGGTCGTTATCGGCTATCCCAACAAGAGCGAGGAGAGTGAAATCATTAAGATGAACATCGCCCCCGACCCCGTGCAGGTGCGTGCTATGGTGACTCCCGCAGACATCGTTGACACCCGCAAGGTTGTGCAACAGATCTATATCGACGAGAAAATTCAGAAGTATATCGTGGATATCGTGTTCGCCACCCGTTTCCCGAGTGACTATGGCCTGAACGACTTGAAGGGCATGATCTCCTTTGGTGCATCTCCCCGTGCGTCCATCAACATGGCCTTGGCATCGAGGGCTTATGCCTTCCTCCGCAACCGTGGTTATGTGATTCCTGAGGATGTGCGTGCCATCTGCCATGATGTGATGCGTCACCGTCTGGGCTTGACCTATGAGGCCGAGGCTAACAACATCACCAGTGACGAGATCATCAGCAACATCCTGGACAAGATTGCAGTGCCTTGATATTCAAGTTGCAAGCAACTTGAAGTTTAGGGTTTTAGGAGTTAGTTTCCTGTACTAACGACTTAAAACTAAAAACTTACAACTTAAGAAATGGATACCAATGAACTGCTGCGCAAGGTCCGTAAGATAGAAATCAAGACCAAAGGCCTGTCGCAGAACATATTTGCCGGCGAATACCACTCGGCCTTTAAGGGCAGGGGTATGACCTTCAGCGAGGTGCGCGAGTACCAGTATGGTGACGACGTGCGCGATATCGACTGGAATGTTACAGCCCGTTACAACCGCCCCTATGTAAAGGTCTATGAGGAGGAGCGCGAACTCACGGTGATGCTGCTCGTTGACGTGAGCGGCAGCAAGGACTTTGGTGCCGTGGGTGTTGCCAAGCGCGAGATGATGGCCGAGATTGGTGCCACCATCGCGTTTTCGGCTATCCAGAACAATGATAAGGTGGGCGTCATCTTCTTTAGCGACAAGGTCGAGAAGTTCATCCCACCCAAGAAGGGGCGCAAGCACATCCTGCTCGTTATCCGCGAGTT
This sequence comes from uncultured Bacteroidales bacterium, assembly GCA_902776435.1. GTDB lineage: Bacteria > Bacteroidota > Bacteroidia > Bacteroidales > Muribaculaceae > Sodaliphilus. The sequence goes on along the minus strand of CACYQB010000007.1, from coordinate 206,254 downwards.
GCTCGATTTCCAGCCCACGGGTACAGGCACCGACATCAACATGGTGCTGGAATACATGACCAGCGCGTTGAAGAAACGCTGCACCACATTTCTGGTGAGTGACTTTATCGATGAGCATGACTACAGCAAGTCGCTGTCTATCGCCAACCACAAGCATGACGTCATTGCCGTGCAGGTCTATGACAAGCGTGAGGCTCAGTTGCCCGATGTGGGGTTGATGCGTGTGCGAGATGTCGAGCGTGGCAACATGAAGTGGATCAACACCAGCAGCAAGCGCGTCCGTGATGCCTACAGCCGCTGGTGGTACAGTCAGCAGCAGGCTGTCAACGGCACGTTGCAGCGTTGTAATGTCGATCTTGCCAGTGTGGCGACCGACGAGGACTATGTGACCGCCCTGATGGGTTTATTCAAGTCGCGTGCGACTTGAAGTTTAAAGTTTAGAGTTTAAAGATGATAGAAATGTCACAAAGTGTGAGACATATTGTGATGACCGCTGTGGTGATGGTTGCCGCTATCGCCACGGCTTGGGGCGGCAATGTCACCTTCAAGGCGAAACTCGACAGCGCCACCTTGCTCATGGGCAAGACCACAGCCTTGCATCTGGAAATCACTCAGGACAAGGATGCCCGCGGATTTTTCCCCAATGAGCAGGCCGACACGTTGAGCGCCATGGTCGAGATTGCCGAGCGTCCGTTGGCCGACACGACCGACCTGGGTAACAACCGCATCCAGATTAACCGCGACCTCATCATCCAGAGTTTTGACTCGGGTATGTGGATTATCAAGCCCATCCCCTATGTGGTGAATGGCGATACTGCTTTCTGTAATCAGCTCACCCTCAAGGTGCTGCCTGTAGATGTGAGCCAGATGAAGGATATCCACGACATCAAGCCCGTCGAGGAGGTGCCTTTTAACCTGTTTGACTGGCTGCCCGCTTACTGGTGGGCATGGCTGTTGGGCTTGTTGCTCATCGGCGCAGGTATCTGGGCCTACCGCAAGTATTACAAGAAGGGTATCAACCCGTTGAAACCAAGCAGGAAACGCTTGCCGCCCTATGAGGAGGCCATGATTAACCTGCAGAACCTGAAGGCCGCCCAGTTGTGGCAACAGGGTAGAGAGAAGGAGTATTTCACGGGACTGACTGATATCCTGCGCGTGTATATCGACCGCCGTTTCCATATCAACGCTGTGGAGATGACCTCGTCACAGATTATCGACACCCTCAAGAAGAATGACGAGACTAAGGCGGTGAACGAGCAATTAGAGATGATTCTCGAGGTCGCTGACATCGTGAAGTTTGCCAACGCCCGTCCGCTGGCCGACGATAACGAAGTCGCCTACCAGCGCGCCGTGAACTTTGTCGAGGCCACGCGCCCCGTTGAACAACCCGAAAAGAAGGAGGAGGCCAAGAAATGATAAACCTTGCTCACCCTGGATGGCTATGGCTGCTGCCCGTGCTGATGATTCCGCTCATCGCATGGTATATCTATAGCCAGGATAAAAACGAGCCAGAGATGAACGTGTCGTCAACGCGCGCGTTTGATGGCATAGGCACGAGTTGGAAGGTGTGGGTTAAACATCTGTCCTTTGCCCTGAAGCTGGGTGCACTGGCATGCCTTATCGTCATCCTGTGCCGCCCACAGACCAAGGACAGCTGGTCCACCAGCGATGTAGAGGGCACTGATATTGTCCTCGCCCTTGACGTCTCCACCAGTATGCTGGCCAAAGATTTTTCTCCCAACCGTTTTGAGAGTGCAAAACGCGTGGCGACGCAGTTCGTCAGTGGCCGTGATCACGATAACATCGGATTGGTACTGTTTGCCGGAGAAAGTTTTACCCAAGTGCCCATGACAATGGACAACGCCACCCTGGTCAATGCCATCGGACAGACCGAGATTGGCGCCCTGGAGGACGGCACTGCCATCGGTGATGGTATTGCCACCGCCATCAACCGCATCCGTGACGGCAAAGCCAAGAGCAAGAGCATTATCCTGCTCACCGATGGTTCCAATAACACGGGCGTAGTGGCTCCGAACACCGCTGCCGACATTGCCCGCAAGTTTGGTATTAAGATTTATACCATCGGCGTGGGCAGTAACGGCACTGCCGAGTACCCCGTTGCTATCGACTATGCCGGCAACATCCAGTACCAGCGCATGCCTGTCGTCATCGACGAGGCCACCCTCAAGAACATCGCCGCCACCACGGGCGGCAAATACTTCCGTGCCACCTCGGGCAACGTGTTGAGCAATATCTTCAAGGAAATCGACCAGATGGAGAAGACTCACATGGATGTGCAGCGCTTTACCCACACCGAGGACCATTACGAGCCGTGGGCACTGTTGTTGCTGGGCTTGCTGTTATTGAGCCTGTTGCTGGATTACACGTTGTTGAGGCACATACCGTAAAAAAGAAGAAATAGAGAAGTCATGATAAATTTTGCTCATCCGCAATATTTCTACCTGCTCCTGCTGTTGCCGGCATTGGTGCTGCTGTTCCTGTGGAACCGCCGCGACCGCCGCAAGCGCCTGGAGCGTTATGGCCGGCGCACTTCTATCGAGCCATTGATGCCCGAGGTTTCGCGCTACAAGCCATGGATCAGACTCACATTGGAATTGTTGTTGCTCGCGATGGTCATTGTAGTGCTGGCCCGTCCCCGTGCCGGGTCGAGCAAGACGACCACCAAGGTACATGGTATCGAGGTGATGGTCGCTGTTGACGTCTCCAACTCGATGAACGCGTCGAGCACCGATAACCCTCAGGATGTGAGCCGTCTGCAGCGCGCCAAAATGGTTTTGCAAAAGCTGATTGACCGCTTGGACAACAACAAGGTGGGACTCATCGTGTTTGCCGGTAATGCCTATATGCAGATGCCCATGACGAGCGATGCCGCCTCGGCCAAGCTGTTCCTGAACGGCATTAACACCAACATGGCACCCACTCAGGGCACAGCCATCGGTGCCGCCATTAACCTTGCGCTCAACGGTTTCTCCCAAAACAAGAAGTCGCAGAAGGCCATTATTATCATCACCGATGGCGAGAACTTCGAGGACGATGCCGTGAGCGCCGCCAAGAATGCCGCTAAGCAGGGTGTCCATGTCAATGTTATCGGTGTCGGCTCCACCACCGGTGCCCCCATTCCTGTTGACGGAGGCTATCTCACGGATGACAACGGTGAGCCCGTAACTACCTACCTCAATGAGAAGATGGCACAGCAGATTGCCGATGCTGGCGACGGTGTCTATATCTCGGGTACTGCGGCCGATGCCGTCTCTACCCTCCAGGAAACCCTTGACAAACTCGCCAAGAGCGACCTCGCCGCCGTGAGCTATACCCAGCATGACGAGCAATTCCCTGTGTTTGCCACCATCGCGCTGTTGTTGCTGTTGAGCTTACTCTTGCTGCTCGAACGCAAGAATCCGTGGCTCAAGAAGTATAATTTCTTTACTAAGGACAAGAAAGAAACCACTACTGTCAATGAAACTGCTAAGAATCAAAATAAGAATGACGAGCAATAACCTGGTGACGGCCCTACTGGTGGCCGTGATGGCATTTGGGACCACAATGCCTGCTGTTGCGGGTGACAAGGGACCCAAGATGACCAAGCAGGAACGAGTGTGCCTGCGTAACGGCAACAAGTTGTATGAGAAAAAACGCTATGCCGAGGCCGAGGTCGAGTACCGCAAGGCACTCCAAGCCAATCCGGCAAGCGAGAAAGCCCAATTCAACCTCGCGACGGCCCTCATGCGGCAAGGTAGCGCGACCGCCCAGCAGGATGATGAGAAAAACCCGATGAAGCAGGCCGAAGGTATCCTTACCAATCTGGTCAAGGGCGCCCAGGATAAGCAACTGCGTGGCAAGGCCAGTTATGACCTGGGCAATATCGCCTACGGGCGTCAGGACTACGGCAAGGCTGTGGAGTTCTACAAGCATGCCCTGCGTTGCAATCCTGATGATGAGCAGGCGCGCCACAATCTGCGTCTAGCCCAGCTCAAGAAGCAGCAACAGGACCAGAACAAAGACAAGAATAAGGACCAAAACAAAGACCAGGACCAGAATAAGGACAAGGATCAGAACAAAGACCAAAATAAAGATCAGAACAAGGATCAGAATAAGGACAAGCAAGATCAGAACAAAGATCAACAAAATAAGGATCAGCAAAACCAGAATAATCAGGATAAGCAGGACCAGCAGAAGCAGCAGCAACAGCAGGGCGGCATGAGCCAGCAGAATGCTGAACAAGTGCTCAAAGCTATGCAGGATCGTGAGCGCGCTACCCAGCAGCGCATTAATGCCCAGCAGGCCCAACAGCAGCGCCACGAGCGTCAGCGCACCAACAAAAAGTGGTAATTTTAGGCTTTAGGCTTTAGGTTTTAGGGTTTTGGGTTTTAGGTACTGAAGATTGAAAACGTAATGAAACGCATCATCAATATAGCAATCCTGCTCTTGACCATGATGGTGGCTCAGGCGGCTTCGTTTACCGTCGAGGCGCCGCGCCAGGTGATCGAGGGCAATAAGTTTAACGTCACTTTTGTGCTCAACAACGGGGAGGGCAGCAGTTTCTCGCCGCCTGAGGTGACAGGCGCTAAACTCATCTATGGCCCCAGTGTGTCCCACAGTTACAGTTCCTCGTGGGTCAATGGCAAGTCCAGCAGCAGTTCAAGTGAGGAATATACGATGATTTACAAGGCTACGGCGACGGGCAAGTGCCACATCGGCGCAGCCTCGATTGTCGTTGGAGGCAAACGAATGGCTACCAAGGCGTTTACTATTGAAGTCCTGCCATCGGGCAGCCATGCCAATTCACAACCCCAGCAACAGACTACCCCTGGCGCTCCCACCCCCTATAGCGATCCGATGACGCAGAGTGCCGACAAGTCGGTGAGCGGCAAGGACCTTTTTGTGCGTATCGAACTATCCAAGCCGCATGTCTATGAGCAGCAGGCGGTTGTGTGCACCATCAAGCTGTATACCAAATATCAGATTTCGCAGTTCATGCCCACCATCCAGCCCTCATTTGACGGTTTCCTGATTGAGGAGATTCCCGTGCAGCCCAGTTTGAATAAGGTGGAAACCTTGAACGGAGAGCGCTACATGACGGCTATCCTCAAGCAATGTATCCTCTATCCCCAGCAGAGCGGCAAGTTGACCATCTCATCAGGTAACTATGATGTGAGTGTAGTGCAGTTCGATACGTTCCGCAGCATCTTCGGCACGATTTCCAAGCCTGTTGAGAAGGACCTGAAGGTGACCAGCAACAAGGCCACCGTCAACATCCTGCCGCTGCCTGAACCCAAGCCAGCCTCGTTCACGGGTGCCGTGGGTCGCTTCAATGTCACTACCGACTTGAAGCCTGCCACTGGCTTCAAGACATACAGCGCTGCCACCTATCGTTATATCATCAGTGGCACGGGAAACATCAAGTATATCAAGGCGCCTGAAGTCAATTTCCCTGATCAGTTTGATGTCTATGATCCCAAGACCGACGCCCAGGTCAATGACGGCGCTGGCGACATGAGCGGCAAGGTTGTGATAGATTATACGTTTATCCCGCAGTATGCCGGCGAGTTTGATATCCCTGCCAGCGAGTTCTCCTATTTTGACCCTGAGTTGGGCAAGTATGTCACCGTACCTGTTCCTGCCCGCCACCTTACCGTGGCCAAGGGCGAGGGCCAGCCCAGCAACCACTATCGCATGAAGAATATGGACATCCGTCCTATCAAGAGTGGTGATTTAGGCCTGAAGAAATCACATGGCTACATTGTGGATCACTGGACCTACTGGCTGTGGTTCCTGCTGCCACTGTTGGCCCTTGTGGCTCTGCTGCTGTATTACCGCAAGCAGTTGAAGGAACGTGCCGATGTTCGCCGCATGCGCTCCAAGCGTGCCAGCAAGGTGGCTCAGCGCCGCCTCAAGGCTGCCCGCGGCTTTGCCTCGCGCGGTGACCGCAGCGGTTTCTATGCCGAGATGCTGAATGCCCTGTGGGGTTACATGAGCGACAAGTTATCGATTCCTGTGAGCGAGCTGAGCAAGGACAACATCAATGCAGAACTGGAGAAGTATGGTATTGATGACCAATTGCGTCAGGCGTCGATGGACCTCATCGACAAGTGCGAGTTTGCCCAATATGCTCCTGAACTCGCGTCGGGCGATATGAATGCGGTACTTGACGAGGCCGCTGGCATCATTGACCGATTGGAAAGTGTGAAACGCAAAACTAACGTGCAGTCATGAAACAGATCATCATCACCATTATATTAGCCGTCATGGCATTGCCCCTAGTGGCGGCTAACGCTAACCTCGACCGCGCTCATCAGGCCTACAAGCAGGAACTCTATAACGAGGCGCTGAAACTGTACTTGCAGGAGGCTGAGCAGACGGGCGTGTCATCCGCGCTGTATTGTAATATCGGCGATACCTACTATCGCCTTAAGGACAACGTCCATGCCGTGCTCTATTACGAGCGTGCCTTGTTGCTCGATCCGTCCAATAGTGACGCGCGCTTCAATCTGGAGTTTGTGCGTGGCAAGATGCAGTTGCCCGATGATGCTGGCGACTCATGGTTCAGCAACTGGGTTGATCAGACGGTGAGCCGTCTGTCGAGTAATACATGGGCCATTATCGCCATCATTACCTTCTTGCTGTTCCTTGCTGGTGTGGCTGCCTATCTGTTTATGGACAACGTGCTGATTAGGAAAATCGGCTTCTTCGGTGGTGCCGTGCTGATTGTGGCCAGCATCCTCGCCAATTTGGCCGCCTTCCATGTTTATCACAAGGCGACAAGCGGCAATGGCGCTATCGTCATGCCCGAGTCTGTCATCTTGAGCACTGCCCCTCGTGAGCCCCGTGACAAGGATGAGGAGGCTTTCCGTCTCATGCAGGGCACCCGTGTCGAGATTATCGATTCCATTGCCGACAAGACGAGCGGCAAGTGGCTGCAAGTCTCTACTGCAGGCGGTCACAAGGCATGGATTAATGCCAAGGAAGTTGAAGTGATTTAATTAAACCCTCTGGACTATGATAGACTATCTGATGGACATAGATGCTGAGGCGTTGCTGGCTGTGAATGGTCTTCATGACCTGTTCCAGGATGCGTTTTGGTGGATGGTGTCGGCCAAGTGGTCGTCACTGTTGCTGGTATTGTCATTGTTGTGGATATTGCTGCACAAGAACCGCCGTCATGCCTTGCTCGTGATTGCCATGCTTGCTGTCGCCGTGCTGGTTGCAGATCAAGTGTCCTCGGGGCTCATCAAGCACTTGGTGGAGCGTTTGCGCCCCACCCATGACCCGTCGCTAGAGAACGCTGTCCACGTCATCAACGGTTATCGTGGGGGCTTGTATGGCTTCGTGTCGAGTCATGCCGCCAATTTCTTTGCCATTGCCACCCTAGTCTCGTTCATCATGCGCCACAGGCTGGTGGCCATAGCCTTGTATGGTTGGGCACTGGTGCAGTGTTATAGCCGTATGTATCTGGGTGTGCATTATCCTGGTGACATTCTGGGCGGTATCGTCGTTGGCTTGCTGGCTGGTTGGCTCGTGTGGTGTCTCATGCGCTGGATTCAACATCGCTTCCGCATTCCCGAGGGCCATTATACCCGTAGTGACGCCACAATGATGATAACGGCCGTTGGCGTGACGGTAGTTGGTCTCATCGTTGCAGCCCTGGTCCAGAGCATTTGACCGGGTCGCGGCCCGTGACACGCGTTATTTCAGGATTCCCATCTTCTTGATGTCGTTGGCCAGACTGTCTGAGAATATGTCTGAACCTTTCTTGTTGAGGTGCATCGCATTGTAAAAATAGGATGTGTCCTCACACAGGCTCATGTGGGTGTAATCGAGAATCGGTATCATGTATTTTCCAGCAACCTGTTCATAATAATCATAAATGCTTTTCAGGCTTGTCATCTTCTGTGTGGCTCCGAAATAAATCGGGCAGTACACAAAGATTACTTCAATGCCCTCGGCTTTGGCTTCAGCCAGATAGGTTTCAAACTGCTGCGCGATAGTGTCACTCACGAGAAACGGGATGGAATCCACCGCTGCCAGTGCCATGCCGTTCCATGTCTTCGTCTCTCCGCGGTAGCCCTTGGTCAAGGTTTTCTTTCCATCAGGGATGAATGCGCTCAATCCCGGCATTTCGCTTCTGGAATTGATGTGGACAAAGCGATACATCGGCAAGTATTTCTCCCATACGGTGAAGGGCTCGACCGGGAAAAAAGTCGCTCGCATTGATTTGTCCCAAAAATAAGGGAAAAACTGTATCTTCTTGATTCCTGCTCTGTTGATTAATGAGAAAACGTCAATGTTCTGAATAATCAACTTAGGTTTGCTATTGCGCTCACGGTAGAGGTGATACTTCAAAATCTGGCTGTCGAAGGAGCGCCCATCCATACCCAGGTTGTAGGTGTTGACCGAGAGAATGCTGTCGAGAATCAACGGGTTGACGTGCTCCCATGCGCGTGAACTGCCCATGACCACCGCGTCGGCGGTGATATCTCCGTTCATGAGGTCATACCAGGCCTCGATGGTGTAATTACTCGAACGCTTTGCACTCTGGCTGAACACGTAGTCCACGATGGCCAGTAACAGGTAGGCCGGCAGGATAAAGAGCAAACAGTATTTAATGAATTTCTTCATGGCCCCTAGAATTGGAAATAAATAAACGTTTGACCTGTTCCTGCATAGATAAAGAGTATCAAGATAATCAGGTAATACACTGCCCAGCGCACCGCACGGTGGTTAAAGGGTCTGATGTCAGAGAATTGCAAGGCGTGTTGTTTTTCCCGTTGCAACCACTCCACAGCAAGCGCGATGATGCCAAACAGCAGATAGGTGCCTCCTGTTACCACCGAACTGTTATAGAACTCATTGCTTGCCATCGCTTTGAAAATGCCTATCGCCTGTTCCATCGATTCGGCACGGAAAATCATCCACCCGAAGACCGCTAGGACAAACGTCATCGCCATCTGTAAGAATTCCTTGATGCTGGGCAGCAGGCGGCCGTAGGCCACATTGTGCTGATACTTGGTGTTGATGCCTAGGATGACGTAGATAGTCAACAGCGTAGCATGGTAGAGCCCCCAGCAGACAAAGGTCCAGTCCGCTCCGTGCCACAATCCACTGAGCGCCCACACGATAAACACGTTGCGGATAATCTTGGGCCTGCTGCAACGGCTGCCTCCTAACGGGAAGTAGATGTAGTCACGCAGCCAGGTCATGAGCGAGATGTGCCAGCGGCGCCAGAATTCGGGGATGCTTCTTGAGAAATAAGGGTAATTGAAGTTTCTCATCAGGTTGAACCCGAACAGCCGCGCACAGCCGATAGCAATGTCGGAGTAGCCTGAGAAATCACAGTATATCTGGATCGTGAACAGTACGCCCAGTAGGAAGATAGATACCCCTGGCAGGTGTTGATAATTGGCCCACTGCTCATCCACGAGCAGGGCGCAGTTGTCAGCGATGACCAGTTTTTTCATGAAGCCCCAGAGCATCTGTCGCATTCCGTCCACTGCCTGGCTGTAGTCAAACTTGCGGTCCCGCTGGAATTGGGGCAGCAGGTTGGTGGCTCTCTCGATGGGGCCTGCAACAAGTTGAGGAAAAAAACTGATGTAGGCAAAGAGTTCTACGATGTCGTGGGTGGCTCGCACTTTACGCCGATACACGTCTATTGAGTAACTCAGGGCCTGGAAAGTATAGAAACTGATGCCTACAGGGAGGATGATATTCATCGTGGCCCAGTCAAGTTCATATCCTAAGGTAGAGTGTAGTAGCGCCTTCAGACTCTCGGCAAAGAAGTTGTAATACTTGAAAATGAAGAGGATGGCGAGGTTGAAGACGATGTTTGCCGCGCTGACGGTTCGCTGTGCCTTGCGGTTGCCTGTGAAGCGTTCAATCAGCAGGCCACTGCCATAACTAAGCAGGGATGTGAGTGCTATGAGCCCTAAAAATCGCCAGTCCCACCAGCCATAGAATACATAGCTGGCGGCGACAATCAGCAGATTCTGCCACTTGTGTCCCTTGACAACAAACCAATAAAGCAGGAACACCAAGGGACAGAATACCAGGAACTCAAACGAATTAAAAAGCATCTGTCAGTCGTTTCCTTTACCTTAATTCTAACGTGAATTCGATGAAAATAAATTGCTGATACTCAGCTCCCCCTCTTGGATAAGAGGAGGTTGGGGGCGTCGATGCCCCCGAAAGCAGTCACCATCACAGCAACATCAACGCCCCTGCCCTTCGGGCACCCCCTCTAATTTTAGAGGGGGAGTGGCTAACGCACTGAATCATTTCATCGAGTTCACACGGATAACTGCCGCAAATTTACATTTTTCTAGACGAATCTCTGCAACAAATCTTTAGATTCATCTATTTCTCCGTCATTTTTGCAGTTTATTCAGTATTTTATGAAAAAGATTGTGGGAAATGAAGAATGCACGACATTTCCCACAATAGCATTTTGGATTTTCCGAATGCCATGGAGGCCTTACGGGAATGGCGTGTTAGTCGCTTGCAGAGAGCAACTGGTCAATTAAGGCGGTAACGTCAGCAATGCTGACCTTGCCATCACCATTCATGTCTGCCGCAGGATTGTCCTCAAATGTGGTAATTCCCAAAAGAAGTACATCAATGAGGTTTGTCACATCTTTGATGTTTAAAACACCATCTCCGTCAATGTCCCCAATGCCAAGGATGTTGGTGAATTCATTCCAATCGGCCGAAACCTTATAAGCATAAAGCGACTCACAAGGAACGCAAAGTGTTCCATCTGAAATAGTTGAATGGTTGAATGCATTATACGCGGTATGATATTCGTCATAATAATGATCATGAATAGTGGGCGGTATTGTGGCAAGGCACGTTACGTTCATTAGACTAGTACACTCAAAGAACGCGCCAACTTGGATGGAATTGACGGAATTGGGAATTGTTATACTTGATAATCCAGAGCAGCCAACAAATGCACCGGTCCCTATAGTAGTAATTGAATTTGGGATGACAGTATTCATGCAGCCAGTAATTAACGTATTACTCGATGTTTCGATGATGGCATTGCAGTTATCTCGGGAATCGTAAGTTGAATTGCCGTTTTCTACTATGATACTACTTAGATTAGGACAGTTTGAAAACGCATCAACACTGATGTAGGAGACTGATTGGGGAATTATCACACTTGAGAGGTTTGTGACACTGAACGCATATTCTCCGATGGTATAGATGGAGTTGCCGAGTACTACGTCCGTTAGGCTTCTGCAATAATAAAATGCATGTTGGCCGATATAATTAACAGAATTTGGAATGGTTATACCCTTTAGGCTATCACAGCTTTCGAATGCGCTTTCACTGATGCTTGTGACGGAATTGGGGATTATCACATTCGTTAGACTAGTACAGCCTCTGAACATATAACTATTGATATTTGTGACAGAATTGGGAATTGTTACACTCCTTAAACTACGGCAGGCTTCGAATGTACATTTGCCGAAACGAGTGACAGAGTTTGGTATTGTCACACTCATCAGGTCGTAACAAGAAGCGAATGCATAATCACCTATATTAGTTACCGAGTTAGGAATTGAGACTTCTTTAAGCGCTGTGCAATAAAAGAATGCATCATTAGCGATGCGTGTCACGGAATTGCCAATGGAAACATTAGTCAGACCATAGCAACCGCGGAACGCATAGGATCCTATGGTAATCACGGAGTTGGGAATTGTTATGCTAGTTAGACTCTTGCAATTACTAAAAGCATACGTGCCAATGGTGGTGACAGTATTAGGTATGATGGTATTCTTGCAGCCAACAATCAGTTGATTGCTTGATGTTTCGATGATAGCATTACAATTATCGCGCGAATCGTACTTTGGATTATCAATGTCTACGCTTATGTTAGTAAGGCCATCACATCCTTCGAATGCACGGCTATCGATTGAGATTACTGAGTTGGGAATTGTTATATCTGTTAGACTTGTGCAATCATCGAAAGCATACGTACCAATAGTGGTGACAGTATTTGGTATGATGGTATTCTTGCAACCTGCAATCAATTTATTACTTGATGTCAGAATGATGGCATTACAATCATCGCGTGAATCGTACTTTGAATTATTGCTATCTACTATAATTCTTGAAAGCGCAGTGCAGCCACCGAAGTCACTGCTAACTGACGCGATTGTGCTTGGTAATGTCACGCTTGTTAAGCCAGTGCAGCCAGTGAACGCATGATAGTTGATGGTAGTGACCGTGTATGTCTCTCCATCATAAGTAACCGTCTCCGGGATGACAATGTCACCGGAATAATCACTATGCATCACAGTTACACGATTTTCGTAGATGTTGTAGCAGATGCCGTCGACTTCAAAATCATAGGCTGATGCGGTAAACACTGCTAGTAGCAGTAACAATGTAAAGAGGAAGTACTTTTTCATAATTTAGTATTTTTGGTTGTTATACAATAATTGATTAGTTAGCTATAGCTATTTGATAAGATGCTTGTATCGTTACAAAATTCGTGAATATTTTTCATTTTGGCATACTTTTTCCTTGATAAATCGAATGATGTCTATTTTTTTACAGAATTCTGTCTAATTTTTTTACACTCTCGGTGAAAAAGGACTTTGCCAAGGTCTGGAATTTCTTTTTTATTGTGGTTTTTTTTGTGAATTGGGTAAAATGTCGTATCTTTGGGGGAAATTAGTAAAATCACGAAATTCAACGCATTAAATACTTCGAATCGCTTATGCCTAGAACCATCACTTTTAATCAACTGAGGCAGATCAAGAATAGTCTGCCTGAAGGTTCCATACACACTATCGCCGACAAACTCAACCTGCCGGTTCAGTCGGTGCGAAACTACTTTGGCGGGTCAAATTATGAGTTCGGGACCAACATGGGTTTCCATTTGGAGCCAGGTCCTGATGGTGGATTTGTCGTGCTTGACGACCCTCAGATTCTAGACATGGCACTCGAGATACTCGAGCAGAATTCCTAATATTTTTATTCTCTCCGCAGCAATGGATAACAAGAACAGCAACGATCCCAATAGACTGATTACCGTCGCCATCCACACGTTTGACCGTGCGGTGGATCTGAAAAATACCCTTGAGGAAGAAGGAATCGAGGTGAAACTTCACAACGTCAACCTCGACGAGAAGGTGCTTGCCTCGGGCGTTAGGGTGCGCATTCGTGAGCGTGATTTGCCTCTGGCGTTGCAGATTATCGAGTCGCCCGAAACCATAACGAGCGATAAGCGTTGCGTGTTGCTGCCGGTGGATTTCGGCAAGTACTCGCTCAAGTCGGTTAAGTTGGGAATGGAGTACGCCCGCCGCAGTCGTGGTAAAGTCCTGTTGCTGCACAGTTACATCAATGAGCGTCACACGATGTCATTGCCCTTTGGCAGTGACCGCTACGAGACACCTGAGGACAATTTCAAGGCCATCAAGAAGAACGCCCGTGAGCAGATGGAAGAGTTCAAGAAAATGCTCATGGACAAAATCGCTGCCGGCGAACTTCCTAAAGTGGCTATCGAGACCAAGGTGACCGAAGGCATCCCCGAGGAGCAGATCCTGCACTATGCCCAGAAGTATGACGTGTCGCTTATCGTGATGGGTACTAGTGGCACTAACCGCCGTCGTCAGAACCTTATCGGTAGTGTGGCGGGTGAGGTGATGGATGCTTGCAAGTTTCCCATCTTTACGGTGCCTATCGGTATGCCTGACGTGGGCTTGACCGACATTACCCATGTGGCGTTTTTCTCCAACCTCATTCAGCAGGACTTGATTTCGTTTGACCGCTTCGCGCGCCTGTTCAACATGCGCGGCGTGGAGGTCACCATCATTCCTGTGGTGGATAAGAAAGACCGCCGACTGGTAGACCAGTCATTGCAACAGTTGGTACAGTATTGTCGTGAGCACTATCCCGAGTGCACCTTCAGGACCAAGCGTATTGCAGCCAAGACCTTTATGGACAGCTTTGCTCAGTTTGCCAAGGACGAGAACGTCCAGCTCATCGCTGTCCCCAACAAGAAATCCAGTATATTCTCGCGTCTGTTCAACCCCAGCATCGCTCACCGCGTTCTGTTCCAGACCGATACCCCCATGCTGGTCGTTCCTGTGTAATTTACAAGCGGGCTTTTATCCGTTCCCACGCGTGCGACCCGAACAGGAAGCATTCACGCATCGTGTCCATCATCGCCGTGAATCGGCTCATGGGCACGGTGAAACTCAGTTCATCCTTACCCACCCATGGGCGCACTGATGGGTCAAACAGACCGAGGAAACAACGATGCCCTTGGCGCGCGTTTTCGACAACAGTCATCGACACGACTGTGCTGCATCCCGATCCGAATTGGGCGACCACGGCATCGGGCTCGTTGGTGTCATAGAAAGCCCATCCGCACAGTCCCGACAGCATGTCTGGCGTGGCATAGAACATCACGCCCTCATATCCGTCAAACGACTCAGCCTTGTCAATCCTGATGAAGTTCAAGTAGCGTTTGGATGTGCGTGGCATTTTTAGCCTCTTGATGTAGTCGGCGACCATTTCGGGGGTACGCTTATATTTCTCGGTTAATGAGACAAAGTTGGGCACCCGCTCCGGCATGTCACTGAATCCCGTGTACAATTTTCCGCCTCCACAACCGATAACCTCGGCACTAAGGCTCACGGGCGTGCCTTCTCGTGCAGTCTGCAAGCCTTTAAAGAAGCAGCCGCCTATCTTGGCCGTGTCGGCCACTGGCGTGTCGCTGTATCCAAACAACAAGGGTAACTGTGCGTTCTCTCCGAATGCTTCACGATAATTCTGAATAAACTCCCTCAATTCCATATCTCATCCTGTTTTTATAGCATAATCAATGGCAAAGATACCAAGAAATCAAAGAATTCAATGTATTTTTGTAGCCAATAATGTAATTATCAGTCAATATGGGAAAAGAAATGAAAAGATTTGTTTGGCGAGATAGGGAGATGAAAGGTATCTGTCGGGAAGCCGACGTGATTGTTGATACCCAGACAGGTGTGAACTACCTATTGGTGGCGTACGGCAATGGCGCAGGATTAACGCCACTGATTGACGAAAACGGCAAACCCATCGTCACCCGCGTCATCGTCGACGATTAGACACCAATTCAGTAAATGAAATAAAAGTGACGTAGCTGTGTCATAATAGGCCTCTGGTTTTTTAATCGGCCTAACGGCCGAGAAATTAAACAATATTTGTATAAATATTAAACAAAATAGTTTTTATTTTAATTTTATTAATAATTTTGTTTAATTTCTCGCGCGAAGCGCGATTTTATTTGCGATAGATGAATTATGACACAGTCATGTCATCGTTTTTGTGCCAGTAGATTTCTATTTGCTCATGTGCTTGAGCATTTCGGCTTTATCAACGACAACCCAGACGGTGTCAACCACATGGCCTTGGTTGGCACCCATGTGGCGGAGAGGGTTGGCAAAGTCCTTGTCGAGCACTTCCACATCATCGACAAAATAGTCGGTCTCGCCACGGTTGTTAAAGACGTTCTTCCAGCCCCACACCTCGTGATATTTGAGTTTGACTTTCCAGCCTTCAATCTGAGCCTGGTAGAGCAACTGTACGAGCGAATCCTGGTCATTGCGGTCGTTGTCAAACGAGAATTGGAATGGAGCCCCGCTGGTGTTCATACCCGTCTGGGTAAGGTTCATGCGTCCCTCCCAGGAATCCCAGATGACTCCCTTCTTGGTGAACTCAATCAGGTTGCCCACTTTTTCGCCGACCGAGTAATTCTCTTTACAACCCGTGAATGCCATCATCAATATGGCGATGAGGCTTAAATGCAATAATCGTTTCATCGTTATTCGTTATTATTGGGGTACTACTTTGAATCATTACTGTCCCATTAAAAACAGAAAGAGTTCTTTGAAATAATTGATATTTAGTTCGTTGTAGAGTTTTCAGAAGCGAACGGATCTGATTTTGTATTTTTGCGGTTTCATATAAAAACGGCAAATGTACAATCCCAAATTCGTTTTCTCTCAGCTTGTGGATTTTCTGAATCGCAACAAGTTCAACCGCATCATAAAGAAGTATGGTGGTGACCGATATGTGAAGCATTTCACATGTTGGAACCAGTTGCTTGTGATGATGTTCGGCCAATTGTGCAACCGAGAAAGTCTTCGTGACCTGATTGTGATCATCGAGGCTCACCGCTCAAAGTGCTATCATCTCGGTTTCGGCAAGAACGTGTCAAAAACGAACCTTGCTTACGCCAACATGAACAGGGATTACCGCATCTTTGAGGAGTTCGCATACTTCTTGGTCGCTGAAGCGAGAGTGAAGCGCAAGACCGACATTTTCAACCTCGGCGGTAATGTGTATGCTTTCGACTCCACCACCATAGACTTATGCCTAAGCGTGTTCTGGTGGGCACGATTCCGCAGGCATAAAGGTGAAGTGAAAGTTCACTTCCTCTATGACGTGGAAACGCAGATACCAGCCTTCTTTCACATTACGGATGCAGCCACCCATGACTGTAAAGCCATGGACGAGATTCCCTATGAATCAGGTTCTTATTATGTCTTTGACAAAGCATACAATGATTTTAAACGCTTGCATCGCATAGCCGAAGTCGGCGCCATATTCGTATTGAGGGCTAAGAAAAACCTGAAGTTCCGCATCATCAGATGGAAACGCCGGTTGCCTAAAAACGTGCTTTCAGACTGTGTCATAGAACTGACCGGTTACTATCCTGGCAAGTACTATCCCGCACCCCTGCGGCTCATCCGTTTTTGGGATGAAGATCAGGAACGGGAGTTCATGTTTTTGACCAACAGCTTCTCGTTGACATCACTTCAGGTCGCCTTGCTATACAAGAACCGATGGCAGGTGGAATTGTTCCACAAGTGGCTCAAGCAACACCTCAAAATCAAGAAATTTTGGGGTACAAGCGAGAATGCCGTGAGGATACAAATCTATTGCGCCATCTACTCTTACTGCCTCGTTGCCATCGTCCAGCATGATATGAAGCTTGAACGAAGCGCCTACGAAGTCCTTCAGGTTTTAGGTGTATCACTCACCGATACAACACCTCTGAGAGAACTCTTTGACAAAACTAAATCTCAAAATTTCAATGAACGCTCTGCCTCTGATGGGCAACTTTATATTAATTTTTAACCATCCCAAAATTTTAATGGGACACTAGTGACTTTGAATAATAACCTACAAAAATCATGCCAATGAAACGGGAGATTATTGGATTTAAGACTCTATTTTCAGCCTCTCGAGCTTAGCGGCAATCTCCTGTTTATATCGTCCCTTTAACTCCTCTGGCAAGAAACTGATGTCGATAAAGTCCATCCATTTTGGAGCGGCCTTGATGAATTTCTTGAATATATTGTCAATGACCTTCTGATCCAGTCCCGATGCTAGCATCGCTTCAAAGAAATTCTCACGTTTGAGTCTCTTCTTCTTTCCTGTGAGAGTCAGTGCCAGTTCTTCGGGGTCATCAAATATCAGATGTACATTCAAGAGGTCGTAGGCAGGTGCTAATCGATAGTTATCTTTGCTTTGACTCAACAAAGAGAAATTCTTGAGGTGCATGTCAGAATTCCCTGTTATCCAGGAGAAAACTACAATTTCCCAATAGTTGACCAAATCAAGCTGAGGTGTAGTGGAGTATCGTTTAATGAGTTTAGCGATATTTTCGTGAGATGACTTATACTTATCGCTAGTAAGTCGTTCACTCAATTGGCAGGCATCTTCCATGAGATACTTGGTGCCATCGTCGCCCCGGTCAACTCTTCTAGTGATGTATGCCAATTCACCATCGTCAAAGCGAATGAGAGAATGAGGCACCACCTCGATGCGGGCTATCGTAGCCAGATGCATAGTGAGGTCTTCATCTTCGGGCAGCCAAGGATAATTGTCAGACTTGGGCTTGAGGATATAGCGCCCCCAAAGTCCGACAAGTGTCAACCTGTCGGGTTCATTCTTGCCACCCTTATTGATGTCTAATGAGAGTTTGGCCTGTACACCTGTCACCGTTGTTTGGCTCTTTATAATCTCTCGGGCAAGGTCATCAATGTCTCGTCTGGAATATGGCAGCCTTGGTGCGGTTGCGCTACCAAATATTTTCTTGGCACACGCTGGATGGAAGTCTTTTTGGCCATCCTGTAATGCCTGATAACAATATAAGCATTTGCACATGATTTATTCCTCCTCGTTTTGTTTTGCGACAATGCCGATAGCGCCAATGCAATCCTTGCAGCAGGCAAGCAACAGCCCCATTCGGTCACTAGGGTTGATTTTCCAGTTATGGGTAGCAATATCAAGCAACCAACCTTCTGGTATTAATCCGTCGAAGAAAGGAAAAAGTACGTTAGACTGATAGGGCTTGGCTGTGAGTGGAAACGTCAGGCTAATGGGCTCTGCACTGGCATCTAAAAGGTAATCATCATCATAGGTAAATGTATAGCCGTTTTCATCTTCAACTAGTAAGCCTGCTATAGTATCTCGATATAGAACATTAGCCTGTCTCATGATTTATCACCTCCCTTCTGTTGTGGGACAATCCCTAGTTCAGAACCAAAGAGATTAAGGATGCAATTCACCTTGTCCATCCTTAAGGTGCTTTTCCCTTGTTCTAAGTCCCGCACAAAGCGAAGTCCGACACCTGCTTTTGCCGATAGGTCTTCTTGTGTCAAGCCATATTGCTTGCGCATCGCTTTCACTTGCTTTGATAGATTAGTCATCATTTCTGTTTTAGTTTTTGCCGCAAATGTAATCAATTATTCAGTATTTCTACACCTTTTCGGGTATAATTTAGAGAAAAATCTATAAAATAGCCCCTTTCGGGTATAGTATTGTGAAGAAATCATCAAAATATAACCGATAGGGTATAATATAAGTGATTGTTGGTGAAAACTAATGAGCCGATTTATAGGCTATGATTTTCCCCATAGTACAAACAGATTGCACGGACTTGATAGTCCGTGCAATCTGTTATATAAAGATTATTCAGTTATGGTTTAGATCCAGCCCATCGAGTGGTAAAGGAACGCGATGAGGTATCCGGCGACGCAGGCGACAACGGTGTGTACCATGCCAGGCATCATGAAGGAGTGGTTCAACAGGTACTTACCGATGACGGTCGTACCCGTGCGGTCGAAGTTCACTGTGGCGATATCCGAAGGATAGTTGGGGATAAAGAAGTAACCATATACCGAGGGTAATACACCCAGCAGAACCCAACCGTCAATGCCAAGGCCATAAGCCAGCGGCAGCATGGCAACAACCACGGCACCCTGAGAATTGACGAGCACCGAAACAAGGAAGAACGCAAATGCAATCGACCAGGGGTATTTCTCAACCATACCAGCCAGCATTTGTTGGATTTCTCCCAGATAGTTGGCGAAGTAGGTGTCGGCGAGCCATGCGATACCATAGATAGCGACAACGGCAACCATACCACTCTGCCAAACGGGACCAGCGATGGCCTTCTTGGGAGACGCCTTGCAGAAGATAATCATCAGCGCTGCGGCGGTAATCATTACAATCTGGATGACGAGGTTCATCTTCAACGGAGTGGGATGCGTCTTGGTCAAGCCTTCAACAGCAATGCCTAACTTGGCCAACTGGTCGGCGGTGATGGTTACACGCGAGCCGATGAGTTCGACAGTAGCGTCACCGTCAATGGCCTTGATGGTGTCATAAGCAGGCAACAGATCCTGAAAGATGGCAAAGAACACGATGACCAGCAAGGCTCCGAAGAAAATGTACACGGCACGCTTGCTCTCGGGAGCAATCTTCTTGTCGAGCGTAGTGGCGCTGCTGCCGTAGATGTACTCGCGCTGAGCGGGATCGGCAATCTTCTTCTGGAACTCGGGATCCTTGTCAAGATCCTTACCGCGCTTGTAGGAAGCGACCGAGGCTGTGAAAATACCCAACAGGCAGGCGGGGATGGTCACCATGAGCACCTGAGGAATGGAAACGGTGTAGCCGTTCGCACCCGAGATGGTGATAAAGGCCACTACTGCTGCTGCGATGGGCGAGCAGGTGATACCAATCTGGGATGCGATGCTGGCGATGCCGCAAGGACGCTCGGGGCGGATGCCCTTCTTGATCGCGATATCACAGATGATGGGCATCAGCGTATACACCACGTGGCCTGTACCAACAAGCACCGTCAGGAAGAATGTGGCCAGAGGAGCGAGGAACGTGATGCGGTCGGGATGCTTGCGCAACATTTTCTCGGCCAGCTGAATCAACCAGTCCATACCGCCTGAGGCCTGCATGATACCGGCGCAGGTTACAGCGGCAATGATAATGTAGATAACATCGGTGGGAGGGTTTCCGGGTTTCATGCCAAAGCCAAAAACAAGGATGGCCAAGCCGATGCCCGAAATGGCACCCAGGGCAAGGCTACCGTATCGCGAGCCGAGCCACAAGGCGCCCAGCACGATACAGAGTTGAAGAATCATGATTAACGACATATCTTTTTAGTTATTAGTGAATAGTTACAGCGTTATAGAGATAAGAGATAAAAGATAAAAGATAAGAGATAAGAGATGGCATCCGCATTCTCACTCCTCACTTCTCATTTCTAACTTCTTACGAATTAGTAGCGGATGGAAACTTGCACGAAGACGGTGCTGTAGTCGGGTTTTGCGAGCGCGCTGTCGTGAGTGAAACAATACTCGGTCTGTACCTCAAGGTACTTGCAGAAGCGGTAATTCAAGCCGACCTCATAGTTGGTCTTAGCGGCCACTGAAGATGCGGTGGGGCGATACAGGTCGTAACGGGCCTTGGCCATTAACTTGTCCTTGACTACCGGAACGATAGCGAGAGCATAGACACCATCAGACTTGTCATTGGCAACTTCATTGCCGTCCTTATCGGTATAGGTCTTGATGGATAGGTCGCTGGCGTTAGAGGTGTTCTGGTAGGTGGTGGCAAATCCACGTCCAGTCGAGTGGATATACTCGGTGCGCAGTTGCAGGTCACCCTTCTTGTATTCGGCACTGAAGGCGTAACGATGCTGGCGCAGGCTAACGGTTTGGCCACCTGCTTTGCGGGCATAAGAGCCTTCCCAACCGAAGGCACCGATGCGCATTCCCGGTATGGGCATGACCCATGCGCTGCCGATGATGTCCTTGCGTTCGTCCACATCCTTCACATTGATACCCTGGCCATTGAACACACCCACTTGATAGTGCAAGAGGTTGCGTCCGCTCTTGTTCTTGAGGAAGTCGCCCTGGAACTGGAGACCGATGTCACGTCCGTTGCTAGCGTGCATACCCGTGCGGTCGCTGAAGCCTGCTAACTTGCTGACCGGCTGTGAGTAACCCATGAAACCCTGGTCGATGGGGTTCATTGGGTTTTCATAAGTGAACGGTCGTTTGAACTGGCCTAATTTGATGCGGAAGAAGTCTAGTTTCTGCCACTCCATGAAGTAGTCCACCAGTCGAGGACTGCTACCCAGCGTGGTCGTGTTGCCATTGATTTGTCCCTGGATTTTATAGTAGAAATCGTTCAGGATGCGACCTTCGATTGACGCCCTGACGAGCCTCAGGTCAAACGAGTTACTGTTGTTGCCATCCTGGAACGTCGCCTGATAGGACGCCATGGCAAATCCACTGAACTTAGGCTTAGTAAATATCGCGTTATTGCCGTCACCTTCGGCTGCCAATGCGGTGAAAAGTGAAGCGATCCCAATAAGGGACAGTAGTAAGCGTTTTATCATACGTTTTTTAAATTTTGGAGGTTAATTATTTATCATTCGTGACAAAAGTACAAAATTTACTGAATAAATAAGCCTCTTTGGCCATTTTTTTATTCTTTTCTTGTTATATGTGCCGCGACTTGAGTGATTCTATAAGGGAGTTAAAGGGTGAAAATAGGTTTGCGATTTGTGACTATCATCGGTATTGATTATATTTGCGGTCAAGAAACTAAACTGTATCAACAATGAACAGGAATCATTTCATCCTATGGGCTGTGGCCCTGTTGCTTGCCCTTGTGACCGTCTTGCCGGGCAGTGCTCAGTATGGCAGTCGAGGGGACAAGCGTTACCGTGACCGTTATGTGCGCACCAACACTTATGGCGACGTGGTGGAAATCCGGCTCAGTGAGCCAGGTACTTTGGAGTCCAAGATGCCGCCTGACATGATTAACCGTGTGCGCCTGCTTCACATCGAGGGGCCCATGAATTCCAAGGATTTCAAGTTCTTGAAAAAGATATGTGACCGTTCGCGCTGTGTGGATGGCCGTGATAAGTCGGTGGACAACTACATTGATGTGGAGTTGGAACGTGTACGCATCATGAGTGCCGGCAGCACTGGTCTATTAGGCAGCACTGGTTCCCACGACGTGCTTGACGATGGCTTGGCCTATAGTAGTCATCTGCGCTCCATAGTGCTGCCCGAGCGCCTGAAACGTATCGGTAATAATGCCCTTCACGGATGCAGCCAACTCGAGGAGGTCATCATGCCACCAGGTGTACGTTCACTGGGCAACGATGCTTTTTCGGGTTGTTATCATCTGGAGTATATCATTCTACCTGAAGGCTTGCAGGAAATCGGCAATGAGTGTTTTTCGGGCTGCGAGAAACTGCGTAACATTATGATTCCGCGTAGTGTGATCGAGATTGGTGACAAGGCATTTAAGGGCACAGGGCTGCAACATATCACTTTGCCCTACGGGCTGACCTCGTTAGGCTCAGGTGTATTTGACAAAACCCCGCTCACGACGCTCGATATTCCCGCAGCGACCCAAATAGGTGACGATTACCTGGGTTATATGTCCAAGTTACAGGACATCAGAGTCGAGGAAGGCAGCCGATACTATACCTATGAGGACGGAGTTCTCTATGACAATTCGGGTACTGCTCTGTTACTCTATCCTGCTGGGCGTCATGGCGCTGCTGTAGTGCCCGATGACGTGGAAACTATAGGAAAGTACGCATTTGCTGGTAGCGCTATCACCGCCGTCGATCTGCCTGCATCACTCCGTACAATCGGCTACAGGGCCTTTGCCGATAGTGATATCGAATCGATTATTCTTCCTCCAAGCGTAATGTCTGTGGGCGAGTCTGCCTTTGAAAACTGTTCCCGCCTGCAACGCGCCGAAATGCCTGGAGTAAAGGCTATGGGCAAGTGCGCATTTAAGTATTGTGGCGCACTCAAGTCCTTCGTGACCAGTCCCGACATCACTGTCATTCCGCAAGAGGCGTTTGAGGAATGCAAGAGTTTGACTTCGGTCAAGTTGCCCGCTTCGGTGACCACAATTATGATGCGGGCCTTTAAGAATTGTCCTGCTATTGCAGATGTGGAGTTCCCGATTGGTTTGGCCGAGATTGGCAAGGAGGCTTTTGAGGGCTGCAAAGCCTTGACGGCTATTGATTTGCCCTCGGCATTAAAGTTGATTGGTGAACGTGCCTTTAAGAATTGCCGTGGATTGACCAGCGTGTCGCTGCCCGATGCCTGCAAGACTGTAGATAAAGAGGCTTTTCGCGAGTGTACAGCGCTTGCTCGGATTGACTTGGGTAATGGTGTCACTGCATTAGGTGACAATGCCCTTCGCGAGACGGCAATCACAACGCTCATCCTTCCAGATAGCATGACCCATTTGGGCAAGAAAGTCACCGAGAAATGCAAGAGCCTGACGCGCATCGAGAGCCATGCCATCCTGCCGCCCACGCTCGATAAGGAGAGCAATAGCAAGATTGAACTCCGCGTCCCCGAGACTTCGATTAACGCCTACCGCAGCGCCAAGAACTGGAAAAACTTCAAGACTATCCTTCCCCTCGAATAATTAGGAATGGAAAAATCGGCATTCACAGTGGCATTGTTGAGGTGGTTTGCGCAATATGGGCGCGAACTGCCGTGGCGTGGCATCAGTGACCCTTACGGCATCTGGGTGAGCGAGGTCATCCTGCAGCAGACGCGCATCGAGCAGGGACGCGATTACTGGTTGCGATTCATGGAGCAATTCCCGACCGTCGAGGCGCTGGCCGCTACCAGTGAAGACGAGGTGTTGCGTCTGTGGCAAGGACTGGGCTACTACAGCCGTGCCCGCAATATGCATGCTGCCGCACGCCAGATTGTCGAGCAGGGCGGCTTCCCTCGTTCGATTGAGGGTTTGCGTGCTTTGAAGGGGGTAGGGGACTACACGGCAGCGGCTGTGGGGTCGATGGCTTTCAACTTGCCTGCTGCCGCAGTTGATGGCAACGTCTATCGGGTGCTTTCCCGCCACTATGGCATTGATGTGCCCATCAATACGACGCGTGGCAAGCACACATTCGAGGCTTTGGCCCAGGAATTGTTGCCCGAGGACAAGGCATCGGCTTTTAACCAGGCGATGATGGACTTTGGTGCCACCTGGTGCACTCCCAAGTCCCCCCGATGTATCGTTTGTCCCGTTGCCGAGACTTGCGTGGCCTTGCGGACAGGTCGTGTCAATGAGTTGCCGGTCAAGGAGAAGAAACTCAAGGTGCAAGAGCGCCGTTTAACCTATGTTTATATTCGTCATGATGGACAAACCGCCTTGCGCCGGCGCCCAGCGGGTGATATCTGGCAAGGGCTGTGGGAACCGTTGCTGGTCGAGAACGAGCCGCTGCCCGAATTGGGATGCCCGCTCACTTTGCTGGCTCACAACGTGAAACACGTCCTGACTCAC
Organism: uncultured Bacteroidales bacterium; assembly: GCA_902776435.1. GTDB lineage: Bacteria > Bacteroidota > Bacteroidia > Bacteroidales > Muribaculaceae > Sodaliphilus. The sequence goes on along the minus strand of CACYQB010000007.1, from coordinate 181,603 downwards.
CGTGTGTTGCTTGCTGATTTTTATTTGGCTGAGCCTGAGGTACGCCCCGAATTGCCGACCGATTACATCTGGATAGATGAACAGGATTTGGGTAATTATGCCCTGCCGCGCTTGATTGAAAAACTGCTGGATTATCTGATCAAATGAATCTAATCATTTGGAGTAGCTTGGTTTTTGTATTAACTTTGCGCTTGTTAAGCAAAATCATTTATAGCTATGAAATCAAGATTATGTTTTCTCTTTATGATTGTGACTGTGGCCTTGTCGCTCAATGCCCAGTTCACCAACAGTCCCGTTATAGGGAAGGATGGATCAGTATCTTTTAGTATCTCGGCTCCTGGAGCCGACACCGTGCGCCTCATCATTGATTCGCGCATGGATACGTTGATGCAACGGCAGGGCGACAAGTGGAAGTTGACTCTCAACAACTTGGAGCCGGATCTGTATATGTACCATTTTATCGTTGATGGCATGAAGGTGCTCGATAACGACAATGCACATGTGCTGCGCGATGTCAAGAACGTGATGAATACCTTTGTTCTTGATCCGCAGGCCGATTGCCCGATGGCGGTGCATGATGTGCCTCATGGCGAGGTGCGCGCGGTGTGGTATGATTCGCCCACACTGGGCATGAAGCGCCGCATGATGATTTATCTGCCTCCTGGCTATGAGTTGAGCAGACAGAAGTACCCTGTTTTTTATCTCTTGCATGGTTCGGGTGGTGATGAGACTGTATGGCTCGAGCAGGGCCGCACTGCCCAGATTCTTGACAACCTCATTGCCACAGGCAATGCCGAACCGATGATTGTGGTCATGCCCAATGGCAATATTGATGAGCAAGCGGCAGCAGGCATGACGCCCGACAATAACGTGCAGCCCACCTTTGCTCACAAGCATTGGATGGATGGCACGTTTGAAGAGTCCTTTAAAGATATCATGACCTGGGTGGAGAATAACTATCGCATACGCGCCGCCAAGCGTTACCGCGCCATCGCGGGCCTGTCGATGGGCGGTTACCACTCGCTCTATATCAGCGCCAATCAGCCCGAGGATTTCGCTTATGTCGGACTGTTCTCACCGGCTATCAGCCGTATGGACCAGGGAAAGAGCAAGATCTATGATGACCTCGAAGCCAAACTGCTTACTCAGTTTAAGCAGCGCCCCAAGGTCTATTGGATGGGTATCGGAGAGAAAGACTTCTTGTATAAAGACAATGCAGAATTCAGAAAATTGCTCGACAAGAACCACCTGCGCTACACCTATCATGAGAGCGGCGCTGGCCATGAGTGGGCCAACTGGCGAGACTACTTGGTTATTTTCACGCAACTGTTGTTCAAATAATGTAGATAGCCGTGACTGAGCCACGGCACAGAAAACCATCAGAGAGAAATGCTTGATGCGCTCATTCATTTTTTTACCCAATGGGGCTTCTTCGGGTTATTCCTGGGGTCGTTCCTGGCTGGTAGTATAGTCCCGTTCAGCAGCGAGGCGTTGGTCATCGCTTGTGTGGGAGCGCTACACATGGATCCCGTCACCAGCCTGTTTGTGGCCTTGGCGGGTAATGTGAGTGGTGGCATGACGTGCTACTATATTGGGCATTTGGGTAAAATTGAGTGGATTGAGAAATATGCCCGCGTGAGCAAGGAAAAACTCGACCGCGCCCTGCACTTCATGCACAATCGTGGCGCATGGATGGGATTCTTTGCTTTCGTGCCCATGTTGGGCACGGCAATCAGCGTTGCATTGGGCTATGTGCGCTCCAATGCATGGATTGTCCTCCTCACGATGACCATAGGCAAACTGATACGCTATGCCGCCATCATTTGGGGCTCCCTAAAACTCATCAACCTGTTCTAATTGAATCAGTTGATTCCAAATCATCTATTAACTCTTATCTTTTATCTTTTATCTTAATAAACTATGACTCCTGTTGAAATCCATAATGAATTGTTGGCTGGACGTATTATCAAGCATTTGGAACGTCGCAACTTTAAGGCGCACTATTGCGCTACCGCCGCCGAGGCTGTCGCATTTGTCAAGTCACTTATGCCCGAGGGCAGTAGTGTCACTTGGGGAGGCTCACAGACCATCCGTGAGATGGGGTTGACCAGTAAACTCATCGAGAGTGGTAAGTATAAGGTTATTGACCGCGATAAAGCCGAAACGCCCGAACAAAAACGCCAATGCTACCTTGATGCGATGGATGTGGATTACTTTCTTACCAGCGCTAATGCCATCACCCAGGATGGCGTAATCGTCAATATCGACGGACGTGGCAACCGCGTTGCCGCCATCACCTGGGGGCCGCACAACGTGATCCACGTGATCGGCATGAACAAGGTAGCCCCCACCATCGAGGCCGCCCTAGCCCGTGCCCGCAACACGGCTGCACCCATCAACACTGCCCGCCTGGGTTGCGATACGCCTTGCAGGCTGGACGGCGTGTGCCACAACTGCAACAGTCCACAATGCATCTGCAACTACGTCCACTTCACCCGCAACAGTTTCCCTGCTCATCGCCATGCCGTCATCCTCGTGGGAGAGTCCTGGGGCTATTGATACTATAACACAAACTCTTTCGGATAGAAGATAACTTGAACAATAGTGGTTTGTATTTAGAATGGGAAAATCGATTTCTATATTAGATAATTATTACATCCAGTGGATTAAAGAATTGAGCCGTCGCTACCACAGGAGCCAGATTAAGGCAGCTGTGAAAGTGAACGAGGAAATGTTGCGCTTCTATTGGGAGTTAGGCAGGGACATTACTGAAATGAAAGCCGAAAGCCGCTGGGGAAGTGGATTCATGAAGAATCTGAGTAAAGATTTGAAGGATCTGAATCCTGATGCGACGTGCTTTTCCCAGACGAACCTGCTGTATATGAAAAACTTTTATCAGCTATATCAACCATGCACTGAAATCACTCCACAATTTGAGGAGCAAATTACACAACAAGTTGTTGAGCAGAATCAGTCTTTAATTACTCAACAAGTTGTTGAGCAAATTCAAAAAGACATGTTTTCTGTGCCATGGGGACACCATATAAGAATTATAGACAAGTGTAAAGACCAGCCACAGAAGGCACTTTTTTTTGTTCATCAAACGGTAGTCAACGGCTGGAGCCGTAATATGCTACTTAATTTTCTGGATACCGATCTCTATGAGCGACAAGGTAAGGCTCTGACCAATTTCACAAGAACCTTATCCGAAGAAACGAGTGACTTGGCTCAGGAACTGACCAAAGATCCTTATAATTTTGCTTTTACAGGGATTACTGGAAGGTATAATGAGCGACTGCTCAAAGATAGCCTGCTGAATAACATCACGCAGTTTCTCGTGGAACTCGGCACTGGCTTTGCCTATGTGGGCAAAGAGTATAGGATACAAGTTGGATCAACTGAGAATTTGATTGATTTGCTGTTTTACAATCTGAACTTGTCTTGTTATGTGGTCATTGAGGTGAAAATCGGCAAATTTGAGTTTGCCGATGTGGGGCAATTGGGTGGCTATATTGTTGCTTGCAACCATACACTACGCAAAGAAGGACGCGATAACCCAACTATCGGATTGCTTATCTGCAAGGAGAAAGACCGTATTCAAGCGCAATATGCACTGGAATCGAGTAGTCAGCCAATAGGGATTTCGGAATATGAACTTGAGAAATTCTATCCAGAGAAGATTGAGGGTACAATACCCACAATCAAAGAGATAGAAGCAAAACTGAACGAGAGAGAATTTAATACAAAGAATTAAGATATATGAACGAGAAATTGAGTTTTATTGGGATTATACCGGCGAGGTATGCCTCGACGAGGTTTCCAGGCAAGCCGTTGGCGATGCTGGGTGGCATGACGATGATCGAGCGGGTTTATCGTCAGGTGAGCAAGGCGCTCGACCGTGTGGTGGTCGCTACCGATGATGACCGCATCATGGCGGCGGTGGAGGCCTTTGGAGGCAAAGCGGTGATGACGAGTACCGAGCATCGAAGCGGCACTGATCGCTGTCAGGAAGCCTACCTGAAGAATGGGGGCGGCGAGGATGTGATTATCAACATCCAGGGCGATGAGCCGTTCATCCAACCTGATCAGTTGCAAGCTATTATGGCATGCTTTGAGGATGAAACGACCGACATTGCGACGCTTGTGCGCCCATTTGATGCCAGTCGTCCCTACAGCGAGTTGGAGAACCCCAATAGCCCTAAAGTCGTACTGGATAGCCAGATGCGCGCCCGTTATTTTTCGCGCTCGGTGATCCCATTCATAAGGGGCAAAGAGCGTGACGAATGGCCCAAAATGACTCAGTACTATACCCACGTGGGCATGTATGCCTATCGTGCTGCTGTGTTGGCCCAAATCACACGCCTGCCGCAGTCGCCGCTGGAATTGGCTGAGTCACTTGAGCAATTACGCTGGCTGGAGAACGGTTATATCATCAAGGCGGGTATCACCACCACAGTTACCATTGGCATCGACACCCCTGAGGACCTTGCCCGAGCCGAAGAATACCTACGCAACTCCTAACTTCTAACTTCTAACTAACTATCATGAAGTCTTCAGTTTTCGCAATAACCTGTCTGCTGTTGGCATTGTGGGTCAATGCACAGCCCGTAGGGGAACCGTGGATGGACCTGCAAATGAACGAAATCAATCGATTGCCGGTTCACACGTCATTTACTGCCTATGACATCGTCCCGACACAATCAAGTCGTTACCTGTCGCTTGACGGCGACTGGAAATTCCATTGGGTGGAAAATCTCGACCAGCGACCCACTGACTTCTATCGTCTTGACCTCGACGATAGTGGTTGGGGCACGATGCCTGTGCCAGGGATGTGGGAATTGAATGGCTATGGCGACCCGGTGTATGTCAATATCGGTTTCCCGTGGCGCGACAACTGGGTGAATAACCCGCCCCAGGTACCTGTGCAAGATAATCATGTGGGAACGTATCGCCGACATGTATCCCTTCCTGCCGACTGGAAGGGGAAGCAGGTCATCGCCCAATTCGGGAGCGTGACCAGCAACATCAATCTGTGGGTGAATGGCCAGTTTGCTGGTTATGCCGAGGACAGCAAAACAGCGGCCGAGTTTGACATCACGCCATTTCTCAAGGAGGGGGACAACCTGCTGGCGTTTCAAGTGATGCGCTGGTGTGACGGCACCTACAGCGAGGATCAGGATTTCTGGCGCCTGTCAGGTGTGGCTCGTTCGAGTTACCTCTACTGCCGTGATAAGGACAATCACATCGACGACCTGCGTGTGACTACAGGATTGACCGATGACCTGCGCAACGGCACGATCATGATCGCACCTGTTGTTACGGGTAAGGGAACGATGAAATATCAGTTGCTTGATGCTCAAGGCAATGGAGTGGCCATGATACCCGATGGCGATAATCGATGGATTATACCTGATGCCCATCCATGGACAGCCGAAACACCCTACCTCTACAGCCTCATCGCCACCCTCACCCCCGCTGACAAAAAAGCGAAGGGAGAGGCTACGACCATCAAGGTGGGCTTCCGCCGTGTAGAGATTAAGGAAGGACAGTTGTTGGTTAATGGGAAGACTGTATATATTAAGGGTGCTAACCGCCACGAGATGGACCCGGATGGCGGCTATGTTGTGTCACGTGAGCGCATGATTGCCGACATCAAGGAGATGAAACGCATGAACATCAACGCTGTGCGCACTTGCCACTATCCTGATGACCCGCAGTGGTATGACCTGTGCGACGAGTACGGTCTGTATGTCTTTGCCGAAGCCAATCAAGAGGGACACGGCTTCCACTATGACCCCAACACCGCCGCATCCTATAAGCCGATGTTTGCCAAGCCCATCTTGGAACGCAATCAGCACAATGTGAGCGTCCAGTTCAACCATCCCAGCGTCATCGTGTGGTCGCTGGGCAACGAGACCTGCGATGGTCCCAATTTTACGGCTGCACGTGACTGGATTCGCACCACTGACCCCTCGCGCCCCATTCATTGGGAACGTGCACAGGGAGGCGAGAATACCGACCTGATGTGCCCGATGTATGCTTCGCCCGACTGGTGCGAACGCTATGCCAGCAAGCCCGAAAGCAAGAAACCGCTCATCCTGTGCGAGTACAACCACGCCATGGGTAACTCAGGCGGTGGTTTGATGGAGTATTGGAACATCGTGCGTCGCGTGCCCAAGTTTCAGGGCGGCTTTGTATGGGACTTCGTCGATCAAGGCCTGCGTGTGAGAGGCAAAGATGGCAAAGAGTACTTTTCCTATGGTGGTGACTATAATACTCATGATCCCAGCGACAACAACTTCAACTGCAACGGTCTTGTGAGCCCCGACCGCGTGTGGAATCCACACGCTTATGAGACCGCCTATTACTACCAGAATGTGTGGGCCGAGGACGTGAATGTGCGTCAGGGCGAAATTGCGGTGAAAAACGAATTCTTCTTCTGCGACTTGAGCAACGTGAAGATGCGCTGGCAACTCCTGGTTGACGGCCAGTCAGTGCTAAACGGCGAAGAAAACGACCTCAACGTTGCTCCTCAGAGCCGCCAAGTGTTCCACCTGCCTATCGAGAACACCCTTGCCGCGCTTGACCCGAATAGCGAGGTGATGCTTAATGTGGATTTCATGCTCAAGCAAGCCGAGCCAATGTTGGAGGCAGGCTATCGCATCGCCTATGCCCAACTGCCCGTTAACGAGGTGGCACCTCAAGCCATGGCGCCGTCCGTAGATAAAACGAAAATCCAAGTTAAAAATCTGTCCAATGGCTTATTATCGGTTAAGGGTAAGGAAATGGACATCGCTTTTGACCGCCAAACTGGTTTCATGGCTCATTACGTGGTAAATGGTGTGAACCTGTTGGGAGAAGGTGGCTCGTTGAGGCCAAACTTCTGGCGCGCTGTGACCGACAACGACATGGGTGCATGGTTACAGCAAAAGTTGAAAGTATGGCGCAATCCCGTGATGAATCTGACCTCGATTGCTGTGGACAAGAAAGCGTCCAGCAAGTCACAGATGACCATCGTTGCCCATTATGACATGCCCGAGCTACATGCAAGGCTTACGCTAACCTACGAAATACACGCAGGTGGCGTGATGTGCATCACACAGGGTATCGCCTTTGATGACAGTTACACCGAACTCCCCGAGATGCTGCGTTTTGGCATGGTGATGGAAATGCCTTACACGATGGACAACAGCCACTTCTATGGCCGCGGCCCTATCGAAAACTACGCCGACCGTCGCTACAGCCAGCGCTTGGGTATCTACCGCCAGACCGCCGATGAACAGTTCTATCCCTACATTCGCCCGCAGGAAACGGGCACCAAGGGCGACATCCGCTGGTGGAACCAGATAGACACCGAAGGCCGTGGCATCAAGGTGACTGCTGACAAGCCATTCTACGCGAGTGCGCTGCATTACGATATTGCTACCCTTGACGAGGGCGATGAAAAGCATCAGCGCCATCCGTCACAGTTAAGTAAGTCACAATTCACAGTACTCACGCTCGACAGTGACCACTGCGGCGTGGGCGGCATCGACAGCTGGGGCGCCCGCCCTCTGGAGCAATACCGTCTCCCCGCCATCGACCGCACCTGCTCCTTCACCATCACTCCGATGGCAGCAGATAAGCGACCATAAGGTCTATCAAAGTTAGAGCGCGCCTAGGATGAAAAGGCGCGCTCTCAACTTATAGAATCATCAGTAGAAGCCTATTGATTATATTGGCTAGTCTCCTGCTAATAGTTTGTCGATGAGGGCAGTAACGTCTGAAATGCTGATTTTCCCATCACCATTGACATCGGCTACGGGGTTCTCAATGCTGTCGCCTACCAGCAACAAGTCAATCAAGGCGGTGACATCGCTGATACTGATTCGGCCGTCTCCATTAACATCTCCACCTTCGGTGTAAACAATAACCTGGCAGGTGTCGGGTTGGGCTGTGCCATCAACCGAGCCAACGGTAACGATTGTTGTGCCTGACTTGATGGCCACAACACGTATAGCACCATTTACAATACGTGCGTTGGCTACAGTGGGGTCACTCGAAGTCACTTCGAGCTCTGTGGCAACAGGTGTTACGGTAGCGGTCAATGTTTCCATATGGTTGGGCATTAGCCAGATTTTGTGCTTATCCAGCGTGATGATGACATTAGAACCCACAACTACATGACAAACACTAACCACGGGATAGCAGTAAGCGACGATATCACATTCGCCTAAAGCAATTGCTGTAACTACGCCATTGACTACGGTAGCCACACTGGGATCACTCGTATACCACATAATCGTGTTGGGATTAGACTCAACTGGAGTTAAGTTAGCCGTCAATGTAGCCTGAGAATCCGGTGTCAATTCCAAACTGGTTTGGCTCAAGACGATTGACTTGGGTTCAATGGCGTTTGCCTCAACGTTGTTAAAGTTTTCCCAAGTGGGGGCAAAGCAGTAATCTGCAAACGAGGTGGCGGGGACGTGCAGCACTCCCGTGTAGCCCGAGAATGCGTTGCTGTGACATGTGGGAGGCTCGGCGGCAAAAGAATAAACATTTGCCGGATTCACTTGCATATCGCTCAGCAAGGTAATACCGCTACCGATGTAAAGGGTCTCGATTGCAGTATTCATGGGCAATTTACCTGCCATCCATTCACCATTACCCGAGATGTAGAGTGTCTTGAGCTTGGTGCAACCCGTGAACGAGTTAGCACCCATGCTGGCAATGGAATTTGGCAGTGTCAGCCCTGTCAAGTTGGTACAACCCTGGAATGCATAATCGCCGATGTTGGCAACCTGGTTACCGATAATCAGTGTGGTGAGGGAAGCTTTCTTGGCATATCCTGTCATGTAGGCGGGGATGCGTGCCACTTCATTGCCAGTGACAATGATTTCCAATGGACAATTATAGAAGACACTATAGTACTGGTAACTGCTGTTATTGGCAGTGAAGTCAGCACAATTCTGAGCGTTAAAATACAACGACTTTAACCCTGTGCAGCCCGAGAAACCGCCAGTCCCGATAGATGTGACCGATTTGGGAATCGACAGGGTCGTCAAACCCGTACAATCCCTGAACGCATAACTGCCGATGGTTGCAACGCTATTGCCGATGGTCGCACTGGTCAAGCCCGAGCAATAGGCAAAGGCGCTGCTTCCGACGTTTGTGACCGAATTGGGAATATTGACGCTCGTCAGTCCTGTGCAGCCATAGAAAGCTGATGCGCCGATGTCCGTGACGGAGTTAGGAATGGTCAAATCGGTCAAACTGGTACATTGATAAAACGCCGATCCTCCGATAGTGGCGATGGTGTTGGGGATGTTGATGTTGATCAGGCCCGTGCAACCATAGAATAAACCAGCGCTGATGGACGTCATTGAGTTGGGAATGGTCACGTTTGTCAATCCCGTACATCCATAGAATGCGTAGTTGCCAATAGTGGTGATGGAATTGGGCAAGGTCAATGTGGTCGCACGTGAACAGCCTCTAAAGGCATTGATGCCGATGGTCTTCACCGAGTTGGGGATTGTGATGCTTGCCAAGCCAGAGCATCCATAGAAAGCCTGTTCCCCAATCGTCTCCAGAGAGTTGCCAAACGACACGCTACCCAAGCTCTCATTTTGTAGAAACGCCTTCTTGCCGATGGTCTTAACTGAGTTGGGAATGACCAGACTCGTGAGGCTGCAATGGGCAAATGTGGAGTCGTTGATTACGGTGATGGCATTTGAGAGAGTTGCGCTATTCAGACTGGTGCAACCTGCGAATGCCCATCGTCCGATGCTCGTGACTGTGTTGGGAATAGAAATGCTAGCCAAGCTGGAGCAGTCCTTAAACGCGCTGTTGCCGATGCTCTGGAGCGAGTTGCCAAAGGTAGCCGTTGCCAGAGCGGTACAACCGGTAAATGCGTAGCCATCAATGGTTTTGACTGAGTTGGGAATGTTGATGCCTGTCAGCTTCGCACAACCCTGGAATGCATAATATCCAATAGATTCCACGGAATTGCCAAGAGTCGCGGTAGTCAATGCCGAGCAGTTATAAAAAGTGTAGGTGCCAATCGACGTCGTGGCATTGGGAATGTCAATCCTCGTCAGCTTTGAGCAAGAGGTGAATGCACTATTGCCTATCGTCTCCACGGAACTGCCAAGGGTTGCGGTTGTCATTGCCGAGCAATAAGAGAAGGCGCTAGTGCCGATGGAAGTTGTGGTGTTGGGGATGTTGATACTCGTCAGCTTCGAACAATTAGAGAATGCATAATTGCCTATAGTCTCCACGGAACTACCTATATTGGCAGTTGTCATGCTTGAACAACCACTGAATGCGCGAATTCCAATCTCCTTGACGGTGTTGGGGAGTGTGATGCCTGTCAGGCTGCTACAGTTCTGGAAGGTGGACTCTCCAATAGAAGTGATGGCACTGGTAGAGAGCGTGATGCTTGTTATATTTGAGCATGCATAGAACGCTTTAGTGCCCAGGGAGGTTACCGAGGCCGGGATGGATATGGACTTAAGCCACGATTTTGAACTGAAGGCTGAAGCACTGATGGCAGTGACATTATAGGTCGTTCCTTCATAGGTGACCGTGGAAGGGATGGTCAGGTATCCACTGGTAGTAGATGACGTGTGGGAAGTGCCAGTTACTGTGGCATTGGTGCCGTTGGTACTGTAAGAGATGTAATTGACAGTAAAGTACAAGGCGTTGGCGGTGGCTGGCATGAGTAGTGTCAGCAGGAACAAAAAGAGTAATTTCTTGTAAACCATGACTGTTTTGTGTCTTTAAATTGTTAATAAATAGGTGAATAAATGAAATGTCATTCTCATGTAAAGACACAAAAAAGGTATGAATCTGTCACTTAGTATCTCCATTGAGGCTCTCGACTGCCCTTACTCAATACAAGCCAACAGCCCACACCTATACAGGTGCGAACATCTATGCTTGTTATCCAGAGTAAGTTGAAATTGTCGAGATTTCAATAGAAGGATAACGCAGCTAACGTTACTCGAAAGAATTCGCTCTTTAATATGTCTTTTGTGCTTTATAGAATGTCTTCAAAAGCACGGTGACAAAATTAGTGATAATAACGCATAAAGCCAAAAAAGCGTCCGATAAAATAACTGTGGCATGTAATTATTGTGTTGTGGACACTGAGATTGATATTTATCAAAGAATGTTTTATTTTAACCTACTGATTGGCATAAACAAGTGAACTATCCGAAAAGTCCGAGTCTGATTCTCAGTGCTATCAGATGGTTCAGTTGTTGTAACAATTAAAGGAATGCGGATACCTCTTTAAACTCTAAACTACGAGTGCAGCGAGCATTACTACTCGCTGTAGTTGTGGTCGATGACGATGGAGACAGTGGCGTCGGGGACGAGGGGCTGCCGTTCGGCTTTCAGTTCTTCGATGAATGCGGCATCGTCGTGGATGGAGATATCGGGCACCACATCGATGGAGACGCGGTGTTCGTCCTCAAAGTAGTAGAAGCCATGGACTTGCTCGACGTGCTCATGGGCTGCTGCAGCTTTCATGAGGGTGTGCTGCAACTGGGCGCGCTTGTTCTCGCCAGTGGCCACTGCATATACGCCGACTGTCATGATGATGCCATGACGGTCAAACATTTCTTCGCTGATGCGACGAGTGAGGCCGTGAATCTGATGGGCGTTCATCGTGTCCAGGACGTTGATGTGCAGGGATCCGATTTGTACGTCAGGACCATAATTGTGAACGATGATGTCAAATACACCGTGAACTCCGTCAAAGCCGCAGACATCCTTCTTGATCTGCGAGAGCAGTTCGGGCGAAATCTTGGCACCAAGCAGTTCATTGATAGGAGACGCAAGCATCTCGATACCGGCCTTGATGATGACCAGCGAGATGAGGGCACCCAGGATGCCGTCAAGCGAGACATTCCACAACAGCATCACGCCTGCTGAGATGAGCGTCGCCAATGTGATGATAGCGTCGAACAGAGCATCTGAGCCCGAGGCTATGAGTGCGTCACTCTTGAGTTTCTCTCCTTGTGACTTGACATATCGGCCGAGCACCAGTTTCACCACAATGGCCACAATAATGACAATGAGTGTGACGGTGGTGTAAGTGGGTGTTGTCGGCTCAATAATCTTTTTTATCGACTCGATGAGCGAGGTCACGCCAGCCGAGAGTACAATCACGGCGATAATGATGGCGCTGAAGTACTCGATGCGCCCGAACCCAAAGGGGTGTTTCCTGTCAGCGGGTCGCTGCGATAGTTTGGTGCCTACAATGGTGATGACACTCGAGAGCGCGTCACTCAGGTTGTTCACGGCATCCATAATGATGGCCACCGAACTTGCTAACAAGCCTACTCCAGCCTTGAAAGCGGCTAACAACACGTTGGCGATAATGCCAATCCAACTGGTCCTGATAATCTGTGAAGAACGATCCATATTTTTAATTATTTCCTTTAATCTTTCTTGCTATTGCGAAATTTTTCGCAACGAAAATCTTCGCAATAAATTATCTGCTGATTTACAGCTGTTTATTAATACATAAAACCGAAAAGCCATAGTGGAATTCTATTGCCATTTCCTATTTCAATATCATCAACGGCAAGATAACTGTTGGGCATGTCTTTAATTTGGTCAAACGACTTGCGATGTCCACCCACCTCAACTGTGTGAATATTGTCAACCAGGAAATCACCGCTGCCACTGAACGCCAATTCATGATCATTAAACAACTGGTTAGAAAAAAATGTCTCACGAACGTTGCCAATACTGATATCACTTGAAAGGGCATAAATCAAATTGGTGTTTTCGAGATAAACTTTTTCAGGTTTTACCAATTGTTGCATATTGTTTTTGCCCTTAAACAGCAAATTGATAAGGGAAGCACGTTGCATCGTACGTAAAAGCTTATGCACAGTTTGGCGGTCACATTCCAGTGTGTTGGCAATACGGCTCACGTTAACTGTGAAGGGAGTTACACGCGCAATCAATGCAATTAAGCGTTTCATGCGATTGACTGTGTTTTGCTCAATCGATTCTGCTTGGGGAATATCTTGCTCAATGACATTTACTACAATTTGACGTAAAGCCATCTCATAGCCTTCGGCCAATTCGTTATAGAATGGATAATAGCCATGGCGCAAATATTCTCCAAAATATTGCAGTACATGCACTTGTCGAGTAATCTCTATAGCAAGGGCCACATGGTTTGTCAGAATTAGATTCAGTGCAATGGGTTCCAATTGGGCAATATCATTAAACTCAAGATATTCCCTGAATGAGAGCCCTTGCATAGTGAAAAACAGGCATCGCCGCGACAAGTCGGCCTGTGACTGGTCAATTTTAAGAATCGATGAGCCTGTAAATACTACATGAAAGCCAGGGTAGCGGTCATAGATATTTTTGATTTCCTGAGCCCAACTCTCTTGTGGATAACGATGCACCTCATCAAGGAACAGGTGGGTTCCGCCATGGGTATAATGATAATCAGCTAAATCGATTAAGCGGTTTTCGTTGAACCAGAGTTCGTCAAGTGAGACATATAAGGCTTGATTACTGCCTGCAGGAAAGGCTTCGGCTATGCGTTGAAGCAATAGGGTCGTCTTGCCCACGCCTCGGGATCCACGAATGCAAAGCATTCTTACATCCCATGGTAGTTGGTGATACAAATACCTTTTTCTCTTCGTGCTTACCTGAGAAACAAGTCTGTAACTGTTCGTATATAATTCCTGAATATCCATATTTGAACCATATTGATGGCGCAAAATTACTGCTTTTGTTGAATCTAAACAACAAAATTGGGTAAAAATTGTGGGTTGGAATCAACAAAAATGAAGAAAAATTGTTGTTTTGAATCAACAATTTTGAGTGATTCTTTAACATTTTAATGGATTTCCTTAGGGCTTCCACAGGAATAGACCTGAGGCTGATGCCAGTTTGCGGATCAGTTCGAGCAGGGCGGGGGAGGGGTTGTAGAGGGTCAGATTGGTGTTGCCACTGCTGGCGGTGACGAGGGCATCGCCATCGTCAATCAGGGCGCACAAGTGGCCGTGTTGCATGGCTTCGTTGAGCCAGGCGACCATGGCCTCCGGTTCGGGGTTCTTGACCCACTCATCGCCGCGGCTCACTGTTAAGTCGTGGTAGCAGTTCAGTTTCAGCAACACATCGGCAAACTGGTGGCTCAAGCATTCAAGACGTGGTTCCTCCAGGTAATACCGCTCCACAGCGAAAAACTGCCCACGTGCATCCTGCGGCACTTGCATTGGCAGGAAGTCGATGACCCAATAGGGCGTTTCCAGTAATCGCTCAGTTATTTCATCAAAATTCATTGCCATATTCATCTGCAAAGTTAGCATTTTTTTCAAATCTGAAAAAAACAGGTCGCTGATTATTGTTTTGCCTTCATTTTTCACTACCTTTGCAGGTTGTAACCAATCAATAGAATTACCGTGAGCAATAATAACGACAAGAATACGGGCGGATTTGACCGCTTTCGTGACCGTCATCCCATCTTGGTGAACTCTGCCTTGATGGCGTTGGCGCTGGTGGCATTAGGCTATATCGCCTTGCTGTTTATTGACGTGTTTACTTCCCATGGCCAGCAAGTGCAGGTGCCTGATGTGCGCAACATGCCACTGGAAAAGGCTGTTGAGATTCTCGAGGACGCCGGCCTGCGTTGGGAAATCAGTGACTCCACTACGTTCTATGAGAACTACAAGCCCGGCTCGGTGATTGACCAGGATCCCAAGGCCAAGTCCTATATCAAGAAAATCCGTATTATTTATCTGAGTGTGAATGCGATGCATGCGCCCATCATCCCGTTGCCAAAGTTGGTCGAACTGCCTGGACGACAAGGAATGGCGACACTGAAGGCCATGGGCTTCAAGCATGTGACGATGGATAGTATCGAGAGCGAAATGAGCGGTCTGATTCTGGAAGTGACGGTTGACGGACACCATGTCGCTCCAGGTAGTCCCGTCAGCGTCAACAGCCAGATCAAAATTACCGTGGGCGACGGCTCAATCGTGGACCTCAATCCTGAACAGGTCATTGACCCCGCATTGATGGACTCTATCGACGAAGCCAATTATAAGGATGCTCAGGAAACCTACGAGCAGGAGATGAAGGAAGCCCAGGCCCGTGCTGAGCAGGAGCGCAAGGAACAGTCTTATCAAGAGAGAAAAGACGATAACAAGGATAAGAAAAAAGACCAAGACAAGAAGAAAGACCAGGATAAAAAGAAGGAGCAAGATAAAAAGTCTGATAAGGACAAGAAGAAATAAAACTGCACCATGGCGCTGGACGACGAGCTGCTTGACGCCGAACTTGAGGCAGGCGGCCATGAAATTCAATATGACTACAGCGAGCCCGACTTTACCGAGGATGGGCGTGACTACTGGGAGCACTATCACTATGTGGTGGAGCCTGGCCAGGTGTTGCTGCGCATCGATAAGTACCTGGTAGAGCGCATCAAGGGAACCAGCCGCAACCGTGTCCAGAACGCTGCCGAGGCGCAGTGCATACGCGTCAACGGCCGCCCCGTCAAGAGCAACTACCGTGTGCATCCTGGCGACGTCATCAGTGTGGTGATGGACCGCCCGCGCTATGAGTGCGAGATTGTTGCCCAGGACATTCCATTGAATATCGTCTATGAGGACGCTAGCCTGATGGTGGTCAACAAACCTGCTGGCATGGTGGTGCACCCCGGTCACGGCAACTTTGACGGCACCCTGGTCAACGCCCTTGCATGGCACTTCAAGGATAACCCCGACTACGATGTGACCGACCCCCGATTGGGTCTCGTGCACCGCATTGACAAGGACACCAGCGGCCTGCTCGTCATTGCTAAGACGCCTAATGCCAAAACTTCGCTTGGTGCCCAGTTTTTCAAGAAGACCACCAAGCGGCAATACATCGCCGTGGTGTGGGGCGAGATGAAGCAGGAGGACGGTACCGTGACGGGCAATATCGGACGTGACCCGCGCGACCGTGTGTTGATGAAGGTATTCCCTGACGGCGACCAGGGCAAACACGCCGTCACCCACTGGCACACCGTGGAAAACCTCGCCCATGTGGCCGTCGTGCGCTGCCAGTTGGAAACAGGCCGCACCCACCAGATTCGTGTCCACATGAAACACATCGGACATCCGCTGTTCAACGATGCCCGCTATGGCGGTGACCAGATTCTGCGAGGCAACCGCTCATCGAGCTATGCCCAGTTCATCCACAACTGTTTCGAGTTGTGTCCCCGCCAAGCCCTGCATGCCAAGACTCTGGGCTTCGTCCACCCTGAAACGGGTGAGCAGATGGACTTCGACAGCGACCTCCCCGCCGACATGGCCGCCCTCATCACCAAGTGGGAAGACTACGCCCGCAATCTCGCTGCAAAACCATAAAAATTTCGGAGAAATAGGACATTTTAGCCAAAAAAATTCGGGGGAATGGACATCTTGAAGAAAAAATAATTGCAGATAAATGATGAAAAGGTTGATAATCTGGTTGATAGCGTTGTGTGCCTCATTGTCGATGATGAGCCAGGTGGCTTATCGGCAATATAATAAATATTTGGACAGGGACGAGTTCTTTGACCGTAGCAGGACCAGAATCGGCTATGCCAAGTATGACAAATACTTGGGGCGTACCGTGTATTATGACAATAGCGGGAACATTGTGAAATATGAAAAAGAAGACCCGTATCTTCACCGGATTGACATCACTGACAAGAATTATAACCGCATAGGATATAAAAAATGGGATAAATATCTGGAACGCTGGGAAGTGTATGACAAGAACGGGAAAATGACCATGTACTACAAGTGGGACAAATACTTGGATCGATGGGAATACCACGAGTATTGACCGTTGAAGGTGTTAAACTGCTCACACAATCTTGATACGAAGTAATTATTTAGAAAAAGCAAAGAGAAAATTGGCGTTTTCTGAGAGATTTACTATCTTTGTGGTTTGAAGAAGAATAGACAATAAACCTGCGGGGCGCCATGCGTCTCCACTAAATCACTCAAACCACTATGATAGAGAACGAGAACATACCCATTCCAGTGGAGTATCAGGACATTTGCCCGATTCCTGACAAGGATTTCCAGACTGCAATGACTATCCTGGTTCAGGAACCAGGTTTCCAGAAGATTGTGGCCATGGCATTGCCTAACTACAAGTACTCACAGTTAAAGAATGTGCTGCTGGGCCTGAATTCCAAGCATGAGTTCCAAGTCAAGGTAATGAGGCCCTTTATAGAAGGACTGATGGCCAAGACTGGCACCACGCTCACCCTGAGCGGCATCGAGAATCTGGACAAGGAGATGCCTTATACCTTTGTCACCAACCATCGTGACATTGTGCTCGACTCGGCACAACTCAGCTATCTGCTCCTAAAAGGAGGGCGTGACGCGTGCGAAATCGCCATCGGCAACAACCTGCTCATCTATGACTGGATTACCAAACTCGTGCGCTTGAACAAGAGTTTCATCGTGAAGCGCAACCTGGGCCGCATCCAGACGCTGACTGCCGCAGTGCAGTTGTCGGGCTATATGCACTTTGCTGTTCAGCAGAAACATGCCTCGCTATGGATCGCCCAGCGTGAAGGCCGCTGCAAGGACAGCAACGACCGCACCCAGGAGAGTCTGATTAAGATGCTCGCCTATGGCAACCGCGACAAATCCTTTATCGAGAGTCTCAAGGAACTGAATATCGCACCCATCTCCCTGAGTTATGAGTATGATCCCAATGATTACCTCAAGGCCAAGGAGTTCTTGTGCAAGAGCAAGAATCCTAATTGGCGCAAGGCTCCCGAGGATGACCTTATCAGCATGAAAACGGGTATCATCGGCCACAAGGGCGAGGTACACTATGCCTTCACGCCCTGTATCAACGAGGCGCTCGACAAGATTCCTGAGGGCCTTGACAAGTTCCTGGAAGTGGATCGTGTGTGCGCCATCATCGACCATGCCATCCATCAGAACTACAAGATCTTCAAGACCAACTACATCGCCCATGACATCCTGTTCGATGACAAGCACTTTGCCGACCAATATACCCAGGAGGACCGTGAGGCGTTTGAGCAATACCTCTCGAGCCAGATTGACAAGACCGAGGGTATCAAACTGAGCGAGGCGGACCGCTTCTACATGTACAACAAGATGTTGCAGATGTACAGCAACCCCCTCACCAACTACCTCGAAGCCACCAAGTAAGGCTTTAGGCATTAGGTTTTAGGCGTTAGGTGTCCGAAGACTAACAACTAAGGTTTTAGACGTTAGGATTTTTGGAAAACCGCCTTATTCCCATTACCTTAAGCTAAAAGATTATAGGAGAATGAAAATCAGTTGGGTCGGACTCATCATCATGGCGGTGCTTTGCATCGCCATGGATATATACATCTGCCGTCGACTGAGTCGTAATGGCTATCGCTGGGCCATGCGTTTCAACGCATTTCTGGCTCTGTTGGCGGGTGCGTTGGTCATCGCTATCGGTGTGTTGCCCATGTCTAAAGCGTCATTGTCTAATGGCGTTTTTGTCACCTGCCAGTATATGCTTTATACCTTCTTTGCCATCTTTGTGCCCAAGGCATTGGGCATGGTGGTGTATGGCATTGGGCGATGGCTGAAGCGCCGCTGGGCGGCAGTGTGCAGCATGCTGGTCGCCACATTAGCCTTCGGCGTGATGTGGTGGGGTGCGATTGTCACTCCTGGCACGCTCGAGGTGCGTGAGGTGGAATTGGAGTTCGACCGTTTGCCCGAGGCCTTTGACGGTTACCGCATTGTGCAGTGGAGTGACGCCCACCTGGGCACCTATAACGGCCGTACTGCTATTGTTGAGAAACAGATCGATGCCATCAATGCTTTGAACCCCGATATGATCTGTTTCACGGGTGACCTGGTGAGTCGTGAGACCAATGAGGCTTTTCCCTATCGCGATTTGTTGGCGGCCTTGCATGCTCCTGATGGCGTTTACTCCGTTCTGGGCAACCACGACTATGACAATTATGTGACGTGGGATGATGAGCAGGCCAAACTCGCAGACCGCAAAGCCTTGTGTGACTTGCAGAAGGCAGCAGGCTGGCATTTGCTCAACGATGACTACGCCCTCATCAAGCGTGGTGAAGAGCAGATGGTGCTGATTGGTACCGAGAATTTTGGGGACCGCGTTGGCGAGAAACGGGGCAACCTGGCCCGTGCTTATAGTGGCCTGAATGACCGCAATTTCAAGATACTGTTGCAGCACAATCCTTACGCTTGGCGCGCCAATACGTTGACCAACAGCAACATCGACCTGATGCTGTCGGGTCACACCCACGCCTGGCAATTCATGATAAAGATAGGCAACTGGCGGTGGTCACCTGCGAGTATCCATTATCCCGAGTGGGGCGGTGCGTACAACGAGGGAGACCGTTGGCTCTATGTCAATATAGGCACAGGTATGGTCGGCCCACCCATGCGCATCGGTGCTACTCCCGAGATTACCGTCATCACACTCAAGAAAAAGAAATAAACAGGAAACTTTGGTCGCAAGACTAAACACTAGAAACTGAATATGGCAACTCAACTCTCGACACTCATTTCCCAGGAGCTTAACATTCCCATCAATCAGGTGGCAGGAACCGTCAATCTGCTTGACGACGGGGCTACAATCCCGTTTATCAGCCGTTACCGTAAGGAGGCGACTGGTGACCTCGACGAACTCTCTATCCAGTCAATAGACCAGCGCTTGCGCTATTATCGTGAACTCGAAAAACGGCGTGCCACGATTCTCAAGACCATCGAGGCCCAGGAGAAACTGACGCCCGAACTGGCCGACCGTATCAACAACTGCTGGGATGCCACCACCCTCGAGGATATCTACTTGCCGTATAAGCCCAAACGCAAGACGCGTGCCGAGGCAGCCCGTCAATTGGGCCTCGAACCGCTCGCCAAGATCATCATGTCACAGCGCGGCGATGATATCGAGGACAGGGCGCGTCGGTTTGTGGATGGGGACAAGGTGCCCGATATCGATGCCGCCATTGCTGGAGCCCAAGACATCATTGCCGAGTGGGTGAGCGAGAACGAAGCGGTGCGTGGTGCCGTTAGGCGTGGTTTCAAGTATGATGCCCGCTTGGTGTCCCATTTTGTGAAGGGTAAGGAGATTGAGGGACGTAATTATGAGAACTATTACGAGTACTCGATGCCGCTCAAGCGTGTCTCGTCTCATCAACTGCTCGCCATCCGCCGTGGCGAGAAGGAGGGCTTTCTCAAGGTGGGTATCGAGATTAACGATGACCGTACGCTGGACAATATCGCCCGCATAGTCGTCAAGGGCAATAGTGAGGCCTCTCAACTGGTCGAGGAAGCCGCCGAGGACAGTTTTAAGCGATTAATCAAACCCTCGATTGAGACGGAGTTTGCGGCCTCTGCCAAGGAAAAAGCCGATGATGAGGCGATTGAGACTTTTGCCCAGAATGTGCGCCAACTGTTGTTTGCTCCACCGCTGGGCCGCAAGCGTGTGCTGGCTGTTGACCCAGGCTTCCGCACCGGCTGCAAGGTCGTGTGCCTGGACGAACAGGGCAACCTGTTGCACAACGATGTGATATATCCTACCGCACCACACAACGATATCGCGGGTGCCACCAAGAAAATCCAGTCGCTCACCGAGGCCTATAAGATTGACGCCATAGCCCTGGGCAACGGTACAGCCAGTCGTGAGACGGAGCGGTTCTTGAAAAAGATTCGCTACCGCCGCGAGGTGAATGTTTATGTGGTGAGCGAGAACGGAGCATCTATCTATAGCGCCAGCAAGATTGCTCGCGACGAATTCCCTGACAAGGACGTGACCGTGCGAGGTGCCGTCTCTATTGGCCGCCGATTGCTCGACCCCTTGGCCGAACTGGTAAAAATTGATCCCAAATCCATCGGCGTGGGCCAGTATCAGCACGACGTGGATCAGACAAGACTCAAGGAGGCGCTCGACTTCACTGTGCAGAGTTGTGTGAACAGTGTAGGCGTGAACGTCAACACGGCTTCCAAGGAGTTGCTGACCTATATTGCCGGCTTAGGTCCCACCTTGGCCCAAAATATCGTCGATTACCGTGCCGCTAACGGCCATTTCAGCTCAAGGCAGCAACTGTTGAAGGTTCCCAAGTTGGGGCCTAAGACATTTGAACAGGCTGCAGGATTCCTGAGAGTGCCGGAGAGCGAAAATCCCTTGGACAACAGTGCTGTACACCCTGAGCGTTATGCCCTGGTGGAGCAGATGGCGCGTGATTGTGGCTGTAGCATCGGCGACCTCATTAAGGACAAGTCGCAGCGCGATAAGATTGACTTGTCCCGTTATCTGTCCCGGGACGTGGGCGAGCCCACCTTGCGTGACATCATGAGCGAGTTGGAAAAGCCTGGTCGAGACCCGCGCTCAACTGTTCAGGTGTGGGAATTTGATGACAATGTGAACGACATCAAGGATTTGCGTGAGGGCATGGAGCTTAACGGCATCGTTACCAATGTGACGCAGTTTGGCGCGTTTGTCGATCTGGGAATCCACAAGGACGGCCTCGTCCATGTCTCTCAGATGCCCAAGCGTGGCTTGCCTCCTGCCAAGCAGGTGCACGTCCATCAGCACGTCCGTGTTGTGGTTTCGGGCATTGATATGGAACGTGGCCGCATCGCGCTCTCGATGCGTGGCATCGAGCAACCGAAATGAACTGTAAATTAACGTCAAACGTCAAGAATATGGACAAGAAAGAGAAGAATCAGGTGGAAGTGGGGACAGGCATGAAGGCTTGCCGAGTGATTGGTGTTTTGCTGGTTCTGGCAGCCATAGCCTATGTCATCTGGAGGGGCGATTTTGACGAGAAGGGCATAGTTGGCTATGTGGATGACTTCATGGTGTTTATGGCAGCATTCACGTTTGCTCACGGCAGTTTCCAGCGTCCTGAGCGCCGCTACATCCGACGCCAACTCTACATGCTCTCGTCGCTGTTTGCCCTGTTAGCCCTCTGCTGGGTCATCATGCTGGCCTTCATCAAGTAACTAAAATTAAAAGTCGCGGCAAGCCAAATCTGCCGCGACTTTTGTGTCTTATCAGGTGATGATGTCACGATGAGGGTTCTTCTTCCTCGTGGTAATTGATGTTGAACTGATAGGACTTAAGAATCTCGCTCTCCCTGATGATACCGCCACGACGGACCACGCGCTTGAGGTGAACCAGGGCTGTCAGATTCTCATCGCGCAAGTCTCCCTCGTAGAGGTTCACATAATCCTCATAGGCTTTGTCACAGGCTGCCATCACGGCTTGGTCATTGCCCTGCTCCGTTTTTGTGGGGTAGGCTTTCTGAATCGCTTCCTTCATCAGGTTGATGGGGTTGTCATAACGCGACGTGCCGTCTGTTGACCCATTCACGAGAAATTGCTCTTCAACCTCCAAATAATAGTCTATCAATCCATTAGCAGGCTCATCGTTACCGCATGAGGTCAGGGTACACAATGCCCCAGCCATTATCATGATGGATAACAGCAGACCAAATCGTTTCGTCAATCTCTTCATTGTTTTGTCGTTTTTGTTATGCCTGGAGCACTGACAACAAACCACAATAACACATCTCGCGCAGCGTTATGCCGCTGCCGCGGATGTGCCATTAGAGGAATGCTGTGCCGTCGTTGGGCAAGATGCGTTTATTCCTGTTTCAGGTTGTGCTCGATGGCCTTGTTCACATCGCCGATGTTAGCCTTGGGCTTGTCGCTCGTGAGGATTTCATCGATGATGGCATCGACATCCATCTTCTGAGAAGGAGCGTGGTTAGCCATTTCCTGCTCAAGACCCTGGTCGATGAGGGTGGTTACATCGGCAATCGTGATGACGCCGTCGTGGTTGGCGTCAAAGACGGGATTTACCTCGGTAGCCTGAACCCTGCTGGGACCATTGTTGTTCAGCAGCACGTTGATGCACTGCTCAACCAATTCAACGTTGGTGTTGGCACTGGTCGCAAACGAGAAGGCTGCAACACAAAACAGTAAAGTAAAGATTTTCTTCATATTGTTCTTGTTTTATTGAGTTAGTCTTTAATTATTTCCAGTTGCAAAGGTAATTCATGAAAATCACATTTGCAAGAAAGAATTGTCGTTTTTACGACGTGATGATTCTTTTTCGACCCCAGCGGTAAGCCTAGAGCTTAAGGCTGTTCCTGGGCCGGAGGTATGGCGCCGAAATGGTACACTTGCAGTGGGGTGCTATCTCGGATGATGCCATCGACTTTTCTCACACGATAGAGCTTGACAACGCAAATTGTGTTGCGCTCGAGGTGGCCATACATGGCTTTGTACTCGTTATATATGTTGGCGATGCTGGTGACTACATCCTTGTCGTTGCCCTGGACTGTAGCCTCGGGGTAGATGTCGCGCAGGGCTTTCTTCATTTTCCAGATGGTGTTGGCCAATACATTGCTGTTGGGCTGACCCATTGTACCCTGTTCCTCATCCTCGTCAGTGACGCCGATACTTTCAGTGGAACTGACGTTCAGGTAATAGTCGATAAGGGCCATCTCATCGTCACGTTCACACGAACTGAAGATTACAGCCGAGGCTATTGTCACCAGTGAGATGATGAGCAATGGCAAAAACAAATGCATGCGTTTATTTTTCATAATCAATCTATTTAGTATTTTCTCAAGGCTACAAAGTTAGGGAAGCGTGATGAAATGTGCAAGATTTTATTGTGAAAATGCTTAAAAAATGCGTGCTTTCCAGTGAAAATGCGTAACTTTGCAAGTTAAAACGTCTATCAAAGTAATTGAGGATATGGCTAAAATAAATAACAAGGTTGTGACCGATTATGGTCTGGTGCGTGTGGCAGCTGTTGTGCCGCAGGTCAATGTGGCTGACGTTGAGGGTAACTTGACGCATATCATCGAGAGTCTGGACAAGGCTGTCAAGGCGGGCGCTCACGTCGTGGCGTTCCCGGAATTGTGTGTCACGGGCTACACGTGTGCCGATTTGTTCGGCAACGAGTTGCTGCTGGACGCGGCCGAACAGGCGTTGCTCTCGCTGTGTGACCATTACAAGGACACTCCCGTCATGCTTGTGGTGGGAGCCCCCTTGCGTTGCAGCGGTCACTTGTTCAACTGTGCGGTGGTGATCAATCATGGCGAGATGTGGGTAGTTCCCAAGACCTATATCCCCAACTACAAGGAATTTTACGAGAAACGCTGGTTCACCACGAGCAATATCACTGCTATCGCTGGCAAGGATACGATCATGGTGGGAGGTGAAGAAGTGCCCTTTGGCACCCACATGATTTTTGACGCCGGACGCGCTCGTGTGGCTGTCGAGATCTGTGAGGACCTGTGGGTGCCCGCTCCTCCGAGCAGCATTGCCGCCATCAATGGTGCCAATGTGATTGTGAACCTCTCGGCCAGCAATGAACTCATCGGCAAACACACTTACCTGATGGACCTCATCAAGCATCAGAGTGCCCATTGCATTGCTGCCTATGTTTATGCCTCTTGTGGTTATGGCGAGTCGACAACCGACCTCGTCTTTGGCGGTAATGCCGTCATTGCGGAGAATGGCAAGATGCTTGCCGAGGGGCAGCGTTTTACCACTCAGCCTCAGATGTCTATAGCCGATATCGATGTGGCCGCACTCGAGAATGAACGACGCGTCAATGGTAGTTTTGCCGATAGCATGGTACAGTTCGGCACGCAGTTTGAGCATGTGGGCATGACAGTGGCAGACCTCGTGGATTACGAGTGTGAAGAACTGATGCGCCCCGTGCGCCGCCTCCCCTTCGTCCCCGCCGAGGACGACCGCTTGAATTCGCGTTGTGAGGAAATTATTGCTATCCAGACCGAGGGCCTCATGCGCCGTCTCGACTTTACTGGAATCCCCACGATTGTAGTGGGCGTTTCGGGAGGTTTGGACTCAACGTTGGCCCTGTTGGTCGCCGTACGGGCGTTTGACCGCATGGGTCGTGACCGCAAGGATATCCACGCCATCACGATGCCTGGCTTCGGCACCACCGACCGCACCTATACCAATGCCTGTGCGATGGTGCGTTCACTGGGTGTGACTCTGCACGAAATCAGCATTGCTGCTGCCGTGACCCAGCATTTCAAGGACATCGAGCATGACCCGGCTAATCACGATGTGACCTACGAGAACAGCCAAGCCCGCGAACGTACCCAGATTTTGATGGACTTCTCCAACAAGGTGAACGGTCTCGTCTTGGGTACAGGCGACTTGTCCGAGTTGGCGCTGGGCTGGGCGACCTATAATGGCGACCACATGTCGATGTATAATGCCAATGTGAGCATCCCCAAGACGCTTGTGCGTCACCTCGTGCGCTGGTTTGCCTCGTCGTTGAATGACGGCACTCCTGGCGGCAGGGCCATTCATGACACCTTGCTCGACGTGCTCGACACGCCCATTAGTCCCGAATTGACGCCTGCAGCAGGTGATGGCACCATCTTGCAGGTGACCGAGGACATCGTGGGTCCCTATGAGTTGCATGATTTCTTCCTGTTCAACATGCTGCGCTATGGTTTCACGCCCGCTAAACTTTATCTGTTGGCCCGCAAGGCTTTCAAGGGAGTGTATGATAGTGCAACCATCAAGAAGTGGCTGCGCACCTTCTGCCGGAGGTTCTTCGCTCAGCAGTTTAAGCGCTCATGTCTGCCCGATGGCCCCAAGGTGGGTAGTGTGTCGCTCTCGCCTCGTGGCGATTGGCGTATGCCCAGTGATGCGTCATCACGATTGTGGTTGGCGCAGTGTGACAGCCTGCCTGAATGACGTGAAATGGCATCAGTTGTTTTGAGACAGGGATTGTGGCATTAAATTTGCACATGGGTGTCAACAATTAATGATTATTGAGGAGGAATGAACATCCCTAAGGGGACATATAACGTGCTTCGCAGTGTGGTAGTGACCGCGCTGGTGACTGTCGTTGCTGTTGTGGCGCTGCTCTATCTGTTGTTGCTCTTGCCTTCAGTACAGGAGCGCTTGTGCGACAAGGGGGAGAAGGCCCTTAGCGAATACCTCAATACCGAAGTCAATATCGGTTCGGTGTCGATAACACCGTTCAATCAGTTGGAACTCAATGATGTGCTGATCAATGACCAACAGGGTGATTCTCTGCTTGTCATTGATAAATTGGGTGCCGGCATCAGCCTCAAGCAGTTGCTTGCCGACCGCCGCATCGTCGTTACCTATGGCGAAATTGTCGGTCTGGACGGGCATGTGACGCGTCCCGATAAGGACAGTCCGACCAATATGCAGTTCATCATCGATGCCTTCAAGCCCAAGGACGACAAGCCGCCTAAACCTTTTGATGTCGAGGTCAAGACTATTGTGGTGCGCAAGTCCGCCCTGTCCTATGATGTGCTAGACCAACCCAATAAGCCTGGTAAATTTGATGTCAATCACCTGGCAGTGAGCAACCTGCGAGCCGACTTGTCATTGCCTCGTCTCAAGAACAATGACTTTGACATCCGTGTCAAGCGCCTCTCGTTTGACGAACGTAGCGGGTTGTCGCTCAAGCGGTTGTCATCAAACGTTCATATCACCGACAATGCTCTCGATGTCCAGGACATCAAGGTGCAACTGTCGGGCAGCAATATTGTGTTGGACGACCTGCATCTGGAATATTCTTCACTCAAGAATCTGGGCACTGAGTTGGCTCAAATGCCCCTGCGTGTGAGCACACCGGGCAGCACGATCACTCCGGCCGATTTTGCTCCCTTTGTCCCTCAGTTATCCAAGTTTACCGATCCCTTGTCGGTTGCGGCTACTGTAGTGCGTGATGGCAACCGCATCGAGTTCCCTGTCTTCAACGTTCGCACCAACCGTGGCAGTCTCGCATTAAACGCCCAGGGTGGCTTTACGATGCCGACTCAGGGCGGCTACACTTCGTTTGACCTGGACCGTGTCAATCTGGATGCTACTGCTGGAGAGTTGTCCCAGTTGGCGAGTGCCATCCCCGGCCTCACTCCGCAGGCAAAGGACCTCATCGCTAAGTGTGGTAATGTGAGTATCGATGGTGGCTTGCATGGTACGCCTGGACGGTTGAGTTTTAATGGCAAGTTGGGGACTTCGCTGGGTAATGCCGACCTTGACGGTACATTGACGCGACAGCCAGGTGCCACTCGTTTTACCGGCCATGTCAAGACTCCAGGCTTAAATATCGGCCCGTTGCTTGCTAAGAATGACCTGATCGACCAAGTCGCGCTGGATGCTCAAATTGACGCTATTATGCAGGGTGGTGACGTGTCTGGTCATTTGGACGGACAAATCCCCTTTGTGGACTTCAAGGGCAGGCGTTATCATGACATCGTTGCCAATATTGACAAGCAAGGCAACAATTTCACCGGCACTGTGGCGATGAATGATCCCAATGGCCGGGTTAATATTGAAGGCAATGCATTACTTGACGGCATCAATTCAACCTACGACGTGAATGTCACGACTCAAGGTTTGAATCTTGCTCATCTGGGCCTCTTGAACAAGTATCCTGACCACAAGTTAAGCATGGAAGCCACTGCATCGTTCTGGGGCAATTCGCTTGACAATGCTACCGGTCATGTGCAGATCGATCATTTCAGGTTTGCCGATAACAACGACAAGGGTGTGCACTTCAACCAGTTGGAAGTGAATGCCGACAATAACGGTGATGAAAAGATTATCAGCATCAATAGTGACCACATCGATGGCTTCATATCGGGACAATACGACTTCAAGACGATTGTGCCTACCGTCAAGCACATGTTAGCCGGTACTTTCCCGGAATACTTCGGTGACTATGCCGACTACCATCATGGCGGCAGCCCCAACGATGTGAGGTTTAACCTGGTCATCAATCCCGACGATGAGTTGCATGAT
The DNA here is from genome assembly GCA_902776435.1 of uncultured Bacteroidales bacterium. Lineage (GTDB taxonomy): Bacteria > Bacteroidota > Bacteroidia > Bacteroidales > Muribaculaceae > Sodaliphilus. The sequence goes on along the minus strand of CACYQB010000007.1, from coordinate 153,779 downwards.
ATACTCAAACTGCCCGTTGACTTGGCTTACCGCACAATTGTCGAGGGTAACCTCAGTGAGGTGGATTCAACATTCAACCTGGTAGTTGACGCCCCCTTGCTGATGAAGGGTAGCAAACTCATTGAGCAGACGCGCTTGCTGGCCGAACTGGACAGCGCGGCCAATAGGATAGTGCTGAATGCCCAGTCGCGTTATCCCTCCAAGAACGGCATGATTGACATCAATCTGGATGCCAGCGGACAGAACAACCGTATCGACGCAAACCTGTCATGGCGCATGCCAGGCGTTCACGACTTCCACGGAAATCTGAACTTGAACGCCTTGCTGGACAAGGGAGAAAACGGAAAGATAAAAGCCGACATCGACGTGAACCCTTCAGAACTGGTGTTCAATGACACCATCTGGGCCGTGGAGAAAGGCCACATCAACATTGACAATGGGGTTATCGATGTGAACAACGTGGCAGGTGGACGCGGAGAACAGTTTATCCGTATCAATGGCAAGGTGTCGCATGACCCCGACGATGAATTGTGCCTTGAGTTGCAGGATATGAACCTGGATTATGTCTTTGAGACCTTAGCCATCGACCATGTGGACTTTGGCGGTAGGGCTACAAGCAAGTGCTATGCGAGTGACTTGTTGTCCGGCGCTCCTCGATTATATACACCCAGCCTGTTTATCAAGGACATCTCTTATAACGGATCAGTGATGGGTGACATTGACATCAAGGCATCGTTTGATAATGAGTCTCGTGGTGTGTTGGTTCAAGGTGATATCGCTCAGGCCAATGGCCGTCACAGTCTCCTCGACGGAGGCATCTACATCGCTGACGATTCGCTCTATATCGAGTTTGACACCGACCACGCCAACGTCGAGTTCCTCAAACCCTATATGGAGGCATTTACCGGTGATGTCGAGGGCGAGATGTCGGGTAAGGCCATCCTGTTCGGTAATTTCCACACCATCAACCTGAAGGGTGATGTTGTTGCCGACTCGTTGCGTTTCCTTATCGATTATGTGAATTGTTACTACACGTGCTCTAACGTGCCCATTCACATCGTCCCTGACTTGATAGAGTTTAAGGATGTGCCCATTCATGACCGTGAGGGACATGAGGCGAAATTCGGTGGATGGCTCAAGCACGACGCTTTCCATGATCCGGAATTCAGTTTCGCCATTACCGATGCCCACAATTTCCTTTCCTATGACACCAACCCGTCAATCAACCCCGACTGGTACGGTACCATCTATGGTAATGGAGCCTGCTTTGTCGATGGCGGGCCGGGCATCGTGAACATCAGGGTGAACATGACGTCGGCGCCCCACAGCAAGTTCACTTTTGTGATGAGTGACAACAAGCAGGCCGACCATTACGATTTCATCACCTTCCGTGACAGGAATGCTGCGTTAGCGCCTCCTGTTGTCGAGGAAGTGGATTCGTTGGCTCTTATCAAGAGCATGCTTACCAAGAAGGATAGTCCAGAGGAAAATGCTGAGCCCAGCGCTTACAATATCGACCTGCAGGGTGATATCACACCAGACCTGGCCCTCACAGTGGTGATGGATCCCGTCGGTGGTGACCAGATTAAGGCAACAGGAAACGGCTCTTTGCGCATGACCTACAATAACAATGGCGAGTTGGAGACGTACGGTAAGTATACCCTCGACAAGGGTGTCTATAACTTTACGCTCCAGGATTTGATTCTCAAGGATTTCACCATTCGTGACGGCAGCAGCATCAGTTTCCAGGGCGACCCCTATGCCGCCATGCTGGATTTGGAGGCATTCTATTCACTCAATGCCAACATCAGCGACCTGGATGAATCTTTTGGAGCAGACAAGGAATTGAACCGTACTAGCGTTCCTGTTCATGCTCTGCTGCGTGCCAAAGGTATCATCAGCCAGCCCGAAATCTCGTTTGACTTGGAGTTCCCGACGCTCACCGCTGACAATTATCGTAAGGTCAAGAGCATCATCAGTACTGATGAAATGATGAACCAGCAGATTATTTACCTGTTGGCGTTGAACCGTTTCTACACGCCTGAGTACTTGAATACAGAGGTTAACCAGAACGGGCAACTCATTTCGTCGGTGGCTTCGTCCACGATTTCGGCCCAGTTGAGTTCCATCCTTGGCAAGATGACCGAAAATCTGTCGATTGCGCCTAATTTCCGCTCCAACAAGGGCGACTTCAGCGACGTGGAGGTGGATGTGATGCTTTCCAGCCAGTTGCTCAACAACAGGTTGTTGCTCAACGGCAACTTCGGCTACCGCGACAATACCTACCGCACGAGTAACACCAACTTCATCGGAGACTTTGACATCGAGTATCTGCTGAACAACAAGGGCACTTTCAGGCTCAAGGCCTATAACCACTTCAACGACCAAAATTACTATCTGCGCAATGCTCTCACGACTCAGGGCGTAGGCATCGTGTGGAAGCATGACTTTGACAAGTTCTTCCGCAAGAACAAGAAGTCGCCTACTTTGGCCCCGTCCCAGGATAACATTCCAAGGCGAACCCCATCCTCTCCAGACAGTAGCGAAGCCGACCTGCGCAAGCCTGTGCCCATGGTGACTATGCGTTCAGTCCATCGTGATACGCTTCAATTGACCGAATGATGATGAAGCGAGTAGCCATATTATTGCTGATGGCATGGTTGGCTTGCTTCTGGATGCAGGCCCGTGCTGATGGGATGTCCGGCGACACCTTGTCGATCAAGGATATGACGACCACCCTTGGAGGCATGCCTGCTGATACCTGTGTCCTTGATACCTGCTGTGTCGTTGATACGAGTGTAGTGGATGCCAAAGATGCCTGGAAACAGAAGATTTTTCGTCACGGCTGGAGCATTAATGACACGACAATCAAGTATCCTCCCGTGTTGGATTTTGGCGTGAAGGCCTATCGTTGGCTCAATCATGCGCTCAACTACTATGACACGACCTACGTTGTCAATCCCGGCAAGACGAAAGGAAAGAAGTTCAAAATCATGCTCAAGAACAGTAACTGGCTGGACTTCTACTCGGGACATCTGGGCAAGTGGGAAACACCTGTGCAACTTAACAGTGACGTTACATCGCTGTTCGGATTCCACATCAGCGGCATGGGCCTTAGTTTTACCTATATGATTAACGTTCGTGACCTATTGGCGGGAAAATTCATCCACAACCGCCGACTGCAGTTCTCGTTCACCACATCACGCATCTTTATCGAAGGCTACTACCGCAAGAACGATGAGAGTTCCGTCCACCTGCATCGGTTGGGCAAGTGGATGGGTGATGAGATTTTCTATGGTCTCAAGCGTGAGAGCTATGGCTTGGATGCCTATTACATCTTTAACCACACCCACTATTCCCAAGCGGCGGCCTACTGTTTCTCCAAGTACCAGAAACGTAGCGCCGGTTCGCTGATGGCAGGCATCTACCTGAGCCACCAGGATGTGGTCATGGACATGAGCCATCTCAACGATACGCTGAGAAATTTTCTCCCCGACAAAGTGACCGACTACCGCTTCCGTTATCGCGACTTCGGGTTCATGATTGGCTATGGCTACAGTTGGGTATTCCATCACGGGTGGCTCTTCAACGTCACCGCTGTCCCCAGTATCGGCTATCGCCACAGTTTCCCCAATTCTATCGACGGTAAGAGGTCGCTGTTGTCCACCAACCTTAATGGTCGCATGGCGCTTGTCCGTACCGCTGGCAATTTCTTCTATGCCCTTACCTTCAGCCACGAGGGGCATTGGTACACTAGCACCAACCACAGCTTCTACAACAGCTACAGCAACCTTGAGGTTACTGCCGGCTTCCGCTTCTAGCCCCTAAAAACTATCAACTAAAAACTAAGGACTAAAAACTAAAGACTAACAACTATAATGAGTGTAACGATATTAGGAATAGAGTCGTCGTGCGACGACACGTCGGCAGCGGTGTTGCGTGACACGGTGCTGCTCAGTAATGTGATTGCCAGCCAGCGGGTGCATGAGGCTTATGGTGGCGTGGTGCCCGAGTTGGCATCGCGTGCCCATCAGCAGAACATTGTGCCCGTGGTCAGCGAGGCCATCCGCCAGGCGGGTATTGAACGCAAGGATATCGATGCTATTGCCTTCACGCGTGGCCCCGGCTTGCCCGGGTCGCTCCATGTGGGTACTTCGTTTGCCAAGGGGCTGGCTCTTGCCCTTGACATTCCCCTCGTGGATGTGAACCATCTGCATGGACATGTCCTCTCCCATTTTGTCAAGGAGGAACCTGATGCCGAGGTCCCTGAGTTCCCTTACTTGTGCTTGCTCATCAGCGGCGGCAATTCGCAGATCATCAAGGTCAATTCACCACGGGACATGGAAGTCCTGGGACAGACGATTGATGACGCTGCGGGCGAGGCCTTTGACAAGTGCGCTAAGATTATGGGCTTGCCTTATCCCGGAGGCCCATTCATCGACCGCCTGGCCTCAGAGGGCAACAATCAGGCCTTCAAGTTTGCCAAACCCCATGTCGATGGCTACAACTACAGTTTCAGCGGACTCAAGACGTCGTTTCTCTATACACTGCGTGACGCGCTCAAGGAGAATCCCAACTTCATCGAGGAGAACAAGGCCGACCTGGCCGCATCGTTGCAGCGCACGATTATTGAGATATTGATGGATAAATTCGGCAAGGCCATCAAGGCCACGGGCATCAAGACCATCGCCATTGGAGGCGGCGTATCGGCCAATAGCGGCATGCGTGCCGCCGTCGAGGATTATGCCCGCCGTCATCGCCTCAAGGCCTTCATCCCCAAACGCGTCTTCACGACCGACAACGCCGCGATGATAGCCATCGCCGGCCACTACAAGTTTCTGAATAAGGAATTCTGCGACATCACCGCCCCCCCCTTCCAGCGCGTCATCATCTAAAAAAACCTCCAATTAAATAGTAATCTGCTGAAATGAAAGCACTTAGGTTTGTAATAATCGCTCTTGTTGCTCTAATATCTCTCATGGCAATAGCGCAAGAGCAGAGAACAGATATAATTATCCCGAAGTTCTTGATCAATGGCTATTTTTTTCGTGAGTTACCAAAACTCCCCGAGAATGCCAATCCAAGTTACACACGACTGAAAGATTCAGAAGGAAACAAGATACTTGCCATTGGACTTGATATCGATTTACCCGAATCTGTCATCAGCCAGGCGATACCTCGGGAACAGGTGCGCAATGCCAATCAGTTCCTGAATGGTGCCAATATGATGGCAACAATGTTGGAATTGGCTCAAGCAGGCGTTAAGGATGATGGCACTTTCTACTCGCCTAAGGCAGGTGAGCCATTTCCGCCATTTAATGAAATAGATTTAGAAGGACGCAGATGGACCAACGACAGTGTCAGAGGTCATGTGATGGTGCTCAACCTGTGGTATTCCGGTTGTGGACCGTGCCGTGCCGAAATGCCTGAACTGTCAACGTGGAAAGAACAGTTCCCTGATGTCATGTTTTTTTCTGCCACCTACCATGATGCCGAGGTTGTACAAAAGATAACCGAAAAACACCACTTCACTTGGACACACCTCGTTGAAGCCAAGGATATGATGTCTTGGATTGGGACCGAAGGCTTTCCCTTTACAGTGGTTGTCGATAAAATGGGAATTGTCCGCCATGCCGTTCATGGCACAAGCCCGGAAACACGTGCTGAAATCATTACGAAAATAAAAGAAGCAGAAGAAGGGATTTAAATGACTATATTTCTCCGTATGGCGAGATTTGTTTAACGCTACTGGCTAATTGCTTTGATGCCACAAAGTTGTTGTTTATGAGCAAGATGCACAAGTTGTTCCGCAACTTTTTGGGGGCGAGAAAAGATGTGGCGACCATGTGATGACACATGGTTTTATAACGATGTGGAGTTGAGGCAATAAATTGTTTTTATTGTATTTATTGTTTTCCTTTTATGATAGTTTTCCCAGTTGTTTAGTTGTTGTCCTTGTTGTTTGAACAACGGATGGCGCGGATGCGTTGGGCCAGGGTGGGGTGACTGTAGCTGAACCACACGACGAGAGGGTGGGGCGTGAGGTTGCTCAGGCCGTGGGCGGCGAGTTTCTTGAGGCCGCTGATGAGGGTTTCGCCATGGCCGTGGCTGGCCGCAAAGGCGTCGGCGCGGTATTCGGCATGGCGCGAGATGGCGTTGCTGGCGGGGTTAAGCAACAGGTCGATGGGTGAGAACAGCAGCGAGAACGCTACCAGCGCCAGGATGAATGACGGGGCTGTACCGCCCAGCGCTGCAGGCAGGTCGGGGTTGCTTACCAGCAGAGAGAAGATAAACAGGTTGACGGCCACCATCGCAATCGAGATGAACATGTTCCTGAAGGTGTCGCGGTGCTTGTAGTGTCCGAATTCATGGGCGAGCACGGCGACAATCTCGTCGTTGGTCATCTGATCTTGCAGGGTGTCATAGAGCACAATGCGCTTCTTGGGACCAAAGCCCGTGAAATAGGCGTTGGCCTTGGTGGAATGCTTGCTGCCGTCGATGATGTAAATGTCCTTGAACTTTGAACCGAAACTCTCCAGCGCACCAGTGATGGCATCGCGCAACTCGCCCTCGGGCAACGGCGTCTGCTTGTTGAACAAGGGCACGATGAGGTTGCTGTAGAACATCGAGAAGAAAATGATGAACACAGCACACACCAGTGTCGCCCAAATCCAGAATTGCTGTCCGAAGGTCTGGTACAGCCAATAGACTACAGCCATCAGCACAGCGCTCAATGCGGTAGAGACAAGGAAAGACTTCAGCGTGTCGAGCCAAAACGTCTTGTGCGTCGTGCGGTTGAATCCGAAACGTTCCTCGATGACAAAGGTCGAGTAGTAACTGAACGGCAAGGCGATAATGGTGTTGAACAGGTTGTAAATCAGCAAGAAAAGGATTACTTGCAGCACAGGAATGTCGGTCCATGACTTGCACTGATTGTCCAACCATCCGAGCAGCCCGTAGCCCAAGATGACAAGCGTCAAGCCAAACGACACACAGCGTGCGATGAGCGACACCCGCTTGTTGGTACGCATGTAGTCTTGCTGTTTGCGATACTTCTCGTCATCATACAGCCCTTCCAACTCCGGTGGAACGGGATGCGTCATCCACTTGGTGTTCAGCCACGATAACACACTGCTTACTATAAACTCAAGTGTTACAAACGCTATAATCAGCAATAATAATGTCTTTGCCATAATATGAATCCTGTTTTGCTCTGCAAAGTTACACCATTATTGCAGAGCCGCAAAATTTTGTCCCTCCGCAATAAAATACTACCTTTGTGGCATCACATTAATATAATGTTCAGAGGCATAACCGGACCATTTTGATGCAGAAGGCGACAAAATCAAGATTACAAGGTATCGGGGGCAAGTTCTCACAGTTTGTCCGCTCTTTGGCCACTCCCGTGGTTGAAGAGTTGCCTTTTATCTTGATTTTTATTTTTCTGATGGGGGCCGTTAATGCGATTCACATGATGCATGTGCGTCTCGTGAACAGTTTGGACCCGCATGCTCCTTCGTTGATGTGTTCATTAGGGCATCTCGCGATCTGGTTCACCATGGCCTATGTCTGTGCGGCCCTTATTTGCAAAAAGAGGTTCCTGAAATATCTGTTTTATCTCCTATCGCTGGCTGCCGCTGCAACTCAGCACTTCTTGTTGCACAATTTTGGCCAACGCATCTGTGCCACCTATTTAGGCCTGCTGTCCGAGACCAATAGTAAAGAAACCAGTGAGTTTGTTCATCAGTACCTGTTGTCCGATGCCGCCATTCCGACCATCAAGTATGTTGTGCTGTATGTGGCGCTTATCATCATCCTGGAATATGTATGGAAACGGCTTAAAGCCTTCTTCAATACGAGATTCCTTTCTGCTCATTATAAGCCACTTGCTGCCTTGATTGTGCCGATTCTGGCCTTTGGGCTTTACTCCGCCAGGGTTTATGTGGACATCTGCAAGTCAACATCGCCCGATGATATCCCTTACATGAAGCACCCGATTGACCCGTTCACCAACACCTACGCTGCAGTCATCATCAATTCAATCATGGAGAGTCACATGCGGCAGGCTGTACAAACCACGAGTGAAATGGCACGCCCGTCACTGTCTGGAGAGGTGGACGATTCCTTGAATGTGGTCTTGGTGATAGGAGAGTCCTATATCAAGTGGCATGCAGGGCTTTATGGCTATCGGCTGAATACGACACCTCATCTGATGTGGGAAGCCCAACAAGGGCGCTTGTTTGTCTTTAATGATGTTGTGACACCTTCTAATAATACCAGCCTTGTGCTGCGTGACCTGTTGTGCTGCAACAATACGAGCGAAGGGGAGCAATGGTATCAATATCCCTATTTCCCCGCATTGTTCAAGCAGGCGGGCTATGATGTGTTCTTCTGGGATAATCAACTTGAAATCTCTCCGCGTTTCTTTCTCTATGATCCTGATCTGAGCAAGATAGCTTATAGCCGGACCAATACCAAATCCTTTGAGATGGATGGGGATTTCATCGAGGATTTTTTTGAAAACGTCGGTCATCTCCAGAACAGACATAACCTGATGATCTTCCACCTGTTTGGGCAACATCATGACGCGAGCAACCGCTTCCCGCATGACGGGTTTGCCCATTTCACGGCTGACAGCATTGACCGAAACGAAGCATATATTACCAAGGAGAAGAAAGCATATATCGCAAGCTATGACAATGCGACGCTTTACAATGACTATGTGATAAACAAGATTATTGACCACCTGAGTCAGGATAATACCTTTCTGGTATATCTGAGCGACCATGGCGAAGAAGTGTATGATTGGCGTGACCAGTGTGCCAGAGACCACGGCCCGTTGTCGTCCAATAAACTTAAATACCAATATGACATCCCATTCATAGTCTGGTGCTCCGATCAATTCCAGCATAAGCATCCTGAAGTCGTTTCCAGAATACGCCAGGCCGTGAATCGCCCGTTCATGATAGATAACCTCTGCCACCTGCTTTTCACGGTGGGAGGCATCAATACGGTGTATTACCGCGATTCGTTGGATTTATTCAGCCCACGCTATAACTGCAAGCAGCGGCTGATTAACAAACAGGACTATGACAAAATCCGTTGGGGACGATAAGGAACTGCATATTGAGAGGCAATTCTAGAATAATCATGTAACAATATGTCCCCGTTTCCCGATGAATTCGCAAAAAATACAGTACCTTTGCAGAATCGCTTTATTAACTAAACTTTAGAGACATGAAAAAGGTAAAATTCTTGATGATTATCGCTCTCTTTTTGTGCACTAGCATGACGTGTATGAAAAATGGAAAGGCCGTACCTCCCATTACCAGAGAGGAATCGGATAACGCTTTTATTGCCATGATTGAGAAGAATCCTGAGTTCTTCGCTGCTCTGAGTAGCTATCTGGTTGATTCTATTGGCTCGCAATATGCTCCAGGTGAGGTGTGCATTCCCTGCCCCACAGTCGTCGCTAGTACCCCACAAGATAATGAAAGCATGCGTGTGCTGGGTGACTTTTGGGTATTTAACTACAATGTGGTTGGCGATACGCTGAAGACGGTTTCCGGCGGTTCGCATCCTGGCGCGATGATTCTTAAGAAAACCGATAAAGGCTATGTGGTCACCTCGTTTGAGCAAGTAGAGGATGGTAGCAACTACTTGTCGAGCGCCAAGCGCATCTTTGGCGACATGTACATGGCATTCCATGGCATCAATAGCGACGAGGAGACTCGTGAGCAGGCGCGCTCAATCTTCATTGCCAAGTATGTCAAGGACAATAAACTGCCCGTCAAGTTCTATCAGGATTACGGTTGGCCTGCCAGGAAAATTCCCGTTAAGTAGTGCTTCGCACTGATTAAAGATTAGAGATTAGAGTTTTTTCAGGCGACAGTAACCATACTTAAAACTTAAAACTAACAACTAAGGACTAACAACTTAAAACTAAGGACTAAAAACTAAAAATGAAATACAGCATTATTGCCATCGGTGATGAACTGCTCATCGGCCAGGTCACCGACACCAATTCGGGCTGGATCGCCCGGCACATGACACCTCGTGGGTGGGATGTGCACACGGTGCAGGTTGTGCCCGACGATGCCCGTCAGATTGAACTCGCCATCGACCGCGCCTTCGCCCAGACTGATGTCGTGCTGATGACAGGCGGCCTGGGTCCGACCAAGGACGACATCACCAAGCCGACGCTGTGCCGCTACTTTGGCGGTGAGATGGTGCTCAATCAGGACGTGGAACGCAACGTCATGCAGGTGATGGAACGCCGTCACTTGAAGCTCAACGAATACACCCGTTTGCAAGCCATGGTGCCCTCGTCGTGCCGTGTGATTCAAAACGAGGTGGGCACGGCGCCCCTGATGTGGTTTGAGCGTGATGGCAAGGTGCTGGTGAGCATGCCTGGCGTGCCCTTTGAGTTGCAGGCGATGATGGAACGTGCTGTCATCCCGCAGCTGTTAGCTCGCTTCAACGATGGCGAGGACATCGAGTTCCGCACCTTTGTCGTTACAGGCATCATCGAATCGGCGTTGGCAATGCAGCTCGATGAGTTTGAGCGCAACCTGCCTGAAGGGATCCATCTTGCATACCTGCCCGAGGGTGGCATCATCCGCCTGCGCTTGACCGGTTCATCGACCGATGCCCGCCAGATCAATGAAGATATGGACCGCCTGTCGCGGCAGTTGCACGATATCCTGGGTGGTCACATCATTGCCGACGGCGACAAGCGCCTGCCGGAGATACTGGGTGAGCGTCTGCGTGAACGTGGGCTTACCCTCTCCACTGCCGAGAGTTGCACGGGCGGCAACATCGCCCACCAGATTACCAGCATTGCAGGCAGCAGCGACTATTTCAAGGGCGCGGTGGTGAGCTATGCCAACGAGGTGAAAATGTCGCTCCTGGGCGTCAAGCAGCAGGATATTATTGACCATGGCGTGGTGAGTGAGCCCGTTGTGCGACAGATGGTCGAGGGCGCTTGCAAGGCCCTGGGAACTGATTGCGCCATCGCCACAAGCGGCATTGCTGGCCCTGGAGGCGGAACCCCCACCAAGCCTGTGGGCACCGTGTGGATGGCCGCCAAGTGTGGTGACCGTGTCGTTACGCAACTCAAGCAGTTGCCGGGCGACCGTGACCGTGTCATCACCCGTGCCACCCTTGAAGCCCAACTGCTGCTATTATCATTGTTATAGACTTTAGACTCACTTGTGATGAGGAGATTCATATTACTGTTGATGGCCGCACTGATGGCCGCACCGATAGGGCTGGCAGGTATCATGCCTGACGATAATGACAAGGACCCGAGCATCAAGCCGGGCATTCGTCGTCTGCACCCCGAGCGTGAACGCGCCAAGGCGAGAAAGAAACTGCAAGAGCAGATGTCCCGCAAGGCCGAAGTCAAGGCCGACCCCTGGGACACCAGCGATGAGGTGTGGGGGACTGTCGATGTGCCTCCTGTCGCTGTCAAGGATGATGCCGCCGTCGAGGGGCATCGCTTGAATGCCACCACTAAGACTCCTGAAGAGCAAGCCCTGGTCGATGAATTGATCAATACTGACTACTCTATCAAGGAATATGGCATGGGCCTCCGTCGCATGACCTGGCACGATGAGCCGGTCACTGCCACTATCGATGATTTGATGCCTTACATCACCACCGATGGCAACGAGTGTTTGTCCAAGTATGTCAACCGTGAGAAGGGCAGCAATGAGGTCTATTTCATTTTTGATTTCCAAGACAGTGTGCCTGGCCCCTTGCGCCTCTGTGTGCAATACTGTGCCGATGATCCGCTCAACTACGACGAGTTGACCTTCAACGTCGATGGCTTTGATTACCCGTTCTTCCCTGCCGACCCGCAGCGCGGTAAGTTGGACAGTAAACTCTATTGGGAGTCCAGTGAGGATGAGTTGAAACCCGCTCACAAGGATCTGGTCTATGCGCTTGCCCACAGCCATTGGGCCATGATCAAGCTCAAGGGAGATCATGGTATCTCTCATGTGAAAATGCTGACCGATGGCCAGCGGGACGACTTTGCCCATGTCTGGGCTTTGTACCGCCTGTTGGGTGGCAATTTGTAAGCTATGCAACAATTTGCATAACTATTTTCGGCAGTTTGCATAACTTTTTGCATGATTTTTTGTGTTGTAAATCAAAAATAAACTACCTTTGTCGCGATTTTTGAAATCTATATTAATATTATTGATTGTTTTATTAAAGGTTTAAATTTATGAACGTAGAAAACATTGGTAACTGGGCTGGTCTCGTGTGGAACGCCCTGAACGATGCAAAGAAGGGTCTCGCTCTGAAGGACCTTCGCAAGGTTGCTAAGCTCAAAGTGAACGAAATGCATTGCGCCCTGGGTTGGCTCGCTAAGGAAGGCAAGCTCAACTTCGAAGAGGGTAAGGATGACATCGTAGTATCACTGCGCTAATCCCACAAACAGTTCCCGGATTAAACAAAGAAATCAATCCCTAAAAATAACAATGATGGCGTGGAAACTTCCACGCCATCATTGTTATTATCCGTTTCAACCGTCCCTCGGCAATATTGTCCTTGATGTAAACGAAAAACCCAGACTAATTAGTCTGGGTTATCGTTCTGTAAAACAAACCATTACTAAGCACTTAAAGTCATTCGCGGCTTCACAGCTTGCGATAAACAATTTTACATTCCATAGCTCATGAATTTGCTTGAGTGCACAAAGGTAAACACATTTTTTGAATTTACAAAACAAAATGATAAAATTTTCAAAAAAAAATTTATTTCATTCTGTAAATAACTTTTTTGATGTATCTCTTAAGGTTTTGAAGGCCGCATAGTTGGCTTAGGGCGCATGGACAGACTGAAGGGCCATAGTCTTCATGAAACTGCTGAAAGGAGATGAATTGTAAATTTTTTTGACACCATTATTTACTAAAACGGGCATTTGTGTAAATTTTTGTCCCAATCATGTCATGTTATTGAGGAATAATGTTATATTTGCATCGAGAAGTCAACGATTGATTCATGGGTACCCGCTCCGTAAACGGTTATTCGGTAAGGCGGGGCTATTAATATTTAATGTTTACAATTATGAAAAAAAGCTTTTTACTTTTATTGACGATGATGCTCGCCGGCCTGTTTGCATGGGCTAACCCTGTTATTGAAGCCAATGTCGATGCCTTGGATTTCGGACAGGTGAATGTGGGCTACCCCGTGTCCAAGACGGTTAGGGTAACAGGCACAGACCTCCAGGATAACATCACTCTTGCCATCGATGGCCGATATGCCAGCCAATATGATGTGAATCCCAAGACCATCACACCCGAGAAAGCGGCTAGCGGTGTTTCCGTGACGGTGAAGTATAGCCCCACGTCCAAGTGGTCGGGTAGTGCCAACCTGGTATTGACCAGCGGCAATGCTGATGACCTCGTGATACCGATTACTGCCGATCCTCTAATGCAGAGTACGATTTATGGTTACAACAATCAGCGTTATTATGCAGCCAGTGTGGGCGGGACCGACTCATCCGTCGAGATTGCCTACTTTGCTGACGTTGAAGTGCCGACCGATCCCAATCTCCCTGTAGATAGAGGCGCGATGGTGGACTTAGTTGGGCTTGATGGCCTTCTTCTGGGCAATTATGATGTGACGATAGAGGGCGATAACTGTTTCCGTGCCATGATAGTGAAGTCAAGCGGTATTGTGAACACCTGTAACGTGCGCATCAGCTACACACCTTTGACCAGCGGCACGCATCATGCGACGCTCAACCTTTATTGCCCTGATGCGGGTGTGCCCCTGATCGTGGTTCACCTCAATGGCTCAGCCGACCAGCCCAATGGCGACGCCAATGCTGATGGCTTGGTTGCCATCAATGATGTGACCAACATGATTGACGCGCTGCTGATGGAAGGTGGAGTGAGAGGATCGGCCGACATGAACGGCGACCACATGCTGACCATCACCGACGTCACCCGCCTGATCGACGTGCTGTTGGGCGGGGAGTAACCGCAAGCCCGAGCACTGACTCGAGGAGATTCATCCATGCGCTTCGTCCTGCCGGCGGAGCGCATTTTTTTAGCGGCTCAGGAAGGGGTATTTGGATAAAAATCGGCAAAAAGTGTTGTAAATGTGTTGTGTAGTTCAAAAAATGTATCTATCTTTGCAGCCGATTTCGCGGCACATGTCTTGCTGACCATTGATGCTCATGCGTTAGTCAAGTCAAGAGTGTGACACTTGATCGTTGAAACTTCGATGTCAAGGCTATGATGCTAAGTGCCTGACACTCAAGCGTAGGACGATATTTAAACGAGCGAGACACCTAACTGTTGTTCAACCCTTTTATGCCGGTGGGCTTCTCACACCGGTGGGGATGAGCGCCCTCTCCACGTTGGGATGTCCACACCCGGTATATTGTGCTGCGCCTGTGTTTTTTGTGTGCAGGCAGGCATGTAGCGCGAGTCCAGAACGAGAAAATGTAAAACAAGAACAATAACTAAACAAAACTAGAGAAACTATGTCTAAAGTTTGTCAAATCACCGGAAAGAAGGCGATCACGGGCAACAACGTATCGCACTCCAAGCGCAGGACGAAACGTAAATTTAACGTTAACGTCTTCAACCGCAAGTTCTTCTGGCCCGAGCAGGGACAGTGGATTCGCTTGACCGTATCAGCATCAGGCTTGCGCAACATTAACAAGATGGGTCTCGACGCAGCGCTCAAGAAGGCTGCCGAGGAGGGTCACCTCACCGAAATCCAGGTTATCAACAAGTAAAAAAGGAGTAACAGTATTATGGCAAAGAAAGCAAAAGGCGACCGCGTGCAAGTCATTCTGGAGTGCACCGAGCAGAAGGGCACTGGCGTTCCCGGCATCAGCCGTTACATCACGACCAAGAACCGCAAGAACACCACCGAGCGTTTGGAGCTCAAGAAATACAATCCTTATCTGAAACGCATGACCGTTCACAAGGAGATCAAGTAATAACAACCCTTTAATCGACTATATAATTTTATGGCAAAGAAAGTAGTTGCAACCCTTCAGACTGGTGAAGGACGCTCATGGAGCAAGGTGATCAAGATGGTCCGCTCCGAGAAGACTGGCGCTTACGTGTTTGAGGAGCGCATGGTCCCCAACGACAAGGTACAGGACTGGTTGAAGTAATCAACTGAGACCAATCAACAATAACACTGCCTGCCCGCCCGCTCGACAAGAGCCCGCGGGCAGGCTTCATTTTCGGGGGATAGCGCAAAAGACGCCCTCGCGGGTTTTGGGCGATTAAAGCTTTTTCATTACCTTTGTCACCCTAAACCGCATCGACCAATGATGAATCAGGACAAATATTTCTTCACGCTTGAGATTGCCGTGCGTGACTATGAACTCGACAGCGAGGGCATTGTCAACAATGCCATATATCTGCATTATCTGGAACACACGCGGCACGCCTTTGTCAAGCAGGAGGGCATCCCCTTCGGCAGCTTGACCAGCGAGGGCCTCGTGCCTGTGGTCCGTCGCATGACCATCGATTATCACGTCCCCCTGCGTAGTGGCGACGTCATGCTGAGCGCCCTGTGGATTGAACGTGAGGGCGCCCGCTTCATTTTCCATCAGGATATTTTCAAGAAGGGGAGTGGCGAGCTTGTCGTGAGTGCGGTGGTGACCATCGTGTGCATGGAGCAGAACGGACGCATCAACCGTGGGGATGACCTGGCGGCACGTCTGGCCAAATATTTCGGGCAGAATGGCTGACACAAACGGATATACCCAACTGACGTACCGCATCGCCTTTGCCAACCTGCAAGGCATGGGGGTGGACGTGGCGCGCAAGCTGCTTGACGTGGTGGGCAGCGAGAAGCAGTTCTTTGACATGAAGGAGAAGGACCTGCGGGCGCTGACTCACGGACGCAGTAAGATCTATGGTGATGACTACCGTCAAGAGTGTCTGCAACGGGCCGTGAAGGAAGAGGCCTTCGTGCGGGAGCATGGCATCAATGTTACTTATTTTGCTGACGAAGGCTATCCGCACCGCTTGCTGGAGGCACCCGATGCACCGGCCTTGTTCTACTCTCTCGGTAAGTGTGACCTGGAGGGAAAGCATATCATTAGTGTTGTCGGCACCCGTCATGCGACGCAATATGGCATCCGCTTCTGTGACACGCTCATCGGGGAACTGGCTCAGCGCCTGCCCGATTTGGTCGTGGTCAGTGGCTTGGCCTATGGCATCGACATCGCTGCTCATCGTGCTGCACTCAAGCATGGTGTATCCACGGTGGCGGTCTTGCCCCGGGGCCTCAACCGCATCTATCCCGCCATGCACCGTTCAGACGCTATCGCCATTGTCAAGCACGGAGGCATGCTCGTGACCGATTATACCAGTCAGGACGTGGTGCAGAAGAGCAACTTCCTGGCACGCAACCGCATTGTGGCCGCGTTGAGTGACTGCACCGTGGTTGTTGAGTCGGCAGGCTCGGGCGGCGCCTTGGTTACGGCGTCGCTGGCCATGAGTTACAACCGCGACGTGATGGCTGTCCCAGGCCGTTGCGGTGATGAATTCTCGATGGGGTGCAATAAACTCATCGCTACCAATAAGGCGGCACTCATCACCTGTGCCGACGACCTCTTGTCCACCATGCGCTGGGAGGCCCTCAATCCAGAGCCTCAACAACTGAACCTCTTCCCTGACTTGACCCAGGAGGAGCAGGCTGTGGTTGATGTCATCCGTGACCAGGGCGAGATCCATCT
Organism: uncultured Bacteroidales bacterium; assembly: GCA_902776435.1. GTDB lineage: Bacteria > Bacteroidota > Bacteroidia > Bacteroidales > Muribaculaceae > Sodaliphilus. Next base: position 137,053 of record CACYQB010000007.1, on the reverse strand, counting down.
CAATACGCTTGCCGAGGTGCTCCACCTCCCGGTCTATAAACTCATGAGTACCCTTGTCGAGCTCGATTGTAAAAAAGTCATCACTACGCTTCCCGGCTGCAGGTACGCCATTCTCTAGACTTTGTGTCGTTTTAATCTTTTTTAAGCCACATTGCATTGCGAATCCAGAATAATGTTGTACCTTTACATTTTCTTTTATTATCAAAAACGAGTTCTAAATTACACAACGATATGAATACAGACAGAATCCCCGATTCAGAGTTTATCATCAATGATGATGGCTCAGCGTTTCACATCCATGTGAAGCCCGAACAACTGACCGACAATATCATCGTCTGTGGCGACCCTGGCCGTGTGACCATGATCGCATCCTATTTCGACACCCGTGACTGGGAGACTTCCAGCCGCGAGTTTCACGCCATCGGTGGCACCTATCACGGCAAGCCCATCATGGCGATTTCCCACGGCATCGGCCCTGACAACATCGACATCGTGATGACTGAGCTTGATGGCCTGGCTAATATCGACTTTGAGACACGCACCCCCAAGCCTGAGCACCGCACCCTTAACATCGTGCGCATCGGCACCTCTGGCGGCTTGCAGCCCTACGTTCCCGTAGGCACTCCCGTGATTGCTTCTAAGGCCATCGGCTTTGATGGCGTCATCAACTATTATGCTGACCGCAACAAGGTCGCCGACCTTGACTTTGAGCAAAAGTTCTGCGAGTACGTCAAGTGGAACAAGTTGTTTGCAAAGCCCTACGTTGTCGATGCCGATCCCTGGCTCGTAGAGAGAATCGGCCGTGACGACATGGTGCGTGGCTATACGATTTCGGCAGTGGGATTCTATGGCCCCCAGGGAAGGCGTGTGCGTCTTGACCTTGCCGAGCCCGAACTGAACAGCCGCATTGAGACATTTGAATACAACGGAGGTCACATTACCAACTATGAGATGGAGAGCAGTGCCTTGCAGGGTATGGCCCTCATGCTGGGCCATCGTGCGATGACCGTTTGCTCCATTATTGCCAACCGTGTGGCCACCGACGTCAATCCGAACTACAAGACAGCCGTCGAGGACCTGGTAAGAACCGTCCTTGACCGCTTGACAGAATAAAGGGGTAATTAGTAGTTTTTTTTCATAACTATGTCTGAGCCTTGCCGCTATTGGTTAGCCGCAAGGCTTTTTTGTTGGAAAAAGAAAAAAAATCTAAAAACTCGCTATCGATATAATATTAGGCGGTCTCATTGCGTTATGAAATTGTAACAAATAAAAAATGGACTGCCTATGCATAAAATGACTACTTCGACTAACAATGAAAATGACGTTCTGACTACAGTAAAGCGCCCCAAGAGGTCAACGATTGAATTCATCAAACAGTTCGCCCGCGCTTACGAGTTTAACGCCGAGTTACCGAGAGGCTTAGAGTCGATGATTGTCAATTAAGACGAGTCGCCCCCTCTCCAAGGAAATTGAAACCTTCCCGCCATGTGTGCTGTGGGGAGGTTTCCTGTTTAAGGTGCGGCATCCACATTGGGCGGTTTTTTTCTCAACACGCTGTTGTGATGTTGCTCAATTCATGATAAAATTGTACATTTGCACCCAATAAAGATTACACTCATGATAAATGTGATTAAACGCATCATTTCGGGAGCTGCCTACATTGCCCTGATTGTCGGAGCCATCCTGCTGCTCGATAATTCGCCAGTGATGTATCTGCTGGTGTTTCCTCTCCTGATTGTGTTGGGAATGGGTGAGATGGTGACGATGGCTAAGGACGACGCTCCCCAGTCTTGGCTCGTGAATATCATCGACATGCTGGGTGGTGTGGGCCTGTTTGTCTCCTTCTATATGCACTACGAGGGGACAACCGTGCAATCCCGCGCCATGTGGCTGTTGCCCATTGCCTCTTATCTGCTGATACGTACCATCGTGCAGCTTTATCGTCCGCAGCAGAATGCCGTCCGTAGTCTCGAGCGTTCATTCTTTGCATTAGGTTATATTGCGTTACCCGTTTCGATGCTCAACTGTATCATGAGTATTACCGCGCCGCGGTTGCTGCTGGGCGTGTTCATCTTCATCTGGCTCTATGACACGGGCGCTTATTGCTTCGGCATGCTATTCGGTCGCCACCGGCTGTTCGAGCGCATTTCGCCTAAAAAATCATGGGAGGGTGTCATCGGCGGCATCATCGCTTGTGTCGCTGGCGCCTATATTACCCACAACTGGTTTGACGAGTTCTTCCAGGTGCCGGACTTGGCAACATGGGTGGGCATGAGTGTGATTGTGGCGGTATTCGCCACCTTCGGCGATTTGGTGGAATCTCTGATCAAGCGCACTGTCGGTGTGAAGGACTCGGGCAATATTCTGCCTGGCCATGGAGGCATTCTGGACCGTATTGATAGTCTGCTGCTCGTCGCGCCTGCAGTACTCATCTATCTGCTGTTTATAGTTCCCAATATCCAGTAAAGTGTCATGCGCGGCATCATACCCTTACTGACCTTAGTGATCATGCTGTCACTGACCTTGTCTTGTGGCGGCAACAGGCAGCCTGCGGTGCCGCAGCATCAGCTGCCCGACACACTGAATGTGGGTACGCTTTATAGCCCTACGGGTTTCTTTATTCTCAAGGGTGACACAATGGGCTATGACTATGACCGCATTTGTGACTTTGCGCGTTCCCATGGCATCATGCTGCGTTTCAAGGTGGCGCGCAGCATGCCCGACCTGTTGAAAATGCTCGACAAAAAGATGGTCGATGTGCTCGCTTGCGAGATTCCTGTCACGGCCGAGTATAAGTCACGGGTTCTGCACTGTGGCGCCGTTAACGAGACCCATCAGGTGCTGGTGCAGCACAGTGGCGTGGGGATGATACATGATGTGACACAACTCATCGGACGCGAGGTGTATGTCGAGAAGGGCTCCAAGTATGAATCGCGTCTCCGTAACCTTGATAACGAGGTGGGCGGCGGAATCAACATCCATGTGGTCGAGGGCGAGCAGGCCCTTCCCACCGAGCTGATACAGCGTGTCTCGAGGCGTGAAATAGACTTTACCATCGTGGATAGTGATATTGCCCAGATGAATCTGACTTACTATGACAGCATCAATATCCAGCTGAGGGTGGGATTTGAGCAACGCTCGTCATGGGCAGTTTCCAAGCATGAACAGTGGCTGGCCGATAGCATCAACCTGTGGGCCGCAAGCAGCAATGCCCAGGAGTACTCCAAGCAGGCCTTGAAACACTACTTCGAGATGAACCGTGGTCCCAAACCCGACTCGGTTAAGGTAGACACGCTGGCCATCACTCCTCCAGGCGCCATTTCGCCCTATGATCCCATTTTCAAGCAGTATGCCAAGGAAATCGGGTGGGACTGGCGACTCTTGGCTGCCATCGCCTATTCTGAATCAGGCTTTAATCCTGACGCGACCTCGTGGATGGGTGCCCGTGGTCTGATGCAGGTCATGCCTCGCACGGCCAAATCCTTTGGCGCGCAGGAAAACGAACTTGGCAACCCGGAGGTGAGCATCCGCATAGCTTCCAAGATCTTGCGGGAACTGGATGGCATCATGCGCAGCAAGACGGGACCTGGTGACCGCATCAAATTTGTCCTAGCGGCCTACAACGCGGGTTCGGGCCATGTGACCGATGCCATCGCCTTGGCACGCAAGTATGAACTCAATCCACGCGTGTGGAATGAAAATGTGGAGCAGGCGATGTTGTGGAAGATGGATCCCGAGTATTACAATGACTCCGTTTGCTCCAATGGTTATTGCCGAGGCACTGAGCCGGTTGACTATGTCGTCAAGGTGCTCAACTGTTACGATCTATATAAGAAAAATTACAAGAAATAATAGTGTAACCAATTAATGAGATAAATGTCATGAGAAAGAAACAATTTATCATTGCCACCGTAGTGGCTCTTTCTGCGTCAATGATGATGCAGTCATGTATTGGCAGTTTTGCCCTCTTCAATAAGGTAAAAAACTGGAACGACAATGTGGGCGACAAGTTCGTCAACGAGCTTGTGTTTGTGGCCATGTGGATTCTTCCTGTCTATGAGTTGAGTTTTGCTGCAGACTTGCTCATCCTTAACAGCATTGAATTCTGGTCAGGCTCCAATCCCGCATTGGCTCAGAACAAGACCCAGGTAGTGGATGGAAAGAATGCCCAGTATCTTGTCGCAAGCAATGAGCAGGGCTACACCATCACTAACATGACGACCAAGCAGGTGACCCGCTTCAACTTTGATGCTGAAGACAACTCCTGGTCCATAGAGAACAACGGCGAAGAGGTGAAGTTGTTCAACTTTATCGACGACACCCACGTCGACATCCTCACCCGTGACGGCAGCTATACCCGTGTCGAGCTCTCACAGCCTGGCGTGCTGGCTTATCAGCAACTCGTGGGCGTGGGTGGCACCGCGTTTGCGCTGCGTTAAATAGTCATTGATAATCCACCTATAGTTAATCCAGGTAAGCATAGGCTTATCTGGATTAATTGGTTATTTGAAGAACTTGCTGTGACGGATGAAAAAGTAAACGAGCGCCATCAGCACGATCGAGATGCCGAGTGCCCATGGGAATCCTAGCCCCCATTCCTCCATGCCGTTGGGCACATTCATGCCGTAGTAGCCTGCAATCACGGTGGGAATCATCAGCAGGATGGTCACTACGGTGAGCGTCTTCATGATGCGGTTCAGGTTATTGCCGATAACCGACGAATAGGCCTCTTGCTGGCGCTTGAGGATGTCGCTATAGATGCTGGCAGTGTCAAGGGCCTGTTGCGTCTCAATCTCAACGTCTTCGAGCAGGTCCTGGTCATGGGGCAAAGTGCGGAGTCGCATCTTGAGGCGAGCCAGTACAGTGGCATTGCCCTTGATGGAGGTCATGAAGTAAATCAGATATTTGCCCATGCCCATCGTGCGCATCAGTTCATCATTGTCCATCTTCCGTTCCAAGCGCTCCTCGGCGGCACTCATCATCCCGTTCATCTGCTTGAGGTACTTCAAGTACCACACCGACGTGGACAGCATCAGCGACAGCAACAGGTCATAGCCCTTGCAGTTGTTGATGCGGCGTTGGTTGCTCCAACGGATGAAATCGTCAAGCACCTTATTATCATAATAATTGACCGTGATAAACACATCGTCGCGTATCAGGATGGCTATTGGCGCGGTCGAGAACATGGTCTCGCCATCCTCGTCAATGCTCTTATTTGGCACGCGTACAAACACCAGGGTCCAGTTGTCCTCGTGATCCACACGGGGGCGCTCCTCGATGTCCTCGGCATCGTGGGTAAAGTTGGGCACCGCAAAGCGTTCCTTCAATAACGCCAGATCATCAGCAGTCGGCTTGGTAACCTTGATCCAGCACCCCGATTTCCACTGATTAATCTCCCCAAATCCATCCTTGCATTTCCAATAACTGATCATGACCTCATCGTTTCAAAGTTCTACTCCGAAGTGCAAAGATAACGTTTTTGGGCATAATGGCAATAAAAGGTTCAAAACTCAATGTGTTTTTTACAACAGTACACAAATATTTTCAGATTCTATTTTACTGTATTCGCCTTTAAGTACGAAGTTTTTTAAAAAGTCGCCGCAAAAAGTGTATCTTTGTAGCAAAAAGTCGCCGCAAAAAGTGTATCTTTGTGGCAAAAAGTCGCCGTAAAAAGTGTATCTTTGTAGCAAAAAGTCGCCGTAAAAAGTGTGTCTTTGTGGCAAAAAGTCGCCGTAAAAAGTGTAAATATTATAATAAATATTTGACAATCAGCAATGTATAGAAGGAAGATAGAAAATATACTTTTACATTGGAAAGAGAATTCTAAACGAAAACCATTGGTAATCAAGGGATGTCGTCAGTGTGGCAAGACTAGTTCGGTCATGGATTTTGCTAGCAAACACTATGAATGTGTAGTTTATCTTGATTTCCATGAACATGACGAGTATTGTGCTTTTTTTGCTGGAGCCCTTGATGTAGGCACCTTAACACTGAACATGAGTGTTGGCATTCCTGGTACTAAATTTATTCCAGGAAAAACCTGCATCGTCTTTGATGAGATACAAGAATGCCCTAGGGCCAGGGCCTCACTCAAGTTTTTCAAAATAGATGGTCGTTTCGATGTAATATGCACTGGGTCTCTTTTAGGTGTTAATGGATACAGAAATGAGGATCTTAATGCTTCAATTCCAGTAGGATTTGAACATATCGTCGATATGTACCCAATGGATTTTGAAGAATGGTTGTGGGCCAATGGTGTTCAGCAGCAACATATTGACTATTTGAAAGGATGCTTGGAACGAGAAGAACCAGTTAATGAGGCAATACATCATCGAATGCGTGAACTATTATTGCGATATGTTGTTGTCGGTGGTATGCCTGAAGCAGTCAGTACCTTTTTTGAAACGAATAATATGAATGATGTGCTTGCTGTTCAGCATAGTATTATCGAAAATTATAAAGCAGATATGTTGAAATATGCTCTAACAGAAGATAAAGCACGCATTAGGGATTGTTTTGAGTCAATACCTGCTCAACTTGCAAAGGATAACAAAAAATTCCAGTATTCTGTTATCAAAAAGGGTGCGCGTTCAGCTCAATATCGGAGCAGTTTACAATGGATAGAGGACGCAGGAATCATTCGTCGGTGTCACAATACCAGAATTACCGAGTTGCCCCTTGCAGGGAATGCTATTCCTGATTGCTTCAAGGTATATATGGCTGACATTGGTTTGCTTGTCTCTATGTTGGAACAGGGAACGGCATGGAGCATTCTGCAGGGTGATATGCTCGACTATAAAGGTGCCATCTTTGAAAACCTGGTTGCTGATATACTTGGGAAGATGGGTCGATCACTTTATTATTTCCAGAAAGGTGAGAGTTTGGAACTTGATTTCTTAATTCGCTACAAAGGCAAGTGCTGCCCATTGGAATGCAAAGCAACCACAGGCAACGCCAAGTCCTTGAAGACCGTATTGAAGCATCCTGAGCATTACCATGTCGATTCTGCCATTAAGGTTGGAGACTACAATGTGGGCCGCGATGGATTGCTGTTGACCTTGCCATTGTACATGGCATTCCTGCTGACTGAGGTATAACATAATGCCAACCTAAGAGAAGACAGAATCAATCGAGTGAGAAAGATGGAAAATAGAATCATTATGGACCATTCAGTTCTGTCGTTTTCCTATTAATTAAGCAAAAATACGAAAAAATCATATCGTTTCAATTTTAATTGTAATAAATGCATGCAAGTTGGGTGAAATTGTGAAATAATGACTATATTTGCAGTTGTTCTTTGTCGGTAGTCCGCTCTTTGATGGAGTCGGACGCATAGCAGAGAACACATGACATAAAGAAAGGCGTTTATTGGCGCTTTGTACTTGGCTCTCAGGAATCTCGCAAATTCTAAATCGAAGTCAAGGATGAAGCAACGGTAGATGCCCAATGCTGAATATGATTATTTGTCAGATTAGGCAAAGCCATATTCTGCGTGGGTTTCTGCGTTGCTCGTTCAACTTCGATGGGCAATGCGAGAGCCCCTGAGAGCGGGACGAGTAACAATAACAGACTCCCGCGCTTATTTTTATGCTCATACCATATTTTATTGTAAAATGAACCAGCATGGGAGCCGCTGGAACAAAGCAAAAATGAACATGAGTGACGAAGAATATATCGATTGGGTAAAAAACAGAATAAATGATTTGCATGAGATGGTAATTGTTCCCAATAATAAGGCTTCGGGAGAAGCCATCATAAAGTCCTATTCATGAAAGAACTAATCTAGTCTCTGAACAATCATAGAAATTAAGGTGAAGTTATCTTGAAAAGAAGCAATCTAGTTGATGAACCTAGTAATGTTGATATGCGTTACTTGATAAGTGATAAGATATGGCGTATAGGTCTTATATTTGAGGCAAGTACAAACGTTTTTTCTATAAGGGTAATTGCTTAACCGAAAGTGAATTAATATTTATTGCGTCAAGAGAATTGTATGAAACTCATTCGGTATATACATCCGATAGGTCAAGGTGCTTTCTATACGGAGCAATTCTTCGATGAAGATAATCAAAGAATTGCTACAGTTGTCTATGACTGTGGCTCAACTTCAAATATGAAAGGAATTATACGTGAAGTTGATAATATGTTCGATTGCACTAAAGGCAAACAAGATATTGATATCTTATTTATATCTCATTTCCATGAAGATCACATTAATGGCATTGCAAAACTAAAAGAACTGACAAATATTAAGCATGTGGTGATTCCTTTGTACAACGATAATACAAGATTACTTCTATTAGCAGCATTAAGACCAAGGAATAAAGGTGGTAATCTTGAAAAACTTATTGAAAGTCCTGAGACATATTTCTCAGGTTCACATGTCATTTGTGTAAAGAGTATCGATAAAGGCATAAAACAAATGAGTACGCCTGTAAATGTTGAAGAGTCGGAGCCTATTATTGACAGTGGTACATTAATTACAATGAAGTCATTGAGTAGAATGTCTTTAATGTGGGAGTACATTCCATATAATCTTTTTTATGATGAGAGGTTGAAATGTATTGTGAATACATTTCAAATAAGTGAATCTGAATTAAATAGTAGGATTGGAGACAAGGATTTTCAGAATATGCTCAAATCAAGAACACCCATAGAATCAATTAATACTAACTCATTGATGGTTTATTCAGGACTTCATGAAACAGGAATAAACCGTAGTGAAGGTAGTCATTCTCCCAATGGTTGTTTTTATACTGGAGATGCATCATTTAATAATGATATTGTTGGGCGCATTTCGAATCATTTAGGTAAAAGATGTTATAATATTCTTATGATTCAAATTCCTCACCATGGTTCTGGATATTCATTTCATGATACTTTATTCCAGTTGCTTAAGAATGAATCGGTTTATCCGATTATGTTCCTTTCTTGTGGAAATTACAATAGATATGGACATCCGTCTCCTATGGTAATAACAAACTGTTCATTATTTCTAGACACACGTAAATGTATGCCTATTATTCATCATAATAACTTTTTTGAGGAACATAGTATAAGGATTGTATGCGAAGATAGGAGTTCGATGCTTGTACTATTATTTGATATTAACACGTTTAAAATCACATCCAAATGAGAATAATCAAAAATCTATTTTTTCTACTGATGGTATTGTGTGCCACACCATTATTTGCATTTGATTTTGAGGTAGATGGCATATATTATAATTACCGTTCAGGTTATAGTGGTGAAGTTGTAGTTGCTCCCGCTCCGAGTTCTAACCCGTATTCTGGTTCTGTGAGAATTCCTTACACAGTCAATAAAAATTTCACTACTTATAAAGTTACTGGAATTGGATCCAAAGCATTCAGAAATTGTACAAATCTAACAAGTATATTAGTCGACGATAACGTTGAATACATCGGGACTAATGCATTTGATGGTTGTACAAGTTTGACTAGTGTGACTTTTGGAAACTCGATACGGTCAATCGAATTCGAGGCTTTTGCTCGTTGTAGTGCATTAACTTCAATCCATATTCTTAGCTCGGTGAATTATATGGGCACGTACGCTTTTTATGGGTGTTCTGGATTGACGAACGTAAATATCGATGACCTTGAAGCTTGGTGTAGGATTTCCTTTGAAGGTGAATACTCAAACCCTTGTAGTATTGCTCATCATTTAACTTTGAATGGTGAAGAAATAAAGTCTTTAGCAATCCCTAGTACTATAACTGCAATTAAGGATTACGCATTTGTTGGATGTAGTAATTTTACCGATATTTCCTTTAATAGTTCAGTGACTTCCATTGGCGAATTCTCATTCTCGGACTGTACAGGACTAACGAATGTGACTATTCCCAATTCCGTCACATCAATTGGTCGTTCGGCATTCTATAACTGCTCAGGACTAACGACGATGACTATACCCAATTCGGTAACATCCATTGGCAATGCTGCATTCCAAAGATGTACATCATTAAATATTCTTAATTATAATGCAATATCTTGTGATGGTTTTAGTAGAACTGATAGTGATCGCCCCTTTAACGATCTCAATATCAAAATAATAAACATTGGAGATGGTGTTAGAACGATTCCAAACTATTTCGTATATGGTTTGACTCAATTGACAAGTATTACTATCCCTAGTACTGTCTCATCCATCGGTAGACATGCTTTTGCATATTGCTCATCATTGACAGAACTTCACTTTAATGCAATGTCCTGTACTGATTTTAATTCATCTTATCTTCCTTTTACGCGAACTTTTATATCGTCCATTCAAATTGGTGATGAAGTCCAAAGAATTCCTGCTTATTTCGCGAAGGACTTAACTACACTAAGAACGGTCACTATAGGAAATGCTGTCAATTCAATTGGAGGCTTCGCTTTTTATGGATGTAATTGTATGACTGAATTAAGTATGGGAAATTCAGTGATATCTATAGAGAGTTCTGCGTTCTATGATTGTTCTGCATTAAAATTTATATCATTACCAAATTCTTTGAGGACAATTGGTAAGAATGCTTTCAATTATTGCACTGGATTGCAGTCAGTCTATTGTTTTGCTGAATTGCCACCCGTGATGGAGGAGAGTAACTGTTTCAACTCGTCCACGTATAACAGCTCTACTCTTTTTGTCCCATATCAGTCTCTTGAAACTTATAAAACTACTAATTATTGGAATAAGTTTTCTAGAGCATACGGACTAGATTCAGAAGGTAATATTTTGGCCGACGGTATAAGTCTTAATGCGACATATAAGAATCTAAATGTTGGCGAATATTTTATGCTGACTGCAACAGTTTTACCTGGCGTTGCAACAAACAAGACAGTACAATGGTCTTCAAGTGATAATAGTGTTGCAACTGTAAATAATGAGGGACTTGTTACAGCTAAGAAGGAGGGGAATGCAACAATAAAAGCAACGACAACTGATGGAACTAATTTGAGTGCTTCTTGCGAGATTACAGTGTTATTAATTCCTGTTACGTCAATTTCCTTGAATAAAACGAGTTTAACGTTAGATGTCAATGAAACCTTCAGACTTATAGCATCTATATCGCCTATTGATGCCTCCTATAAAAATGTGACATGGACCTCAAGTAACACATCTGTTGCTATAGTGGATGATGATGGTCTTGTGACACCTGTATCTATTGGTTCTGTGACCATCAAAGCCTCTACTACTGATGGCACGAACCTTAGTGCATCATGTGAGGTAACCGTTCTCAGGAAAGTGAAGAGTATTACGCTGAATGAGAGCAACATATCTCTCGTGCTGCCGGAATCAGTACAATTAACTGTAACGATTACTCCAAGTGATGCGACGAACAAGTCATTACATTGGACCAGCAGCAACACGGATGTTGCTGCAGTTGATAGTAATGGATATATCACATCTGTTAATCCAGGAACGGCCACGATTAAGGCAACAACAACCGATGGTAGTAACTTAAGCGCAACGTGTCAAGTGACGGTGATCAAGCAATATGTCACATCAATCACACTCAGCGAAAGCAAACTTGTTATGCACTTAGGAGAAACGGCACAATTGATAGCTGACGTGGAGCCCTACAATGCATCCAATAAGGTATTATCGTGGAGCTCGGGTAATACATCTATAGCTCGAGCTGATAATAATGGTTTGGTTACAGCTATTTCTGATGGAACAACTTACATCAGGGCTAGAGCAACTGATGGCAGTAATGTTTATGCTAATTGTACGGTAGAAGTGTTGCCTGATTATTATATCACACTCGATACCTTGTCACATATCAGGGGTTCGTCAACTCAAGTTGTTGATCTCCCAGTAACATTAATCAACAAAAATTTGATTTCTGGTATTCAATTTGACGTGTCGTTGCCTAATGATGTGTCGTTTAATTTCGTTGATGGTGTGCCTGATGTATGGTTGGATGATGCCCGTAAAACACGAACCCATAGTGTTTCTGTGAGCCAGTTGAGCAATGGGAAATACCGTGTACTTGTTACTTCGTCGTCGGCAAAGGACCTAAAAGGCAATGATGGGGTTCTCGTTCACATGAATATGCTATTACCACAATTACACAATGTTGGAAATTACACTATTGGTATTTCAAATATAATTGCGTCTGAGGCAGATGAGACACGACATGCATTGAATAATACTTCCACATCAGTTCGCTTCTATTACATAGTAGGTGATGCGGATGCAAATGCGATTGTCGATATTGCAGACCACGCAGCTACAGCAAGTAAGATTCTAGGTAAGTCCCCGTCACCGTTCTATTCTGATGCCGCTAATGTCGATAACAATTACTCACTTGATGTAGTTGATCTTGTGGGCATCACCAATATTGCACTTGAGTTAAAACCGATAACAATAAGGCAAGCACCCATCCGAGGAGGGGTGGAAAACCGTATATTCTGTGAAGTGTTGAGATTGAATGCTGGTGACGAGAGGGAAATCAATCTTGGAATTGTCGGTGACTTCAATTTTGCTGGATTCCAGATGGATTTGCAGTTGCCTCGTGGTTTGGAACTTATTGAAGCCTCATTAGGAGAAGATGCTGCTAATCTTGGACTAGTAACTGCTTTGATGCCTGATGGTAAAATCCGTTTGCTAGGTACTTCTTTCTCTGATGACGAGGTGGATGGCGTTTGCCCAAAATTGTTGAAATTAAGGCTTAAAGCAGACAGATACTATCTCCCGGGCACTGATATTGAATTCTCAGACATCCTATTTGCAGAGCGCAACTTGAATAGTCAAAGCTTTGATGCCTCATGCATAGAATATGTTGAACCGAGTTCAGTGTATGAGTTGATTGATGACATTCGTATCTATGTTGAGAATAGCAACATTATTGTTGATACTCCTGTTGAGGGTTATGTACAACTCATAGCAGTTGACGGTAGAATCGTAGATGAGTATTTTGTTCAAGTTGGTCATAATGTATATCCAACTGATGTGGAAGGCATTTACATCATTCATTTCAAAGATAAAGCAATAAAAGTAAGGTTCTAAACTATGAATAAGTCAATTATATCTATTGTTTTGCTATTGTTAAGTGTATTTACCTTAACAGGAAGGGATAGACTCTATATTGGAGATTTCAATATCAAAGCAGGTGAATCTTTGCAGATTCCAGTCTTGCTACGTAATGATACGGCATATTGTGGCTTGCAGACAGATTTATATCTGCCTGCAGGTCTGATGCTTGATATGGAGGATGACGAGTATATTATTGATTTGACATCTCGAGAGAGCACTTCTCATACGATAGTATCAAATATGTTAAGTAATGGAGCGATTAGAATCTATATTTCGTCAGTCAGCGCTCGAGATTTCACAGGTAACAATGGTGCTATCATGACATTGAGTTTAACCGCTGCCAATGATTTCACTGGGCCTGCTTTTGTTGAGTTGAAAAACAGCGTTTGCGCAGAAGCACTTGGTACAAGACATGTGCTCAGAAACGAGGTCTGCTATGTGAATTTTAACATAAAAGGTGATGTAAATGGTGACCACGAGGCAAACATAGCAGATGTTAATTCTGTAATTGACATGATTTTGTCTAGTGTGTCAAATATGGCTGGCGATGTTAATGGTGACGGCGAGGTGAACATTGCAGATGTCAATGTGATTATCGATATTATTCTCAGCAATTAGATTACTGTAAGGTTACCATGTTGATAAGGAGTGCCTGCAAAGCCGGAGGTAAATGGCTTCGCAGGCATTTCTGTTATCATGGGTTGGAGGTTAGGCGGTTTAGGTTGTGACGGGCGGATGTGTGAGAATCCCAATCAGAATTATCAGATTAATCTGTTGTTTCCTTAGGGGAGAAGAGATGGTGTGGATGGTGTTGAAAATGAGGTAAACTGAAAAAGGGGCCGCGACATGTTGAGTGCCGCGGCCTTTATAAGTGTCAAACTTGTGTTGCCAGAGTTTTTACTTTACGACCTTGATGGTGGCGGTGGTGCCGTCGCTGTAGGTGGCGCGCTGCAGGTAGAGGCCTGTTGCGGGAGCAGTGGGCAGTTCGCGGCCGGTGAGGTCATAGTAGCGGGTGTCAACAACCTGTGCACCAATGGTGAACTCATTGATGCCAGTGTGGGTGGGATTGTTGACATAGACGATTTCTGAGCGGTTCACTTCGTCACCGGCGGTGTAGATGCTCTGCAGGCCGACGATGTCATAGTCGGTGGTGTAGAGGTAAACCGTGTGGCGGCCGTTGCTGATGTAGATGTCAAAGTTGATGTTGTCCTCAAACTTGTAGGGGATGTCGGTCATGGCGCTTGACAGGCCGATATAAGTCTCGGGGTCAAACGTGTACACTTGGCCGTCAAGGAGGATGTTGTAGTACAACTTGTTCTCGTTGAGCTTGTTGCCGTCAACATCTACCGTGGGGATGGTGAAGTGAAGCACCGTGAATCCTGTTGTGGTGTTGACTGTAACGTCCTCGACGGTGAAGATGGGAGTGGCTGGAACGGCGGGCACTTCGTCAAATGCTACCAGGCCGGGAGCAACGTAGTCGTTGAGAATCGACAGCGTGGTGGGACCGACGTTGGTGATCATGGCGGCGGGCCACTCGGCAACGATGTTGCGTGCACCCTCATCAACGGTGAAAACGATCTCGTCGTTGAGGTTGTAGTTAAACACGGGGCTGCCGTAGGTCTCGGTGTCCACATAGGCATCGCCGGTGAGCACGTAGATGTGGCCGTTGTAGTAGGCGTCAGGACCCAGGTACTGGCGGGTAGGGAAGGTAGCCTTGCCGTCAGCGAGGTGGCCCTTGATGTAGGAGTCAGGGTTATTGTTGTTGAGGTTACCCATATAGATGTCCTCGCCATCGATAGCGATGCTGACCACGGTCTCTCTGGTCTTGGTGAGGTCGGTGGGGTCGGACAGGTAGGTCATGGTGTAGCTCTGTACATACATGTCCTCGGGTAGGGTAGTAATTTCGTCGGTCTGCGGGGCATAGACGATGTGCTGATCGGCCATGTAGAACCAGTCGGCAGTAGCGTCACACAGGCCGATGAACTTGTCGCCCAACTGGGTGAGCACGCCGTCCTGCCAGGTGAATTCGATTTCGCCCTCTTCTTCAACCACAGGCATGCCTTCGTCCTCGTCGTAGTGCATGCAGTAAGCATAATAGGGATCGCCCACATCGATGATGTAGAGCTGCGGCAGTTTCACTACATACTTGCCGTCACCTGCCGGCTCAGCCTTGATCCAGGGCAGGATGGAGAACCAGATGTAGCCCTGTGAAATGGGATTGTAGATGTAGAGGTTGCCGTCGGTGCCCTCTACCACCTTGCCGATGCCGCCATCCACATCCTGGATGTAAATGTCGCCCCAACCCAGGCCGTAGGCAAACGATGTAGCGTACATGTTGTCATACAGAGTGCCCTCGGGGACATCCATGATGGGCTCTTCCTCGGCCAAGGCACGAGCGGGAGCCTTGAATTGTGACAACTTCATGCTGCTCTTGGCGGGCATGCGTTGAGCGCTGGCCGTACTCGGGATGAGCAATGCAGCAACCAGTGCAATAAGAGTAATTGTTCGCTTCATAACGTGATTCATTTTAATGGTTAAAAGTAAGTTGGATATTCACCCGCAAATGTAAAGGAAAATGCACAGAAAAACAATATTTCCCAAAACTATTTCTCCCAGCACAAATCATTGAGAAAAACAACGATAATTATTCCTATATATAAAAGATTTTATTTGGGAAACAGTGAAACTTGGCTATTTTGGTTTATCTTTGCAGTAGTATAGAGATGAAGATACCCGTTTTAAATAGTGTAAAGGCAATTGAATACCAGTATCAGACTGGCGAAGAGCCTGTTCTGGTGATATGTTCGGACTTGAATGCATACATTTGTAAATATATGCGTTCATCCGCCGCATCCTATAAATTGGTTTCTGAACTGATTGGTAGTGAGATGGCTCGAATATGGCGATTCAATTCCCCGGAAACCGCTATTGTCAATGTGAAACCAAACCACTGGAATGGTCTTAGGTCATCTCATAGTACTACAGCACCAGCTTTTGGCTCAAGGAAAAAGATTGGAGTGATTGACGTCACTCCAACAACAATAGGGGAAATTGAAGATACTCCACTAATGTTTGCCCAGCTAGCGCATATCGCTTTATTTGATTTCTGGATGGCAAATGAAGATCGTAATGCGAATAATGCTAACCTGATGTATGACATAGTCAAGCATTTATTTGTTCCTATAGACTATGGCTGTGTTTTCAACACCGCAACATACGACTATCCATTGTCCCAATTGACGGCAACCGATTCTATTATATCTTCAGAAATTTTTGAAATGATGGCAATTAATCATAAAAGTTCGATTATTTCTGTGATAAGAGATTTAGATAGAAACTATGGTATCTGTGTTGGGAGATGTCGTGAGCAGGTGAAGTATATCATCGAACAGATACCTCAAGAATGGAACTTGAATCGGGATACTATTGAGAATAAAGTGAACGAATTATTTGACGTACATTGGCTGGAAGATGTATGGCAGAATTTTATGGAATGTTTGAATGAAAAAGTTAACGTATGGCCAATTCATTAAAATATAGTATTATCTACGGGGTGATCAATCCCGAGACTTCTGAGCAAATCAGCTTGGGGATTGTCATTATCGATGGAGATGAGATCAGTGTGCGCTATTCTGAGAAAAAGATGAGTACACTCAAGGTTCTGTGTGGAGAAGAAGAGTATAAGTTTGCTTCTCGTGTTGTCAGATCAATGAGTTTTCCCTCTGTTGCCAATATTGAGTACATGACGCGGTATTCCAACAATCTGATTGCTATGTCTCCCATACAGACCGTAGATCTCGAAGCCAATGAGAAGAATAAGAAATGGCTTTACCGCAATTATGTCTATGCGGGAGCATAATCCAGTTTTGAAAGCATAAAATAACGAGAGGGCCTCACTTTGATGTGGGGCTCTCTCGTTAGATTGCTGGAAAAGCGTTGTCGGGGATTAGCCGAGGCGCTTCTCGAGGTTGGTGCGGATGGCCTTGATGAACTCGGCGCTGTTGACAGCCTTAGCATCAACGCCTTCCATCAGGTTCACGAGGTCCTTGGTAACGATACCGGCGTTGAGGGTGTCGAAGCAAGCGCCCTCGAGCTGGTCACCAAAGTTCATGAGCTCCTTGATACCGTCCTTCTCACCGCGTTTGCGCAGGGCACCACTCCAAGCGAAGATGGTAGCCATAGGGTTGGTGGAAGTCTCCTCGCCCTCGAGATACTTGTAGTAGTGGCGGGTTACGGTACCGTGGGCAGCCTCATACTCGTAGTTGCCGTCGGGGCTAACGAGTACGCTGGTCATCATAGCCAGTGAACCGAAGGCGGTGCTGACCATGTCGCTCATCACGTCGCCGTCGTAGTTCTTGCAAGCCCAGATGTAACCACCCTTGCTGCGGATTACGCGAGCTACAGCGTCATCGATCAGGGTGTAGAAGTACTCCAGACCCAACTTCTCGAACTCAGCCTTGTAGTTCTGCTCGTAAACCTCCTCAAAGATGATGCGGAACTGAGCGTCATACTTCTTGCTGATGGTGTCCTTGGTCGAGAACCACAGATCCTGCTTGGTGTCGATAGCATACTTGAAGCAGCTGTGAGCAAACGAACGGATGGACTTGTCCAGGTTGTGCATGCCCTGGAGGACGCCCTCGCCCTTGAACTCGTGGATTACCACTTCCTCGTGCTTGCCGCTAACGCCGTCAAAGACGAGCTTGGCAACACCGGGTTCGTCAGCGCGGAGCTCAACACTCTTGTAAACGTCGCCATAGGCATGACGAGCGATGGTGATGGGCTTTTCCCAGTTCTTTACCACGGGCTTGATGCTTGGGATGGTGATGGGAGCGCGGAATACGGTGCCGTCGAGGATCGAACGGATGGTGCCGTTGGGGCTCTTCCACATCTCGTGCAGCTTGTACTCGTCCATACGTTTCAGGTTGGGGGTGATGGTAGCGCACTTCACGCCAACACCATACTTCTTGCAAGCCTCAGCAGCCTCGATGGTGATCTTGTCACCAGTCTCGTCACGCTTTACAAGACCCAGGTCGTAGTATTCGCTTTTGAGGTCAACAAACGGGAGGATGAGTTCGTCCTTAATCATCTTCCACAGGATGCGGGTCATCTCGTCACCGTCCATCTCCACGATGGGAGTGGTCATTTTAATTTTCTCGATCATGATTGAAATTTAATGTGATCAGTTGTTATTGATAAAATTGAATTGTTGTTGTTTATTTTCGTTCAGTCGTTAAAGGTAAATTTTCTTTAACCTTTAACCTCTAAACTTTAAACTTCCTGGACTGGAATTCCAGTCCAGGAATATATTACTTCTTCTGTGAAGCGTAGAAGTTCATCAGACAGCCCTCAGCGAGGATGGTACGCTCGTCGGGGGTCAGGTTCTGGAAGAACAGGTGCAGGTCATGCACGCCGTCGGCAGCGATAACCTTGGCATCGATCTCCTCCTTGCCATTGATGATAGCCTCGCGGATGCCAGGAACGAATACCATGTCACCGGGGTTGTAGTTGAACTCAACATCGGGAGCGATGGTGAAGGGAACGATACCCCAGTTGATACAGTTGCTGCGATAGCGCTTGGTAGCATATTCGTAGCAGATGTTGGCGTCACCGCCGAGCACCTTCTGGCACGATGCGGCCTGCTCGCGAGCGGAACCGTCACCAGGCTTGTGGGCAAACACGCAAGAGCCGAACGAAGTGTTCTCGGGCTTTGCACCTACCTTAGCGAGAGCATCGAGCACGTTCTGCGGGCACTTGCCATCGCGGCGCTCGTGATCCTGAGCTTGGATGCGCTTGCTCAGACCTACGTACTCAGGCACGCGGCGTGACAAGGCGAACTCAGAGAGCTTCAGCGGGTTGGAGCGGTAGCTCGAAGTCTCACCGCTGGGGATCAACTCGTCGGTAGTGGTTACGCTGTCGTGGATAACGGCTGCCAGTTCGAGCAGCATGTTGTCCTCCATGCGATACATCTTGGGCCAGTCCTTGATGTTGGGACCATAGCGCAGCTCAACGTCGGCATTAGCCTTGTCGAAGCCGTAATAAACGCGGCGCTCATAGATGCTTGCATCGTACTGATAAGGTTTGTGGTCGTCGGTGTAGTCAATGTCGGTTGCTGCAGTGATGATACCGCCGTTAGCTGCGGTGGCAGCGATGGAGCGGGCATCCATCAGGGCAACCAGCGAGATCTGACCCTGGCCGGGCTTGGAACCCTCGCGGTTGGGGAAGTTACGGGTGGTGTGGCGGATTGACAGACCATTGTTGCTGGGAACGTCACCGGCACCGAAGCAAGGACCGCAGAATGCGGGCTTGATGATTGTACCAGCCTCGAGCAGCTCTTCAACGATGCGCTCGCGAACGGTAGCCATGTAAACGGGTACCGACTGGGGATAAGCGCTCATGGTGAAGTAGTCGTTACCGATGCTCTTGCCACGCATGATGGCAGCAGCAGCGCTCAGGTTGTCATAGGTACCGCCAGAGCAACCAGCGATGATACCCTGGTCGGCCTGAACCTTACCGTTGCTGATCACCTTGTCAACGAGGTCGCACTGTACCTTGTCGCCGAAGCGCTTCTTGGTGTCTTCCTCGACTTGACGCAGGATCTCGACGGGATTAGCCTGCAACTCGTGGATGGTGAATGCGTTGCTGGGGTGGAAGGGCAGAGCGATCATACACTCCTGAGTGCTCAGGTCGATCTTGATCATGCTGTCATAGTAAGCCACCTCACCGGGCTGCAGCACCTTGAAGTCCTCGGGACGTTTGTGCAGCTCGTAGTGGTGCTTCACCTCGTCATCAGTTACCCAGATCGAGCTCAAGCAAGTGGTCTCGGTGGTCATGATGTCGATACCGTTACGGAAGTCGATGGGCAGGTTCTTCACGCCAGGACCAGCGAACTCGAGCACTTTGTTCTTAACAAAGCCGCTCTCGAAGGTGGCCTTTACCAGCGAGATAGCAACATCGTGGGGACCTACACCCTTCTTGGGTGCGCCTTCCAACCATACCAGGACAACCTCGGGAGCGTTGATGTCCCAAGTGTTGCGCAGCAGCTGCTTCACGAGCTCACCACCACCTTCGCCGACGCCCATGTTACCGAGCGAACCATAGCGGGTGTGGCTATCGCTACCCAGAATCATGTTACCGCACTTCACCATTGCCTCGCGGGCGAACTGGTGGATAACGGCCTGGTTAGCGGGAACGTAGATACCGCCGTACTTCTTGGCAGCCGAGAGACCGAACACGTGGTCATCCTCGTTGATGGTGCCGCCGACAGCGCACAGCGAGTTGTGGCAGTTGGTCATTGCGTAGGGCAGGGGGAACTTCTCGAGACCACTGGCGCGGGCGGTTTGGATAATGCCCACGTAGGTGATGTCGTGCGACATCATCGCGTCAAAGCGGATGCGCATCTTCTTGCCCTTGCTGCCGTCCACGTCGTGACTGCGCAGGATGCCGTAAGTAATGGTGTTCTCACGAGCCTCGTCAGGCGTGGGAAGACCAGTAGCATCAGTGCGAATTTCGTTACCGTTGATTAAGTAAACTCCTTGTTTGATTAATTCTACCATGATAAAATTTAAATGTTAATTGATATAGGGTTATTAATTCAGAATCGAGTGAATAAAAATTGTTAGCGCAACCATGTCGGCGCTGCCGCCTGGAGAGATGTTGCGGGCGATGTAATCGCGGTTCATCTGTTCCATGCCGGCAGTGCTGTAGTGGTCGAGCAATGCGCGCGCCTCCAGCTTAACCTGCTGAGCCTGTTCATAGCCCACACGGTGGATGACATTGGTGTCATCGAGCTGACTCATGATGAGCAGGAGGAGTTTATGCCTAGCCGTCTCTGGATCCTCGGCGAGGAAACTGTGGTAAGCGGGTAGCCAGTCACAAAACAATCGCTCATACCCCGTCTTGGCTAAGTCCAGTGCTCCTGCCACATGGTGGGCGTTCACGGCATCGTTGCCGTGGGTGCCTGTTGTGGGGGAGAAGCCTCCTGCCACTTGCTTGATAAGGTGTTGCAACTGTTTCTCAACGACTGTGCCGTCATGCTCCATGCACCATGCCGCGGCCAGTGTGGTGAGTCCCATCGAGAACAATGCGCCTCGGTGGGTGTTTACCCCGCTGGTGGCGTCGAGCATGGCCTGCTCCGCCTCAATACCGATCTGGCGCACTTCGGCAGCCTCTGGAATTGATTCCTGGCAGCCCAGTAGCGCCAACTTGACGAAATAGGGTTGCAAAGCATCGATGCTCCTGTCCATCATCGCCAAGTTCATGTCCTTGTGAGCCCCGTTGTCGTTGCGGTCCACCAGCCCGGGCTTGGGTGTGGTGTTCAGTTCTGCGCGCAGGGCATTAGTTGCCAGGTGGGCAATGAGGTAGGGGACAGTGGTCGTGGGCACCAGTGCGGCCGCCTCGTTGAGCGATCCGCTGGCCAGCGCTTGGCGCAAGCGGGTGGCACTCACGGGCTGTCCGTCCTTCTTCAGGCGTTCTATGGTTTTCACCACGATACCGTGTTGTGGCAACAGCTCTTGCATGAGTTCGTTGTAGCGGGCCGTCAACGGGTCGATCGGCTCACTGCCAACAAAGCGTGACCTAACGCCTAAGGCGGGAGCAATATGCCTAGCGAACAGATCCAGATCCAGCGTAATGTGGGTGTCGGTGGCATCGGTCACCTGCTTGAGGAAGTAGGTGGGGAATGTCAGTTCACTGATGGCGTAATCGCTGCCCTCGACGACCACGACGTTGTCCAGTCCCTTGCTTCCGGCCTGAATCATGGCCAAACGCTCGGCGTAGCTGAACGAGGAACGGTCTTCACGAACGGCGATGACATACAACGTCGAGACTTGAGCCGCAGCTTCTTCCAGCAGATAACGGTGGCCCAGTGTGAACGGGTTGGCGTTCATCACGATGGCAGCGGCACCGTCAGGACGGTCACCGCGCATGCGGTGCAGGTAGTCGGAATATTGCTTAATGCCCTTCATGCCGTTCTCCATAAGGATGGCACAGGGGGCACTGGCAATCACTTTGAATCCCAAACTCTCAAACACTGTGCGGTTGTCGGGCTTGGTATAGACCTTTACCGAGTCTGCTCCCTGTTGATTGGCCATACCGATGAGGTAAGAAATCAGTTTGTTGCTCAAACCGGTCTCTCGGGCGGCCTCGCCCACGGCTATGCACTTGATGACGTTGCCCTGCAGTCCCCCGCCGGCAATGATGCTGCCATCCTCATCGGTGACGGCGGCATAGTAGTCCACATCTTCCAGACGCAGGCCACTGTCGGCAAGGAAGCGCTCCACTCGGGTCCTGTTGGACTTGAGCGAGAGCGGCATGTCGCAGATTTCAAAGTTATCGTACATAGTCGTCAATCAACTGCTGGATGTGGGCCATCAGCTCTTCTTGGGTGTGGCTGTGGTTGCGCATGCACCAGCGTGCTTCGTGGTCACATATCAGGCAACGGCGCGGCTCACCACCCACCTCCTGGCGGCTGATGGGCATGCCGTCGGCACCCATGACATCAATGTCGAACAGCCGCCCTAGCGGGTGGCTGTCTTCGATATCACAAGTCACACGTTTAGCCTCGAGCGCCGGCAAGTCGGTGATGAGATAGGCCTCAAAGCCCGTCATCAGGTCGCGTGCGCGGGTCGCCTGCACGTGCTCTCCCAGTCGGTCGAGCAATGCTGTCAAAGCCGCCTGTGCGGTAACCACCGAATAGAGATTACGCTTGACGCTTCCAGGCATCACCACCGTCAGACACACGAGGGTGCCGCAGGGATGCTGCTGGAGTAACTGCTGTTGCAGCGCGTGACGGTTGTCACGGCTTTGCAGTAAGGCGTCGAGCGTAATCTCCATCGCTGATGTCTATAGTTTAAATTGGTTCTTTCTCAGTCGGGGAGATTAGCCCACGATGTTCTTAATAACATCCTGAACAGAGCCGTCGCGGTTGAGAACGACGCCGACAACCTTGTCACCGAAGGGCAGGGGAGCGGGATCACCGATGATCGAACGGGCCTTGGCAGCCAGGTCGTGGATGTCCACGATCTTCAGGCCAGCAGCCTCGAGACGCTCCTTGATTTCGGGACGGTTGGGGTTAACGGCGATACCGTACTCGGTAACGACAACGTCAACGTTGCTACCCGGGGTGATGAGGGTAGTAACCTCGTCAACGACACAGGGGATGCGGCCGCGCAGCAGCGGGCAAACGATAACTGACAGGGCGCTGTCCTGAGCAGTGTCGGGGTGACCGCCAATAGCACCACGGATGATACCGTCGCTACCGACGAGCACGTTCACGTTGAAGTTAACGTCAACCTCGAGAGCCGACAGGATAACAACATCCAGGAAGTGGGTTGCGGCACCCGGCTCCAGCATAGCGGCATACTCGTTGGCTGATACGCTCTTGTGCATCGGGTCGTTCATCAGTGACTCGGCAGCTACCTTGTCAAACGACTGAACGTCGATCAGACGGCCGATGAGGCCCTCCTGATGCAGCTTAACCATGTGGCTGGTGATGCCACCCAGGGCGAAGCTGGCCTTGATGCCCTTGTCGATCATACCTTG
The DNA here is from genome assembly GCA_902776435.1 of uncultured Bacteroidales bacterium. Lineage (GTDB taxonomy): Bacteria > Bacteroidota > Bacteroidia > Bacteroidales > Muribaculaceae > Sodaliphilus. Next base: position 113,479 of record CACYQB010000007.1, on the reverse strand, counting down.
ACGCAGGTATTTAGTAACGGCGAGCGAAGCACCGCCCGAACCGGTCTGCAGTGAGAATCCGTTCTCGAAGTAGCCACTGTTCATGACCACCTTGGCAGCTTGCTTGGCCAGCAGGATGTCGCGCGGGTTCTTGGTGTCGCGGATGGCACCTGAGGAAATCTTGCTTGAGTCACCCACCGAGTCAACAACGACAACGTAGTCCACGTCGGCCTCGCTGATGGCGTTGTGCTGGTTGGGATAGTCTACGAGGTCATCGGTCAGGATGACGGTCTTGTCGGCATACTTGGCATCGGGCAGAGCGTAACCTAACGAACCGCAGATGCTCTTGGCATTCTCGCTGGTCGAGTAACCGGCAGCGTTACCCAGGGGGTCGCAAGATGATGCACCCAGGAAGGCAACGTCGATGTGCAACTCACCACTCTTGATGGCATAACCGCGTGAACCGTGGCTGCGGAACACAACGGGCTTCTCCATCAGGCCATGTGAAACCTCAGTAGCGAGGTTGCCACGCAGACCGCTGGTGTGCAGCTGGGTGATAACACCGTTCTTGATGTGCTCAATCAGGGGCTCATGCACGTCGATGAGGCTCGATGAAGCCAGAGTCAGGTTCTTGAAACCCATCTCGGCGAGCTTGGCGACTACCATGTTGATCACCTTGTCACCGCCACGGAAGTGGTGGTGGAACGAGATGGTCATGCCGTCCTTGAGGCCGCTCTTCTTGATGGCTTCCTCGAGGGTGACAACCTTGCTGCTCTTGCGCTGCAACTCGTGGCGCGGTGTGAGATCTTTCTTCTTTTGGGCGTCGTTATAGACTTCCTTGCCCATTTCTTTGGCTGCGGCAGCGATCAGGGCTGCTCTATCTTTGATACTGTTCATGCTAAGTCCTCCTTTGTCAAGATGCCCGACGCGATGGCCAGGTCGATGGTACGTTGTGCTCTGATAACCACGGGACGGTCAACCATTTTACCGTTAACGGCGATAACGCCACTGCCGCGCTTCTCGGCTTCCTTGATAGCAGCGATAATGGTCTTGGCCTTTTCGATTTCTTTCTCCTTGGGAGCGAAAATCTCATTGACAACCTCGATTTGGCGGGGATTGATGATCGACTTGCCGTCGAAGCCCATTGCCTTAATCATCTCAACCTCGCGACGGAAGGTGTCCATATCATTGAGGTTGCTGAACACGGTGTCCAGAGCGTCGATGCCGGCAGCACGGGCAGCCGTCACGATGCACTGACGAGCAAATTGCAATTCCATGCCGAAGTTGGGCGAGTCACCAGTGGTGCGCTGTGCCTTCAGGTTAGCACAATAGTCCTCAGCGCCCAGGGCGATACCCATCATGCGCTTGCTGGCGGTGGCGATGGAATAGGCATTGAGCGCGCCCAGCGTGCTCTCGATGGCAGCCATGATCTGAGTGCGGCCTACGCAGCCCAGCTCGGTCTCCACCTTGATGATTTCTTCTTCGAGTTCCTTTACCTCCTCGGCGGTCTCGGTCTTGGGCATGCGGATGACATGAACGCCAGCCTTTACCACTGCCTCGACATCCTTCTTACCGTAAGGGGTGCTCAGCGGGTTGATACGTACCACCATCTCGGTCGTGCCGTAGTCGATGGTCTTGAGTGCGTTGTGAACGAGCAGACGCGCAGCGTCCTTCTCGGCCATCGAGACAGAGTCCTCGAGGTCGAGCATAATTGAATCGGGACCGTAGATGTGAGCGTCGGCCATCATACCCGGGTTGTTACCGGGGACAAACATCATTGTTCTTCTGAGTCGTTGCATAACAATTTTCTCGTTTTTAGATGGTTTTCAGTGTTAATTTAGTCGGCCCACACGTCTTTGCCAGTAGCGCGAACAGCAGCGGCTGTTACGCGGGCGCGGATGGTGCAGTCCAGGGCTCCCTTGTCCGTGGCTTTCACCTCGGCTTGGTCGATGCCCAGGCCCTGCAGGGTCTCGGTGATAACTTTCTTGATTTGGTCGCCAAACTGATAGGCTACCGTGCTTTCAAGATCAATGTGCAGTCCAGCGTTGTCGTTGGGCGCAATCTGGATGAAAATGTCGCCGGATTCAAGCGTTCCGGCCATTGCCGTTTTGATCTCCATTTGTTAGATTAAAAAACGTTTTTAAAATATTAATAAAAGTTCGTTAATGTAGTCAATTAGATGGTTGCTTCAAGAAGACTCCGTTTCTTAAAAAGCGCTCAAAATTAGGCATTATTTTATTATTGGCAAAATATTTTCGGGATGATTTTTCGACACCCTGTCGGCGCCTTGAAAAGCTTATTATTAGGCAGTTCGAAAACCATAGTTTTCATGTTGGAAAAGTGAAAAAAGGCGCTTTTTGCTATGCTTTAGCTTTCACTTTATCATTTTTTTTTGTTTTATCATGCAACATGACATTTTGCCTGTCTTTTCAGGCCTTCTCGCCTCTCGGGGCGCTCTTGCCGTAGGCTGTCGTGGATTCAGCGGCCACGGGTGCCTCGATATCTTCGTGGTCGGGTAGCGTGTAGCGCTGTGGCTGGGCACCGTTTTTCTCCAGGATGATGCGGCTCAGGGCCAGGTCAAGCTCACGCAAGGTCTGGAGGCGGTTTTTAGGTGTCAATTGGCATTCCCAGATGACTATCACATGCCACCCTGCTGCCTGTAGCAGGGCCTGATTGCGGGCGTCGCGCTCGCGGTTACGGCTGATTTTGTCTTGCCAGAATTGGGCATTGGTTTCCGGGCGGTGCTTGTTGCACTCGTGCCCGTGCCAGAAACAGCCGTTCACAAAAATCACCGTCCGCCACTTCCTCATCACGATATCAGGCCGCCCCGGCAATGACTTGACATACAGCCTGTAACGGAATCCCTGGTGCCACAGCCATCGCCGCACCACCAGCTCGGGCTTGGTGTCGCGTCCCCTGATGCGGCTCATGCAACGATGCCGCTGTTCCCGTGTCATCCTGTCTGCCATCTACCTGCAAATTTACCATATTTCGCCCACAGCGCAAGGCAAGTCGTCAGTTTTTTTGAGAGAAAATGGAATAGCGTGAGGTGGATTGAAGAAAAAGTAGTATCTTTACACCAATAAATCTTTTCGAAATAGCATGAAGTTCAGTGAAGTTTTAGGCAATGAGCAGGCGATAAGGCAGATACGGCGGATGATTGATGCCGACCGTTTGCCCCATGCGTTGCTGCTCTATGGAGAGCCGGGTGTGCCCAAGTTGGGCTTGGCGATGGCGGCGGCGCAGTATCTGCACTGCAAGAATCATGTTGACGGTGATTCGTGTGGCGTGTGCCCCATGTGCCGTCAGCACCAGTCGTTCAATCAGGTGGATACCCATTACACCTATCCTTATACCGACCGCAAGGGCAGCAACTGTGAAGCCGATGATTATATCGACGAGTGGCATGAATTTGTCACCAAGTATCCCGTGGAGGATTACCAGGCGTGGCTCGGCTTGCTGAAGAATGAGAACAAACAGCCGCAAATCTTTGTGCGCGAGGCCGATAGCATCATTCGCAAAATGACGCTCAGTGCCTATACCGCCAAATATAAAATCCTGATTATCTGGTTGCCCGAGAAATTAAAAGAGGAGGCTGCCAACAAGTTGCTGAAACTCATCGAGGAGCCTTACGACGATTGCAAGTTCATCCTTGTCAGCGATAACGAGAAGGGCATTTTGGGAACCATCTTGTCGCGTTGCCAGCGCATCGAGTTGCGTAAGCCTTCAACGCCGATGGTGGCACAGTATCTGAGCGGCCGTTATGGCATGGATATGCAGGAGGCGCTTGCTCTGGCAGCCCCGGCCGATGGTAACATCATCATGGCTGAACACCTGGTGCAGACCGAGAGCGAGTTCCATGAGTTCCGCGAGCGTTTCATCGAGCTGATGCGCTTGTCTTATCAACACGACTTGGCGAAACTCAAGGTCTGGAGCGAGGCTGTTGCCGACATGAAGCGTGAGAAAGCGCGCCGATTTCTGGACTATGCTGTTAGGCAGGTGCGTGAAAACTTCATCTATAACCTTCATAATCCCGCACTCAATTATCTCACGCGTGAGGAGGAAGCCTTCTCCACCCGTTTCTCGCCGTTTATCAACGAGCGCAACGTGGAGGGCATTGTCGCCGAACTTGAACGCGCCAACCGCGACATCGCCGGCAACGCCAATGCCAAGTTGGTATTGTTTGATCTCACTATCCGCATGTCTATTTGGATCAGAAAATAAACAAGAATCATGAACACACCTTTTCTTTATCAAGTTGCACAACACTATCTTAATGTCAAGGACCTTGAGAACTACTGCTTTGTATTCCCCAATCGTCGTAGTGGTCAGTTTTTTATCCATTACTTGACGCAGCAACTCATCAACGCGGACCTCTCGGCATCCAGTATCACGCCTCACCTGTTGCCGCGTGTAACGTCAATCAATGAACTGATCTCCGAACTCACGAACACCGTGGCAGCCTCGGACATCGAAATGATGTTTGCGCTCTATGACGCTTATTGCCAAGCATTTGGTGATAAGGCCCAGGAATTTGACAAGTTCATCTATTGGGCTCAGCTCATCATCAGTGATTTTAATGATATCGACAAGTCACTTAACGATGCCGACGAGATTTTCAAGAATCTGGATGACTTGCACAGTCTGAGCAGCAATTACCTCACGCCCGAGGTTCTGGAGCAGGTGAAGGCCATCTTCGGTGAGTCATTGTACGCCTCATTTTTCAACACTGATGCCGATGCCGACCTGTGGCGCCAGCGTGCTCAGTCCGCGACTGATACCACTGTGGATGATGGAAAGGTAAAGCAGGAATTCATGACCTTGTGGAATGCCTTGTCAACTATCTATAGGACCTATCACAAGGGGCTGGAAGATAAGGGTATAGTTTCTCCTGGAAGGCAGTTGAGACTTGCGGCCGAGGCCGTGTCGCTCGTTCATCGTTATAGCCGAATGGTGTTTGTGGGATTTGGTGTACTGTCGGCCGCCGAGGTCAAATTGTTTGACCATTTCAAGCGGGATGGTCTTGCCGATTTCTGGTGGGATAACGCAGGTGTTAATCGTATGCTCAAGACTGCCCCACATGACCCGGGAGCCTTGCTCATTGAAGGTTACAGTAAGCGGTTTGAGGCAAAGCCGCTCGAACCGCTTGACAATCAAGACCAGACCGTGCGGGTGGTTGCTGTCCCCTCGACGGTAGGCCAGGCCAAGCAAGCCTTTGACGAGGTGAAACTCATGAGCAGCAAGGGCGGCTCGGTGGGTATCGACACTGCGGTGGTCCTGCCCGATGAGAACCTGTTGGTGCCCCTCTTACACTCGGTGCATGGTGTCGATGTATTGAATGTGACGTTGGGTTATCCGCTGCGCAGTTCGGGCATTGTCTCACTCATGCACATCGTCGCCCGGATGCACAGTCAGGCCAGCAGGGAGCATGGCAAGTGGACCTATTACCGGGAGGACGTGTATGACATCTTGTCGCATCCGTTGATGAAGACTTATTTCACTAACGAGGCTTTGTCGATGGTCTCACAACTTTCGGTCACCAATCGTTTCAGGGTGCCTGCCGATGAATTCAGCCACTTGAGTTTCCATGACCTGTTTACCCCTGCGATGGACAGCGAACAAGGCGATGACCACGCTCAGCAGTCTGATTATCTGGAGAACCTGCTTGCCTTTTGCAACCTGTTGATGGACAGGATGAAACCTGCCGTTGATGAGGGCAATGAGGTCTTGCCGTCCGATCACGAAGGAGGGGTTGAACTGCCGTTGCAGCAAGCATTTCTGGTCATGTATATTGATGTGCTCAATCAGCTCAAGCACTCGTTGGCCGATAATGGACAGTCCCTGCAGAAGTCCTCAGTGTTCTATCTGATTGACAGGCTCTCGGCTTCGGCAGTCGTGCCGTTTACTGGTGAGCCCATACAGGGGCTGCAGGTGATGGGCCTGCTTGAGACCCGCAGCCTGGATTTCAAGAATGTGGTTATCCTGTCGATGAATGAGCGGATTTTTCCCCGTCGTAAAGGTATTAACTCGTTTATTCCCAATTATATCCGCCGTGCTCATGGCATGTCCACCCTCGAGCAGCAGGAGGCGATTGTGGCATTCAATTTCTATCGTCTGCTCAATCGTGCCGAACAGGTTTCACTGATCTATGATTCCAGCGTTCAGAGTATGGGTTCAGGAGAACCGTCACGCTTCATTGCCCAACTCGAGAAGGTGTATGGCCGCACGCTGGAGCACGTGGAAATGAACCCTGTCGTGCAGACGTCTTCCAATATCAACATCAGTGTGCCCAACTCGGGTTATGAGGCCCTGCGCGAGATGTACCTCAAGCATCACAGCTATGCTGGCGAGTGGTTCCTCTCGGCCAGTGCCATCAACAAGTACATTAATTGTCCGCTGAATTTCTATCTGCATTATATCCAGGGACTTAACGACGATAATGAGTTGGGCGATTTCATGGACTCGGGCACCTTTGGCACCATTGTCCATGACACGCTCGACGATTGCTATAACAGCGATGAATCAAGGGCGGTAAATGGACTGATCAATAAGGAATTCATCGAGTCGTTCCAGAAAGTTCGACTCGAGCGTGCCGTGATACGCAATATCAAGAAAACCTATCTGCATGTCCCTGAAGAAAAATTGGCGACCGATACGCAACAACTTCGTGGCGAGGCGTTTATGCTGATAGATACCATCAAGGGATATGTAAACTTTGTGCTTGACTACGACAAGGAACTCATTGACCGGACGGGTGGGCCGTTCACGGTGCTGGAGTGTGAGTTGACCCATGACATGGAAGCGATGCAGATGGGTCCTGTCAAGTTCAATTTCACCTACAAGCCCGACCGCGTTGACCGCCTGGCAGATGGCACGGTGCGCATCGTGGATTATAAGACCAGTGATGTGAGAACTGCTTTCTCCTCGATGGACGACCTGTTTGACCCCACCAAGAGTAAGCGGGGCACGGGCATCCTGCAGTTGTTCTTGTACTGTTATGCCTACTTGCAGGAAAAGCAGGACTTGACGAGTGTTACCCCCGTTATTTATAAAATCGCATCGATGCAGGATAGCGGCGTGAAGTTTAAACCCCCAGGTCGCGGGACCACTCAGCGCCAAGTCGTCTTCTCGATGGAAGATAGCATGTGTCAGGATTTCGTTAACCGCATGGCCATGACCATACAGGATATTAGCAAGAAGGATTTTGTGCAGTGCGATGAGCGCGTGAAGTCCTGCAATTACTGCCGCTTCATCGACTTCTGCCGCCGAGCAGTTAAATCAAACGATTATTGACCTTTTTTGTTGTCCCTGCTGCGGCGAGCGATATCCTCGTTAAGGCGGTCCTCGTCCTCCTGTGTCCACAGGGGGTTCTCCTCCTCGTCCCAGTCAAAGGCATCGTCAATCGGAGTCGGGTCGTCAAAGCCGAAGAAGGCTTCGTCGGTAAAGTCTTGCAGTTCGCGGCCTTCCTTCTTGGTGGGGCGGCCCAACCCACGCTGACGGTTGACAAATCCATCGATTTTTACCATCTCGAGCAACTTGAGTTGGTCGGGGCTGGTGACGTTCTTGAGGTAGAGCGGCACCAACTTGGCGCCCACGCGGTTGTTGAGTATGCCGATGACCTCAAACGAATAGGTCACAGGAGGCTTGCGCACGTCGATGCGGTCACCGACCTTGATGTTGTGGGACGGCTTTACAGGCATGCCGCCGATGGTTACACGGCCCAGTTTGCAAGCCGTGGTGGCGATGGTGCGCGTCTTGAACACGCGGGTTCCCCATAGCCACTTGTCGATTCTTACTTCCTTCATCCCGGCTCTGAAGATATTTCTATACTATTTATTGTTGTAGTTGTTCATTGCAAACGTTACCCCTGACAGGCAGAAAGCCTTGATGGCGTCAATGGCAATCTTGGCCCGCTCGGGCAGGATAGCCAGTTCCTCGGGGGTGGGGTAGCCCAGCACATAGTCCACTTGGGCACCCGGCGGGAAGTCGTTCCCCACACCGAAGCGCAGGCGGGCCCACTGCTGGCTCTGAAGCATGTCGGTGATGTTTTTCAAGCCATTGTGGCCTCCGTCAGCCCCCTTGGGACGGATGCGGATCTGTCCGAAGGGCAATGCGATGTCGTCAACGATGACCAGCAGGTGGTCGAGGTCGATTTTCTCCTTGACCATCCAGTAGCGCACCGCGTCACCGCTCAGGTTCATGTAGGTGGACGGCTTCAGCAGCACGAGCTGCTGGTTCTTGAGGCGCATCTCGGCCACGGCACCATAGCGCTGCATGCTAAAAGCAATATTGGATGCCTCGGCGAGAGCATCCAATATTGTAAAACCTATGTTGTGGCGGGTCCCCTGGTACTCGGCTCCAATGTTTCCCAAGCCGACAATGAGATATTTCATAGGGTTGTTGGTTGTGAAGCGTTATGTTGATGATAACACTTCGAGTTGGTTGATTACTCGGCAGCAGCCTCAGCTTCACCTTCGCCATCTTCGCCCTCAACGACTGCGTTAGCGGCAGCACGGGTAGTGCGAACACCAGCGATTACAAGGTCAGCAGCACTTACGAGCTCGATGTTGTCGAACTTGCAGTCACGAACCTTGATGGTCTTACCGATCTCCAGGTTGTCCACGTTGAGGATAATGGTCTCGGGAATGTCCTTGTACAGGCCCTTAACCTTCACCTTCTTCATGCTCAGGTAGAGCTTACCACCGGCCTTAACACCGACAGCGTGACCCTCGAGGTGCACGGGAATCTCAACAACAACGGGCTTCTCATCATTAACCTCCAGGAGGTCGATGTGAAGAACAGCGTCACTAACGGGGTGGAACTGCAGGTCCTTCAGGACAGCCTTGCGGGTCTGGCCGTCATAGGTCAAGTCGATTACAAACACGTCGGTGTTGTAAATGAGCTTGCGGACGTCAGCGAAGTTCACTACCAGGTCGGTGGTGATGATACCCTTACCATCACGGCCAATGGGAACGACCTTCTCACCAGCTAACAGCTTGCCATTGTACTTGCCGTCCTTGTCGAGGTCAACGAGCTTGCCACCATTCAGGACAACGGGGATCTTGTTCTCCTTGCGGAGGGCCTTTGCGGCCTTCTTGCCGAGGTCAGTACGAGCCTCTGCGTTCAATTGATAAGTCTTCATTTTTAATTGGTTGTGTTACTCAAAATTAAAGTGATTGGTTGTAAAAACGCTTCCTTTAATTTCCCATCACACTGGAAAACTTGAAAAAAGCGGGGCAAAGATACAACAATTTTCCCAACTGACAATGCTATTGAGTGAAAATTTTTCTGGAAGGGAAAAAAGTAAGTGCCAGCGGATCAATCCACTGGCACTCACGTGTTGTATCTCGGTTAAGAGATTAGTCAACGTTGAGGTTGACACGCTTCAGGTCGATAGCCTTGAGGTCCTTGTCGGCGGCGGCCAGGAACTGAGCAACAGTCTCCTTGTTCTCGCCAGCCTCGTAAACCTGCTCCATCAGGACGTTCTCCTGATAGAACTTGTTCAGACGACCCTGAGCAATGTTCTGAATCATCTGCTCGGGCATGTTGGCCTCTTTCTGCTTGGCGGTCTCTTCCATCAGCTTCAGCGCCTCGGCAACCTTCTCCTCGGTCATGTAACCCTTGCGGATAGCCTCGTCGCGGTGCTCCTCGGTAGCGCAGTAGTAGGGGTTGAAGCCTGCCTTCTTCAGGGCATTCTCAACGGCCTTGCTAACCTGCTCGGCACGGGTCTTGTCAACAGCCATGCGGAGCTCCTCGTCGATAACCTCCTGAGGAATCTGCTCGCGGGTAGCCTTGATGGGATTCATCGAAGCAACCTGCATAGCGATAGCCTTGGCAACGTCCTCAGCCACGTTCTCCTGGTTGAAGGCAACAGCGGCCGACAACATACCGTTGAAGTGGTTGTAGACAACGGTCGAGGGGGCATTCAGGCACTCATAGGCGCCCAATTCCATCTTCTCGCCAGTGATACCGCTCAGGGCGGTGATCTGCTCGCTCACGGCCTTGCCTTCCATCTGGAGGGCGTTGAGCTCGTCGAGGTTAGCGGGCTTCTGGGCCATTGCGAGGTCCAGGATAGCCTTGGCAAGGTTGACAAACTTCTCGTTCTTGGCAACAAAGTCGGTCTCACACTTGAGGGCGTCCATAGCCTTGGTGATGTCGTTGTCGCTCTCGATGAGCGCCTTCTTGCAGTCGCTCAAGCCTGCGCCGGTCATGTCGCGCAGTTTCTTGATGTCATTGATGGTTACAGCCATAATTCTGTTTTAATTAACTAATTGGTTAGTTGTTATTGTTTGGAATTATTCCTCGATTATTCCTCGGTCTTGGGAGCCTCTTCAGTCTTGGGGGCCTCTTCTGCGTCAGCCTTGGGAGCATCCTCGGCAGCAGCGGCACGGCGAACGCGCTGGCGGCGGGGCTTGGGAGCCTCTTTTACCTCCTCGGCGTCACCCTCGGCGTCCTTGTTGTCGATCTGCTCGACCTTGCGCTCTTCCAGACCTTCCTTGATAGCCTCACAAACGGTAGCCAGAATGATGTCGATAGACTTGCTGGCGTCGTCGTTAGCGGGGATAACAAAGTCAACGTTGCTGGGGTCGCTGTTGGTGTCCACGATACCGAACACGGGGATACCCAGGCGGTTAGCCTCGGCAACAGCGATATGCTCCTTGAGTACGTCAATCACGAACAGAGCACTGGGAAGACGGTTCAGGTTCTTGATGGAACCCAGGTTCTTCTCGAGCTTTGCACGCTGACGGCTCAGCTGCAGCTTCTCACGCTTTGACATGTTGGCCATGGTGCCGTCGGTCTCCATCTTGTCGATGGTGTCCATCTTCTTCACGGCTTTGCGGATGGTGGTGAAGTTGGTCAACATACCACCGGGCCAACGCTCAATAACGTAGGGCATATCAACGCTCATGGCACGCTCGCGGGTCACGTCCTTGGCCTGCTTCTTGGTGGCAACAAACAGAATGCGCTTGCCGCTCTTGGCGATGTTCTTCAGCGCGAATGCTGCCTCTTCCAGCTTTGCGCTGGTTTTGTATAAGTCGATGATGTGGATACCGTTACGCTCCATGAAGATGTAGGGCGCCATAGCGGGGTTCCATTTGCGTTTCAGGTGACCAAAGTGGCAAGTAGCCTCCAGCAGTTGGTCAAAATTAGGTGTCTGCATTGTTTTTTTGTTTTTAATTAAATGTTTACGTTCGACTAAATCAATCGCATAGTAGCCACCGCAGTTCCCAGTGTGAGTCTATGCGATTTGGATACTAAACTCTGTATAGGTCGCGCTACACGTAGCGCATCTATAGTATAATGTAGAGCAAGCATCGGCAACAGCGTTGCCAATATCGTCACGCGGCGATTAACGCTTGCTGAACTGGAATCTCTTGCGGGCCTTGGGCTGACCGGGTTTCTTGCGCTCTACAGCACGCGGGTCGCGGGTCATGAAACCCTCCTTGCGCAGTGCGCTCTTGTCCTCGGGGTTGATCTTTACCAGGGCGCGGGCGATAGCGAGACGCAGAGCCTCGGCCTGTCCCTTGTAACCACCACCGACGAGGTTAACCTTGATGTCATACTTCTCGGCTGCATCCAGCGTGCTAAGCGGCTGCTTAACGATGTATTGCAGGATGGGGTTGGGGAAGTAGTCTGCCAACGGGCGTTTGTTGATTGTGATTTCGCCATTACCTTCTTTCACATACACGCGAGCGATAGCGGCTTTGCGGCGACCTACTGCATTAATCTGTTCCATACTTCTTATTTCAGTTTGTTAATGTCAATAACTTTGGGCTGCTGGGCCTCGTGCGGATGCTCGGGACCATTGTAGATGTGCACGTTCTTGAGCAGCTGGGCACCCAGACGGGTCTTGGGCAGCATGCCCTTGAGAACTTGCAGATACAGGGGGTGCATACCCTTGCGCAGGTCTTTCTTCTTCTCGCTCTTGGCCTGAAGGGCGGCGGGAGTAGTGAAACGCTGACCACCGGGATAGCCGGTATAGCGTACGTACTGGTGCTCGGTCCACTTCTTGCCAGTCATCTTGGCCTTATCGGCGTTGATGATGATCACGTTGTCACCGCAGTCAACGTGCGGGGTGTAATTGGTCTTGTACTTGCCACGCAGCAACTTAGCTACCTTGGAGCACAGGCGACCCAGGATCTGGTCGGTAGCATCAACTACCACCCATTCCTTTTGAACGGTTTCGGCATTTGCCGAAATTGTCTTGTAACTTAAAGTATCCACTTTTTAAAATCCTAATTAATAGTTAGTTAATTGCCCAAGCAACGCCTTGCGGAACGGCCAAATTCCACATGACATTGCCCTAAAGGGCTCTTACTTTGGTAATAATCGGCGCGCAAAGGTACTGCTTTTCATTTTCCCCACCAAAACTTTTCCCCTCTTTACCCTTGATAAAGACCGAAAACCCTCGCGATTTCACGAAATTTAACAATAATTAATTATTTTGAACAGCGTTTCGCCCCTTTTTTTGCCTCAAAACGCGCGCCATCACTATGGTTTTTAGGAGTATTACTGTAGGCAGATAAGCGCCGCCAGGTCATTGAGGCGATTGCATTGGTCGCGGGTGATGGTGTGGCGGTCGCTGTGGTAGGGCCATGGGGCTACAAGCAACACCTGGCCGCTGGCACAGGCGTTGAACATCTCTCCACCGGGTTTCCAATATGGGGAGAACCCGTTCTCGAGCAATTGAATGAATGGGAAGCCTGCCGCTTGAATCATATCCATCACCTCTTTCTCGCCCTGACTGATGCGGGGTGACACCAGTACGGCTCCACGTTGAGCCATCATTAGGAAATGTGCGATTGTGCGTTCTTTTTCTTCTTCGGTCATGTCGAGATGGCACTTCACGGCGACTTTGTTGGGGCTGTCGAGCAGGAAACGGTTGCCCATGATGGTGACGCTCTGATCGCCAATCATGACTTTCTGCTGAGTCTTGAAGAATTCCGGGTGGTTGCGTTTGGTCCAGAGGCGACGCGGGTTGTCTTCCAGGTACTTGAACATGGCATTGAGTTGTCCCTTGCCCTGCAAGATTCGGTCGTTGTAACCCTCTTCCCAGAGAGGAGACAATGACATTTCTTTGGCAACCCGATTACAGCCGACCTTGAAGCCGTTGACCACGTGGCCCAGATGGCACGGCAATCGATCTGTCACATGGATGATGCCGTGCAGGTGATCGGGCATGAGTTGAAGGGCGAGCAGCCTTACTTGGGGATAAAACCGGGGTATCTCGCGCCAGCATTGAGCGATGAGGTCGCCGAGGGGAGAGGGATTGAACCAGGGCCGCGAATGGCTGTCGTCCGGGCCACAGACGGTACCCAGCAGTGGCCGCCTTTCCTTGATGGCGAGCGTGACCATGTAGATGCAGGGCGACTGGTAATCGTGATGGTCATGCCTCCGCTTCATGGACTGGTGACGCCCCAGTTCAGGATGGGCGGCCAGCCAGCGGCGCTTGTTTTCACTCAATGGCATGGTGGTTCTTGATTAACCGGGGCAGAGCCCCGGCCCACGGGACAGGCTGCATGCGGGATGCCTTACAATCCCGTCGCGGTGCCTTGTGAGGCCGGTTGCGGTCGCGGTGCCTTGTGAGGCCGGTTGCGGTCGCGGTGCCTTGTGAGGCGGGTTGCGGTCGCGGTGCCTTGCGAGGCGGGCTGCGGTCGCGGTGCCTTGTGAGGCCGGTTGCGGTCGCGGTGCCGTGTGGGCCGGTTGCGGTCGCGGTGCCTTGTGAGGCAGGTTGCGATCGTCGCGGTTGTCGTGTCGCGTGGGCCAGGGCTCTGCCCTGGTGTGATTGTGATATTACTTCTCGATGCGGATGCGGGCGTCAACGGCGGTGACGTGGTCGGGACCTGCCAGCAGCGGGTTGATGTCCATTTCCTTGATCTCGGGAGCGTAGTGGAGCATGGTCGAGAGGCGGCAGATGATCTTCACATAGGTGGCCTCGTCAAGACCTTGCTTGCCGCGGGTGCCCTGGATGATCTTGTAACCCTTGAGGGAGCGAACCATGCGCTCTGCCTCGGGCTGCGACAGCGGAGCGAGACCGAACTGCACGTCCTTGAGCACCTCGACGAAGATGCCGCCCAGACCACACAGCACGTTGTGGCCGAAGGTGGGCTCAAACTTGGCACCGATGAACAGCTCGGTGCCGCTGATCATCTTCTGGATCATCACGGCGGTAGCATCGGGAATCTGCATCATGCGGTCGAATTCGGCTTCCAGTTGTGCATCGTCTTTGACGTTGAGCGTCACGCCACCCACGTCACTCTTGTGAACGGGACCAACGACCTTGACGACGATGGGATAGCCCATCTCGCGCGCTGCGGCGACGAGCTCGTCACGGTTGGCCGATACCTTCTCAGGAACGACGGGAATAGCGGCAGCCTGCAGCAAGGCGCGTACATGGTCGGGATTGATGTAACCGTCCTCCTTGATGCCGTCGATGATGGCACGAACGGCCTTCACGTCAACTTCGGGACACAGGTTGTCGGCGGTGGCGGGCTTGGGCGTGTCGGCGACACGAATCAAGGCCTCGGCCAGAGCCACCTCATCGGCAAAGTTTACATGACCTTTGTCAATAAACTCCTTCACCTCGCGGCCGGCGATGTTCAGACACGGCAGGACAGGGAAGATGGGCTTCTTGCAGGTGAGCATCTTCTCGTGCAGCACGTTGTAAGCGTCGTCGCAGGGTACAAGACCCGGTGTACCGAAGATCACCACGATAGCATCCACGTTGTCGTAGCGCTTCTCGCAGTAATCGATACAAATGCCCAGGTGCTCGGGAGTACCCGTGGCCAGGAAGTCGATGGGGTTAGCTACCGATGAACCGGGATAGAGCTGAGCCTTCAATTCCTCGCCGATCTTGGCATCAAGCAGGGGCACGTTCATGCCGCCCTTGGAGAGGGCGTCGGTCAGCATCACGCCAGGGCCTCCGGCATGGGTAACGATGGCGACATTGCGGCCAGTCATCTCGGGCAGGGTGAGCACACAGCCGATGGTGGTCAACTGGTCACGTGAATAGCAGCGCACGATGCCGGCCTTGCGGAACAGGGCATCAACGGCGGTATCGCTCGATGCGATGGCACCCGTGTGGCTCGATGCGGCACGGCTACCGCTTTCGCTGGAGCCTGACTTGACGGCAGCGATGCGGCAACCCTTGCTGATGAGCGAGCGGGCATGCTTAAGCAGGCGCTCGGGGTGAGAGATGTTCTCGATATAAAGCAGCTTGACCTTGGAGTCACGCTCGGGGTCAAAGTGCTCGTCCATGTATTCCAGCACGTCCTCAATACCGATCTGTTTGCCGTTACCGATGGACCACACGCTGTTGAACTGCAGGCCCTTGCTCACGCCCGAGTCGATGATGAACACGGCGGTAGCACCCGAGCCGCTGATGAAGTCGGCACCCTTGGGGCTAAGGGCGGGAATGGGCAACGTGAACACGCTGTGATGATTGGTGGTCAACAGGCCGATGCAGTTGGGACCGATGAGTGCGGCGCCATATTTCTCGCAAGTGTCCAGGATGTGCTGTTCCAGGATGGCACCCTCGTGGGTTTCCTCGCCGAAACCTGCGCTAATGATAATGAACGCGCGCACGCCCTTGTGCTCGGTCAGGTAGTCAACATATTCGGGGCAATATTTCGCTGCCACCACCAGGATGGCCATGTCGGCATTGGGCAGGTCCTTCATGTCGTGATGGGCCTGGATACCTTGTACCACGTCCTCCTTGGGGTTGAGGACGTAAAGGTCACCCTTGAAACCGCCTTGTTTCAGATTGCGCACGATAGCGCCACCGGGCTTTTGCTCGTTGTTGCTGCCGCCAATGACGACAATACTCTTAGGATTCAGTAATTGCTGGTTAATCATTGTAGTTATTTTAGTTTTTAGTTTTAAGTTGTCAGTTTTTAAGTTAAGGGTTTCTCAATTTCCGCTGCAAAGGTAGTGCAAGTCGAGGGGAATACCAAATATATTTGAGTATTACCGAGGCGAAGCCGACCTTCGCCGCAACGCTGCAAAGGTACACAAAATAATCGACAAACCAAAAAGCCACCTTGAATCCATAAAAAGGAGTTCTGCCAGTGTAATTATCAATTATCATGCAATATGGGCCAGGTTCTTCCGTTTTCTAAGTATAGTTTTAATTAACCCAATACAAATTAAAAAAGTATCGACATGAAGAATCAAGTTTTGTTAACAGTATTTGCCCTCTTCGCTTTGACCATGCAAGCCCAAGTGAAAGCCGAGGTATCTGAACCCGTCGAACTGATGAGCATCCTCTCAAAAATTGCAGGTTTTGAAGAGTACAACATGGACATGGCTGGACAGTACACCATGGATACTGAGGCATGGTTTGCCCCATTCAAGGACCATCCGATGATTGGCTATTTCCAGCGTTTGAGAGAGAACTATGGCATTGCTTACAATGCGCCAGCCGGTCTGGGAGTCAACCTTGAGATCGAAGGTGGCAAAATCAAGATGGTGGGCAAGAAGGAACTGCTTGATGACCGGTGGTTTAACATTGACTTGAACGACTTTGTCGCCCAACTCAACCAGTTTTATACCGACACTCGTTTCCACGAGTTTTTCCAGCAACACGAGACCTTCTATAATGATGTGTTGCAACAATACCAGACTAACGTGATGAAGTATTTCAATCAGGACTGGTATTCCCATTTTTACGGGACAGGGCCTGGGGAAAAATTCCGCCTCATCATCGGCTTTACCAATGGTGGTAGTAATTATGGTGCTACTCGGCAGATTCCTGGACAACCCAAGGAGAGTTTCTCAATCTGCGGCTACTGGATCCACCCGCAGATGGGCAGTGTCTTGGATCCTGAAAATGCGAAACAACATGCTGCGCCAACCCTTATTCATGAGTTCAACCATTCCTTTGTGAACCCTTTGCAGGAAATTGAGAAGAATGCCAAGCTGCTGGGAAACATTCCTCAGAGGTTACTCGAGCAGGATTACAACATGATGGCACAGCAGGCCTATCCTGATCCTAAGACGGTCTTTAACGAGAGCGTTGTACGTGCAGCCACGGTCATCTACATGATGGAAAACGGTTTTACGCCCGATGAGGTGGAGTCCGAGTTGATGAGCCATGTGATGCGTGGTTTCAAGTGGATGCCTGAACTTGTCGCAGCCTTGCGAGATTATACCATCCACCGCAACAAGTATCCCACGCTCGGAGACTTCTATCCCCAGATAGCCAAAGTGTTAAAGAACTATCTTGATGTTGAAGACAAAAGGATGGATAAAACCTTGAAATTCAAGCAATCATCCAATAAACCTAGTGCTGCGCCTTCCCAATTGAAGGCCGAAGCCATGGAGACTGTCGAGCTGATGGGTGTTCTCTCTCACCTGGCAGGTTATCAGGAATACAACATGATAGAGGAAAACCAGTACATCCAGGATGTCGATCAATGGTTTGAACCTTTCAAACAGCATCCCGTCATCGAGTATTACGAAGGATTGAGACAACAATTCGGCATCGCCTATGACGCCCCCATGAGCCTTGCCACACGTCTTGCGATCGAGAATGGCAAGATTGTGAAACTCCAGGAAGAGGCAGGTGACACAGGCTTGGATAACCGTTGGGATCAGGTGAATATGAGCGAGTTTTTGAACCTGCTCAGCCAGTTCTACACCGATACCCGTTTCCATGAGTTCTATCAGCAACATCAGTCCTTCTATCAGGATGCACTCAAGGCTTTCAACAATGAGGTGATGCCATACGTTCACCCAGAGTGGTTCTCTAACTTTTATGGTAAACCATCAAGCGACTTGAATAAGGTCGTTATGGGCTTCGCTACCCGCGATGGAGGAGCTTATGGCACGGTTCGCCATCTGAAGGGTCAACCCATGGAAAATTGCCCTGTTGTTGGCTATTATGGTACCGATAAGATGACGCAAATCCCAGAGGGAATGAGAGAAGCGATAGCAAACATGATTACTGGCATGCTCAATGGTTCCCTGGATCAATCGTCGGCCAAAGAAGATAAAAACTTGGCTTTACTCGGTGAGATTGGAACGAGATTGTTGAGCGATAACCCAATGCTGGGGTACAATTATGGTTTTAGTGATGGCCAGGCACTGATGAACAAGAGCATGGAGAAGGCTGCCAATATTATTTTTATGATGGAGAGCGGAAGCACCGCCCAGCAAGTGGGGCAGCAGCTTGCAAGGGATATCTCATCGGGCTTCTCCTGGATGCCCGAACTGGTCAATGCCTTGCGTGACTACACCAGCCATCGCAACAAGTATAAGACTATCAATGACTACTATCCCCAGATAGCCAAGGTGATGGAAAAGTACCTGGATGCCGAGCAGAAACGCCTCGACAAAGCATTGAAATAAATATCAATTGCCATTGAGCAACTACAGGAAAGGGGGCAGCCATGTTTGCCTCCTTTTCCTATTATATTGGTCAAAAATCCTTAAAAATTTTGTGGGATGCAGATTAATGTGTAACTTTGTGAGTTGAAATATACTTCTAATACATCTAATTGTTTGAGATAATACTAGTTAAACCTTATAATAATGAGAAAGTTACTCTTAGGTGATGAGGCTATCGCCCAGGGCGCGCTTGACGCGGGTCTTAGTGGCGTGTATGCCTATCCAGGTACTCCCTCGACCGAGATCACGGAGTACATTCAGAATTCCAAGTTAGCGGTGGAACGCAACGTTCATCGCCGCTGGTGTACCAACGAAAAGACGGCTATGGAGGCTGCCCTCGGTATGTCCTTCATGGGCAAGCGCGCCCTGGTCTGCATGAAGCATGTGGGCTTGAATGTGTGCGCCGACCCGTTCGTTAACTCGGGTATGACGGGTGTGAACGGCGGTCTGGTGGTCCTCGTGGCCGATGACCCCTCGATGCACTCCTCACAGGACGAGCAGGATAGCCGCTTCTATGGTAAGTTCGCGATGATTCCCACGCTGGAGCCCAGCACTCAGCAGGAGGCCTACGACATGATGGAGAAGGCCTACGAACTGAGTGAGGAGGTTTGCCTCCCCGTGCTCATGCGCGTGACCACCCGCATGGCCCACAGCCGTGCAGTGGTTGAAGTAAAAGAGACGCCGCGTGCCGAGAATGAATTGAACTACGACGCTAAGGCCAGCCACTGGGTATTGCTCCCCGGCAACGCCATCAAGCGCAACATCACTGTTACTGGTCAGCAGGCCGACCTCGAGGATCGTGCCGTCAAGAGCGAGTACAACAAGTACATCGACGCTGCCGACCACTCGATGGGTATTATCGCCACGGGTATCGCCTATAACTACCTGATGGAATGCTACCCCGACGGTTGTCCCTATCCCGTGCTCAAGATCAGCCAGTATCCCATGCCCAAGGAACTTATCCGCCGCATGACCGCCGACTGTGACGCCGTGCTCATCGCCGAGGAAGGCCAGCCCTTCGTCGAGGATCTCGTGCGTGGCGTGATGCCCGGCAATGCCGTTATCAAGGGTCGCCTTACGGGCGAACTGCCCCGCACTGGCGAGTTGAGCCCCGATGCTTTGAAGATGGCTCTGGGTCTTCCCGTGAGCGAGGGTTATCCCAGCTGTGAGAATGTCGCTCCGCGTCCCCCCGCATTGTGCCAGGGCTGTGGCCACCGCGACGTTTACACCGCCCTCAACGAGGTATTGAAGGAGTATCCCAACGCCCGCGTGTTTGGTGACATCGGTTGCTACACTCTGGGCTTCATGCCTCCCTTCAAGGCCATCCATTCGTGTGTTGACATGGGTGCCAGCATTACCATGGCTAAGGGTGCTGCCGATGCCGGTCAGTGGCCCGCCGTTGCCATCATCGGTGACTCGACCTTCACCCACTCGGGTATGACAGGTCTGCTCGATGCTATCAACGAGAACGCTAACATCACTGTCATTATCAGCGACAACCTCACCACCGGTATGACGGGTGGTCAGGACTCGGCAGGCACCAACAAGTTTGAGGCCATCTGCCGTGGACTGGGTATGAC
Source organism: uncultured Bacteroidales bacterium (assembly GCA_902776435.1). Taxonomy (GTDB): domain Bacteria; phylum Bacteroidota; class Bacteroidia; order Bacteroidales; family Muribaculaceae; genus Sodaliphilus. The sequence continues at coordinate 93,533 of CACYQB010000007.1, read as the reverse complement.
CGACGAGCACTTGAAGGTGGTCGTTCCCCTGCCCAAGAATATGCCCGAGATCACGCAAGTGATGCGTGACGAGATCAACTATCGCGGTACCAGCGTGATCATCCCGCGCCGCGAGTGCATGCAAACATTACAACGTCATCTCAAACAAAAGAAAGCACAGGAGGCAAAGCAATGAAAACTGATATCATTTTGTGCGGCGTGGGTGGACAAGGTATCCTCTCCATCGCTACCGTGATTGGCGAAGCAGCCATGCACGAGAATCTTTATATCAAGCAGGCCGAGGTGCACGGCATGTCGCAGCGTGGCGGTGACGTGCAGTCCAACCTGCGCATCAGCAGCAACCCCATCCACAGCGACCTGATCGCTAAAGGCTCGGCCGACGTGATCATCTCGATGGAGCCGATGGAGGCCCTGCGCTATCTGCCCTTCCTGAGCAAGGACGGCTGGATCATCACATCGAGCAAGCCCTTTGTGAACATCCCCAACTATCCCGAGTTGGAGACTGTGATGGCCGACCTGGCCAAGGTGAAGAACGTCATCACCCTCGACATCGAGCAGTTGGCCAAGGACAACGAGATTCCCCGTTCGGCCAACGTCATCCTGCTGGGTGCTGCCCAGAAGGCCCTCGGCATCGAGTACGATAAACTGGAGAACGCCATCCGCCGCGTCTTTGGCCGCAAGGGCGACGCCGTGGTTGACGCCAACCTCAAGGCACTTGCCATCGGAAAGGAGGCTCAGCGATGAGACCCACACCCATTAGCCGCGAGATCATCGACCGCGCGATTGACGAGTATGGCATCATCGACTATGCCAACGCCACCATCCGTGAGGTGAAAGCCATCGCCGAGCGTGCCGAGCGCGAATCAGGACAGGAGTTCATCAAGATGGAGATGGGTATTCCCGGACTGCCCGCCGCCAAGATCGGTGTCGAGGCACAGATCAAGGCGCTGCAGAACGGTTGCGCCCGCCTCTATCCCGCCTTGCCCGGTGAGCCCATGATCAAGGAGGCCACCTCGCGCTTCATCAAGGCGTTTATCGACATTGATATTCCCGCCGAGTGCTGCATTCCCACCGTTGGCTCGATGCAGGGTACCTTTGCTTCGTTGCTCACCATCACTCAGAGCAACAAGAAGAAAAACAAGGCCCTCTTTATCGACCCCGGTTTCCCCGTTCAGAAACTCCAGTTGGAAATTCAGGACGTCCCCTACGAGACCTTCGATATCTACGAGTTCCGCGGCAAGAAACTGCGTGCTAAACTCGAAGAATATATGGCCAAGGGCGATGTTTGCTGCCTGATTTACAGCAACCCCAACAACCCTGCATGGATTTGCTTGACCGACGACGAGTTGCGTGACATCGGTGAGTTGGCCACCAAGTATGACGTTATCGTGCTTGAGGACCTGGCTTACTTTGCCATGGACTTCCGTCTGGACATCAGCAAGCCCTTTGAACCGCCCTTCCAGCCCAGCGTGGCCAAATATACCGACAACTACATCATGCACATCAGCGGCAGCAAGGCCTTCTCCTATGCAGGCGAGCGCATTGCGATGACCTGCATCAGCCCGGCCATCTTCAACCGCCACTATCCTGATTTGTCGGCCCGCTACGATGGACTGCCCTTCGGTAAGGTCTTCATCACCCGCACGCTCTATGCCCTGTCATCGGGTACGAGCCATAGCGCCCAGTATGCGCTTGCAGCCATCATGGATGCTGCCAGCAACGGTGAGTACCACTTCCGTGACGATGTCATCGTCTATGGCGAGCGCGCCCACAAGCTGAAGGAGATATTCACCCGTCACGGCTTCCGCATCGTCTATGGCATGGACGGTGACAAGCCCATTGCCGACGGCTTCTACTTTACCATCGGCTACGGCAATATGACCAGTGGCCAGTTGGCGCGTGAGTTGATGTACTATGGTGTGAGCGCCATCTGTCTGGCCACCACCGGCTCCTGGCAGGAGGGCCTTCGCGTGTGCACCTCATTCATCCAGGATCACCAGTACAAAATTCTCGACGAGCGCATGGCCATCTTCGCCGAGAACAACCCCATCGACTAAGTTAGGAATTAGTTAGGAGTTAGAAGTCAGAAGTTAGGAGTTGGCATCCGCCCCCTAACACCTAAAGCCTAAAACCTAACGCCTAAGATGAATTGTTAAGAAACTGTATTTTAAGAATACACGCACAATAATTGAGGATGTGTCAATCAACTGGCACATCCTCACTTTTTTAATATTACTCGTTCGTTATTATTTGGCGGGGGTCATGACAATCTCGATCATGTTGCCTGTTGTCAGCAGTTTGCGGGCAAAGGCTGAGATGTCCTCGGGAGTGAGGGCTTGAATGATTTGCACGTCGTCGTTGCCGAGATCGACTTCTCCGGTAGAAACATAATGTTCGATGGCTCTCATCCAATAGAAGTTGTCATTGCGATTTAGATTCGCATAGGATTTGAGTTTCTCCTGCTTGAATTCCTCGAAGTCGGCTTCATCAATGTGCTCGCAAGCCTTTGTCATTTCTTCCTTTATAATGTGGACGGCTTCATCGACAAACTCAGACTTCAAGGTAACAAAGGTGTGGACCTCGGTGAAGGGTAGATCGCCCAGCATGTAGTGCTGATGATTGCCTCCCACTTCATGATAGACGCCAGCGTTATCCAAACGGATTCTTTCACGGTATCTTTTAAATTTGAGGATATCGCTCAGAATATTTGCCTTGATTTCATTCTCAAAGCTATACGGAATCTGGGTGTTAATCCACCTGATGTTGATCTCTGCTCGGGGATCCTCCATCTTGTGGGTAAAGTGGCAGATGGTTTCCCGTTGGGGGTAAGTGGCTACATTGACCCAGTTGGATTTCACAGCCTTGTTGGCTGGCAGCGAGGCGATGTATTGCTCGATGAGCGGACGGATGGCTGCCTCGTCAAACGAGCCAATGAACACGAAGGTATAACCCGCGGCATTGGCAGTGCGTTCTCGGGCAATCTCGAGGATGCGGTCGTAGTTGAGACGTGCCATATCTGCTGACTTGAAACTCTTGTAGCGCCAGTTGTGGTCATGCAGGATACTCATGATAGAGTCCATAAACACATCTTCCTGGAAAAACAAGTTGTCAGGAGTCACCTCATCCTCCTTGAGTTCCTCTTCCATGATCTTGATGAGCGAGTTATAGCTGTTCTCATCCTTGGTCACATTGGTGAATTGCAGATAAGTGAGTTGGAAAAGGGTTTCCAGGTCTTTAACAGTGGATGAGCCCCAGAGTGCGTCCTCATAGGTGTCCATGCTAAAGCCCATTTCAATATTCTTGCCATCGAGGGCCTGCTTCAACTCCTTGTTGCTTAAGCCGCCTAATCCGCTGGCTTTAATAATAGCGTTGAATCTCTCGCAGTTGGCCCAATCCTTCTCGCCATACAACGAGCTGCCACCGCGTTGCGTGGCATGCATCCAGATATTGTCGGGCTCGTAATCGGTGTGCTTGAGCAGCACACGCACGCCATTGCTCAGTTCAAGATCCTTGGCACCAAGGGCCTCATTGAAACTCTCCTTGACGATTTTACCCTTCTTGGGCAGCTTAGACATTAGGGACTTCTGATTCACATTATCGGCCATCATCACGTTGGCGCATAATGCTGCGGAGAGTAGTAGCAGCATAATGGAAAAACTTTTCATTCTCATAGTCATTGCAGTTTATGGTTATTAATTGTAGATTCTATTGGACAAGGGCACCAGTGTGTCCTGATTGCTCGTCACAAAGGTAGATATCCTCAATAGGCTTGTCAAGATTTTTTGCTGAAAAAAGCCGACACTCTATCTGATTTGCATTTTTGTGTAAAAATATTTTACACTCTTAATCAAAAATCTCCACAACAAATGAATTAAAGGGTAAGCCATAATGAACTCCCGCTGACGTACACCCCTGTAGTCGCGGACAGAATTGGAAAACGACAGGTTCAACAAATCCAAAATCCTCGAAAATGAATAAATTGTACTTATTGTATTTATTGTTTTCCTTTTCTAAATGTTGGGGTTGTTGTTATGCGGGGCTAGAATTCGAAGCCCAGGTTGATATAGATGCCGAGTTGCTTGGTGAAGTTACTCCAACTCAGTGAGCCGCCCAGGGGACCGACGATGCTGTTATAGGCGTAGGCGAGTTGGGCGCCCCAGATGGGCTTGCGGTCAAAGATGCCGTCCAGCTTGTCGTTCTGTTCGGCAACGTGCCCCTTCACCATGATGTAATGTTCCTTGAATAACCGCTGTTGGAGTTTGAAACCTGCAACAAGTACATTCTTGTCCATGACATGACAGTGGCCGAAGCCGGAGAACGGCAGTTGCTGGTCGTAATAGATGCCGCCGCGATTGCCGCCCAGCATGTTCATGGCCGTTGCGGGAATACCTTTGCCAAACAGCATGCGGCCATAGATCATGGGCTGCAAGTGGGTCGTGGAGGTCAAGGGGAAGTTCACGCGCCAACGGGCACTCACCTCGCTGAATCCGGCGTGACCTTTCCATTGGGCAAAGTTGTCGGTATAGTAGGCATAGCGGGCTTCGGCACGCATACCCGTGTGGGTGAAGTACCAGTGATCCTCGCTGTTGTACTGGGCGCGAGCATGGTAGCTGAAATAGTAGGTGTTTTTCTCAAAATCGCTTAGGGTGTAAGCGCTGTTCAGAACATCATAGTGGTGGTAATGCTCCCAGGCAATGCCCAGATCGACGTTCAAGTTGAGTGCGTCAAATGAGAACAGGGTGGCCTTCGCCTTCTGATAGATGAATTTTATCGCGTCAGAGCGATACTTGCCCTGGTATAGGTCGATGTCCTCGTGCCATATCTCATAGGACAAGCCGAACTTGCGGTGAGGCTTAGGTATCATGTTCCATGCCAGACGGCCCATGGTGCGCTTGCCCAGCCTGAGGGTGAGGTCCAGCGTCTTGTTCAGTTTGTTGCCGAAGTAATAAGTGCCACCAATCTGTGCCGCCACCAGTTCCTCGTTGTCATAGCGCAGAGCGACGCTCGCCTTGATGGAGTTCTTGGCATTCTCTTCGTTCACGAGTTTGCCAGCTTGGGTGTTATCAATATCGTTCAGGCTGATGATGCTGTAATCGGGCTTGTAGTCCTCGGGCACACCGATCATTCTCTTCAGTAACATGATGGAATCCATTTGGGCCCTTGTGGCTTCCTCGCCGCGCTTGATGAGTTCCTTGATGGCCGAGTGGTAGAAGTGGGCCGCAGAGTAGCCTCTAACAGGGACACGAATGATGAGGTCGCAATACTTGTCATTCTCATCGCTGCGCGTGTGGATGTCGGCTCCCACCGAACGCTCCAGGATATCGGACGTGGAGTAGTATTTGTCGTTCAGGCCCAGATCGGTCCTGATGCCGATGACGATGTCGGCTCCCATCCTGCGTGCCAAGTCGGCGGGGAAATTGTTCTTGGTGCCGCCGTCAACAAGGATATAGGGATCCATTCTAACGGGAGCGAAGACACCAGGCACTGCCATACTGGCGCGGATGCTCCTTGCCAGCGAGCCGTGGTCGAGCACTACCTCGCTGTCGGTAACCAGGTCGGTCGCGATGCACCCGAAGGGGCGGGGCAGTGACTTGAAATCAATATCCTCGGGTTGGCGCAGGTAGTGGCGCAAGGTCTTCTCAATATTGATTCCTCGGATGAAACCACCTACCAGTGTATCCTGGCTTTTGTCCAGGAAGATGCGGTAGTCAAACAGGTAAATATTCTGTTTCTCGCGCTCGTCGAGTGTCTGATTTCTCATCGACAGACGGTCGCGAAGGATGTCGCCCCAGTCCATGCTGTTGACGATCTCCTCGATATCGGCGGCATCATAGCCCACGGCATACATGCCGCCGATGATGCTGCCCATCGACGTGCCTGTAACCATATCGATGGGGATGCCAGCCTCTTCAAGCACCTTGAGGGCTCCGATGTGGATGGTTCCCATAGCACCGCCGCCACACAATACTACGGCAACTTTTTTACGCTGGTTGACAACGGGTTGGGCAATAATGCCCATCACGGCCATCAACAGGATGAGAGATGTAATGAATCGTTTCATAGGCTATGTTATTTTTCTTTTTTCTGCAAAGTTAATAGTTTTTTTCTTGTTTTTTGCTAACTTTGCCAAATTAACAAAACCTATAGAAACAATGAAGACATATCTCGTTACTGGAGCCGCTGGTTTTATTGGCTCGAACTTTGTGAAATACATTCTGAATAAGTATGGCGACAATATAGAAGTCATCATCCTTGATGCTTTGACCTATGCCGGTAACCTCGCCTCCATCAAGGACGAGATAGAACGCTCTAATGTGACCTTCATCCGGGGAGACGTGGGTGACCGTGAACTGGTTCAAGACATCATGCGGGACTATGACGTGGACTATATCGTCAACTTTGCCGCCGAAAGCCACGTGGACCGCAGCATCACCAATCCGCGCCTCTTCCTCGAGACAAATATCTTGGGCACCCAGAATATGCTTGACTGTGCCCGTGATGCCTGGTTTACGGGCAAGGATGCGCAGGGGCGCAATACCTATGCGCCAGGGAAAAAATACTTGCAAATCTCGACCGATGAGGTCTATGGCTCGCTGAGCAAGGACTTTGACGCCCCCCAACCCCTTGAGGTGAGCGACGATGTGCGCGAGGTCATCCAGGGCCGTACCGACCTCAAGACTTATGGTCGCCATTTCTTCACCGAGGATACCCCGCTGGCTCCGCGTTCGCCCTATTCGGCCAGTAAGACCAGCGCCGACCTGATTACGATGGCCTATCACGAGACCTACGGCCTGCCTGTCAACATCACCCGTTGCAGCAATAACTACGGCCCCTATCATTTCCCCGAGAAACTCATCCCGCTGATTATCAAAAACATCCTCGAAGGCAAGAAACTGCCCGTATATGGCAAGGGCGAGAACGTGCGTGACTGGCTCTACGTCGAGGACCATTGCAAGGGAATCGACCTGGTGCTGCGTCAGGGCACTGTGGGCGAGGTATATAACATCGGCGGCTTCAATGAGGAGAGCAACATTAACATTGTCAAGCAGGTCATCGCCATTATCGCCCGCATCATGCGCGAAGAGCCCGAGTACCAGCAGTTGCTCAAGTGTGACCTCGATGTCATTAACAACGACCTCATTGAGTTTGTCACCGATCGCCCCGGCCACGACATGCGTTATGCCATCGACCCCAGCAAGATTGCCCGTGAACTCGGTTGGTACCCTGAGACCCCCTTCACCGAGGGCATTGAAAAGACCATCCGCTGGAACCTTGATCACCAGCCGTGGGTAGCCAGCGTCACCAGCGGCGACTACCAGCGCTACTACGAAGAGATGTACGGCAACCGGTAATAAGGCCTATATCAAAAGAGTTATGAGATATAGGGTGGTTTTTGAATATCAGACCGAGGACGGCGCGATGAGCGACGTGTATAACTGCACAGATGAGCAGCAGGCTAGGGAAAAATTTGACGAGTTGAAAGATAGCCTCATGCAAGCCATTGACCTCGGTGGTAGCGATGTGATTGACGAACCGACGCACTATAGTGTTATCAATCGCGAGGAAGGCTTCTACGGCTACGTCCGCCTTGTAACTGATTGATTATTGTGTCATTTTCTCTGAAAATATGCCATATCGGCATTTTTTAAAGACATATATTGTGCATTTAAAGAAAATATGCGAAATTTGTGCAATAATTAAAATAATTAATGTCAAACCGCACATAGTAATGAAGACAATGAAAATTATGAAGATGGCATTTATGGCATGTGGCTTTGCTATGGCTGCCCTGTTTTTCTCATGTAAGCTTGACATGCCCAAGGAGACTCAATCGTCTTTTGAAACAATGACGATGCAAAAGTCTGATATTGAGGTGCCCGTGAAATTCAGTGCCAAGATGAAAGGTCAGGCTGATGTGACCATCACGCCACAAGTGAGCGGTCAGTTGATGAAAATCTATGTGACCGAAGGTCAGCAAGTGAGCAAAGGTCAAACGCTTTTTGTCATTGACTCACGCAATGCCCAGCACGAGTTGGAATCGGCTAGAGCCAATCTGCAGGCCGCCAATGCCAATCTGCAGGCTGCCATATCCCAGGCCAACAGTGCCAAGCTGGAGTACGAGAGCAACAAGAACCTGTACGACAAGCAGATTGTGAGCAATTATATGCTGGAGAGTTCATTGAACACCTACAAGCAGGCTCAAGCTACTGTCAGCCAGGCAAAGGCATCGGTCAGCCAGGCTCAGGCAGCCGTGAATCACGCCAAGGTCAACCTTGGCTTCTGCACGATTAAGTCACCAGTGGCAGGCGTTATCGGTGAGATTACTGTCTATGCGGGTGACCAGGTGAGTCCGATGACTCAACTGACCGTCGTCAGCGGCAACCAGAAGATGGAGGCAGAGTTCTCGATTTCCGAGTCAGTTCTCGAGGAAGGAATGTCGTCGGGCTACACCCAGACTGACAAGACCAAAAACCTTGCCAACCTGCCCGCCGCGACGTTCATCATGAAGAACGGTACCGAGTATCCCATCAAGGGGCGCATCTCCTCAGTGACAGGCGTGGTGAACGCTACAACCGGTTCGCTGGCTTGCAAAGCCACTTTCCCCAACCCCGATGGTGTCCTGTACTCTGGTATTCAGGGCACTGTGGTAGTGCCATATAGCCTACAGGATGTGATGGTGATTCCCCAGACGGCAGTCGTGCGTCTGCAAGACAAGTCCCTGGTCTATAAAGTGAAGGCAGACAGCACGGCAACCGCCGTTACTGTGATGATTGCCGATATTGGCAACGGTAAGGACTTTATTGTGACCGAGGGTCTGAATGTTGGAGACCGCATCGTGACTGTTGGCGCCAACAATGTGCAGGAAGGACAACGCGTCCTGTTCCCGACCGAAGCTAAAAAGAAAGACTGAACACTATGAAGAATAACATCTTCATCAACCGATACGTGATGGCTTGCGCGATAGCGATAGTCATCACGCTGGTGGGCGTTATTTGCATGAGCACACTGCCCATCGAGCAGTACCCGAACATTGCTCCGCCCACGGTGCGTGTCTCGACCTCCTATACCGGTGCTGATGCTAACACCATCATGAAGGCTGTGGTTCAGCCCCTTGAGGAGAATATCAACGGTGTGCCGGGAATGACCTATATCACCAGTTCGGCATCGTCATCGGGCGATGTCTCGATTCAAGTGTTTTTCGAGCAAGGTACCGACCCCGACCTGGCAGCCGTGAACGTGCAGAACCGCGTCAGCCGTGCCACAGCCCTGCTGCCGTCAGAGGTTACCAAGGTGGGTGTGCAGGTGATGAAACAACAGAGTAATATCCTGCACATCGGCGCACTGAAGAGTGTGGACGGCAAGTACGATACCGACTTTATCGCCAACTATATCGATATCAACATCAAGCCCCGACTGACGCGTATCACTGGCGTGGGTGACGTGATTTCACTGGGTAATACCTACGCCCTGCGTATTTGGCTGAAACCCGATGTGATGGCACAGTATGGACTGGAACCTAACGATGTGTTCGCTGCTATTGGCGGACAGAGTTTCGTCGCTGCCACGGGTTCACTGGGCGAGCAGTCCGAAAATGCTTATCAGTACTCGCTGGAATATAAGGGTACACTGAAGACTGTCGAGGAGTTCAACGATATTGTGCTCCGCTCCAGCGAAGGCGGTCACTTGTTGCACTTGAGAGATGTGGCCGAGGTGGAGATTGGAGCCATGAGCTACAGCTTCACGTCCAATATTGATGGCCAACCGGGTACCATTTACATGGTCTTCCAGGCTCCAGGAGCTAACGCTACCGAAGTGAATGCCCGCATTGCCAAACTCTACGAGGAGTTGAAGCCGACGATGCCCGCCGGTCTTGAGTTTGAGATTCTGGAGACCAGCGACGACTTCCTTTTTGCCGCCATCCACAACGTGGTGGAGACCCTTGTCATCGCCATCATCCTGGTGATTCTCGTGGTTTACTTCTTCCTGCAGAACTTCAAGGCGACGGTTATTCCCTCGTTGTCGATCATCGTGTCGCTCTTGGGCACGTTCGCCATTGTGTCGCTCGCAGGCTTCTCGCTCAACATCCTGACACTATTTGCACTGGTGCTGGCCATCGGTACCGTGGTGGATGATGCCATTGTCGTCGTTGAGGCGGTCATGGCTAAAATGGAAGGCGGCATCACTGATGCCCGTCGTGCCACCCGTGAGGCGATGAGCGACGTGTCGATAGCCGTTATCTCGTGTACCTTGGTATTTATGGCCGTGTTTATCCCTGTGGCCTTCATGCCAGGCACATCGGGTTCGTTCTTCACCCAGTTTGGTGTCACGCTGGCCTCGGCTGTGGGCCTATCGTGTATTTCGGCCCTGACGTTGTGTCCAGCGCTCTGCGCCATCATGATGCGTTACTCTAAGGGCAATAAGGAGAAAAAGAACCTGAACTATTACGTCACCAAGGCCTACACCGCCAGCTACAATGCCATCCTCAAGAAGTACAAGAAAAGCATCAGCGGTTTCATTAAGCGTCCGAAATTGGCATGGGCGTTACTTGCTGTTGCAGCAGTATTGCTGGTGTTCTTCATGCGCAGTCTGCCTTCGGGCCTCGTTCCTCAAGAGGACCAGGGCGTGTTCTTCGCCGAGGTGCGTGCCCCTGAAGGTTGCACCCTGCATGAGACACAGGAGATTGTCAAGAAAGTGGAGGAGAAGGTGAAGAAGATTCCCGAACTGGAGAACTATGCTGTAGTAAGTGGCTACGGTATTATGTCTGGACGCTCGAGCAGTTGCTACGCCACGCTCATCATCCGCCTGAAGAATTGGGACGATCGTCCCGGTATGAATCACAATATCATGTTGGTTTATGGTCGCTTCGCCATGGATTGCAAGGACATCAAGAATGCGTTGGTCATCCCCTTCCAGATGCCTCAAGTGCCGGGTTACGGTTCAAACAACAGCGTGAACCTGGTGCTGCAGGATATGCAGGACCGTTCCATGTCGGAGTTCAATGTGGATGCAAACAAGTTCCTGGCCAAACTGAATGAACGTCCTGAAATCATGATGGCGATGTCCACCTACTCGGAACGTTTCCCGAAGTATCAGGTCAATATCGATGCGACGCAGTGCGACCGTTCAGGTGTGACGCCCGCTGCGGTGCTAAACACGATGGGTGCCTATTGTGGCGGCGCCTATGTGGGCAACTTCAACCAATTTGGTAAGGTGTACCGCATCATGGCCAACGCCGCCCCGGAATATCGTCTTGACCCCTCGTCGCTCAACAACATCTTCGTTCGCGTGCAAGGGGGAAAGATGGCACCGATTTCCGAGTTTGTCACCTTGAAAGAAATTGTCGGCTCGGCTTCGGTCGATCATTTCAACCTGTTCCCGAGCATCACTTGCGCTGTGATGGCCGCCAATGGATACTCTGAGGGCGATGCCCACGAGGCCATCGCCGAGGTGTTCAAGGAAGTAATGCCCAATGGATACTCCTATGAGTACGGCGGCATGTCGCGTGAGGTGGAGGAGACATCGGGTTCCAACGCTACGGCACTGATTTATGTCATCTGCGTCATTCTCATCTACCTTATCCTGGCTTCGTTATACAACTCGTGGTTCACTCCTATGGCCGTGCTGCTCAGTGTGCCCTTCGGACTGATGGGTTCGTTCGGTGCCATCTGGCTGGTATCGCTGCTCCAGTTGCCGGGCATGGAGAATAACATCTATCTGCAGACGGGTGTCATCATGTTGATTGGTCTGTTGGCCAAGACAGCCATCCTTATCACTGAGTTTGCCTCCGAACGTCGTGCCCAGGGCTTGAGCATCCGCGATGCAGCCTTTGCCGCCTGTGAGGAGCGTCTGCGTCCCATCCTGATGACCGTCGTCACGATGATTGCGGGTATGATTCCGCTCATCATCGCTGGTGGTGCGGGAGCCAATGGTAACCGTGTGCTCGCTCTGGGTGTCACCGCTGGTATGGCAGTGGGTACGCTTGCCTTGGTCTATGTGGTGCCCGTGTTCTTTATGTTCTTCCAGCGGATGCACGAGAAATTCCAAGGCACAACTGTTGAACAGGATGTCGTATCTGAAACCAACGACCAGGCAATTAAAAACTGAAAAAGCTATGAAGACATCATTCAAGATAATGCTCATCTGTGTTGCGGTCCTGTCTCTTGCGGGTTGCGACACCATCAAGAGTTTACACAGCAAGTATCAGTCCCAGGCGACAATCCCTGCCGACGTGTTCGGCGCAGGAATTGGCCAAACGGCTGACAGCACCTCGATGGTCAATCTGTCGTGGCGTGAGTTCTTTACCGATCCGTTGCTACAACGCCTCATCGATACCGCCCTCGTGCGCAATACCGACATCAAATCGGCACGTATCGCCATTCAGCAGTCCGAAGCTTCGCTTGCTGCTGCTAAGCAGGCTTTTTTCCCGTCGGTGATGTTCTCGCCTTCGGGCTCTATCGCTTCTTATGGGGGCAGTGCGGCAAGCAAGACCTACAACCTGCCGCTGCAGGTCAATTGGGATATTGACGCATTCGGCTCCATCAAGAGTAAGAAACGCAAGTCTGAAGCGGTGCTCAAGCAGGCCCAAATCGGAGAGCATGCCGTCCGTGCCAATATCATCTCAGCCGTGGCTCAGCAGTACAGCACCTTGCTCCTTCTCGACCATCAGCTGGAAATCCTCTTGGCGACCGATAGCCTGTGGAACATCTCACTTGAGACACAAAAGATACTGTGGGAGAACGGTAAGTCCTATTCCACCGCCGTCAACCAGATGGAGGCATCCTACCTTGACGTGAAAACGTCGATTGTGGACACGCGCCGCAATATCCGTCAGGTGGAGAATGCCATCTGCAGCCTGTTGGCTATAACGCCGCAGACCATCGAGCGAAGCCACTTGGGAATCTATCCGTTGCCCCGCCACTTCAGTGTCGGTATCTCGGCGCAGTTGTTACGGAACCGTCCTGACGTCCAGTTGGCTGACCTGGCCATGGAGGAAGCGTTCTATGACACGCAGACAGCCCGCGCCGCTTTCTTTCCCTCCATCTCCCTGCAGGGGCTGGCCGGGTGGACCAATAATGCCGGCTCGGTAGTGGTAAATCCCGGGAAGATTCTGCTCAATGCAGTGGCATCGCTGACGCAGCCCATCTACGCTCAGGGCAAACTGAAAGCTAACCTGAAAATCAACCAGCTCAATCAGGAGGACTTGATCAACCAATATGTGCAGACTGTCATCGAAGCCGGCAGTGAGGTGAATGAGGCTCTGGCCGATTGCCAAGCCGCAATAGAGAAGCATGGCTTTTATGAACGTCAGGTGGAGGTGTTGAAGCTCGCTTACAGAGGTACGCATGAGCTCATGGACAATGGCAAGGCCAGTTACCTGGAAGTGCTCACCGCTCAGGAACGTCTCCTGAACGCACAACTCAACCAGGCCGTTAATATGTACAACGGTGCTCAAGGCCTCATCGCACTTTACATCGCCCTCGGCGGTGCCACAAGATAGATTTCTTCTTAACAGTATAGGACCCTGCTGACGGTTCAATCCTGTCAGTTGTGGGTGACGATTTGTCACCTTAATATATAATGGCATATTATTTGAGGTGGAGTGGGGCAGTGACCTCACTCCACAATTATTGGTTGAAAACCAGATGAGATAAGAACTAACAACTTAAAAAGAAAAGAATATGCCAAAAGGAACTATTGGGGTAACGACGAACAACATCTTCCCCGTTATCAAGAAATTTTTGTACAGTGACCACGAGATTTTCCTGCGTGAGCTGGTGAGCAACGCTGTTGATGCCACGCAGAAACTGAAGACCCTGTCGGGCGCCGGTGAATTCAAAGGCTCGACCGAGGGGCTGCGTGTGAACATCACTGTGGACAAAGAGGCCGGAACGCTGACCGTGAGTGACAGCGGTATCGGCATGACTGCCGAGGAAATCGAGAAGTACATCAACCAAATCGCATTCTCGGGAGCCGAGGAGTTCCTTGAGAAATACAAGGACAACGCTAATGCAATCATAGGCCATTTCGGCTTGGGCTTCTACTCGGCCTTTATGGTGGCCAAGAAGGTGGAAATCCGCACGCTGAGTTGGCAGGAGGGCGCCAAGGCCGTTCATTGGTCTTGCGACGGCTCGCCCGAATTTGAGATGGATGACTGTGACAAGGCCGAGCGCGGAACCGACATCATCCTCACCCTTGATGACGATGAGAAGGAATTTCTCGAGAATGCCCGCATTGAGGGCCTGTTGAAGAAGTATTGCCGCTTCCTGCCCGTGCCCATCATCTTCGGCAAGGAGCAGGAGTGGAAAGATGGCAAGTATCAGGATACTGACAAGGATAAGGTCATCAACGACGTCGAACCCTTGTGGTCACGCATGCCCGCCGACCTCAAGGATGAGGACTACCTCAAGTTCTATCACGCCATCGAGCCGATGCAGGATGACCCCCTGTTCTGGATCCACCTTAACGTGGACTATCCCTTCACGCTGACAGGTATTCTCTATTTCCCCAAGATCAAGAACAACCTGGACATCCGCAAGGACCGTATTCAACTTTACTGCAATCAGGTCTATGTCACCGATAGCGTCGAGGGCGTTGTGCCTGACTGGCTGATGCTGCTGCAGGGCGTCATTGACAGCCCCGACATTCCGCTGAACGTGTCTCGCAGTTACCTGCAGAGCGACCGTGCAGTGAAGAAGATTTCTACCTATATTACCAAGAAGGTCGCCGCTCGTCTCGAGGAAATTGCCAAGAATCAACCCGATGAATTCGAGAAGAAGTGGAACGACATCAAGATCTTTATCGAGTACGGTATGCTGAGCGATGAGAAGTTCTGTGAGTCGGGACTCAAGTTTGCCCTGCTCGAGAACACCGACGGCAAGTACTTTAAACTCGATGACTACCGCAAACTCATCGAGGCCGAGCAGACTGATAAGGACGGTAACCTCATCTGCCTGTATGCTACCGACAAGGAAGCGCAGTATGCCTATATCAAGGCCGCTACCGACAAGGGCTATGACGTGCTGATGATGAACGGTGAGTTGGACACCCCGTTCGTGGGTATGCTGGAGCAGAAGCAGGAGAAGATACGCTTTGTCCGCGTCGATAGCGATGTGCTCGATAACATTATCCGCAAGAAGGACGAGAACAAGCCTCAGTTCAGCCTTGAACAGCAGGAAATCGCTCAGACCCTGTTCAAGTCCCAGATACCGCCCGTCGAGAAGGCCGAGTTCATGATCACCTTTGCCGCCATGTCGCCCGACGACAAGCCCGTGGTGATTACCCAGGCCGAGTACATGCGCCGCATGAAGGACATGGCACGTTTCCAGCCCGGCATGAGCTTCTATGGCGAGATGCCCGACATGTATAGCCTGGTGCTCAACACCAAGCACCCGCTCATCCAGAAGGTCGTTGAGGAAGCCGAAAAGGCGCTCGATGCCGAAATCAAGCCTGTCAACGAGGAAATCAACGCGACCCAGAACGTGGTCAATGCCATCCGCGACCTGGACAAGGATAACAAGGGTGTGCCCGAGGACAAGAAAAAGGATCTCGAGGACAACGAGAAGCATCTGGATGAGTTACGCAAGAAGAAAGAAAACATGGTTGTCGCATACGCCGCTGGCGAGAGCCGTGTGCACCAGCTCATCGATATTGCCCTGTTGAGTAACGGCATGTTGAAGGGCGAAGGTCTGGATCGTTTCCTGAAACGCTCCATCGGCCTGCTCAAGTAAAGCCAATACCTAATTTAATATCAATGTCAAGGGGTCCTCGATTGGAGTGGCCTCTTGGCTTTTTTTGAAGGAAAGGCATAGGCGTTTCAATGGAAAGCACTATCTTTGTGCTATGGTTATTGCATGTTTAACAATGAATGAAATGAAAAAACTGGTTTTAACCCTCTTGATGGCTGTGGCAACCCTGGGTGCGTGGGCCCAAGTGCCGCAATTCTCGTCAAATGAATTTGTGGGATGGGTTTACAATAATCCCTCACTTGACCTGAACGCCTCCAATATTTTGGCGAACAGAATCACACTTTACACTACCAGCACAGGCTTGGCTCAGACATTGACATCTCCGTCGTTTGACTGCTATGCAGGGCAGACGCTGGACATGAATGTGACATGGGTGACCGACCAGTGGACCGCGAGCTACTTTGTCATGAGCAAGGTGGAATTGACGGCCGCCCTGATTGATGAAAACGGACAAACGGTCGATTCAGTGAAATGGTTCCCTGCTGACTTGAGCCGCTTCAATCATGTGGAAATGTCGCTCTATGTGAAACGGAGTGTGCGCCCTGCACGGTTGCGTTTTGCCGCATGGAAGGCCGATGTCAACAGTTATGGTGCCGTCAGGCAGATAGCAATTACCTCCGCCCTGAGGGGTGATGTCAACAACGACGGCGAGATATCCGTTGCTGATGTCAATGCCGTCATTGATGTGATTATGGGTGGACCGGCCGATGACGCGTTGATGAGCCGTGCCGATGTGAACCGGGATGGCGAGGTGACCGTCGCCGATGTCAATCAGATTGTGGAATTGATACTGAATTGACCAGAATGGCACGTTTTTTGGCAGTTCTGATGGTTTTTTAATAATAATTCGTGTGAAAATTTGTATAATTCGATTTTTGATATTACTTTTGCTTGATTAGATAGCTTTATTGCCAAAATAGGGACTGAAATGAAGGGAAAATTTTATGTTTTGCTCTAAAAAATGCCATTTTAGGTGATAATTTTTCCTTAATGAATGTTAAATTTTGGCCGTATTAGAAATTTGTATTACTTTTGCCAAAAATTTCGTCTAATAGTTTTTAATAAATTTATTTAAAATGAAAAAGATTATCTTGACTTTAGCCCTTCTTATGGGCGTGTTTGCTGCTCAGGCTCAGTCTCTCGAGCAGAACAAGTTCTTTGACAACTGGTCAGTAACCCTGAAGGGTGGTGTTATCACTCCGTTCCAGGGCTATGCCTTCTGGCCCAGCTCAC
This sequence comes from uncultured Bacteroidales bacterium, assembly GCA_902776435.1. Lineage (GTDB taxonomy): Bacteria > Bacteroidota > Bacteroidia > Bacteroidales > Muribaculaceae > Sodaliphilus. Next base: position 76,554 of record CACYQB010000007.1, on the reverse strand, counting down.
GTGGCATCTTCGGTCTGGAGATCCGCAAGCAGCTCACTCCGGTTATCGGTTTTGGCGCTGAGGGTGAGGCTACCATCAACACCACCAGCTGGGAGAAAGAGCCCAACTACTGGGGACCCAAGAGCCCGAACATCATCGACCACACCATGGCCGGTCTGTTTGGTACTGTAAACCTGGGTAACCTCTTCGCAGGTTATGCTGGCAAGCCCCGCGTATTCGAACTCGAAGGTGTTATCGGTGCTGGTTGGCTGCACGCTTTCCACCGCACTGAGTCTGCCAACATCTATGGCAATGACTACAACAGCTGGTACACCAAGGCTGGTGCTAACCTGAACTTCAACTTCGGTGAGAGCCGTGCTTTCACCTTCAGCCTGAAGCCCAGTGTAATTTGGGACATGAACGGTGATGTTATGATGCCCTATCGTCACAACACCAACGCCCGCGCTGAGTGGCAGGGTGAGCCCCGCAATGGCAAGAGCCAGATGAACGCTAATCACGCTGCTGTAGAGCTTGAGGCTGGTATCACCTACCACTTCAAGGGTAGCAACGGCGAGCGTTACATCACTTTCTGCCCCTACAAGTACAGCCAGGATGACATCGATGCTCTGAATGGTCAGATCAACGGCCTCCGCAGCCAGCTCAACGGCCTCCAGGGTGACCTCGACGCCGCTAACGCTCGCAACGCTCAGCTCCAGCGCGATCTGGATGCTGCTCGCAAGGCTCCCAAGCCCCAGACTGAGGTTATTGACAACACCGCTAAGTACATGAACGTTCTCGTGCACTTCAAGGTTAACAAGACCAACATCACCGCTGATCAGCAGCCCAATGTTGAGCGCGTTGCTATGTACCTCAAGAACAACCCCACTGCCACTGTTGACATCAAGGGTTATGCTTCTCCCGAGGGTCCCCACGACAACAACATCCGTCTGGCCAATGGCCGCGCCGAGGCTGTGAAGAACATGCTCATCAACAAGTACAAAATTGATGCTAGCCGCATCAATGCTCAGGGTTGTGGTGAGACCGACATGTTCCAGGAGCTCAGCTGGAACCGCGTTTCGATCTGCGAACTCATCGTTAAGAAGTAATTCGCGACTTGATCGAACTAACGGTTAAGTAAAAATCACCCCGTTGACATTGCGTCAGCGGGGTTGATTTTTTTTTGTGTGGTGAAGATGGGTTATTTGAGCATCCTCATGTGTTCTTGGTCGAGCAGCTTGCCGTAGCGCTCCTTGATGATGCGGCCCACGGCGTCGCCGCGGTTGATTCGCTCGACGGTGATGCGCTGCAGTGAGTCGTTAAGCAGACTGTCCTGACGAACCATGCGCGCCTCATCATCACACCTGAGTGACGAGTCGGCAGCCATCTTCAGGTATTCCTGCCATGTGGCAACGCGTGAGTCCATGATACCGTTGCGCTGGTTGATGTAGTGCAGGTACTCGCTGTTCTGGGGGCTACCCGTGATATGCCATGAGTCGGGCTTGATGGTGATGCGGATGTCTCCTTTCTCAAGCACGAAGTAGAACGGTTGGGTCGAATCATTATCCCAGCGGATGAGAGCCACTTTGGGCTGGTCGGTCTGGCCAGTGAAGGTAAAGGTCCCATTGTCGCCTCGTGCTGTCCCGCACATCCGTAACTGTCCGTAAGCATCTTCTAGTACCAGTAGTGTAGCGCTGTCGTGGTTGACCTTGTTGTCGATGACGCAGGTCACGCGGTAATCAAGTCCATGGGAACTGTTGTCGCATCCGGTCAGGGCCATGATGCCCAACAACATTCCTGCTGTTAGAATTATCTTTCTCATGGGTGCAAAATTACGAAATCTTTTGAAATCTCAATAGAAAAGCATACCTTTGCAACTAAATAGAGATAAACCAAATTACCATTGACAATGAAAACAATGAAAAGAAAAGGACTGCTGCTGTTGCTCATGGCGCTGGCAGCTATGCCCATGGTGGGCCAGAAGCAGTTTACGCTCGAGGACTTGAACTTCGGTGGAACCAATTACCGTAAAATGTTACCCAAGAGCCGCCTGCTCACTTGGTGGGGCGATCAACTCATACGCATGGGGGGAGACACTTGCTGGACCGTCAATCCGACTAACGGCAAGGAAAAGGTGCTCTTCACCCGCGACAAGCTGAACAAGCGTGCGGGCCTGTTGGCCGACTCGGTGGCCATCACGAGATTTGAGTCCTTCCCCTATGCCGACAAGCCTTTTGTGAAGGCCTGGAGCGGTAAGGAATGCATGTTGGTCAACTTCAAGACGGGTAAGGTGGAATGGCATCAACCCGTCGATATGGATGCCCAAGCAGCCGAGTGGCACAAGACGAGCCACGCAACAGCCTTTGTCAAAGACGATAACCTCTTTGTCACCGATGGCAGCGGAAACACCCGCCAGGTGACGCATGATGGTTCACGGGATTTGGTTTATGGCCAGAGCGTGCACCGCAATGAGTTTGGCATTGAGGGCGGCTTGTTCTGGAATCCTCAGGGTACCCGTTTGGCATTCTACCGCATGGACCAGAGCATGGTAACCGATTATCCTTTAATTACCGTTCCCGAACTGAACGACAGTGCCCAAGTGATCGCTACGCCTGCTCCCGAGAAATACCCGATGGCTGGTCAGACCTCCCATTTGGTGACTGTCGGAGTGCTGGATGTGGCAACGGGCGACACCGTCTATCTGCAAGCGGGCGATCCGACCGACCGCTATTTTTCCAATATCTCATGGAACCCCAGCGGCGATGTGGTCTATATGATGGAGGGTAACCGTGACCAGAATGTGGTGGACCTGGTGGCCTATGACGCCGTTACTGGCAGCCGCATGAGAACGCTCTATCACGAGGCGCACCCCAAGTATGTCGAGCCTCAGCATCCCATCACCTTCCTGCCGTGGGACAAGGAGAAATTCATCCTGTGGAGTGAGAAGGATGGCTATAACCACCTCTACCTGTATGATACCGCTGGCCGATTGGTGAAGCAACTCACGAGCGGTAATTGGGTGGTAATGGATATGCTCGGATTTGATACTGAGCAACAGGCCGTTATCATCAGCGCCAATGCAGATAACCCTATCCAGCAGAACCTGTATCGTGTAGATGTCTCTACAGGGAAGATGACACGCATCGATGAAGGTGGCCGTGGCTGGCACAACGGTAACTTGAGCGCCAGTGGCAGTTATCTCATCGATTACTATCAGGAACCTGATGTGCCCCGCAATATCGCTATCGTTGATACCCGAAAGAACCTTCAGTATCGTTACTTTACCGCTCCTGACCCTTGGCAGGGTTATGATGTGCCCGAGTACCGTTGCGGCACCATCAAGGCGGCAGATGACAACACAGACTTGTACTATCGCATGGTGATGCCTGTCAACTTTGACCCAAGCAAGAAATATCCTACTGTGGTCTATGTCTATGGCGGCCCTCATGCTCACAATGTGGATGCAAGATGGCATTGGAGCAGCCGCAGTTGGGAGACCTATATGGCCCAGCGTGGTTACCTCCTGTTCATCCTGGACAACCGTGGCAGCGAGAACCGCGGACGTGACTTCGAGCAAGCTACTTTCCGTCAGTTAGGCCAGGTTGAGATGCAGGACCAGATGCGTGGTGTGGACTTCTTGCGCACTCTCAATTATGTCGATACGGCACGCCTGGGTGTTCATGGCTGGAGCTTTGGCGGCTTCATGACCATCAGTCTGATGACCAATTACCCTGACGTTTTCAAGGTGGGTGTCGCTGGAGGACCTGTTATCGACTGGAAATGGTATGAGGTGATGTACGGAGAGCGTTACATGGACACTCCTCAGACCAACCCTGAAGGCTATGCCCAGACAAGCCTCATCCACAAGGCCAAGGACCTTAAGGGACGCCTGCAAATCATCATCGGCCTCAATGACCCGACCGTAGTGCCGCAGCATGCCTACAGCTTCCTCAAGGCTTGTATTGCTGCAGGAACTCAGCCCGACTTTTATGTCTATCCTGGTCAAGGCCACAACATGATGGGCCACCAGAGCGTGCACTTGCATGAGCGCATTACCCGCTACTTTGACGACTACCTGAAATAGTAGAGAACAGGATAACACAAAACAGGCTGGAAACATCAATTCGTTTCCAGCCTGTTCCTTGTTATATGTAGCTGTAGGCTAGCTGATTATTTCTCGTCCTTGGTCGGAGCCTTAGGGGTATCGTCCTTAGGACCCTCGTGCTTGCGGACGATGCTGGCCAGATCCACGCCGACGGCGCTCTTGACCGTGTCATTCACCTGAGCGAGCACGATGGGCAGCGTACCGGTGATGGTTCCTATTCCAGCGCCATTGTCACCGCCAGTGCTGTAGATGTTCACGCCTTGGATGGTGGCTACCTGCTCGGCAACATTGCGGGTGATTTCGGGCAGTTTTTCAATGACCATCTGGGCCACAGCGGCATCGTTATACTTCTTGAAGGCTTCGGCTTTCTTCTCCATGGCCTGGGCTTCGGCCTCACCCTTCTTCTGTACAGCATAGGCCTCGGCTTCACCGCGGGCTTTGATACCCTCTGCCTCCTGCATCATAGCGAATTTCTGTGCTTCGGCCTTAGCGCGGATAGCTTCGGCTTCCTGCTCGGCCTCGTAGCGCTGTGCCTCGGCCTCACGTTTACGCTTCTCCAGGTCGGCCTCAGCGTTCTTCTGAATCTGGAACTTCATGGCCTCGGCCTGAATCTCCTTTGAGTAACGGTCGGCATCGGCCTGCTTGTTCACCTCGGCCAGCAGCTTGTTCTCGCGGATGCGGATCTGCTCGTTGGTGAGGTCCTGCTCCTTCTTGGTGCGGGCAATCTGGGCATCAACTTCTTTCTCGTTGAGCACCTTCTGCTGCTCCTGCTCCTGAATGCGGTAAGCGGCGTCGGCTTGTGCCTGGCGGGTGTCGGCTTCCTGCTTGAGGTCGGCACGGCGGATGGTCAATTCATTCTGGCGCTCTGCAATAGCGGTCTGTGATGCCACCGTAGCGTCGTTGGCCAGTTTTTCGTTCTCGGCCCTTGCCTGGGCGATGTCCTTTTCGGCCTGTGCCTTGGTGATGGCAGCGTTCTTACGGATGGTCCACGTATTGTCGGCACCCAGGTTCTCAATCAGGCCTAATTCATCGGTAATGTTCTGCACGTTGAACGCTAGAATCGAAATACCCAATTTGGCCATATCGGGAGCGGCCTTGTCCATGACCTGGTTGGAAAATCCGTCGCGGTCCACGTTCAGTTCCTTCAGTCCCTGGCTACCGATGAGCTCACGCAGGTTACCCTGCAGGGTGTCTTGCAACTGACTTGAAATGGTGGCGGGGTCCATGTTCAGGAAGTTTCGGGCGGCGAGGCGAACACCGTCAGGGGTCGGGGTTACGGCAACCTTGGCTACGGCATCGACATTAACGTTGATAAAGTCGTTGGTGGGCACACTGCGCTCAGTTCGGATGTCAACGGTCAACTGACCCAGATAAACTTTGTCGAGACGCTCAAAGATGGGGATTTTCACGCCACCGGCACCGATGAGGATGCGGGGTTCACGCTTGATACCTGAGATGACATAAGCGGTGCTGGGCGGTGCCTTAACGTAGCAAGTAAACAGTACTACCATTAACAACAGGATAATCGCACCTGCAATAATTCCAATTTCTAACGTTCCCATAACAGTAATTTTAAAAAGGTTACTAAAGTTTTATACTCATTTAACGTAATAGATACTTATTTCCCTATATCGTTTTCTGTTAAAAACTGCAAAAATCATGCCAATATTGTGATGTTTCATGCAATATTCATTTGCTCAAAGTATTGTCTCTATAGCAGTTATCTATATAATAGATAAAAAGTTAATAAATTATTGCTGAGAAAGGCGGCAAAATGGGGAAATTTTTCTATATTTGCACGCAATTATAGACATAAACCAATAAACTCCAAAATATAAACATTATGAACAAACAAATCACTTTGCAACAGGCCGTCGAGAAAGTACAGGACGGTATGACTATCATGTTTGGCGGATTCTTGGGTAACGGCAGTGCCACCCAGATTATTGACGCCATTGTAGAAAAGGGTGTTAAGGACCTCACTATCATCGCTAATGACACCGCCTATGACGAGGTGGCTCACGGCAAGCTCGTTTCTAACCATCAGGTGAAGAAAGCCATTGTTTCCCATACGGGTACCAACAAGCAGACCGCTTTGCAGAAGAACGAGGGAACCCTCATCGTGGAATATGTTCCCCAAGGTACACTGGCTGAGCGCATTCGTGCGGCAGGCGCTGGCTTGGGTGGCGTGCTGACTCCCACTGGCTTGGGCACCATCATGGCCGATGGCAAGGAAATCATCAAGGTGGACGGCAAGGAATTCTTGCTCGAGAAGCCCCTGCGTGCCGATATCGCTTTCCTGCGCGCCAACATCGTTGACGAGTTCGGTAATATGGTATTCCTGGGCACCACCAACAACTTCAACCCGCTGATGGCTACCGCTGCTGACTATGTAGTCGTTGAGGCCGAGAAATTGGTTCCCGTGGGCGAGATTGCTCCTGAGCACGTTCATGCTTCGGGTATCTATGTTGATGGCATCTACGTTGAGCAATAAGGCCATTGGACAATAGTAATCGTTCTTAAAACTAAAAACTCACAACTTAAAACTAATCAAATAATGGAATACAAAACAATGATTAGACTGCGCATGAGCGCAAAGGACGCCCACTACGGTGGCAATCTGGTTGACGGAGCACACATGGTTCATCTGTTTGGTGACGTAGCTACCGAGTTGCTGATTATGCGTGACGGCGACGAAGGTCTCTTCTGCGCCTATGACAATATTGAGTTCCTGGCTCCCGTCTATGCCGGTGACTTTATCGAGGCTGAGGGCTGGATTGACCGCGAGGGTAATACCTCACGCCACATGGTGTTTGAAGCCCGCAAGGTGGCTCAGGCCCGCCCCGACATCAGCGCATCGGCTACCGACATCCTCGATGAACCCGTCATCGTTTGCCGCGCCTCGGGTACCTGTGTAACTCCCAAGGATTGCCAACGCAAGAAATAAGGCTATCAGCAATCGGCTTAAAGGCGTTAGTATTGATACTTAAAACTTAAAACTGACAACTAAAAACTTATAATGGACAAACTGATTATCACTGCCGCTATCTGTGGCGCCGAGGTTACCAAGGAGCAGAATCCTAACGTGCCCTATACTGTAGAGGAAATCGTTCGTGAGGCCAAGTCGGCTGTGGACGCTGGTGCCGCTATCGTGCACTTGCACGTGCGCTGGGACGACGGTACACCCACTCAGGACCGTGCACGCTTCCAGGAGTGTGAAGAGGCTATCCTCAAGGTGTGCCCCAATGTCATCCTCATCCCGTCGACTGGCGGTGCTGTGGGTATGACTCCCGACGAGCGCCTGCAATCGACCGACACGACCCCGCTGCCCGAGATGGCAACGCTCGACTGCGGTACCTGCAACTTTGGCGACGAGATCTTTGACAACACGATGCCCACGATGCGTGCCTTCGGCAAGCGCATGATCGAGCGTGGTATCAAGCCCGAGTATGAGTGCTTTGAAATGGGTCACCTCGACACCATCCTGAACATGGCTCGCAAGGGTGAGGTTCCCGGCAACCCCATGCAGTTCAACTTTGTGCTGGGCGTTCCCGGTTGCACCCCTGCCACCGTTGCCAACCTGTGCTGGCTTGTGAACGGCATCCCCGCTGGTTCGACTTGGACCGTGACCGGTGTTGGCCGTCACGCCTTCCCGATGGCTGCTGCCGCTATCGCCATGGGCGGTAACGTGCGCGTAGGCTTCGAGGACAACCTCTATCTCTCTAAGGGTGTGCTCGCTAAGAGCAATGGCGAACTCGTCGAGAAGGTGGTTCGCATCGCTAAGGAACTGGGCCGTCCCATCGCCACCAGCGACGAGGCCCGCGAGATCCTCGGCCTGCCCAAACGCAACTAAAAACTAAGGACTAACAACTAAAAAACAATAATCGTTTAACTATTAAACCAATTAAAACAATGCAGAAACACGGAAACAGATTCGGTACGCACCGAGTAATCGAACCCAAGGGCATTCTTCCTCAGCCCGCCAACAAGCTGGATAACAACATGGACGAGATCTACGACAACGAGATCCTGATCGATGTACAGACCTTGAATATTGACTCAGCTTCGTTCACCGACATCCACAACTATGCTAAGCAGCAGGCCAAGGACCCCAACAACGAGGCCGAGGTGATGGAGGAAATCAAGAAGGAGATGCTCCTCAACGTCGAGCTGCAGGGCAAGCACCGCAACCGTCGCACCGGTTCGGGTGGTATGCTCCTAGGTAAGGTTGAGAAGATCGGTGACGCCCTCAAGGGCAAGATCGACTTGCAGGAAGGCGACCGCATCGCTACCCTCGTTTCGCTGTCACTCACCCCGCTGCGCATCGACGAGATTCTCGAGATCCGCGCCGACGTTGACCAGGTAGACATCAAGGGTAAGGCTATCCTGTTCGAGAGCGGTATCTATGCCAAGATTCCTAACGACATGCCCGAGAAGCTCGCTTTGAGCGCCCTCGACGTTGCTGGTGCTCCCGCTCAGACCGCAAAGCTCTGCCAGTATGGTCAGAACGTAGTGATCCTGGGTGCTGGTGGTAAGAGCGGTATGCTTTGCTGCTACGAGGCCAAGAAGCGCGTAGGCGTTACCGGTAAGGTAATCGGCCTCGCCAATAGCCCCAAATCAACCCAGCGCATCAAGGACCTCGGCTTCTGTGATGTTGTCGAGAGCGTTGCCGGCATGACTCCCGTTGAGGTTTACGAGTTGGTTTACAAGCTGACCGACGGCAAGATGGCCGACACCACCATCAACTGTGTAAATGTGCCTGACTGTGAGATGACTGCAGTGCTGTGCACCAAGGATGACGGCGTGGTTTACTTCTTCTCGATGGCCACCAGCTTCACCAAGGCTGCCCTGGGTGCTGAGGGTATCGGCGCTGACGTGAACATGATTATCGGTAACGGCTACACCAAGGGCCATGCCGACTTTACCTTGCAGGAGCTGCGCGAGTGCCCCGAGCTGCGCAAGATCTTTGAGGAACTCTACGCTTAATCAAGAAATTTGATGCCGATGGGGCACGCTCTGGCGTGCCTCCACGGTATCATCATTTGACATTATCATGGTAGAATCAAGAAGAAAACAGATGTTTCCTGATGTCACCGACGAACAGTGGAATGACTGGAAGTGGCAGGTGAAAAACCGCATCGAGACTCTCGATGAGCTCAAGAAGTATGTGAGCCTCACCGCCGAGGAGGAAGAGGGCGTCAAGCAGACCCTCAAGACCTTGCGCATGGCTATCACTCCTTATTACTTGAGCCTCATCAACCCCGATGATCCCCACGATCCCATCCGCCGTCAGTGCATCCCCACGGGTCTTGAGACCCATCAGGCTGCTGCCGACCTGCTCGACCCCCTGCATGAGGACGAGGATTCACCCACGCCTGGTCTGACTCATCGTTATCCCGACCGCGTGCTGTTCCTCATCACCGACATGTGCTCGATGTATTGCCGTCACTGTACCCGTCGCCGCTTTGCCGGCCAGACGGACAACGAGTGTGGCATCGACCGCATCGAGAAGGCGTTGGAGTATATCCGCAACACGCCCACCGTGCGCGACGTCCTCCTCTCGGGTGGCGACGCCCTCATGGTGAGTGACAAGCGCTTGGAATACATCATCTCGGAATTGAGGAAGATTCCTCATGTGGAAATTGTTCGCTTGGGTACCCGCACTCCAGTGGTTTGCCCGCAGCGTGTAACGCCCGAGTTGTGTGACATGTTGAAGAAGTACCATCCCATCTGGATCAATACCCACTTCAACCATCCCAACGAGGTGACTCCCGAGTCGAGCCGTGCTTGCGAGATGCTGGCCAATGCCGGTATCCCCTTGGGTAACCAGAGTGTGCTCCTGCGCGGTGTGAACGACTGTGTTCACGTGATGAAGAAGCTCGTGCACGAAATCGTGAAAATCCGTGTACGTCCTTACTACATCTACCAGTGTGACCTGTCGATGGGTCTGGAACACTTCCGCACACCCGTCAGCAAGGGCATCGAAATCATCGAGGGCCTGCGCGGCCACACCAGCGGCTATTGCGTGCCCACCTTCGTGGTGGACGCTCCTGGTGGCGGCGGCAAGACACCCGTCATGCCTCAGTATGTGATTTCTCAGGCTCCCGGCAGGGTGGTATTGCGCAACTTCGAGGGCGTGATTACGACCTACACCGAGCCCACCGACTACCACAGCGAGTGCAACTGTCCCGAGTGCCAGGCTGTACGTGCCAAGGAGCAGGTGGCTGCCGACAAGGCTGTTGACGGTGTGATCTCTCTGCTTGAGGGTGAACGCATGAACATTGAGCCCAAGGCGCTTAAGCGTCATGAGCGCAACGAGGTTCGCAACAAGAAGTAATAGAATGTATCCGCTGGTCTGTGAAGACGACAATGAAACGTCTTCACGGGCCGTCGGATAATTTTGACAGCAGTGTTGCCCTTCATCAATGACATATTGCGGTACGATAGCCTGTCTATCGTGGGACTGGAGAAAAACACAGGTAAGACAGAGACTTTGAAATATGTGCTCGACCGTTTGCCTGTCCATACCAAGCGCATCGCCGTAACCTCAATCGGCATTGATGGAGAGACCACCGACCAGGTAACCCGCACCCAAAAGCCTGAAATCGTCCTCCGTGAGGGGATGTACTTCGGGACAAGCGAGACTCATTACCGCCAACGGCGGCTCGTCTCCGAGGTCATCGACGTGAGCGACGTGACAACATCGTTGGGTAGGGTGGTGACGGCCAGGGCGGTCACCGGCGGCAAGATTCTCTTGTCAGGACCTTCGTCGGGCAGCGGTCTCAAGCACTGGATGAGCGAGATGCAGCGTTACGATATCGACCTGGTCGTCATCGACGGTGCATTATCCCGAATGAGCCTGGCGTCGCCCGCCGTCAGCCAGTCGATGATTCTGGCAACCGGAGCGGCCTACTCGGTCAACATGAACACGCTGGTGAGCAAGACCGCCCATGTGGTGGACCTCATCAATCTTGAACTGACCGATGATGAGAACATTGCCATGCTCATGCCCATCGAGAGTGGCGTGTGGTTCATCGATAAGGACCGGCAACTGCATGGCCTCGATGCCATCTCATCGCTGTCCAAGGACTTCCACTTCCAGGGAATGGATTGTTGCGAGACGCTCTATGTCTCGGGAGCCCTGGTTGATGGTTTCCTTGAGAAGGTGAGGATGAACAAGAACCTGAAGCAGACCGAACTGGTGGTGAGGGATTTCACCAAGATTTTTGTCTCACCGCAGCAGTTCAGGTTGTTCATCAAGGGCGGAGGACGCATAAGGGTGTTGCAGAAGAGCAAACTCATCGCTGTCACGGTAAATCCCACATCGCCTTCGGGCTATGTCCTCGATTCGGACACACTGTGTAACAGACTCAGTGAAGCCATCGGACTTCCTGTGTATGATTTATTAAAGAATTAGCAATGCAACTGAAGAATGTCATAGATTCGCCTTGTGGCTTGCGCTACATGCTCGACCAGCTGGATCTGCAGTCGGGCTTTGCTCGCCGTTGGCTTCTTGACTCGTCCATGATGACCGATGCGGAATACATCAGGGAGTCCTATGGCGTGTTGCGTTGTTTCACGGACTTCATCGAGCGTGAAGATAAGACCTATATCGACACCTTGCAATTCAGGTTGCAGGGACTGAAAGATATCAGGACAACAATCAATAACCTCTCCCAGAAGTCCATCCTCGATGATATCGAGTTATTTGAGGTCAAGCACCTCGCTATCCTGGCTACCGACGTGAATCGGTTGCTGCAAGAGCATGGCATGGAGGGTGTGGTCAGCATACCCGCACTCGATGAGGTTATCTCCATCCTCGATCCTGATGGGATGAAGATTGCCTCATTTTATATATATGACTCCTACTGTGCCCAACTCAAGGACCTGCGTGCCGCCATGCGGCAGCACCCCGACCAGCAAGATGACCTCATGCTGCAGGCCAGTGAACTGGAGGAGGGTGTAAGACGGGACCTGAGCCAGCAGTTGCATCCTTTTGCAACGGCCATTGAACAGGCCCAGATTGCCTTAGCGCGTATCGACGTGAATCTGGCCAAGGCGTTACAGATGCGTCAGATGGGCTTGACTTTCCCCGAAGTGTCTGAGGACGGCACGTGCCGTTATCAGGACATGTTCCATCCCCAGGTGAAAGCGGCGCTGGCCGTTCACGGACGGGATTTCCAGCCGGTGAACATCGGTTTCGGTTTGCTGCCTACCCTGATTACGGGTGCCAATATGGGCGGCAAGACCGTGGTATTGAAGACGTTGACCCTGTGTCAACTGCTCTTCCAATTCGGGTTCGGCATCCCCGCGGCACAGGCCCGAATTGCCGTGAAAGAAGAGATATACTTCTGCATCGGTGACGAACAGTCGGTCGAGAAAGGCCTGTCGTCGTTTGCCGCCGAGATGAAGAACATCGATGCCGTTATCAAGGCATCACGCGAGAACAAGAAAATACTGGCGTTGATAGATGAACCGGCCCGAACCACCAACCCCACCGAGGGCGCCGCACTGGTATCGGCATTGCTCAAGGTGTTGGCGGGCAGAGATATGAGCCTGGTCATGACAACGCACTATGATATAGAGCCGGGCGATGCCCGTTGCCTCCGGGTCAAGGGCTTCGAGAACGGCTCAATGGATTACCAGCTGGTCGAGGTGCAGGATGGCGAGGTGCCGCACGAGGCGCTGAACATCGCTCAGAGCCTGGGCATCGACAGCGAGTGGATCGATATGGCAAGGAAACAGCTTAACGCTGCAGCAATGCCCCCAATGGTTAAGAAAGACAAACATTGAACTATATACTATAATACTATGCAAAAAAGCAAGTTAGGATTAGACTTTGAAAAAGTCGAGTACGCCAGAGGACTGGCAAAAGGCATCGCCGAGGACGTGCAGTCCTTCGTGGAGCAATATACCACGGTGGCTGTCGAGCGAACATTGTGCCGCTTGATGGGCATTGATGGTATTGATGATAATGAGGTTCCCTTGCCTAATGTGGTCGTTGACACCTTGAAGGACAAGGGTGTGCTTGGTGAGGGAGCTCTGTTCTTTATCGCCAACGCGATGATTCAGACGGGTCTCAACCCCCAGCAGATTGCTGAGAAAGTGGCTCGTGAAGAACTGGATATCACCCAGGTTGTCACACGTGATCCCAAGCAGATTGCAGCGGCTCTGCAGCCTGTCATCGACGAGAGCATGGCTCGCATCCGTGCCCGTCGTGCACGCCGCGAGCATTATCTCGAGACGATCGGTGAGGGTCCCAAGCCCTACCTCTACATCATCGTGGCAACGGGTAACATCTATGAGGACGTGGTACAGGCTCAGGCAGGAGCCCGTCAAGGTGCCGACGTCATCGCTGTTATCCGCACCACTGGTCAAAGTCTGCTGGACTATGTGCCTTATGGCGCTACGACCGAAGGCTTTGGCGGTACCTTCGCCACTCAGGAGAACTTCCGCATCATGCGCAAGGCGCTTGACGAGGTGGGCGAGGAGCAGGGACGTTACATCCGCCTGTGTAACTACTGCTCAGGCTTGTGTATGCCGGAAATCGCCATCATGGGTGCCTTTGAGGGTCTGGATGTGATGCTGAACGATGCCTTGTACGGTATCCTCTTCCGTGACATCAACATGCAGCGCACGCTCATTGACCAATACATGAGCCGCATCATCAATGGCTTTGCAGGTGTGATCATCAACACGGGTGAGGACAACTACCTCACCACCGCCGACGCCGTCGAGGCCGCTCACACGGTACTCGCTTCGGACCTCATCAACGAGCAGCTGGCTCTCATGGCTGGTCTGCCCGAGGAGCAGATGGGCTTGGGTCACGCTTTCGAGATGGACCCGATGCTGGAGAACGGCTTCCTGCTGGAGCTCGCTCAGGCACAGATGACGCGCGAAATCTTCCCCAAGGCCACATTGAAGTACATGCCGCCGACGAAGTTCATGACTGGTAACATCTTCCGCGGTCACATTCAGGACGCCCTGTTCAACATGATCGGCATCTGGACCCATCAGGGTATCCAGTTGCTGGGTATGCCCACCGAGGCTATCCACACTCCCTTCATGAGCGACCGTTACCTCTCCATCGAGAACGCCAAGTACATCTTCAATAACATGAAGAGCATCGGTGAGGAAATGGAGTTTGTCGAGGGCGGCATCTGCCGTAACCGTGTCAAGGAAGTGCTGGGCAATACCATCAAGTTGCTCGAAGAGATTACTAAGGAAGGCCTGTTTACCGCACTTGAGAAGGGCATCTTCGGTGACGTGAAGCGTCCCAAGAATGGCGGTAAAGGTTTGCAGGGTGTCACCATGAAGGGTGAGAACTACCTCAACCCGTTTGTGGACCTGATGAAAGGCAAGCGTTAATTACAAGCACATAAATAAGGTTACTAAATACACATAATACAATGAGCGAAGGATTATATAGCATGGAAGCTAAGGATTTTGACAAAACCTTAGACTTCACCAAGATAAAGCCTTATGGCGACACGATGAACGACGGTAAGGTGCAGCTCAGCTTTACCTTGCCCGTGCCCTGTGGTGCCGAAGCCGTTGAGGCGGCAAAGCAGTTGCTCCGCAAGATGGGTCTCGAGAATCCCAGTGTGGTCTTCTACAAGGAATTGACCCCCGGCTTCACCTTCTTCAACTGCTATGGCAGTTGCACTCATACGGTGGATTACAGCACCATCTATGTCCCCAAGGTGGAAAGCGACACGATGGACATGTATGAGACCGACGAGTACATCAAGGAGAACATCGGCCGCAAGATTGTCATCGTGGGAGCATCAACGGGTACCGACGCCCATACTGTGGGCATCGATGCCATCATGAACATGAAGGGCTATGCCGGTCACTATGGACTGGAGCGCTACGAGATGATCGAGGCTTATAACCTGGGTTCCCAGGTGCCTAACGACGAGTTTATTGCCAAGGGCATTGAACTTCATGCCGACGCCCTGCTCGTCTCGCAGACTGTAACGCAAAAGGATGTCCATATCAAGAACATGACCGAGTTCATCGAACTCATGGAGGCCGAGGGCCTGCGTGACAAGATGATCTGCTGCTGCGGTGGCGCTCGCGTCACCCACGAATTGGCCAAGGAACTGGGCTTCGACGCTGGTTTCGGCATGAACACCTATGCCGATGACGTAGCATCGTTTGTCGTTCAGGAGATGGTCAAGAGAGGAATGAAATAACTTTTTAAAAAACATATAATTAATCTCAAATAACTGTTTTCATTATGGATAAATATCAAATGAGAGAAGTCATCGCAAAGCGTGCTGCTAAAGAGTTGCACGATGGCGATGTTGTGAACTTGGGTATTGGTATCCCCACCTTAATCCCTAACTATCTGCCCGAGGGCGTTTCGGTAACCTTGCAGACCGAGAACGGCGCTATGGGTATGGGCCCCACGCCCGAGGAGGGCAAGGAGGACAAGAACCTCATCAATGCTGGTGGCGGTGCTATCACGCTCAACCCCGGTGCCTGCACCTTTGACTCGGCAACCTCGTTTGCCATCATCCGAGGTGGCCATGTGAACGTGTCGTTCCTGGGCGCTCTGCAGGTCGATGAGAAGGGTAACCTCGCTAACTGGATTATCCCTGGCAAGATGGCTCCCGGTATGGGTGGCGCTATGGACCTCGTTGTCGGTGCCAAGCGTGTGATCCTGACGATGGAACACACCCAGAAGGGCAATCCCAAAATCTTGAAGGAGTGCACCCTGCCTCTCACGGCTGCTGGCCAGGTCAACATGATTATCACCGAGATGGGTGTGATGGACATCACTCCCGAGGGTATCGTTCTGCGTGAGTTGCATCCCGAATTCACCGTCGAGGATGTGCAGGCCGCAACTGAGGCCAAACTCATCATCTCGCCCGACCTGAAACCCATGGACGTTTAATCTGCGCCTGATCATGGATTATCAATTCTTGAAAGTTGAGCACAACGACGGCATTACCGTCATGAAGATATCGGCGCCCAAGTCGCTGAACGCGCTCAACTCGACCATTCTCAAGGAGATGGACGACTTTATCGGCCATCTCGATAAAGCCACGCGTGTGCTGATTATTACGGGCGATGGCGAGAAGTCCTTTGTCGCTGGTGCCGACATTTCCGAGATGGCCCACCTCAACGAGCTTGAAGGCTTTGAGTTCGGTCGCCTGGGCGCTCAGGTCTTCCGCAAGATCGAAGTTCTGCCCATCCCCGTCATCGCTGCCGTCAACGGCTTCGCACTGGGTGGTGGCTGCGAGCTGGCCATGTCCTGCGACATCCGCATCGCGTCAAGCAAGGCCAAGTTCGGCCAGCCCGAGGTGGGACTGGGTATCATCCCCGGCTTCTCGGGAACCTATCGCCTGCCTAAACTCATCGGCCAAGGCTATGCCAAGGAGATGATCTATACCGGCAAGGTGATCCGTGCCGACGAGGCGCTGCGCATCGGTCTGGTCAACGCCGTCTATGAGCCCGAAGAGCTGATGGACAAGGCTATGGAAATGGCTCAGATGATGCTCAAGAATGCGCCTGTGGCCATCAGCCTGGCCAAGCAGAGCATCAACGAAGGTTATGACTTGGATGCTGACGGTGCCATCGGCTTGGAAAACAAGCTTTTCGGCAAGTGCTTCGCCACAGGTGACCAGAAGGAGGGCATGGATGCTTTCCTGAACAAGCGCAAAGCAGATTTTAAAGGAGAATAAACAACAACATTAGTCAATCAAAATAATAAACAGAACAGATTATGAAAATTTGTGTTATTGGAACAGGTACGATGGCTAAGGGTATCGTCAAGGCTTTTGCCGCCAAGATGCCCGTGGTCATGAAGAGCCGCACCCAGGAGAGCCTGGACAAGGCCATGGCCTCAATCTCTAAGGGTTACAACAAGCTCGTCGAGAAGGGTAAGATTACCGAGGACGCCATGAAGGCTATTCTGGGTAACATCACCACAACGACCGACTATGCCACCTTCGCCGATGCCGACCTCGTTATCGAGGCTGCTGTCGAGAACATGCAGTTGAAGAAGGACGTGTTCATGGAGCTTGACAAGATCTGCAAGCCCGAGACCATCTTCGCCACCAACTCATCGTCCCTCTCGATTACCGAGATTGCCGCTTGCACCAGCCGTCCCGCTCAGTTCATCGGCTGCCACTTCTTCAACCCCGCCGACCGCATGGCGCTCGTGGAGGTGATCAAGGGCCAGCTCACCAGCGATGAGACCGCTAAGTGCATTATCGACCTCACCACCGAGATCGGCAAGACTCCCGTGCCCGTTAACGAGGCTCCCGGTTTTGTCGTTAACCGCATCCTTATCCCGATGATCAACGAGGCAGTGGGTATCCTCGCCGACGGTATTGCCAGCGCCGAGGACATCGACAAGTGCATGATGCTGGGTGCCAACCATCCCATGGGACCCCTCGCACTGGCCGACCTCATCGGTAACGACGTGAACCTCGCCATCATGGAGGTCCTCTACAACGAGTTTGGCGATCCCAAGTACCGTCCTCACCCGCTGCTGCGCAAGATGGTTCGCGCCGGTCTGCTGGGCCGCAAGACGGGAGAAGGCTTCTACAAGTATTAATGAATTCAGTTTTAAGTTTTAAGTTGTTAGTTTTAAGTAATATTACCTCTTTTAGGCGCTACAAACCGTACTAACAACTAAGAACTAAAAACTAAAAACTTTAAAAGAAATGGATTTTAGCTATTCTAAGACTGAACAACTGTTCCTGCAGATGGTACGCTCCTTTGCAGAGAACGAGGTAAAGCCCCTTGCCGCCGAAATCGATGAGCAGGAACGCTTCCCCATTGAGACTGTCAAGAAGATGGGTAAGCTCGGCATGATGGGTATTCCTGTCCCCAAGCAGTATGGCGGTGCCGGTGGTACCGTGCAGATGTATATCATGGCCGTTGAAGAACTGTCTCGCGTGTGTGCTACCACGGGCGTTGTCCTGTCGGCCCACACTTCGCTGTGTATCGCTCCCATCATGGAGCATGGCACCGAGGAGCAGAAGATGAAGTATTTGCCCAAGCTCGCTTCGGGTGAGTGGATTGGCGCTTTCGGTCTGACCGAGCCCAATGCAGGTACCGATGCCGCTATGCAGCAGACCACCGCTGTCGATGCTGGTGACCACTGGGTGCTCAACGGCTCCAAGATTTTCATCACCAACGCTTCTAACGCTCACGTGTTCATCGTGATGGCCATGACCGACAAGTCACAGGGCACTAAGGGCATCTCAGCCTTTATCGTCGAGAGAGACATGCCCGGCTTCTCTGTTGGTAAGAAGGAGTTGAAGATGGGTATCCGCGGTAGCGCTACCTGTGAGTTGATTTTTGAAAACTGCATCGTGCCCAAGGAGAACCTCCTCGGCCAGCTCGGTAAGGGCTTCAAGATTGCTATGATGACCTTGGACGGTGGCCGCATCGGTATCGCTTCCCAGGCCCTCGGCATCGCTCAGGGTGCTATGGACGAGACCGTCAAGTACACCAAGGAGCGCAAGCAGTTTGGCCGCTCCATTGCCAAGTTCCAGAACACCCAGTTCCAGATGGCCGACCTCAAGACCAAGGTCGAGGCCGCCCGCCTGCTCGTTCGCAGCGCAGCCTGGAAGAAGGACATGCACCTGCCCTACAGCGCCGATGCCGCAATGGCAAAGCTCTTTGCCGCCGAGACCGCTATGGAGGTGACGACCAAGGCCGTACAGTTCCACGGTGGCTATGGTTACACCCGTGAATATCCTGTTGAGCGCATGATGCGTGACGCCAAGATTACCGAGATCTATGAGGGTACATCCGAGGTTCAGCGCATGGTAATCGCTGGTCAATTATTCAAATAAACTAGTTTTAAGTTGTAAGCTTTAAGTTTTAAGTAATAATACCTTAATCAGGTCTGTTACAGGCGATAGTGACCCTACTTACAACTTACAACTAAAAACTTAAAACTAAAATAAAGAATATGAATATTATAGTTTGTGTAAAACAAGTTCCCGATACCACCGTTGTCAAGATTGACCCCGTGAAGGGTACTTTGATTCGCGAGGGCGTTCCCAGTATCATGAACCCCGATGACAAGGGCGGCCTTGAACTCGCTTTGAGACTCAAAGACCAGTTTGGCGCTCATGTCACCGTCATCTCGATGGGCCCTCCCCAAGCCGATGTTATGCTGCGCGAGGCGCTCGCTATGGGTGCCGACCGTGCTATCCTGCTGAGTGACCGCAAGTTTGCCGGTGCCGACACGCTGGCGACTTCCTACGCCCTGTCCGGCCTGTGCCGTGTACTTGACTATGACCTCATCATCGCCGGCCGTCAGGCCATCGACGGTGATACCGCCCAGGTGGGTCCCGAGCTCGC
Source organism: uncultured Bacteroidales bacterium (assembly GCA_902776435.1). Classification (GTDB taxonomy): domain Bacteria; phylum Bacteroidota; class Bacteroidia; order Bacteroidales; family Muribaculaceae; genus Sodaliphilus. The sequence continues at coordinate 57,140 of CACYQB010000007.1, read as the reverse complement.
CGAGCATCTCGACCTGCCGCAGATTACCTACGTTGCCGGTGCCAGAGTGCTTGAAAACGGCAACCTGGAGGTGGACAAGGAAAACGAAGACGGCGTTCAGGTTCTCGAGGTCGAGGGCAAGTGCCTGCTGACCGTGCTGGCTTCAGCCTTTGATGCCCGCTACATGAGTGTGAGCGGCATCATGGAGGCCTATGACAAGGAAGTCGAGGTATGGAGTGCCGACAAGATTGACGTCGAGGAAGGCAAGCTGGGTCTCGCCGGCTCGCCCACCAAGGTGTTCAAGTCCTTCCCCAAGGCCATGAAGGCTCCTGGCGAGGTTCACGAGGTGACCCCCGAGGAGGCTGTCGAACTGATTGTTAATCAACTCAAAGCTAAACATATTATCTAAAAGGAGTTGTTAGTCCTTAGTCCGCAGTTATTAGTTGTCTGCCTCTGCCGGATGCTAGCTAAGGACTAGAAGCTAAGGACTAAAAACTAAAAAACTGAATATTATGGATAAGAAAGATTATAAGAACGTATTCGTTTTTGCTGAGCAGCGTTATGGAGTTATTCAACCCGTTGCTCTCGAGCTTTTAGGTAAGGCCCGTGACCTGGCCGACGCCCTCGGTGAGAAGGTGGTGGCCATGCTTCTGGGTGAAGGTATCAAGGACCAGGCACAGATGCTTATCGAGCAGGGTGCCGACGAGGTAATCGTGGTTGATACCCCCGAGTTGAAGGAGTTCCTCAGTGAGCAGTATTCACAGGCCGTTGGCCAGATCATCCTGGACCGCAAGCCCAGCATCGTGCTCTATGGTGCTACCACCATTGGCCGTGACCTGGCTCCCCGTATCGCTTCGCGCCTCAAGACTGGTCTGACTGCTGACTGCACCAAGCTCGAAATTGAGCCCGATGCCAACAACGAGCCCGAATTCCGCATGACGCGTCCCGCATTTGGTGGTAACCTGATGGCAACCATCATCTGCCCGAATAACCGTCCTCAGATGTCAACTGTGCGCCCCGGTGTGATGCAGAAGATGCAGCGCCAGGCTGGCCGTCAGGGCATCGTGACCGAGTTCACGCCCAAGTTCGACACCAGCAAGTTCAAGGTGAAACTCGTTAAGTTCATCCAAGCCGACAAGCAGATGGCCGACATCAGCGAGGCCAAGATCCTCGTCAGCGGTGGACGTGGTGTGCATGACAAGGAAGGCTTCGACAAGCTGCAGGCCCTCGCCAACGTCCTTGGCGGACAGGTGGCTTCGTCACGTGCCATGGTTGATAACGGCGTGATGCCTCATGAGTGCCAGGTAGGTCAGACCGGTAAGACCGTTCGTCCCAACCTCTACATGGCTTGCGGTATCAGTGGTGCCATCCAGCACCTCGCCGGTATGGAGGAGAGCGACTTCATCATCGCCATCAACAAGGACAAGTTTGCCCCCATCTTCAGCGTGGCAGACCTGGGCATCGTTGGTGACCTCCACAAGATCGTTCCCATGCTCACCGAGCGCATCAAGAAGGAACTCGAGAAGTAAACTACACCCCTCACAGGATTCCCCCTCTAAGATTAGAGGGGGTCAGGGGGCGTTGAAAAACCAAAGCAGGGCGGGCGCCACCACGGCATCCGCCCTCCTTTCATAATAGAATGACCCTTAAGCCAAAACTTAAAACCTAAAAGCTTTTATCTCATATGCTTAAGGCCCGTTTGATTTTTATTTTGGCAGGGTGGGACGCTTGGCATGGTTGTTGCAGAGCATTTCTTTAATTAATAATGTAGAAAAGATATGTATAACAGAGAATTTACACCTGGGTGGATTAAGGAGTTGAAAGAGAACGAGGTATTTGTCTTTGGCAGCAATCTGGGCGGATTTCATGCTGGCGGTGCGGCACGTGTCGCGGTGGATAAGTTTGGCGCTGTTTGGGGTCAAGGCGTTGGTTTGCAAGGGCAGAGTTATGCCATCCCCACGATGCACGGTGGCGTGGACGTGATCAAGCCCTATGTGGACGAGTTTATCGCTTTTGCCCGTGAACACAATGAGTTGAAATTTCTCGTCACCCCCATCGGCTGCGGCATTGCCGGCTTCACCGTCGAGGAGATTGCTCCCTTGTTTGCCGACGCCATCGATGACGAGAACATCATCCTGCCTAGGGACTTCGTCAAGGAGATAAACAGATAGAAGATAAGAGATAAGAGATAAAAGATAAGAGATAAAAGATAAAAGATAAAAAGAGGGGAGAGGTACATGTATGAAGAAGAATAAGAAGGAGAAATCAAGGTTGGATGATGTCATCAAGGCGATGCGTCGTGGCAACCGAGAAGGCCAGCAGGAGGTCTTCGGACCTGGCTTCCACTCGACCAACCGCATCCACCGCTCCAAGAAAACCTATACCCGTAAGGCCAAGCACAAGGGCAACGATGTGGACTAGTCGGTTTGTTTGGCGGTCCATCTGTGCCGTGACTCTGTCACGGCCTTTTAATATTTGAAAACTTTATTGTACCTTTGCGGAAATGTTTAATTAAAAGAGAAATAAGATGAAATACGCAAAGATGTTTGCCGCAGCCCTGCTGCTCATGGCTGGCCTGTTCACGAGCTGCAAGAGTGCCCAGCAGATGGCACAAGTTAAGGATCCGACGATGGATTCCAGCGGTTTTGTCAACATTACCGATGTAGTGCCCGATGTGATTTTGGAAATCAGGTATTTCAGCACCTATAACTTTGTGGGCGCGAGGATTGACGGCTATGAGGAGCCTGTGGCGCTGATGACACGCGAGGCTGCCGATAGCCTGCGTGCCGTCAGCGATGACCTGAAGCATCATGGCTACTGCATCAAGATCTACGACGCCTATCGTCCGCAGCGTGGTGTGGATCACTTCATGCGCTGGTCTCAGGACCTAGGCGACACCATTACCAAGGCTTATTTCTATCCCCGCTTGACCAAGAAGGAAGTGTTTGACGGCGAGTATGTCGCCACCAAGAGCGGCCACTCGCGTGGCTCAACGGTCGATTTGACCATCCTTGACATGAAGACTGGCAAGGAGGTCGATATGGGCGGCACGTTCGACTGGTTCGGTATCGAGAGCCATCCCGACTACGGCGGCGGTGATCCCGAGACGCTGGAATTCGAGCAGACGGTGCCCACATTTACCAGTGAGCAGTTCTACAACCGCATGGTACTGCGCACCGCGATGATGCGCCACGGTTTCAAGCCGCTGGACAACGAGTGGTGGCACTTCACCCTCAAGAACGAGCCTTATCCCGACACTTATTTCAACTTCCCTGTCAAGACGCTCAAGAAATAACAGCCTTGTAGCGGCAGACGGTGCAGACACCGTAGGGACGTACTATTGTTTCAAAAGAGACTGGCGGCATCTTGTCAAGCATGAGACAGATGTCGCCATTGTTGTCGCTGCCCGTGAGTTTGTACAGGCTTTCCTTCATCGTCCACAGGCGGGTAAAGGCCTCGGCGGGGTGGGGTGATGTGAGAATCTCGCGCATCTCGTCCTCACTCATCACGCGGGCGGCTACCTCCTCGCTGTAGTGGTCAATGGTCTCGATGTCAATACCCACAGGTTGGGCGCTCACGACACAAGCCACCGCCTCGCGGCAGTGGCTCAGTGAGAAATGTACGTCATGATATCCAGCCAGTTGTGGCTTGCCATTTTCATCATAATGGAACTGTGGCGCCACTTCGATGCCATATTCTGCCAGCAGGGCGCGCTGCAGAAGCCTGTAGGCTGCTACACTGAGGCGCTGGTCGCGTTCCAGGCGGTAACGCAGGGCGTATTCGCGTCGCTGCGGGCTGACCTTGGCTAAGGCTTGTTGCAGGTCAAAATCCCAAATATGGTCATCCAGGTAAATCACTGGCGGTTCAGCTCAAACTGGATGTGGCGGCCCTTGTGCAAGGCAAAGATAACTGCAGCCTCAATGATGTAGGCAATCAGGTAACTGTGCCAGATGTATTGCGGCATATACTTTGCCATGAACCACAGCACGGGAATGACCGTAAGAGACAGGGCAAACGAGATGAACAAGGCCATGCGGTGGTGGCTGTAGAGCTTGTACACAATCATCAGCACATAGATGTAGCAGAAGGGTATGAAACTCAACGCAAACACGCGCAGGGCTTGATTGCTTTGGGCTATCATCTCGGGCTCATCGCAGCCGAACAGACGTGCGATGCCTTCGGGGAAAATCAACACCAGCAGGCAGGTGATGACCATCGCCGAGGTGATAAACCTGAAGCCCCGCTTAATAACCGAGCGCACACTCGCGTTGTCGCCCTTGCCCACTTGTATGGCCCCTAAGGACTGTAATGTCTGGCACGTGCCTGACAGGAACAGGTTATAGACCTGCAGCAGGTTCATGCACAGGGCAAACACAAAGATACCCGTACGGCCAGTGGTGGATAGGACAATCTTGTTGGCGCTGAGCAGGAGCAGTGTCAAGCAGATCGAGGCTAACGCCAGCGGAGCGCCTTGTGAGAAGATTTTGCCCCACGAGGGGAGCAATCCATCGAAGGTCATAGTGAGCTGGAGACGGCGGTTTTCGGGCTTGCGCCAGTGGCAAAGCAGGATGCCAATGCCCACGAGGTGCCCGACCACTGTTGCAGCCGATGAACCGGCAATGCCCCAACCGAATACCTGAATGAAGACGATGTCGAGCACCAGATTGACCACATTGTCGACGATGACAGCCAGCGAAACAAGCCGCGGGCTGCCGTCAACACCCACCATAGTCGATAGTCCCCACATGAGGATGTAGGCCGTGTTACCGATGAGCAACACCTGCATGTAGTCTCGTGCCAGGGGGAGAATCTGCATGTTGTCACACAGCATTCGCGATGTCTGGTCGGGAAACAACAGTCCGCCGATGATGGTCAGCAGGAGGCCTAGGCCAACGCTGAGCATCAACGCACGGGTGAAATAGCGCCGTGCTTCGTCAATTTGCTTCTTGCCCAAGGCATAGGCCACCAGCATGCCTGCACCCGCATTGATGAGCAGGTGCAGGGTGAAGATGAACTGGGTGATGGGCCTGGACAGGTTGATGGCGCTCACGCCGTCCTCGCTGATGAGGTTACCAACGATAATACCATCGACCACAGTGCCCAGGCAACCCGAGAGAGCCACCAGGATATAAGCCCACAGGTAGCGGTAGAATTGAGCGGTGATGTCACCGTCTTGCAGTCGCTTATCCATCATTATAACATGTCAAAGAATCCGAGGGAGCCGATAGCCGTCAACATGCGCTCCACATAGTCCCATGAGGTGGGTGACCAGTTGAAGTTGAGGCGGTAGAGCACCTGAGTCGTGTAGTCGTTGTCGCGCTTGACGTCGGCGGTCTTCTGGCCGTGAGCCATATCCTGATAAGCCAGCAGGCTCGACAACGTGCGGGCCTTTTCGGGATCATTCTTGGCTTCGTCCATAATCTGCTGGAATTCCTCAGGCTCGACAAATTTCACGCCGCTGCCCACCGTGGTAAGTCCCATGAGCACGTCGCCCAGGAACTGGCCGTGGATGTTGTAGGGATGGAAGACGCAGCATTCCTTTGGAGTGCTCGCCAGCAGCACGATGGCATGGGCCACCTCGTTGATGGGCGAGAATTCCACCTGCGTGTTGCGCATCGAGTGCGGACAGGCACCTAACATGTTAAAGACCTTGATACGGCCCATGAACGAGTTGGTCTGGAAGTTGGCTTGGAACTCACCGTCGGTCGAGCGTGCAGCCAGGTTGCCCACACGCATGATCTTGGCGTTCAAGCCATGCAGGGCGACAGCATTGAGGATGAGCCGCTCGGCCAAGAACTTGGAGTAGATGTACTTGTTGCCCAGGAACTGGCCCATGTACAGGCTCTGCTCGGTGAAGATGTCGCTCTTGATCTCGCCGGCCCACAAGCCGCGGGTGCTCGCGGTGGAAATGTGCACGAGTTTTGCACCGTTCTTGACGCAGTAGTCCACGCAGCGTTGTGCACCACCGATGTTCACATCCTCAATCTCGGTGCCCTCGCTGAAGTGCTTCACGATGGCCGCGCAGTTGAAGATGGTGTCCACTTCCAGTCCTTCGCCGAAGTCGCTTGTCACGTCGCCCAGCACGATGTGCAGGCGGGTGCCGAACAGGTTGTTGAATGAGTTGTCGAAGTAGTAGAACAACAAGGACTTCAGTCGGCGTTCAGCAGCTTCCATGGTCTTGCCGCGCACCAGACAGTAGATGCTCTTGGCATCGGAGTCAATCAGGTCTCGCAGGATATGGATTCCCAGATAACCCGTCGCACCCGTCAGCAGGACGTTGCCCAGCTGCTGGAACTCGCCGCGGCGGAATGCAGCCAGCGTGTTGCCCTGCAGCAGGTTATTGATGGCGGTGTAATCAAAGTGGGTGATGGTTTCGTCACCTGAGTCCTCGGTTTCGCCAGTCACCAAGCGGGCCAGCTGGCGTGGGGTGGGATTGGCAAATACGTCACCATAGGCCACGTGTATGCCAGCCTTGTCGGCCTCGATGATAACGCGAGTCACCACAAGCGAGGTACCACCCAACTCAAAGAAGTTGTCGGTAGCGCCCACCTTGTCCATCTGCAGGATGTCGGCAAAGATGTCGCAGAAGGTGCGTTCCGTGTCGTTGACAGGAGCCTCGTAGGCCGAACTGATGGCCAGCACGGGCTCAGGCAGCGCCTTGACATCGGTCTTGCCGTTAGGTGTCATCGGCATTTCATCCAGCTGCAGGTAAGCCGTGGGCACCATGTATTGTGTTAGGCTCTTGGAAATCTCTGCCTTGAGGGCATCAGGAGCGATTTCACGATCGGCAGTGTAGTAGGCACACAAGTGTTCCTTGCCGCCAAGTTTGCGGATCATGATAACCACCTTCTTCATGCCATCAACCTTGAGCATCACGTTCTCGATCTCACCCAACTCGATGCGCAGACCGCGCAACTTGATCTGGTGGTCGGTGCGGCCCAGGATGACCACATTGCCATCGGGCAGCCACTTGGCATAGTCACCCGACTTGTAAATGCGGAGGCCGTGGTAATCGACAAAGCGTTCACGCGTCATCTCGTCCAGGTTGTTGTAGCCATGAGCCACGCCACAACCGCCAATGTAGAGTTCACCCACAACGCCCACGGGCAACTCGTTGCCGTCAGCATCGACAATAAACTCAGTGACGCCAAGCTGCGGCTTACCCACAGTCACGATTTCGGCATGGGTCAACTCGGCATTATTCGACGCCACAGTGGTCTCGGTGGGGCCGTAGCAGTTAAAGATACGGGCCTTGGTCACGCTGCGCATCTGCTCAAGCAACTGGTCTGAGAACTTCTCACCACCGGCACGGCAGATTTTAATCTGGCTGATAGCCTGACCGAAATCTTCACTCGTCAACCATGTCTGCCAGCGTGAAGGTGTACCCGAAACCATGTTGATGTGCTGCTCGTTGATGAGGCGGGCCAGGTCAAGCGGGTTGTTGGCCTGCTCCTCGGTGGCAACGATGAGCGTCTTGCCGTTGTAATAGGCGGTGCCGATGTCCTGCAGGGCGGCGTCAAACGAGATGGTCGTCACGCTCAGGATGCGGGTGGCATCGGTCAGCACGCCGTTAGCAAACACATTAGCGGGATGGCCGTACAGATAGTTGCAGATGCCGCGGTGATGCAGCATCACGCCCTTAGGACGACCCGTCGAGCCGCTGGTGTAAATCAGGTAGGCAAGGTCTTCGGGGGTGATGTCGGGAACCTGGTACTCGTCGTTAGCGGCAATCAGCTCCTCGACGTTGATGGCCTTGTCGGCAGGAACGGTGTCCATTCGGTCGGCCGTGGTGATGATATAGCGGGCCTCGCTATCCTCAAGGATGAGTTTCACGCGGTCAGCGGGATATTCGGGGTCACAGGGGATGTATGCGGCACCTGACTTCAGCACGCCGAACAAGGCGAGAATGAGTCGGCTGGTACGCGGCAGCAGCAATGCGACACGGTCACGTGCCATCACGCCTCGGTGTTGCAGGGCGGCTGCAATGCGGGTGGTCACCTCGTCCATCTCCTTGTAAGTGAATTTGGCATCACAAGCCACCAACGCTTCCTGATCGGGCTGCGTCTTGGCAAAGTGGCCAATGCACTCGTGGAAGAATTTGAACGGTGCTTCTGCACTTGCGGTCTGACGCAGTTGGCTCAACTCCTGCTCTTGGCCTTCGCTCACGATGGAAAGCTGGCGCAGGCGGCCTTGCGGCTGTTCCATCATCCTGTTAGCGACAGCGACGATGCTATCGGCCAAGCCTTGGCCTACGCGCTCGCTATAGATGGAGTCGTCATACTCGACCACTACACCCTTGGTCTCAATCTTGATGTTGATTTTGAACTTGGGCACGTTGAGTTCCAGAATCTCCTGGCCTACGGGCTTACCATTCACGGTGTATTGTGAAAGCACGCCCACCTGGTAAGCATAGGCGATGGAGGGACGGAAGCCATAATCGGTGGCGATACGGGCAAACGGGTAATCCTCGTGGCGCAATGTTTCGTCAAACGTGTTGCAAGCCGTCTTGAGGAAGTCGGCCACCGTCACGTCGTCGATGCTCATGCCCAGGGCAAGGGTGTTGACAAACATACCCACCGTGTCGGCAATCTTGAGGTTACTGCGGCCGCTGCTCACGGTGCACAGATAGACGTCGCGGTTGTTGGTATAACGTGAAACGACATAGGCTGTAGCGGCATAGAACAGATGGGCGGGTGTAATCTCCTGTTGGCGGCAGAAGGCCGTTAATTTGTCGAAGTCGGCAGGACAAACTGCTTCGCCAATCCATCCCTGCTCGTCAGTCTTGGGCAGGTCGGCAGGAATCTCGCTGGCACCTTCACAGGTCTGCAGTTTCTCGGCAAAGAACTGTTGTGAGGCCTTGAATGTGTCGGTCTGTTCAGCCTGCTGCTGGTCGCTGACGAAGTCCATGTAAGAATAGGTTTCCTTCTCGATGGCTTGGCCCTCCAGTGCAGAGTTGATCTGGCGGATGAACAGATCGGCAGAACCGCCGTCAAACACGAGGTGATGCACGTCAAACAGCAGATGGATGCCTGCGGGTGTCTTGATGACCTCGCTACGGTACAGCGGAGCCTTCTGCAGGTTGAAGGGACGTACAAACTCCTGTTTGTAAGCACTCAACTTCTCCTCACTCATCTCAATGATGGGTACCTCGACAGGCACGCTGTCATCAAGCGTCTGCATGATGGTGTCACCCTGGGTGGTGAAATGGACGCTCATTTCGGGGTGAGCCTCGATGGCGCTCTTGACCACGTCTGCTAACTTCTGGGCATCTGTGCCCGTCGGGTAACTCAACATGTAGGGGATGTTGTAGATAGTCGATGCGGGATTCTTGAGGCACTCAAAATAGACTCCCGTTTGGGCATAGGACAGCGGCACGCTGCTCTTGGCCTCTTGAGGCTTTTCAGCAGGAGTGGCGGCTGCCGATGCACCTCCAGCCAGCATCTGCTTCAGAATCTCGTTCTCAATCGACTGGATGGTACCGGTCTTAACCAGACTCTTGGAATCGAGCGTTACGCCATAGCGCTTGTTGACCTGTACGGCCAGTTTGATGGCCGATATGGAAGTCAGTCCGGCATAGCCTAAGACTGTAGTCACGCCAAATTCAGTGTTATTGACAATCTCAGCAACAAGCTGGTGCAATTCCTCCTCCAGCACGTTCATGGGCACATTGACGGCCTCGGTGGCCGCACTGGCTTTCTTCTCAGGCTTGGGCAGGGCGCGCTTATTGACCTTCTGGTTCTGGTTCAAGGGGATGGCGTCGATCTGCATGGTCACGGCAGGCACCATGTAGGGCGGCTTCTCGTCCATGATGAAGTTGTTCAGCGCATCGATGTCAACGGGATTGTCGCTCACGACGTAGGCAGCGATGAATTTTCCACCGCCTTCCTCTTCAAAGGCTTGTACCGTTGCGTCCTTGATGCCCGGGAATTCGCGGATAATGCTCTCGACCTCCTTGAGCTCGATGCGGAAACCACGTATCTTCACCTGGCCGTCGCGACGGCCCACAAACTGGATGTCACCCGAGGGCAAGAAACGTACAATATCACCCGTTCGGTATACGCGGGAATATTTCTCCTCGGTAGTGAAGGGATTGGAGATGAAGACTTCGGCGGTCTTCTCGGGACGGTTCAGATAGCCGCGGCTCACTTGGGGACCTGCTGCCCACAATTCACCAGCTGCTCCCACTGGCAGACGATGGCCCTGTGGGTCAACGATGTACAAGCGCACGTTTTTGGGCGCTTTGCCGATAGGAATCTCCTTCATCTTCTTTTCTACTTGATAGTAGGTGATGAAGACCGTCGTCTCGGTGGGGCCATAGAGGTTGAAGAACTTGATGCCCTGTGGTGGCGCTATCGATGCCAATTTCTCGCCACCGGTCGAGAGATACTTCAGTGAGTGGTTCTCAACACTGGTAGCAAACTGGAAACAAACTTGCGTCGTCATAAACGAGTGGGTGATACCATTCTGCTCAAAATACTCGTTAAGGGCGATAAGGTCCAGACGCAATTCCTCAGGAACAATATAGACCGTCGCACCGCAAGTGAGCGCAGGGTACGTATCCATCATGTTGGCGTCAAAACCGTAGCTGGCATAGGCGGCTAACTTGTCTCCCGGCTTGAGCTCGAACATTTGATGGTACCAGTGGCAGAAGGCCACAAGATTGCGATGGGTTAACTGGCAGCCCTTGGGCACACCCGTCGAGCCTGAGGTATAAAGCAGGATGAACAACTGGTCGGGTTTGATGTCCACTTGAGGTGCTGCAGCGGCGGGCAATGCCATGATATCCTTGGTCAGCAGCACTTCGCCCTGGTATTCGTCAACGATGGGGCGCAATTCCTCATCGGCAATAAGCAACTTGGCGCTGGCGTCCTGCATCATGAAGTTGAGGCGCTCCTTGGGGTAGCTCGGGTCAAGCGGCTGATAGGCACAACCGGCCTTGAGTGCGCCCAGCGAGGCGATAGGCATCCACTCGCAGCGGGGAATAATTACCGATACCACGTCCTCGGCACCCAGACCTTTGCTCGCAATATAGGCGGCAATGCGGTCGCTGATTTCATCGACTTGGGCATAGGTGAACTGTTTGTCCATATAGACGGCGGCAATACCGTCGGGCGTGGCCTTGACCTGTTGGCGGAACAGCGAGACGATGGTCTGGCTGTCGTCATAATCCAGTTCGCCTGGGTTGAAACTGTCAAGGAGGTCCACCTGGGTGGCAGTGGCAATGTTGATGTCGCGCAGGTTCCCCTGAGTCAAGAAACCCTCGACCACGGCCTCATAACTCTCCAGAATCTGGGCGATGAGGTCGCGAGAGTATTCGTTGGCGTTGTATTCGGCTTCGGCATGTATCTTGTCATCCTGGAGGAAGACCTTCATGTAGAGCGACTCGTCAAGCGTGTCGTAGCTAAGGCGAACCGATTCCATGGGCTTGTCGCCCATTGTCGCGTTTTCAAACAATGTGCCGTGCCAAGCGAAAATCGAGTTGGTCTGCAGCTTCAGGTCAGTCATCAGGTCGGCGTAAGAGTACAACTCGTGCTCACGGCACCCGCTCATCTGGTCCTGACCTTGTCGCAGCAGTTCCAGAACAGTCGTTTCGTTGGTGAACTTGGCATAGACGGGCAGGGTCTTAACGGTCATGCCTATCGAGCGGGCAAAGCGTTTGTCGGTACGACCATTATAGACGGTATTGAACAGACTTTCCTGTTCATTGTTGAACTTCGCCAACAGGAAGGCGTAGGCGGTAGTGAACAGTGTGCTCTTGAACACTCCGTTCTGCTTGCAGTACTCGTCCACGCGGCTCAAGTCGAGCGAGAGGGTGCGCAGCATGTTATCCTTGCGGCGCTCTGTCTCTTCCAGGTCGGGCATGAATTGGGTGAATGTGTCACCACAGTCAAAGTTTGCAGCATACCATTTCTTTGCTTCTTCAAATGCTGGCGTTTCGCGTTGCTTGGCTTCGGCTTCCGCCAGATCCATCAAGGTCATTTCTTCAGGGGCGATTTCCTCACCATGGTAGGCCCTGTCGATATCTTCTAATAAGACCAGCAACGAGGTGCCGTCCGCAATAATATGATGAGTATCCAGAAAGATGTAATAATGTTCACTGTCGCGCATCAAGTTGATGTTAAACAGGCGTCCGCCATTGAGGTCGAATGGTTGCATGAACCGTGCCTTTTCTTGCTCGATATCGGTGACGTCCTCAATAGCAAGTGTCCAGGGCTCGTTCTCCATGTCGATGCTCTGCATGGGCTCGCCGTCATCGTTCAGTTCGATACGGGTAAACAGGGTGGGATGAGCCTTGAAAGCCGTCTCGATGGCAGCCAACAGGCGCTCGCCATCAAGGGAACGGTCGATAATGTGAATAAAGGGAAGGTTATAGTAGGGTTCTCCTGTGTGGCCTACACAATCCACATAGATGCCAAACTGTGACTTGGTTAATGGTGCACTGCGTTTCATTGTCTTGTTTTATATACTTGTTTTACTATTTACCATTTAAAAGAGAAAATGCGTGGGTTGACAATAAGTGTAATCCAACCCCAACGCAAGGTGTTATTGTTAGAAGAGCGTTTAAGCTTTTTCATCGTTTCGGTTCCCTTCATGAAGGAGCCTCCAAGCGAAATGATGACGTCCCGCGTGATGGCGTAGGACCCCTGTAACTCAAATTCGTTGCCCAGTGATTTGTCAATCTGGTCGAGCTTGGTGGCGATGGCCAGATAGTGGTAACTGGCACTGAGGTTGAGCCCCTTGATGGGTTTGTAATTTACATTGAGATAGGCGTTTTGCAGACCCGGTGTAAAGCCAAACAGGTAGGTGCTCACATAGAAGAAGTCCATTGCCCCGTAGAACTGATGGTGGGAACCATATACGGTACTGAAGCCCTTGATGACCTTGTGTTGTGACATGCCGATGGCTCCACTGGGGGGCACAGCAAAGTATTCGTCACCACTCAAGTAGTCATAGCCCACGGTAAAGCCGTAATTGGCGGGCTGGAAGTTGAGTTTGGTACTCATCATCCACGCGTCAATCTTCATGCCGAACTCATTGTGTCCGAATTGATGGTAATAAGAGGCTTCGGCTTTCCAGCGCTTGGGTTGAAATGACGCATAGCCACCCAACAAGTGCTGGTACCAGGTGCGTTCTTTGGCATCAGGATCATTCTGCATGCCGATGTTCATAAACAGCACCGATACACCCAGCGGAAACTTAGGGAAGTCGTAATGATACCACAAGTTCTGCATCGTCTTGTAAGGTTGACCGCCATTGTAGTAAGCGTTACCGCCAGTGCTCAACACATCGGCATTCTGGTTATAGGCGAGCATCACGTGGGCCTTGTGGCCATGACCTTCGTAGCCCAATCGCAGCACATCGTGAGAAGATGAAGCCATCGCCCAGTCATCCGAACCGATGATACGCTCATCGTCATAGTCGAGTGCTATCCTGCCCACTTGGGCAAACAGGCCAAATGGCGCCTTCATCTTGACCCACGTCTCATAGAGGTTGAAGGCTCCCTTTCCGGCTTGCCCCCACACTCCTGAATGCTGTGGCGTGACACGGGCTTCGAGCCAGTCGCGCTTGTAGTCAATCTCCAGTCGCGTGCGGCCCAACAGGAAGTTGGACGTCGGAGTTTTCTGCTCTGTTTCTTCTTCATCACCAAAAACGGCATCATCCTCAGGCATCATGCCGCCATAACGTGACTCACCACGGCCCATGAATTGCAGGTTGATGTTCAGTTCATTGGGTTTAGCGGGGATGCTGTCGCCTGCTGGTTGGCCAGTTGCGGCTAATGCGGGCAGGACGAGGGCAGCCAACAGACAGCGTTTAATAAAACTATTCATGGGTTGACATCAGTTGGGTTATTCAAACTCAAACAGGTTGATAAAACCTGTGATGTTGAACACATTCTTAATATCATCATTGACGTTGCGAAGGATTACCTTGTGGCCCTTGGCTTTGTTTTTCTTGAGCACGTCGAGCAAGATGCGTAAGCCGCTAGATGCGATGTACTCCAAATCAGCACATTCAAACACAATGTCCTTACCTTCACCCTCGGTAATGGATTTCAATGTCTGGTCAACCTCGATGGAGGCTGCCGTGTCGAGTGAACCCGTCAGGGTGACGATGGTCATTTCTTCAAGTTCTTGAATTGTAGTTTTCATAAATCTAATGTTTTTGATATTGAGTTGATTAATCTTTCCTGTTATCGTTAGACTGATAGTTCTTCTTCAATGTGAGTACGTTCTTGTCGTTAGAGCGCTCATAGTTGATGGAATCCATCAACTGCTGCACGAGCAGGATGCCCAACCCGCCGATGGGGCGCTCCTCGGCAGTCAGGGTAGTGTCGGCCTTGTTGGTCGTTGTCGGATCAAAGGCTTTGCCCTCATCGCTGATGATGACCTTAATGTCCTTGTCGGTGCAGTGTGCAGTGATGTTAACATCTCCCTTGGTGCCGATGGGGTAGGCGTAGTTTATCACGTTGACCACGGCCTCCTCAACTGCAAGCATTAACTGTGACGTCACTTGTGCCTCAAGGTTTAACCGATCGCCGACCGATTGGATGAATTGGTTGAGTTCGGGCACCTTGTGCACGTCATTGGGCAGGGTGATGGTGTCGTGCAGCACCACCGTCTCCTCGGGCAGGTGGTAATACAAGGCCAGCATCGTCAAGTCATCGCTCTGAGTGGCGTCACCGACAAACCCGTTGACAGCAACATGCATTGCGCTCATTAATTGCTCGGGGGACGTCTGATTCTGCTTCAAGCACTGCTGGGCAGTAGAGACGATGCGATCCATGCCGAAGAGTTTGTGCGTCATGTCGGCAGCCTCGGTCAGGCCATCGGTATACATGAACAGGGTGGTGCCGTTGGGCAACGTCTCCTGATGCTGGGTGTACTTGAAACCGCTGATCACGCCCACGGGCAGGTTGGCAATAACGGGCAGTTCCTTGACCTCGTTGTTGATGACCAGTGGGGCATCGTGTCCCGCATTACAGTAGCGCAGGCGTCCCGTGGGCAGGTCGAGCACGCCGACAAACAGCGTGACAAACATATTGGTCTTGTTGCCCTCACAGGCATTCTCGTTGATGGACCTGATGATTTGGGCGGGGTTGCTCTCATGCTGGCTCACGCTGCGGAACAGAGAGTGTACCACTGCCATGACTAGCGATGACGGAACACCCTTGCCGCTCACATCACCGATGCAGAAGTAGAGTTTTTCATCTCGCACAAAGTAGTCATACAGGTCGCCACCCACCTCGAGCGCGGTCACTTGTGTACCACTGATGTCCACCTCGGGACGCGTAATGGGGCTATCGGGCAGCATCTCGCTCTGGATGCCTTGTGCAATGCGCAACTCACTGTCGGTGCGCTCCTTGTTCAATTTGGAGTCATTCAGCCTTTTCACATACTGGTGGGCGCGGTATAGGATAAATCCTAATAACAAAAAGGCACCTAACATGAGAAGCAGCATGTTGCGGCGCATGTCCTTGAGTTTGCTGAACACCTCATCGTCATAGCATACCATGACCAACTGCCAATGGGGTTTCCCTTGCATAAAGGCATAGTAAGCATATCCCAAGCCATTCTCTTTGTCTTTGAACGTGATAATCCTGGTGTGTCTTGAACTGCTGAGCTTGCGCACGCAGGTGCTGTCATTAATCAGTCTCACGACGGTAGCCACATCTCTTTTTTCAGTCTGGTTCGTGTCGGGTTGGGAGATGAGTTGACCGTCCTCGGTGAGCAGCAGGAAGAAGGTTGAAGGATTGTTATGCCTCGTGTTCAGCGTGTCAATGATGCCCTTGGTGGACAGGTCGATACCGAAGGCCGCAACAGTTTGGCCATGCTCATCCTGCAGTGGTACAGCATAGGTTGTAACATGCTTGCCACTGGCCTCGGCATCCAGATAGGGGTCGCTCCAGAAAGATTCGCCTTGTTCGAGGACCTGCCGGTAAAATTCCCGTTTGGTGTAGTCATGGTGTTCGCTCGCCACTTGCATGGTGATGATGCTGTCGCCGATGCGAACGGCGCTCGGTTCGAATAGTTTTCCATCTTTGGGGACGAAAGCCACAAAACTGCTCATCACTTCATTGTTGGTTTGAACCACGCGATGGAGCACTTGATACAAGGGCTCGGTTCGGCCAATTTGACGTTGTACAGGCCAGAAGTAGTTTCTCACCATTTGCTCGTGGGAGTTGAGCATACTTTTCACGAGCACAGCCTTCAAGGTCAACTCACTCTCGTTTTGGTAGTCCAACTCGTCTTCCATCGTGTGGTGGATGTAGCGATATTGAAGTAGTGTGATGACTTCGATTAGTAGCACAGCAACGATAATGGCTCCCAGAGCGGCAAGGGCTTGCAACTTCCTGTTTCTCTTGTTCGTGTCAAAAAGGTCGCTTATCTTCATCACATAACTTGTAATAGTGGTTAAAGTCGCAAAGTTACAACATTTATGCCACAAAATAAAACTTGAAATTACTGAAAGCGTAGAAAAATCAAACAGGATTGCAACTCTGTCTGATTGACAGTGTGTTGCAATCCTGTTCTGTGTGAATGACTCGAAAGAGTGTTAGCGAACGGTGAATGCAGCCTTGAGCGGCAGGTTGTCGCTGGCAGTACCCACTAGCATGGTGCGCTTGCCGTGGGAAACGTTCCAGTCACCCTTGGCCTCATCCCAGTACTTGAAGGCACGGTCGCCGATGGTCAATGTGACGTCACGGCTCTCACCAGGTTGGAGGGTGACCTTCTGGAAGGCACGCAACTCCTTGACAGGCATCTCGACCGATGCGTTGTGGTCGCTCACGTAGAGTTGGACGACTTCGGCTCCAGCACGACTGCCTGTGTTCTTGACCGTCACAGTGGCCGTGATGGTGCCATCGGCGTCAACCTCACTCTTGTCGATGCGCAGGTTGCTCACCGCAAAGGTCGTATAACTCAATCCGTGGCCAAAGGCAAACATCGGTTTCTTCTTTTGCTTGTCGGCCCAGCGATAGCCCACATAGATACCTTCTTTATATTCCTCGTCGATGATCTTGTGGTCTTCGCGCCATGTGCCGGGATAGGTTCCCAGGGCATGGGCGCCCACATCGTTGAGGCTATGGTACCAGGTAAAGGGCAGTTTGCCTGAGGGGTTTGCGTCGCCCACAAGGATGCTGGCAAACGCTTTTCCCGTCTCACTGCCGATGAACCAACCCTGTACGATAGAAGCGACCTTGTCACGCCAGGGCATCGCCACGGCGTCACCCGAGATGTTGACAAACACCACGTTCTTGTTCACGCGTGCCAATGCTTCGACGAGTGCGTCTTGACCGTAGGGCATGTCCATGTGCTTGCGGTCATGGCTCTCGGCATCTTGATAGTCGCTCTTGTTCAGGCCGCCGAAGATGATGACATAGTCGGCACCCTGAGCCTTGGCAACTGCCTCGGCGATGAGTTCGCTGGCAGTACGGTCTTCGGCAAGTGATTGCTTGGCTACAACGCCATTGTATTCGCCGGTGGTGTCACCCACGTAGCCGCGGGCATAATCTACCTCGATGCCGGTGCCTGCCAGACGGTCCTTGAGGCCTTCAAGAGGCAAAATCTCGTGCTGTACTTTGAGCGAACTGCTACCGCCGCCGACCGTCATCATCTTGATGGCGTTCTCGCCGACAACCAGGATGCGTTTGGCGTGATTCACGTCAATGGGCAGGACGTTGCGCTTGTTCTGCAACAGCACGATACCGTCCTGGGCAATCTTGAGCGCTGCGTCATAGTGTGCCTCACTGCACAGGAAGCCCTGTGAACGCTTATTAGACATCGTCGTGCGGAAGAACAGGCGCAGCACACGGCGCACCTTGTCGTCCAGTTCACGGGTGGTGAACTTGCCCTCTTGGATCATCTTCTTGTATGGCATGGCCATGAAATATGCGTCGTAAGCGTTGCTAGCGCCCCATGCCAGACCATCGGTCCAACTGCCGAACTCCATATCCAGGCCGTTCTTCACAGCCATCTCGGTGTCGTGGGCACCTCCCCAGTCGCTCACTACCACGCCGTCATATTGCCAGTCGCCCTTCAATATCTGATTGAGGGTGTACTCGTTGTGGCAGCAGTGCTGGCCCTTGTAGAGGTTGTAGGAACCCATGATGCCCCAAGTGTGGCCCTCCTTGACAGCGGCCTCAAACGCGGGCAGATAAATCTCGCGCAATGCACGGTCGCTCACGATGACGTTGACCTGATGGCGGTATTCCTCGTCGTTGTTCAGACAGAAATGCTTGACACAGGCAGCAGTGCCCGTGCTTTGCAGACCCTGGATATAAGGCGTCATGATGCGTGATGCCAGCAACGGGTCTTCACCCATATACTCGAAATTTCGGCCATTCAATGGTGTGCGGTTGATGTTCACGCCAGGTCCCAGAATCATGTCCTTGCCGCGGTAACGTGCTTCCTCGCCCAGGCTGCGGCCGTACAGTTTGGCCAGCTCGGGGTTCCATGAGGCAGCCAGGCAGGTCAATGCGGGGAATGCCACGCACGAGTCGTTGGTCTGTCCTGCTTGTACCCACTCGTCCCACAGCACGTCGGGGCGCACGCCATGAGGTCCGTCGTCGGTCCAGAAGTCAGGCATTCCCAGCCTCTTCACGCCAGGCGATGAGAACTTGCTCTGGGCATGGATGACGCCGATTTTCTCATCGAGTGTCATGCGTGACAAGGCGTCCTCGACACGTTGCTCGATAGGTAAGGTCTCGTCAAGATAGATGGGCGTTTGTCTTGTCAGCCCTAACGACTGGATATAGTCCATCTGCGGGGTGCAGTTTTCGTAGCGGCTGTTCTCCACATACTGCATCAGCAGGTTGCGGAACGTCGCTTGGTCAGGACGGGCTTCACGCAATTCCTTATAGGTGCCTCGGGGCGCCTCGGAATACTTTACTACGATGCTGTCCCACATTTCGGGCCTGGTGATGCCCATCATGCAAGAGTTGTCAATTTTCTTGTAGGGCCAGAACGTGTAACCGATGTTGGCCTGCTTCATCACGCTGACCAACTGGGCTTGCCACTCGTTGGTGTTGTGGCCAGTCTCGCCCATATACATCGGCAGACCAGTCTTGTCGCGGAAATCGATGTAATCCTTGATGGCTTCGGCAGTAGCCTCTCCGCCGTAACGGTGGCAGGTGTACATGATGTTGTTGTCGAATTTCCAGTCGCTGAACATGTAGAAATCGGAATTCCAGCGGGCACCGCCCAGCAGAATCACGTGGTTGGTGTCCACCTGGCGGATAGCCTTGACGGCTCGCTGGTAAAGCGGTTCGAGTTTCTTGTTCAGTTCCTCCTTATTCTCAAAGTAGTGGGCTATCGGCTCGTTCATCAGTTCATAGCCGAGAATTACCGGTTCGTCCTTGTAACGGGCGGCGATGCGCTGCCAGATGTCGCAGAACAATTGCTGGCTCGGCTCGCTTTCAAAGAGCCAGGGGTAACCATGACCATCGTCGATGTTGTCGCCAGTCTGTCCGCCGGGACAGTCGTGCATGTCGAGAATCAGGTAGAGGCCAGCGCCGCGACACCAGTTCACGACTGAGTCGATGCGGGCAAACCCGTCTTGCTCGCGGGCCCGTCCCATGTAATCCTCGTCGGTGAAAAGCCTGTAATTGAAAGGCAGACGGATGGTGTTCGCTCCTTGTCGTGCGATGAAATTGATGTCGGCACGGGTGATGTAGTTGTCCTTGAACTGTCGCCAGAAGTCGGCGGCAAAGTCAGGCCCCACAGCCTCCTTGATCATCAGGTCAATCATCCACGGTGAATTGGTCTTGCTGAAGCCGAACATGTAGCCCTCAGGATTAAGCCAGTTGCCCAGGTTTGTACCTTGTATATAAAGTTTTTCTCCGTTAGGTTGAACCAGATCAGTCCCTTCGACATGTACAAACATGCCTTGGGGCTTAGCATGAAGCCCCAAGGCAAGAATAAGAGAGAGTATGATTAATAAAGATCCTCTCATAGAGTCATTTAGGTTAAACAGTTACTTCTTTTGAAATACGCGCACGTAGTCCACTTCCATGGTGACAGGCAGGGCGCTCTCGTCAACACCCTGGGCACCACCCCAGTCACCACCCCAAGCGAGGTTGAAGATGACGTAGAACGGGTCATCATAGGGCCAGTCGTCGCGACCCAGACCACGGTTGTTGTAACTCAGTTGTACCTTTCCGTCAACGTAGGTGGTGATGTTCTCTGCTGTCCATTCGATAGCGTAGGTGTGGAATTCACCCTCGGCACCCTTGCAGTACATCTCGTGAGTCACTTGTGTGCCATTGGAGTGAACATGCGACTTGGCGTGCAGGCTCGACGACACATAGTCGGGGTGGTAACCCACCTCTTCCATAATGTCAATCTCGCCGTCGTCAGGCCATGACCTGAAGTTGACAGGCATCATCCAGAATGCGGGCCAAGTACCCTTGCCCTTAGGCAGCTTGATGCTGGCCTCAATGTAGCCATACTTCCAGCCTGTATTGCGCTTGGCATAAACGCGTCCGGAATACACCTTGCCGTTCTCCTTCAATGCGGTGATGCGTAGATGTCCGTTATTTACCTCAGTGACAGCCGAGCCGCCAGGAGTCATGTGGTTCACGTAGTTCTGCAACTCGTGGTTTACCCAGCCGCTGTTCTGTACCTCATGAACCCAGTCATTGGGATTCAATTCCGAACCCGAGTCAAACTCGTCATGCCACACGAGGCTATAGCCATCGGGGGCATAGTAGGCAGCCTGTTCGGCAGCCTCCTGAGAGACTGCGATGGACTTGCGGGCAGCACCGCACATGATGGTGACAGTTGCCGTGCGGGCATCGGTTGTCGGGTTAGCGGCAACGATGACCTTCAGCGTGCCCGATGTGGACGTCGTATTCTGGGCATCCAGCGTGATGAAATCCTTGTCGGCATAGGCGCCCCATTCCTTACCCGTTATGGAAACATTAACGGAATAGGTGCCACCGCTGGCAGGAACAGAGATATTATCCTGCGAAACGGTGATGGAAACTTCCGGCTTGGGCTCATCTTTGCCGTCCCCACCGCAGCCCAACAGTAGGGCTGCGGCGAGAGATAGCAAGAGCGTATGAAACATGAATCTCTTCATTTTATTTAGATTTCGGCTCTCAGTTCTCAGTTGTCAGTTGCGAGCAGATGATGCTAACAACTGACAACTAATCGCTGAAAACTATTATTTGTGCTTCTGGATGATGATGTTGCTCACCTTGGCCTGGAATCCAACAGGACATCCGCCAAAGTCCAGAATGAACTTGCCCTGGTCAAACTCAATTAGATCATCGCCATTCTTAGCAACAACGTTAACGAACTCGAGCACGTTCTCGCCATCCTCAAGCACAAACTGGCCATTGTAGCAGAGCGTGTTGGGGTCGTTGGTCACGTCAGGATCCTTATTGACCTTGACAGTAGCGCGACCATCCATGTTGGAAACGATAGTGACACGCACATCATAGCCCTGGCCTTTCTCAATGTGCAAGGGAACACCGGTGATTGAGCACTGGGCCTGCCACTCTGCTACAGTAGAATTAAGGGCGGTGATGGTATAGACGCCATTCTCATAGGAGAAGTCCGGGTCATCGATCTGGGTCCAGCTGGGATCAGCCCACCAGAAAGTCATGGTGCCGGCGGTGTTGAAACCTGCACCCAGGTTCTCGGGGGAGTTCACGTCAACCCATTCAACTTTGGGAGTGTCAGGGGTGACGGGCAGCACGGTGCCGTCGTCGTTGGCATGGTCCTTGAGCACGATGTTCGCGATGTTGACCGTAGTACCAGCCTGGCAGCCGCCGAAGTCGAAGAACAGGTTAACACGTTCCATATCGATACCGGGCATGTCACTCTTCCAGAAGATGTAGTCCTCTCCTGCCTTCAGGTCGATGCGGTCGGTAAAGTAGTAGACGTTGTCATCGCCATCCATTACGAGCTTCACGGTAACACCATTCAGGTCCTTGTCGCTGGAAAGGATGCAAGAGAAGTCGTAGTTCTTAGAGGCTGAGGTTGAGATGTTGGTGGTCTTGAAGGCCATCTGAGCCTGCCACTGGTCGGTAGTTGCCTCGGGCAGGAAAATGGTGTAGTCAATACCATTGTCCTCAAATTCGGGATCAGCAATCTGATTCCAGCCGGGAGCGTACCAGAAGAACATGTAGAAATCGGCGTCCTTCCACATATTGTACTCGCTGTAAGGATCGAAACCGTCAAATTCCTTCTCCTCGGGCTCGCTGGTGAAGATGAAGCGCCAGGCGATGCTGCGGTCTTTAGGTTCATAAATAAGCACCATCTTCTTGGCAGTCAGCATCTCTATGCGGAAACGCGGGTTCTCGAACTGCTCATCAGAACTGATGTAGGGGAACAAGGTATTAGGCGCAAGTTGGATATAGGTCTGCTTGGTCACGTTGCCATCAGCATCTTCCCAGTTATACTCCTCAAAGCTCCAGCTGGAAGTTTGGTCACCAATGGTGGCATCCCAGTCGTCATTTGCCTTGGGACCCCACTTGGTAGTTCCCTTGTTCACATAGGTCAGTCCATCCTCACCGCAATTGTAGATGTATTTGCCTCCCTTACGGTTCTCAGCGGTGAAATAGATGCGGTCATCATACAGACCGAAGTCCTTCTTCTCATCAGGACGAGCCGACCACCATCCAGTACCATCGGCACCAGCGGGACCGCAAGCCAAGTGGGCCACTTCCTTGTGGTCAAGGCGCCAGTCCTTCTCGGTAATGCGGCGGAAGTCGTTGGTATAGTCAATCTTGGACTCGTTGAAGGTATAATTCTTCTTGATACCGGTCTGGCTGATGCCGTTGCGGTTACCCAAGCGCAGCTCGATAGTGTGAGTACCGGCTTCGTTGTTCTTGTAACCCACCTCTTGCAGAGTGGAGTAGGACGTACCGTCAAGGATCCAGACGGGATAGGTACCAGCCTCAGGAGTGTAGCTGGCTATCATCTGGTTGGTTTCCTGGTCAACAGAGATCTGGAAGTCGATACCGCTCACCGTGGGGAGACCATCGGGGTCTGCACCCTTGAAGTCTTCGGGTGAGCAGGCGGTGAAGCCAATAGCCAACAAGCAATAACTGATGATTGCTAATGTTTTATTTATCTTGGTAATCATAATTTTTAATCTCTAAATTAGTGATTATTAATAGTTGTTCTGAACCAATGTGGGATCAGCGTCAAGTTCGCTCTGAGCCAGAGGAATGTACTTCTTGCTGGGAGTCCACGAGTTGGTACGGTAGCCATAATTGTCAGGTACCAGAACGGTCGAAGCCTTCTGGGTGGCACCGGGGATACCCTCGGCACGCACGAGGTCGAAGTAACGCTTGCCCTCGCCGCAGAATTCCAGGTGACGCTCGTTGAAGATGTCATCGATGTCCACGGTAGCCAGACTAGCCAGACCAGCGCGATTGCGGACTTGGTTTACATAGCCTGCAGCTTCGGCGGCACTGCCACCAGTCAGGATCAGCAACTCAGCAGCGTTGAGCAGAGTCTCGGCATAGCGGTAGATGCGCTTATTGTTATTGTAGTTCAGGTTCTTGGAGGTCGGGCAATCCTTGTTGTTGGCACTCTGGGGACGATATTTGCCGTGCCAGATGTGGGTGTCCTGATAACGCTGGGTGTAGTCATAACCACGCAGGTCCCAGCAGGTAACGTCACGACGCAGGTCGCCTTCGTCATACATGCTATAGGCCTCCATGCGCATGGGCAGGAAACCCCAGCCGTCATTACCGCTGTCCCAGCCTTCGCCACCGCCCCAGCCGTTAGGTGAGCACAGGGTGGGGAAGACGGTACCACCGGCAGCCATCGAGGTGCCCCAGTCACGCTGGGCCTGGTCGTCGTTGTAGTTGATCTCGAAGATGCTCTCGGCGCACCACTCACCGCTCTCCTGCCACAGGTCATAGAAGCTGGGATTGAGCGAATAGTCGGCATCGGCGATAATCTCCTTCATGTAACCCAGAGCCTTGGCATAGCGGGCGTTGTCGTTCTGGTACATGACCATCTCGGCATAGAGCATGTAGGCAAATGCCTGGCTCACGCGGCCACTCTCAGCAGTCGGCCAGCGCATGGGGAGCACCTTGGAGGAGATGATCTCCTCGAGTTCGGGAATGAGCTTGTTGTAAATCTCGTCAGCACTGATCTGCGGGGCAGTGTAGGGCTGGGAGAGGTTTTCCAGATAGAAGGGCACATTGCCGTAGTAGTGCCACAGGATATTATAATAGTACACGCGCAAGAGACGGGCCTGCATTTCCATCGAGCGACGGAAACTCTCGCTGGCTTCGGTTTCCCACGAAGCATACTTGATGGCATCGTTGCAACGCTTGATGCCGCTGTAGAAGTCGCCCCACAGGGTAGCCAGGGTGTTGTTGCCGTCGGCTTCAAAGTTGAACAGACGGTGCCAGTGCTGGTTGTCGGTGTTGTCCGCACCGCCTACCCAGAAGTCGTCGCCCATGATCTCACCATCCACGGTAAGGTCGTTATAGGCTGTGCCGTCCCAGTCAGGCCAGTGCAGAGGAGCATAGGCAGCAGTAAGTGCCTCGTTAAGGGTCTCCTCGTCGTTGTAGTATTCTTCGAGGGGCTCACCCGTCGGGTTCTTCACCTCAAGAAAATCGTCGCTGCAGGAAGTCAGTGCGAATGTCACTGCGCAGAAACCTGCTATGATTGATATATACTTTTTCATAGTTGATAATTCTTTTAGGAGTGTTAGAGTGAAATGTTAAATCCGACAGAGTAGGTGCGAGCCTGTGGATAAATACCATAGTCAACACCCAAGCTGGTGGAGCCTGAACCGATTTCAGGATCGAAGCCCCAATACTTGGTCCAAGTGAACAGATTCTCACCACGTGCGAAGATGCGCAGGCGGTTGATACCGATCTTGTGGGAGATTGAGGGATGCAGGGTGTAACCCAGAGTGATGTTCTTCAGGCGCAGATAGCTGCCGTCCTGAATGTACATGTCACTGCAAACCCAGTTCTTGGAGTCACCAAGGGTGGGCACGGTGTTAGAAGTGCCTTCACCCGTCCAGCGCTGGAGCACCCAGGTAGGATAGTTACCTGATGCGATGTCCTGACGATAGGTGGCGTCGAAGATGTCGGCACCCTTAACGCCCTGGAAGAAGATGCTGAAGTCAAAGGCTTTCCAGTCAAAGTCGAAGGTGAAACCGAAGGTCCAGTCGGGCACACCGTTACCGATGTTGGTACGGTCATCGCTATTGATTCGTTTGTCACCATTGGTATCCACAAAGCGGAAATCGCCAGGCCTTGAAGATGTGCCGTACGTCGCGTTATAGGCATCTGCTTCTGCCTTGTTTTGAAGGATACCGTCGGTCTTGTAACCATAGAAGAAGGGGAATGGCTGGCCGTTCTCGGCACGTGTGCCACCGTCGCTGAACTGCGAGATGCCGTAGTTCAGGAAGCCGGTGTCGTTACCCAGATTTGTCAACTTGTTCTTCAGATAAGATGCATTACCCTTGATGGCAAAGTGGGCATCGGCGATGTTCCACCTGTATCCCAGTTCAAACTCGACACCGCTGTTCTTCATATCACCCACGTTGCCCAGAGGACGGGCCTCACCCACATAGCTGGGGATAGGCATCTCGATGATCATACCGTTGGTCTTCTTGATGAAGTAGTCAACGCTGAAGGTCAACTTGTTGTTCCAGAAGCCGAGGTCGAGACCCAGGTCGGTCTGTTCGCTCTCCTCCCACTTCAGGTCTTCGTTAGCCAGACGGTTGGCCTTGGAGCCGTAAACCATAGCGGCGGTCTGTCCGAAGTAGTAGTTACTGGTGTTACCGATTGTCGTCAGCGTGGTGTAAGCAAAGTCACCGATATTGTCGTTACCATTCTTACCCCAGCTGGCACGAAGCTTCAACATGTTCAGCCAATCGCGGCTGCTCTCCATGAAGGCCTCGTTCATGATGTTCCAACCCAATGAGAATGAGGGAAATACACCATACTTGTGATTGGAGCCGAAGCGGCTCGAACCGTCGCGGCGGACGGTAGCTTGGAACATGTAGCGCTCGTCGTAGTTGTAGCTCAAGCGGGCGAATAATGACGACAGCCTGTGCTCGGTATAGGGACCACCCCACACGCCAACGAGGCTTGTAGCACCGGTCATCTTACCGTCGGCATCGGTGGAAATCTCCAGATCGCCACCAGTAGTGTAGTTGATGCTGGGCTTATCGGGATTCACGAGATACCAGTGTGAACCACCCAGTTCGTCACCCTTGAACTTCAAGGCACTCTGGCCGAGCACAACACCGATAGTGTGCTTGCCGAACGTCTTGTCGTAGGTTACAGTGTTCTCAATCTGCCAGGTGCTGTTGTTGCCCTTGAAGGCTACAGCCGAAGTGTGGTCGGCATTGTTGTTACCCGAGAGATAGTAATGCTCCTTGGTAGCACCGTCATAGCCCCAGAACGAAAGCTCAGCGCTGTAGGTGAAGTGATACTTCAGCGCATCAAACAGTTGCAGGTCAATCGAGAACTTGGGCATGAATTTGTGGCTCCAGTTCTTGTTGGGGGTACCCTGCATCATGGCGATGGGGTTGTTCTGCTCCTGATAGCTGCCGATGAATCCGGGAATCGTGTAAGGATTGCCGTCGGCATCGGTATAAAGGTCGAAAGCACTGTAGCGTTTTAACATTTCCTCTGCCGCGCTGCCTTTCAGAACTACGGGCAAGGTGGGAGCAAGATAGAGGGCTGAGCCCAGAGGTGAACCCCAAGTGGAGTTGGCTTCGATGCCGGTGCTATGCACGCGCATATAAGAGAGGTTCGCGCCCAGGTCAAGTTTGTTCAGGAAATTACGCTCCTTGGAGGCGTCAAATAGATTGAACTGGTTGTTGGCACGGATGGTAAAGCGGTCGTAGTTCGACTGTCCGTAGTTACCGCCCACAATACCTTCCTGGGTGAAGTAACCCAGTGAGAGGTAGTAATTCACCTTCTCAGAGGCTCCGCTGACACTCACGTCATGCTGCATGATGGGTGCATTATTGTTGAAGAGCAGTTTCTGCCAGTCGGTACCGAAACCGGTGATTTTAGTGCCATTGGCATCAGTCAGGTTGTAAGGATCTACGTAAAGCGGATCCAAGCCGTTCTCAACACGACGCTCATTCTGCATGATGGCATAATCGGTAGCGCCAGTCACGTCGCGGTGACGCCAAGGACTCTGCCAGCCATAAGAGAATGTGTAGTTGATGGCAGCCTTGCCCATACGTCCCTTCTTGGTGGTGACGAGGATGACACCATTGGCAGCTCGTGCACCATAGATAGCGCCCGATGCGGCATCCTTCAGGACCTCAATACTCTCGATATCATTGGGGTTCACACTCTCCATACCATACTGGTCGGTGGGCATGCCGTCAATAATATAAAGAGGATTGGAGTTGTTGATAGTGCCGATACCGCGGATGCGGACCATCGATTGGGAACCAGGCTGACCTGAAGACGAGATGACGTTGACACCAGCGGCCATACCCTTCAGGGCGTCCTCGGCACGCAGACGGGTCTTATCTGCGAGATCTTCGGAGCTGACCTTGGCGATGGATGCTGTCACCACGCTCTTCTTTTGCACACCGTAACCGATGACGACCACCTCGTTGAGCAACTCGGCGTCCTCTTGGAGGATGATGTGCATGTTGTCGCCGGCAAACACGGTCTGTTTGCCGAAGCCAACAAAACTAACTTCCAACTCAGCACCTTTAGGTGCGTTGATGGAGAAATTGCCGTCGAAGTCGGTGACTACCGTGTTCGACGTTCCCTTTTGCACAATTGTCGCACCGATCACAGGTTCACCGTTGGCATCAACGATGGTACCCGTGAAGGTCTGATTCTGTGCAAATGCCGCTATTGCCAGCATGACTGTCAACAGCAGTGAAAGTAATCTTTTCTCTTTCATGTCACATTTGTTATTGGTTGATGATTAAAAATTGATTGGTTATTTCGATGTTTAGTTGTTATGTATAGTTGGTCGAGGGGGGAAAACCTCGCAATGGTTATAAGTCACATCGCAAAAATATATAATAATAACGCGGGCTGTTCCCTTTAAAAATGAAAAAGTGGATAAATTATGCTAATTATAATTCGTAATACATTGATTAATAGCGACTTAAGTATTTGTCGAAATCGTTAAAAAGTGGTAAAAATACAGCACTACTGAAAAGGCTAAATCTGCGGTTTCATCGAATATTTTGCCATTTTTGTTGTTTTTTCTCAGTTTTTACTCCTACATTTGCACAACATTGTAATATGGGATTTTTTACTATGAAACATAGCATCATCATATCGGTCTTGCTGTTCTTGATTTCGTCAACAGGTGTAGCGGCTGGCGAGATTGATTTGGAACAGGAATACAGGAAGCTCGACAAGGCCATCGAGCAGACCGAAAAATATGTGCAAGAACGTGAAAACCGCATCCGTAAATACAAGACTGCGCGTGGAGCAATTGATGATAACCGCGTGCAGTATGAGTTGAGCCGTAGCCTCTATGACGAGTACCGGCCCTACATGAGCGACTCCGCGATTCATTACATCAGCCGTTGCATTCTGCTTGCTGAGCGTATGGAAGACCCCATCCGTGCCGACGAGTGCAGGCTGCTGTTAGCCTACCAGTGCACCGAGTCGGGTATGTATCATGAGGCGATGGATGTGTTGAACTCGATGGACGCCCAGCGTATCAATGACTCCCGTAACAAGCGCCGCTACTACATCACCTTGGCTCACCTGTATCACGAACTGGGATACTATTGCAGGGTGCCGCGCCTTCAGGGGGAATATTATGCCAAGTGGGATCACTATAACCATCTCATCGACACGACAGGGGTATCTGCAACCGATGATGAGGCGTTGCAGGTCAAGGAAATTGAGTGCCTTGGCGCTGGGGATGGCCAGGGGGCTTTGCGCTATAGCGATATGCGTCTCAAGCAGGTCAAGGAGGGATCCCATCAGTATGCCATCGTGGCATTTTACCGCTATCTGGATTATGCGCTGCTGGGAGATTCGGTGCAGACGCGTTATTGGGTGACCCAGTCGGCATTAAGCGATGTCAAGAACGCCGTCATGGACCAGGGGGCGATGTGGGAATTGGCCAACAAACTCATGGCCGATGGGGATATGGAGCGTGCTTATCGTTACATCCGTTTTGCCTGGCAGTGTGCCAACACGTTCAACACGGTGAAACGCAATAATCAGATATCGCCCGTCCTCACGGCTATCAGCGATAATTATGAGGCTTCTCTCAAGCGTGCCAACCACTTGCTGGCACTGCTCGCCGTGGTGTCAAGTTTGCTGGCGGCATTGTTCTTGGGCATTCTATTTTATAGCAACAGCCAGCGCAAGAAATTAGCCCGCGCCCGTAATGAACTGAGTGAGAGCAATACCCAGTTGGCACAGTTGAACAGACAGTTGTCTGACCTGAATACACAGTTACGGGATACTAATGTGCAACTCAACGAGTCTAACCGTGTCAAGGACGAATATGTGGGGCGTTTTATTCACTTGTGTTCCTTCTATATCGACCGCCTTGACGAGATGCGTAAGCGTGTCAACAAGATGGTCAAGAGCAGGGACCTGGATGCGCTGTTCAAGTTTACGGGCGATAGTCAGTTGCGTGATAAAAACCTTACCGAACTGTACGAGATGTTTGACAGCACCTTCTTGCACCTCTTCCCTAACTTTGTCGATGACTTCAATGCCCTGTTGCGCCCCGAGTGCCGTGTAACCATGCCAGAGCCGGGGACATTAAACACTGATATCCGTATTTTTGCACTGATACGCCTTGGCATCGAGGACAGTAGCCGCATTGCTGAATTCCTGCATTACTCGGTCAACACCATCTATAATTACCGGGCCAAAATCAAGAATGGCGCCATTGGTGACCGTGATTCTTTTGAGTCCCAAGTCAAGGCGATCGGTATGTAACGTGATGACAGAAGCATCCGCATTGTGAGGTGTCGCGTTGGCGCGGCAAACTGCAATGCGGATGCCTTTAAAAACTTAAAGCCTACAGCTTATTTGAGCCTAAACAGTTGGCGCTGCACGTCGCGGCTGTTGGGGCCGATCATCGCCTCAAATTCACCTGGCTCACAGACGTATTCTAAGTCCTTGTTGTAGAACTTGAGCAGTTCGGCGTCAATGGTGAACGTGACGGTGCGGCTCTCGCCGGGCTTGAGGCTGATGCGCTCAAAACCCTTGAGCTCTTGCACAGGTCGGGCAATGCTGCCGACCAGGTCGCGGATGTAGAACTGTACAACTTCCGCCCCCTCGCGGTTGCCGGTGTTGGTAACGGTTACGCTGGCCTGGATGGTGCTGCTGGTTGTCATCGATTCATTGCTCAGCGACAGGGGACCATACTGGAACGAGGTGTAACTCAGACCGTAACCGAAGGGGAACAGCGCATCGTTGGGCACGTCCAGGTAGTTGGAAGTATACTTGGTGAACCACTTGGGATTGGGACGGCCCGTGTTCAGGTGGTTGTAATAGATGGGAATCTGGCCCACGTTGCGGGGCATGGTGACCGAAAGTTTGCCACTGGGCGACACGTCACCGAAAACCACGTCACAGATGGCGTCGGCGGCCTCACTGCCACCAAACCACACGTTCAAGATAGTAGGAATGTTTTCCACCTCCCAGTCCATGACTGTGGCGCGGCCCGAGAAGTTGAGCAGCACGATGGGTTTGCCCGTAGCCTTGAGTGCCATGAGCAGGTCTTTCTGAGCGTCGAGGATGGAAAGGTCGCTGCGCGAACTGCTTTCTCCCGACATCTCGCTGGGTTC
Organism: uncultured Bacteroidales bacterium; assembly: GCA_902776435.1. Lineage (GTDB taxonomy): Bacteria > Bacteroidota > Bacteroidia > Bacteroidales > Muribaculaceae > Sodaliphilus. The sequence continues at coordinate 26,420 of CACYQB010000007.1, read as the reverse complement.
GCCCATGGCGGCGACAATCACGTCACACTCTCGTGCGATGCGAACAGCCTCGTCACGCATGACGTCAACAGGACGCCCATCGCGCATCTCGCGGCCAAACATAGTCGAATTTTTCTCCAACTCAGCATCATAGCACACGTTACATCCCTTGGCATACATCACTTCGGCTTGGTCGCCCACAGCACGGCGCATGGCTTCCAGCAGTGTGCTGTAGCGGTCGCTGGAAGCGGCCACGCTCCAGGTGCCGGGCATATTGGCGCGGGTGTTGGCCAGTGGGCCCACCAGAGCGATTTTGCCCATGCGCTTGAGTGGCAGCACGTTGTCCTTGTTCTGCAGCAATACAAACGTCTCGGTTGCCAGTTGGCGGGCGGCGGCTCGGTGCTCGTCGGTATAGATGTCCTTCTTGGCCCGCTTGGCGTCAAGGTAGCGGTAGGGATCGTCAAACAGGCCCAGTTTGTACTTAGCCTCCAGGATGCGGCGGCAAGCCTTGTCAATGTCCTGCATGGTCACCTTGCCCTCGTCCATAGATTTTTCCAAGGTTCCCAGGAAGCCGTCAGCCACCATGTCCATGTCGGTACCGGCGTTGAGCGCCAGCGCACTGACGGTCTGCAGGTCGCCCATACCATGGTTGATCATTTCGCTGATGGCGGTGTAGTCGGTCACTACAAAGCCGTCAAACCCCCAGCGGTCACGCAGCACCTCGGTCATGAGCCAGCGGTTACCCGTGGCGGGGATATAGTCGATCACGTTAAACGAGGTCATGAAACTGCCCGCACCGGCATCAACACCTGCCTTGTAGGGAGGGAAATACTCGTTGAACATCCTCACGTGGCTCATGTCCACCGTGTTATAGTCGCGACCGGCTTCGGGAGCACCATACAGGGCGAAGTGCTTGACGCATGCCATCATGGTCGCCTTGTCGGCCAGGTCGGCACCCTGGTAACCCTCAATCATTGCGCGGCCGATGGCAGACCCCAAGAAGGGATCTTCGCCACTGCCTTCGCTCATGCGGCCCCACCGCGGCTCGCGGCAGATATCCACCATGGGACTGAAGGTCCAGCAGATGCCGTCGGCAGTCGCCTCAACCGAGGCGATACGGGCCGAGTTGCGGATGGCATCCATATCCCAGCTCATCGACATGGCAAAGGGGATGGGAAATACCGTCTCATAGCCATGAATCACATCCATGCCGAAGATCAAGGGAATGCCCAAGCGGCTCTGCTTGACAGCGACTTCCTGCAATGCACGGATGCTTTGTACACCCTTCATGTTGAAAAGACCGCCCACCTGGCCAGCCTTGATCTTGCTGACCACGTCACCGCTGACTGCCGAGCCAGTGATGATGTCACCGGTGACAGGCAGGTTAAGCTGCCCGATTTTCTCCTGAAGGGTCATCCTGCCCATCAGGTCATCAATGAATCGGTCCATCCGCGCCTGGTCAAATGCCTGGGCTGCCAGACCACAGCAAAACAGCACAAAAGCCAACAAAAAACTCTTGAATTTCATCATATTGGTCATATTCTTTGTAAAAAATCCACTATACATTCACCCGCAAAATTAACAAAATTTTTCCAAACCCAGAAAACGAACTACCCCACATCCTCATCATCTTACCTTCCTTAACCCAGATTATAGACTAGACCGTATAGACATTTAGGGCCATCAGTTTACTGTAAAAATGGGAATTAAATTAGAGTTGAATTTTTGCGTTCTTGTTTTAAATCTTATTCCGAAGAATCGTAATCTTATGACTGAAGGACTCTTTACAATGGAGGTTTTTTAGAGGAGTTGGCGGGCGATCCAGGCGCAGGCTTCGGCGTCGGCTAGGGCGTGGTGGTGGTTTTCCATTTGGAAGCCGCAGGCTGCTGCGACGGTGTCGAGTCGGTGGTTGTCCAGGTCGGGGAGCAGGCGTCGTGATGCCCAGAGGGTATCGAGGAACTCGTAATCGGGATAGTCCATCTGATAAACGCGGAAGACGGCCTTGAGGCAACTTTCGTCAAAAGGTCGGTTGTGGGCCACGAGCGGCAGGCCCTCAATGAGGGGTTCTATCTGAGCCCATACGTCGGGAAAAACGGGTGCGTCTTCGGTATCTTCGCGGCACAGGCCATGGACTCTGGAACACCAGTAGTTATAGTAATTTGGTTCGGGCTGAATGAGTGAGTAGAATGTATCGGCAATCTCTCCGTTACGCACGATGACAACACCTACTGAGCATACTGAACTGCGCTCAGAGTTGGCCGTTTCGAAATCTATGGCTGCAAAATCCCGCATCGCTAAGTCCTCCTGTATCAATCAAATATATTTCTTCATCATGCACGGTCCTTTTTCAATCCAGGCATTTTATCGATTGTTACTGCAAATGTACAACAAAACCTCGGGCAATTTGTTGTCGAGGTGATGTTTTCTCTCAATAAATAATATTGCAATTCATCGGATATGGTTCTTTGATGGGAATGAGGGTTAATTTGGAAGAATTGCGTAAATTTGCAAGTTGTATGGGACGTGGATTTGTGATAGCGGCGCCTAACAGTGGCTCGGGCAAGACAACGATTGCTCGGGGTCTGATGGCGTTGTTTGCCCGCAAGGGGTATAGGGTACAGCCGTTTAAGTGTGGACCAGACTACATTGATACCAAGTTTCATGCCGCGGTGTGTGGCCGGGCGAGTATCAATCTGGATACGTTTATGGCTACGGCTGAGCATGTGCGTGAATTGTTTGATCAGTATGGCCGCGATGCCGATGTGTGCGTTATCGAGGGAATGATGGGCATGTTTGACGGTTATGACCGCGACAAGGGGTCGTCGGCCGAAATAGCCCGTGTGTTGGACTTGCCTGTCGTACTGGTGGTTGACGCCAAGTCGGCGGCATACTCGATGGCGGCACTCATCTCAGGCTTTGTCAACTTCCGTAAGGACGTGCGTATCAGCGGCGTGATCTTCAATCGCGTGGGGTCGGCAAGGCATTTTGCCATGCTTGAGCAGGTGTGTGATGACTTGGGCGTGCAGTGCTATGGCTATTTGCCCAAGAAAGCCGAACTCGAACAAGGTTCGCGCTACTTGGGGCTGGATTTCAGCGAGAAACCCGAAAGCAATCTCTTGATTGAACTTCTGGAAAAGAATGTGCAATGGCAACGGTTACTGGAACTGACGAATGAAGCAAGTGCCGTGGATAAACCTGCTTGTATTCAGCCTCGCAAGGAGGAAAAATGCAAGCAGCGAACTTTGATTGCCCGCAACGCTGAATCGTTCTCCTTTATTTATCAAGAGAACATCGACCGCTTGGAGAATGTGTCATTCTTTGATCCCGAGCATGATGTGCCTTGTTTTGACGATGTAGCGCTGCTCTATCTGCCAGGCGGCTATCCCGAGAAACATCTTGATGCATTGCTGAAGGCCGAGGCGACACGACGTGCCATCAAGGAATATGCCGAGCGTGGAGGCCGCATCATCGCCGAGTGTGGCGGTATGATGTGCCTGTGCGAGAAAATCGTCACCGACGAGGGCGAATTTCCCATGTGCGGCGTGCTGCCTTATAGTATTACAGCCCGCAAGGACGACCGTAAACTATCGTTGGGCTATCGACGCTTCACGTTCGATGGCAAGGAATACCGCGGTCATGAGTTCCACTACACCCAATTCTTGGGCGAGCCGCCAATTTCTGCGACTCAGGTCTATAATGCAAAGGGGGAGCCAATGCCGACACCTGTTATCCGTTACAAGAATGTACTGGCAAGCTACACGCATTTATATCAATTACCAACTAGGGACTAAAAACTAAGGACTAAAATGAAACAGATCTATACCAAGACCGGTGACGAGGGCATGACTAGCCTGCGTGACGGGGTGAGGGTCCCGAAATGCGATCCTCGCATCGAGACTAACGGGCAGATAGACCAGTTGAATGTCCATTTGGGTATCGTGCGGTCGATGCTCGGTGATGACGAAGCTAACCGTAATCTCATCCATGCCGTGCAACGCGAGCTGATGACCATCATGAGTCACATTGCAACCCCCGATGATAGCATCAATCCCCGCGAACTCCATGCCGCCGAAATAACGGGCGAATTGGAGCAGGCCATCGACCACTCCAACTATCAAGGCGGTTTTGTCGTTCCTGGTGGAGGCTCTCAGTTAGCCGCTTTTATCCATCTGGCGCGCACCCAGGTGCGCACGGTGGAACGCCGCCTGTGGTCGCTGCATCGGGAGCATCCTGTTGACAGCGATGTGCTAGTGATGATGAACCGCCTGTCTGATTATCTGTTTGTATTAGCCAACGAGAAAGAATGAAACGATTGCATCCAGTGATGTTTGCCGGAACGGGCAGCGACGTGGGCAAGAGTATCGTCGCGGCTGCCTTCTGTCGCATCTTCAAGCAGGACGGCTACAGTCCCGCCCCCTTCAAGGCCCAGAATATGGCGTTGAACTCCTATGCCACCCCCGAGGGTTTTGAGATTGGACGAGCCCAGGCTGTGCAGGCCGAGGCAGCGGGCATTCCCTGCCATACCGACATGAATCCACTGTTGTTGAAACCCCAGTCCGACCACACGTCACAAGTCATCCTGCACGGCAAGCCCATCGGCAACAAGAATGCCTATGACTACTGGCGCCGAGGCACGTCCGACATCGATTATCGCCGTGAGGTGTGCGACGCCTTCGACCGTCTAGCTTCCCGTTTCAATCCCATTGTAATGGAGGGTGCGGGCAGCATCTCGGAAATTAACCTGCGCGACACCGATCTGGTGAATTTGCCCATGGCCCGTCATGCCCATGCTGATGTGATTTTGGTGGGTGATATCGACCGTGGCGGCGTGTTTGCTTCGGTCTATGGCAGCATAGCCTTGCAGACACCTGAAGACCGCCGTCTCATCAAGGGCATCATCATCAACAAGTTCCGTGGCGATATGCGACTGTTTGACGAGGGTCGCAAAATGCTGGAGGACATCTGCGGTGTCCCCGTGCTGGGTGTAATCCCTTACTACAAGGATATCTACATTGAGGAAGAAGATAGTGTTGCTCTTGCTCAAAAATCGATGCAAGCCGAGCGCGGCAAGGTCAATGTAGCCGTAGTCATGTTGCGCCATTTGTCCAATTACACCGACTTTGACGCGCTGGAGCGTGACCCGCGGGTTCACCTGTTCTACACCAACAATACCGAGGACATCAAGAAGGCCGACATCATCATCCTGCCGGGCACCAAATCCACCCTGCATGACCTGTATGAACTGCGTCGCAATGGTTGTGCCCAAGCCATCGTGAGGGCGCATCGTGAGGGTGCGGCAGTGCTGGGTATCTGTGGCGGCTACCAGATGATGGGCATGGAAGTGCTTGACCCCGACCATGTCGAAGGCGACATCGAACGCTTACCGGGTTTGGGTCTTTTACCCACGACAACGACGATGAATGGTGACAAGCAGACGCGCCAAGTCACGAGCCAATATGGGCAAGGTTACGAGATTCATCAGGGCGAGACGCACCCTGTGGGAGATGCCAAGCCTTCACCCTTGCTGCGACTTAATGATGGACGCGAAGACGGCTATATCGTTGACGGCAAGTGCATGGGTACCTATGTCCACGGTATTCTTGACAATGCTCCGTTTGTCGATTTCCTGCTGGAGCCGTTCAGGGACAAAATCTCGGAGGGAGACAAGCCGTTTGACTATGCGGCTTTCAAGGAGGAGCAATACGACAAGTTGGCTGCCCATGTACGCCAGTACGTCGATATGGAACAAATCTACAAAATTCTGACTGACCATGATTGAAGGACACGGCGACGACCTGTATCGTTACAACAATATCAAGATGAACTTCAGTTCCAATATTTACAACGGAACTGACATGAGCGAGTTGGATGCCTACCTGTGTACGCGGATGGCTGCCATCCGTTCTTATCCCGAGCCATCGGCAGCGTCGCTTGAGCAGATGATTGCCCTAGAGTGTGGCATCAATCCCGATGAGGTACTGGTGACCAGTGGGGCAGTGGATGCCATATATCTGATTGCCCAAGCCTTTCGCCACGAGGGCACTTGCCGCATCGTGCAGCCTACTTTCAGGGAATATGAAGATGCCTGTCGTGTGTTTGGCTATCGTGAGTGCGAGGACGCAGCCCTGTGCTGGCTTTGTAACCCCAATAATCCGACTGGAGATGTGCTGGCAGTAAAGGACGTGCTGGCCCTTGCCGAACGACACCGGCTGCTCATTGTGGACCAGTCTTACGAAGACTATACGATGGCTCCCCTGCTGCAACCTGCCGATGTGGCCCATCGTGACGACATCATCCTGCTACATTCGATGACCAAGCGTTATGCGGTGCCAGGTTTGCGTCTGGGCTATGTCACGGCATCATCGGCGATTATCAGCCGCTTGCGTGAGCAATATCGTCCCTGGGCCATCAATGCCTTGTCGCTTGAGGCGGGCAAGTGGCTCGTGCAACGCGGAGAGACCGCTATCCCTGACCTGCCTTCCTATTTGGCCGAGACACAGCGTTTGCGCCAGGCCCTTGATGGGATTGAGGGCATCAAAACCTTTGAGACACAGACCAATTTCTTCCTGTGCACCATCTGTCAAGCAACGGCAGCCCAGTTGAAGGAATACCTGGCGCGTGAGCATGGCATCCTCATCCGTGATGCCTCCAACTTCACTGGGCTCACTCCGCATCACTTCCGCATCGCTACCCAGTCGCCCACCGAGAACGATGCCCTCACCGCCGCTATTCGCTGCTACACGGCCGAAACGCCTAAACAATATCACGCTAAGGCGCTAAGTCGCAAAGTTTTTAATAAAAAGTAAAATAATTACTTAGCGCCTTTGCGGCTTTGCGTGAGGCACTAACAAGAGAAAACCAATGAAAGAGACTCTGATACTTATATTGCCATTGTTGTTGGGTTGGTTGCTGGATTTTGTGTTTGGTGATCCGTCACGGTTGCCGCATCCCATCGTGTGGTTCGGCAAAATGATTTCGTGGGGCGAGCACCTTCTCAATAAGGGCAGCCATCGCATGGCCAAAGGTGCCGTAATGGCGGTTTGTTTCATTCTGATGGTGTTTTTTGTCATGTGGGGGCTTAAGCGGATGGTGCCCAACGTGGTTTTGTGGCTCATTCTGGATACTATCATCATTTTCTATTGTTTGGCGGGAACGACGCTTATCCGTGAGGTAAGCGAGGTCTTTCTGGCCCTTGACCGCTCCCTTGACGAGGGGCGCAAGCAGGTTGCCCGCATCGTCGGCCGTGATACGTCGCAACTATCGGCCCAAGAGGTGCGAACCGCCGCCATGGAGACACTTGCTGAGAACCTTAGCGATGGCGTGATAGCGCCGTTGTTCTGGTTTGCATTGCTTGGAACGCCCGGCATGCTGGCCTATAAGATGGTCAATACGCTTGACTCGATGATTGGTTACCGCACCGAGCGTTACAAGGACTTCGGCTGTTGGGCTGCCCACATCGATGATGTGGCCAATTATATTCCCGCCCGCTTGACCGCTTTGCTGATGGTCATCGCCTCGGGTAAATGGTCGCTCTTGAAATTCGTATGGAAAAACGGCCGTCGCCACGCCAGCCCCAACAGCGGCTACCCCGAAGCCGCCCTGGCCGGTATCCTCAACTGCCGCTTCGGCGGTCCCCACTACTACTTCGGCGAACTCTTCGACAAACCCTACATCGGCGAAAATGACCGCGAACTGACCACCGCCGACATGCACACCGCCACCCGCATCAACCGCCTCGCCGAACTCCTGATGCTCGCCTTGACACTACTTTCCCTCTTCCTGCTTAACCTCTCTTGACCAGGAACCACCCAATCCTGTCAACAATAAAAATTCTACTTTTCTACTTCTCCACAGCGTGCGTACAATCTATAGAAAAAGTACTACCCTTCCCGCATCAACCCCTATACTTTCCACAAATTCCACGAATTCAACGAAGGACATCCGCCCCCGCTTTCCCAAACAACTGAGCAATCTGAAAACACTGATGTGGCAATTTTACGCCTCCCGACACCACCAGCCATCGCTAAACAACGATAAAAACTTCTCCCTCGTAAACTCACCAGTCAAGTTTTCAATAGTTTGTTATCAGAAAGGCAAGTCATAAGTCATGCCATTCTCACACACTACTGCAGTAGGTTCCACTTCCTCGCTCAGTTTGATGTCTTTTATTTTATTTCTATAAGTGAGACGGAGGCGATAATCTTCTAATTCCAGCCTTCGATTTTTGCTCAATTCAACGTATTCCAGTTCTCGCTCAATCCCCAAAAAACGCCGATCAATTAGATTGGCAGCAATACCCGTAGTAGAAGAGCCTGCAAATGGGTCAAGAACCCATGCCCCAGGATTGGTGGATGCTAAAATAATGCGGGTCATGATAGCAAGTGGCTTCTGTGTTGGGTGTTTGCCGCACGACTTTTCCCATGGCGCGATGGCAGGCAGACGCCAAACATCAGTCATCTGCTTACCCCCATTCAAGTGCTTCATCATTTCATAGTTATATTGATGGGGGCGCTTTTGCCATTTGCGTGCCCAGATTATGAATTCAGTACTATATGTGAAATAACGACAAGATATATTGGGCGGAGGGTTAGTCTTTGCCCAAGTAATAACATTAAGAATCTTAAAACCCAAGTCAGTCAAACTATTGGCGACGGCAAAAATATTGTGATAAGTACCACTTATCCATATTGTCCCGTTATCTTTCAACTTTTCGCGGCACAGGGCAATCCAGTCATGATTAAAAGTCCTGATATGTTCAGTAGTTCCGCCCTTGTCCCAATCTCCTTTGTTAACGCTTACTATTTTGCCAGCCTGATAACTGATACCATCATTAGAAAGGAAATAAGGTGGGTCGGCAAATATCATGTCAAACTTGAAATCAAACTGTGGCAGCAGCTCAAAACAATCGCCATGCAACAACGTGAAAGCACGGTCAGCTGATTTATAGAATGGCACTACCATCTCCTACCTTTTCAGCAATTCTATAAAATCCTTTATTGTAGTTAGATTATAGACACTGGGAATTACTCTATACGCTTCTTCCAATTTATTGCGGGCGGAGCGCCAGCCAATACCGTCCGTAATCCATACGAATTCAAAACCTTCAACCGAATTTACTCTAGGTGCCAATTCAGAGTAGGCACGTGCAACTTCATTGAGTTTAGAACCTCCTCCACTATAGAAGTTAACCTCAATGAGATATTTCTTGTCACTAGTCTTAATATAGAAATCAAATCGTTTTTCATCTGTGCCAAGAACTGATAACTCAGGAAATTCCGAAGAATAAACTTCCTGCCTGAAAGAGACATTACATTCTTTAAAAATGTTTGCCACGGTACTCTCCATAATGTGCCCACTACGGTTTTTGCGTGCATTAGTGTCAAGTCCCGTTTCAATACCGAAAACATAGTCTACAAGATTCTTGATGCGGCGAGAATTGAACACATCGGCTAAACCAGTTTCAACTAGGAACTCGATGACTTTTTGAGGTGATGTGAAATAACTTTTCAACATAACCACGTTGCCCTGACTATCAACAACTGGTTTATTGCCCTCTTCTCTTACTGCTATCAAGATTCCCATGACCTCAAAAGATTTAGGGTATCTTTCCCACAAATCTGCAACCGCCTTGGTCAAGTCTTCCTTTCCGATAAGATAATTCAGCGCATTTAGACTAATCTCAACTTGAGACACATTAGCTGATATTTTATCAAAATCACAAAAGAAATCCAATGTTTGGTTTGTCTTTTGCAATTGAGACATAAACAGGTTAAAGTCTTTATTCATAATTCTTAATAAGTAATTCGGTTAGTTTTCCTCGTTTGCTGGGATTAGCGTTAATGGCACGAGAGGCCTGCACTCTATTGATGTTGAAATCACGATAGAGGTTTTCAAAGAAAGTATCCTCGGGGTTTCTTGCCGAGCAGTCTGAATTGCTGAGCATCCATTTTATATTGTGCCGTTGATTGAGTATTGCACAAAAATCACGCAGTCTTTTTTGCTCGTCATCGTTAAAATCCTCTTTTGCATAGGAATTGAAACTAGATGTGGCATCAAGCGGGCGATAAGGAGGGTCGAAATAAAAGAAATTGAGTCCGCCGCTAATGTGCTTCAACGTTTGTTCATAGTCTCCATTTAGTATCACTACATCAACTTGATTCAGTAGTCTGCTATCCGCTTTTAAAACTTCTGAATTGCAAATCGTGGGGTGCAAGTAACGACCAAATGGCACATTGAATTTCCCTTTGGCATTCACCCGGTAAAGGCCATTAAAACATGTACGGTTGAGAAAAATCAGGTATTTAGTACGGTTGATGTCGTCTAGTTTATTCTCATTGAATATTGTCCGCACTGAAAGAAAAAACTCTTTCTTTGCCTCATCTCCATTCAACGCATTATAGCGTTTATCAAGTTCAGCAAGCCGTTCAATCAGTTCATTGGATGAATCTTTAATGACACGATAGGCGGTTATCAGGTAGGTGTTGATATCATTGATAACAGCACGTTTAATATTAGGAAATCGCTGAAGCATGTAGAAGAGCATAGCCCCTCCACCCACAAATGGCTCGATATATGTGAATTCCTGTCCTTTAAGGTCTTCGGGCAGATGTTGCTCTAGCTGTGATAATAGTTGCCCTTTGCCTCCAGCCCATTTTAAAAACGGCTTTGCCTCTGTACTCATCGTTTTTTGTCCTCATTTGCCGTGGACAAAAAGAAAGCGCACCACCTTCGCATTTCATCCCTTAACGAAGGCTGTCCACCACAGATGCCCGTACAGAGAGATGAAAGGAAGGGGTACGCCTATACAGGATAGGCGTATCCGCATTCCCTGAGACTCTCTGTAACTTTGTTAGTTTGGTGGACTATTTTCGTTAAAAGTCTCTTCGAATTTAGATACTGCTATCTAATTTCCCACGATGTCTTTTGCGTCTAGATGAGTACCTTAGACAGGTGCAAAGTTAGCGAATAATTCTTGAAAACCTTGCAGAAGTCATTGATTATTCATCTTTAACGCTGAATTCTGTTACTACATAATCCGAAGCATCCAGCACAAGGTCACAATTACGGTACATCGCCTTAACGGTCTGTAAGGCATTTTCATCATCTTCAGCCGCTATCTCAACAATGCGGCTCAGAACCTCTGTTACCTCTATGCGGTACTTCTTCATATAGTATGCAAAGTAACAGAAAACACGTGAGAAAAACAGGATTAGATCAATCCTTAACAAAAGTGATCAAAAAAGATCAATTCATGAGATTTCTTGTTTTCAGATTATGGGGATGGTGTCAGAAGAATCAGATTACTCAGTTGTTTGAAAAGATGGTGGCGGATGCCATTCGTAGAATTCGTGGAAAAGATGGGGAGCGGATGCCTATTGATCGTTGTCCTTGTTGTTGTTCAGTGTTGTTTATGTTGTTTAAAAAAGGCGTGCGGATGCCTCTCTAAACTCTAAAAACTAAACTCTAAACTTCAACTCTTTGCTGACTATTTAGTCAACAAAGAGTTGAATACTTAGAAGTATTTGGTGATGTGGGCGGTGTCGAAGTTGTTCATTTCGTTGATCATGTGGACTGAGGAGGCGATGATGGGGAAGGCGCAGAGCGCGCCGGTTCCTTCGCCGAGGCGCAAGCCCAGGTTGAGGATGGGCTTGGCGTGGACGATGTCGAGCATGCGGCGATGGCCGCTCTCGTCGCCGCAATGGGTGAAAATCATGTAGTCTTGGGCGGCGGGATAGAGACGGATGGCTGCAATGGCACAGGCTGTCATGATAAAGCCATCAACCAGCACGACAAGGTGTTTCTCGGCTCCCCGCAGCATTGCGCCGATGGCGGTTACCATTTCAAAACCGCCGAAATAGCGGATGGCGTTCTCCGTCGTGTTCTCCATCGTTTCGTGGTAATGCTTCAATGCTTGGGTTAGGACTTCGCGTTTGTGCTGGATGCCGGGATGGTCTAGGCCCGCTCCAGCGCCGATGCACTCGTCCAATGGGATGTTGCCGAACAAGCTCATCCAGATGCTGGAAGGCGAGGTGTTGGCAATGCCCATTTCGCCGATGCACAGCACCTGGCAACCCTCGGCGATGCAGTCATCCACAAGGTCACAACCTGTCTGGATGCCACGTTCAAACTCCTCCTCGCTCATGGCGGGCTCATGCAGGAAATTGCGGGTTCCACGGGCAATCTTACGGTCGATGATGCCCTCGACATGGCTTAAGTCATAATCCACGCCCGTGTCCACAATACGCAACTTGAAGCCATGTTGGCGGCAGAACATATTCACGCCGCCACCGCCACGGGTGAAGTTAATCATCTGTTGCCAGGTGACCTCGCGAGGTGAAACGCTCACGCCCTCACGCTCGATGCCGTGGTCGCCTCCCAGCAGCAGGTGGCAGGGATGGTTCAGACTGGGTGTTAAGGTCTGCTGGATGAGGCAAATTTGCAATGCCAATTCTTCCAATCGGCCCAATGAGCCTTTCGGTTTATTCAGGTGGTCGATTTTCTGTTGGATGCTCTGTTCCAGTGACTTATCAGTGTGTCGTATATTGAATTGTTTCATCGTTTTTAAGTTGTAAGTTTTAAGTTGTATGTCTTCAGTTTTAAGTAATAATACCTTTGCCTCACTGTTTTTCAGGCGATACAAACTGTACTAAAAACTCTTATCTCCTAACTTTTATCTCTTATCTTTTATCTCTTATCTTTTATCTCCTAACTCTTATCTCTTATCTCTTATCTCTTATCTCTTAACTATTACCGGTATTCCCGATACCATGAGGATGACTTCGTCGGCACGGCTGGCGATGTACTGGTTCATCCAGCCTTGCAGATCGGTGAAGCGCCGTTGCACGGGATCCACGCTCACGCCGCCACTGCCGATTTCGTTGGTCACGAAGATAAAAGTGGCATCCTGTGCGGTGAAGCGGTCAAATTCCTCTTTAACCATATCTAACACCTGCTGCGTATCTTGATTCTGATTCTCAAAGAAGAAATTGGTCAGCCATAGCGTCACACAGTCGATGACCGCCACGCGCCAGGTGAGGTCGTGTTGGCTCAGGTATTTTTCTTCCTCGATGTTGGTCCACTGGGGGCCACGGCGCTCCTGATGGCGACGTACCCGCTCACGGAATTCGTCATCCCATACATGGGCTGTTGCCACATAGACAGGGTTATCGGCAAGTTTCAAGGCCAATTCCTCGGCATATTTGCTCTTGCCCGAGCGTTGCCCGCCAGTTATCAATATGATTCTCCTCATTAGAGTTCTCAGTTTTTAGTTGTATGTGTTGTTACCTAAAGCCTAAAACCTAAAGCCTTATCACTATGTACTCCCCGTAATCGGCTAGATTTTCCCAAGCATTGTCCCAAGAATAAAGCCCCGCGTGTAATCCTGCGCTGATGAGCACCCCGGCATGTGCGAAGATGGCTACCCGCTGGTAGGATTGGCCCTTGAGTTCGTCAAGAAATGCCGCTACCCGTTGGTACTGTTGCAGGAAGCTCTCTCCGCCTGTCGTGGGCTGGTGAATGTAGTCGTCGTACCATTCTTGCAGGTGCGGATCCTTGATTTTGTCATACAGTTGCATTTCCCATTCGCCCATGTTCATCTCTTTCAAGCGGTCATCGGTTTCTGCATTGGGATAACCGCAATAGGCCGCCAGTTTGCGTGCGCGTGTCAATGGCGAGGAAAACACCTTATCAAATGGCAGGAACGGTTCCAGCGACTGACGCGTCTGCTCAGCTTCTTTCTCAAAGGTCTTGCGCACGGGCACATCGGTCCATCCGTAGCAAGTCCCCTTGGGCACATCAACACTGGTATGTCTCACTAAGATGATGTCCATAAGAGTTTAACTATTAACGAATTGAATAAAAACCGTCAGATAAACCGATAGTTCAACCAGCAGGCACACCGCACCGCAGCAGTCGCCTGTGTAACCCTGAATTTTGCGCAGCATGAGCAGGTACAGGAAATACATCACCAGGGCGGGTATCGCAATTACAAAATACCAACTGATGCCCGTCAGCCAGATCATGAAGGCCATAGGCAGCAATCCCTGGACAGTCAGGCTCAGTCCGGCAGCCAGACTAGGCTTGCGGTAAACGGTTTTGTTCTTGGCTTCTTCCTCGCGTCGGGCATAGGGGAGCATGTTGATCAGCTGGCTGGAAACCATTTTGGAGAATGGGTCGGCGGCAAGGACAGCGAGTGCGGCAATCATCGGGGTCATACTATAGAGTGTTGCCCCCAATAACGACATATAGATGATGAGCCCTAACACCCCGTAGGTGCCGATGTGAGAGTCCTTCATGATGGCTAAAATGCGTGCACGGTCGCCACCGCCGCCAAATCCATCCAGGAAGTCGGCCAAGCCGTCCTCATGCAATGCCCCGGTAATGAGTAGGCGCACGGCAATAGCGGCAATTACAGCCACAGCCCATGGCAATACCATGCTGCCAAAATACAGTGTCGCTGCCATTGCTCCACCCGTGAGCCAGCCAGTCAGTGGCCAGTACTCAACAACGGCTTTATAACTTGCTTGTGGCGGCTGATAGATGCGCCAAAAAGGCAGTCTCGTGAAGAAAATCAACGCTGCCCACAGGGTTTGATACCACTTCGTTTTTACCGATGTCTCTTCCATACCTGCAAAGGTACAAATTATTCAGTGTTCAGGGCCATCTGTTCCCTAAAAAAGTAGTACCTTTGTAGCATAAATCAGATGAACTAAGAAATGAAGAAATTATTTGGATTTATTGCAGCTTTATTGCTGTTTTGCGCCTGCTCTTCACCGGGCGATCAGCAGACGAAATCGGGCTCCGATTCGATGGAAGAAGTGACCGTGAAGTATGCCACAGGTTTTAGTGTCAGGGACTCAGCCGACATCCGCTTGGTTGACGTGGGTAAAAAAGACCATTTTGCGCTTGTGCATGATGCCGATGTGGCAGTGCCCGAGGGTTATGTCAAGGTCAAAGTGCCCATCAAGAGCACCATCTGCATGACCTCGTTGCAATTGTCCAATTTTACTGTCCTCGATGCCCACGACGTGGTCAAAGGCATCACCAGCACAAAAAACCTCTTCAACGAGGACATCAAAGCGCGTGTCAAGGATGGTCGTATCGTCAAAATCGGCATGGAGGGTGAGTTTGACCCCGAAGTAGTCATGGCTGCCAACCCTGATGTCATCTTCATTTCGCCGTCCAAGCGCGGTGGTTATGATGCCATCAAGGAAATCGGTATCACGCTCGTGCCTCATCTTGGCTACAAGGAACTTGATCCCCTGGGCCAGGCCGAGTGGATCAAATTCATCGGCATGTTCATCGGTAAAGAAAAAGAAGCATCCGAGATTTTTGCTGGCATCGAGAGCCGCTACAATGAACTCAAGGAGAAGGCCGCCAAGGTCGAGAATCGTCCTACAGTCACCAGCGGCGAGATGCACTACGGCAACTGGCATGCCGTAGGCGGCAAGAACTACCTGGCGCAAATATTCCGCGATGCGGGAGCCGACTATGTCATCAATGATGATGAGACCTCGGGCGAAGATCTGGAGTTTGAAAAAATGTATGCCCTCTCGGCCAACGCCGACTACTGGCGCATCCTGAACAGTTACCAGGGTGATTTCTCCTACGAAGCACTGAAGGCCTCTGAGCCCCGCAACGAGATGTTCAAGGCTTTCAAGGAGAAAAAGGTCATCTACTGCAACATGAAGCAGACGCCTTACTATGAAATTGCTCCTGTCAAGCCCGATGTGCTCTTGAAGGACTTTGTCGCCATCTTCCATCCTGAACTTGTCGAGAAAGACTACCAGCCCACTTTCTACCGCCTGTTGCAATAAAAAACTAAGGACTAAAAACTAAGGACTAAAAACTAAGGAAAATGAGACGCACGCTGCACTTGATGTTGGCCCTCGTGGTGGCAATCCTCGTGATGGTGATTGTCAACCTGTTCATCGGTTCTGTTAAGGTTCCGGTGGGCGACATCTGCCGTATCTTGATAGGGCAGGGCAGCGAGTCCGAAATCTGGACCAATATCATTCTCAGTTCCCGATTGCCCCAGGTACTTACGGCGATTGTTGCGGGTGCGGGCCTTGCTGTGAGCGGCCTGATGATGCAGACCATCTTCCACAACCCGCTGGCGGGCCCGTCTATCTTGGGTATCTCCAATGGTGCCAGCCTGGGCGTCGCTTTTGTTGTACTGCTGTCGGGACAGTTGGGTGGCGTGGCATTGAGTTCGTTGGGTTATCTGGGCGATGCCGCGGTTTCGGTCGCTGCCATCATCGGTGCCATCGCAGTGATGATGCTGATTGTGTGGATTTCAGGTAAGGTCAAGGGAAATGTGACCTTGCTGATTATCGGTGTGATGATAGGCTATCTGGCCACCGCCATCATCGGTGTGCTCAAGTTTCTCAGTCCTGAGGAAGATGTCAAGGCCTTTGTGGTTTGGGGACTGGGTTCATTCTCACGCGTTTCAGGCGACGAAATGATACTTTTTGTCGTGCTCATGTGTATCCTTCTCCCATTGAGTTTCCTCCTTGTAAAACCATTGAATGCCATGCTGCTTGGTGACCGCTATGCCGCTAACCTGGGCGTCAATGTCAAGCGTGCCCGCACATGGATCATCATTTGTTCAGGCACACTCGTTGCTATCGTCACCGCCTATTGCGGCCCCATCATGTTCATCGGAATGGCCGTACCTCATTTGGCCCGTGGTATCTTCCGCACCAGCGACCACTGGAAACTGATGCCCGCCACCGCCCTGTGTGGTGCATTGCTGGCCCTCATCTGTAACCTGATTGCCCGCGCTCCCGGCTTTGAAGGCGCTATGCCCGTCAACAGCGTCACCGCCCTCATCGGTGCCCCCATCATTATCTACGTCCTCTACCACCGCCGCAAAACCTCCTACGAGTAAATACCTCAAACAACATCAGTATCTTACTTTATCAAAATCTCAATGGCTCAGGTGTGAAGTCTGGGGAAGGCACTCGCGTCGAATAATTGCAAGTGTCTCCAAATGTATTAATAAATATTAAAATATGGAAGTAAAAACGGTTTATTAACTAAAAGATGTAACTTTGTGAATTGAAGAGGAGCCTAACTGGAGGGTTTAACGGGTTCTGCTCTCAATTCGGCTCTGAATAGTATTTTAGAACCTACCTTATGAAACCCAAATGAAACGTTATTCTACATTTCTCCTAGCCAGTTTGCTTGCTGTGTGCGCACTGGCCCAGACGCAGTTCATTTCTGGAAAATTCAAGTATGAAGTGATTGAAGGCACCAACATGGTGCAGATTATTCCCAAGAGTAATTCCGAGAACGGAGCAGGTTACAGCAACCTTGTTTCGTCGGATTTCAAGAGTTCAGTGACTTACGACGGCGTGACCTATGACGTGGTGGGTATCGGCGCCAACGCGTTTTACAAGTGCAAACTTAATGAACAAGCTATCCTGCAATTGCCTGAGGGTATCATCTTCATCGATGAGGGCGCTTTCTCCTTTACCGAAGTCGGCTCGTTGAAGATGCCCACCACCTTGCAGTTTATTGCCGAGACGGCGTTCAACGAGAACAAGCTGGCAGGAATGACCGTGCTGGCTGACAACCCTTATTTTGCGCATTTGGCTTCAACGCAGGGCACCGTCACCTACACGATGCTCACCAATAAGGAGAAGACCAAAATCATCGCCGCACCGGGAGCCAAGCCCACGCAGTTCAGTGGCAGCGGCACCACCTACCTCACCTCAATCACTATTCCTGACCAGATTACCGAGATAGGCAACTACGCTTTTTATGGTAATCCCACGCTCAAAACCGTGAATTTCCATGCTGGCATCACGCGCATCGGCATGGGCGCCTTCTACGGCACACTGCTCACACGAGTAAACATCCCCAATCCAGACTGTGAAATCGGCAACAGTTGCTTCAGCAACAGCCAGGTGGCCAACATCACATTGCCTCAGGGTATGAAAAAGTTGGGACGTCACGTGTTCTTCTATTGCACCAACCTCACCAGCCTTACCTTGCCTGAGGGAATGGAGGAAATCGGCATGATGTGCTTTGGCAGTTGCTCCCTTACTAGCGTGAACCTGCCTAGCACGATGGTCAAACTCGACAGTTGCTCGCTTCAGGATAACCCGTTCACGAGCATCAACCTCAAGAATGTCAAGTTCGTGGGACGCCAGGCATTCAGTCAGTGTACCAATCTCACGACGATTACCAGCAACGGCATGCTCGAGGAAATCGACGGAGCAGCCTTCACCCGCTGCCCCCTCATCACAGCCTATCTGCCCGAGGGCATGAAGACCATTATCATGAATGCCTATTTCCGTTGTACCAACCTGAACTCGTTCACCGTTCCCACGACGGTGACTACCATCACGGGTAACCCCTGCGTAGGAGCGACGTCCTTGACTGCATTTAACGTGGCCGAGGGCAGTGAATATTTCGCAACCTATGACGGTTGCCTCTATGCCACTGGCGGCTTTACGGTAAAGCCAGATCCAAATCGTGACGAGGGTGATGTGCCCGCAGGACTGACCGCACTGGTGGGTGTGCCTACTGGCTGGCAGAAAAGCCTGCTCCACGTGCCCGAGGGTGTGACCGTGATTGCCAACCAGGCAGCGCGTGAGGTGACTTCCATCACCGAGGTGGAATTACCCTCGACGCTTGTCGAAATCCGTCCCAGCGCTTTCAGCAGCATCACAGGCATTACCAAGGTGACTTGCCTTGCCACCACACCGCCCAACAGCGGCGAATACTTTACCGATGCTGTTTATCAGAACGCTACCCTGTATGTGCCCATGCGTAGCCTGGAAAGCTACCAGAATGCAGTGGGATGGAGTAATTTCCAGCATATCGAGGGTATTGACACCGGTGATGATCCTTTCCTGTTTGGTGACGTGAATAACGATGGCAATGTGAAGATCAACGATGTGACGGCCTTAATCGACTATCTGTTGAGCGGTGATGACACTGGCATCAATTTGGATGCAGCCGACGTCAACGAGGATGGCTTTGTGAGAATTAACGATGTGACTGCTTTGATTGACTATCTGTTGGGTGGTAGCAATTAATTGTAAATCAGACTTATACTAAATTGGCTCAAGCGTTCTCTGGCGCTTGAGTTTTTTTAGGTGTAAATGAAAGCGTGAAAGAGTATAAATCAGTTGTTGTCTGAGTAAATGGTGCCAGTGTCGGTGATCAAGAGGATGGTGAGGTGACCGTTGGGGAGTAGGGGAGTGCAGTGTTGGGCGCAGTGCTTGATGACGACAGAGGCAAAGGCTTGCAATTTCTCTGTAGGGATTCGGTCCCACAGTTCGCGGGCGAGGGTGAGGTCGCTGATGTCGATATCAATGTCCGCTTCATGAAGCATGGTTAACACAAATTCCTTGTCCATTGTGGTGTGGCGACTGTGGGTGTCCAGGTTACCTGCTGCAAGTTTGACGGCTTTACCAAGCATCACGCCCATGGTGACGTTCTTGATCTCGAGTTCATGGGCGATGGCTAATGTCTCACCGATGTAATTGCCATATTCCACAAAGGCCTGTTGCGGCAAGTCAGTGTATTGCGCTTTTACAAAGCGCTCGCTCTTGCCACCACTGTTGATGACCACACGTTCGCTGCCCGATGCCTTGGCCACCTGCATGCACTTGCGGATGCTCGCCACAAACGCCTCCTCGCTAAAAGGCTTCACGATTCCCGAAACACCGATGATGCTGATGCCGCCCTCGATACCCAGTCGAGGGTTAAAAGTGCGGTGGGCAGTCTCTGCTCCTTGGGGAACGCTGATGGTGATCCTGACATTCTGCTTGATATTGTCGCGCATCATCTGGCGTGGGGCCTTGTTGATGGCGGGCTCGCCTGGCGGATAGTCAAACCCTGGAACGGTAAATCTGCCAACCCCCTCGCCGCCGCGTATCTCAAACTCATCACTTGGCTCAACGCTGGCGCGTATCTCGAGGCCATTGGTCACATCGGGGTCATCGCCAGCTTGCTTGAAGACCGAAGCATAGCCGTCACCATAGGTCACATCGACATCAATCGTCTCGCCATTGGGCAGGACTACTGGCACTGTGTTGGGAGCCTCACCAGAGGTCATCTTAATGGCTGCAGCGATGGCCGCCGCTGTGGCGCAGGTGCCTGTGGTCAGTCCGCTATGCAAGGGATAAAACTCAGGCAACACTTTCTCGACCATGCGGCGCAGGCCATGAGGACCATTGACGTGCATTATCGTCACCCCGCCCGAAGTCGGGTATTCTGGGCGTTCCACGACAAAGACTTTGACGCCTGCTCGTCGTGCCGCTTCGACTTTCTCGTCGAAACCGCCACTGTTGCCGCTCTCCTTTGTGATGATGGCTTGGGGGTGTAACCGCTCTAATAGGGTTGCAGTGTCGTCTTTCTCATAATAGACCAAGTGGTCATCAGGGAACCCCGCCTTTTGTGCCAAGTGAAGTGACATCTCTCGATTCAGTATGCGGAACCAGCATTCGTGAGTTTGCCAGAAAGGTTTCAACTTGGCGATAGTGTTCACACCTGTGAGTGCCAGCAATTTCTCAATACCATGGTTTTTCAATTGGCTAATCGCTTCGGCATAGTCTCGACACCACATGAGGTCGCTGGCATGAGGTGGATAGATGCGGTCATAGCGGATGACAGGCACACCAACAGCACGGGCGAGTTCCACTACATTGCGGTGTAATGCTTCGGCAAACGGGTGGGCCGCATCAATTATCAAGCGAATTTCATGTTCCTGACAGAACGCGGCCATCTCGGGCGTGTCCATCGCGCCAGTGACGTGGTGACCGTGTACGAGTTGAATGTCCTGTGTATCGCTACGGGTGGAATAGAAGTAGGAGGCTCCCGATTCTTCGAGCACCTTCACCGCCATGCGGCCCTCAGTCGTTCCACCAAACACGAGTATCATTTTTAGTCCTTAGTCCTTAGTCCTTAGTTTTTTAGTCCTTATTCCGATTGCAGTCGCAGGTAACTATCAACTCTTATCTCCTTTCCTGAACAAGTGAGTGAAGTGCTTGTTATAGAGTTCTGATAACCCCTTGCGGTTGTCGATGGCCTCGCCCACAACGAGCATGGTGGTAAGCGTCAAGTTATTGTCGTGTACAATCTTGGCCAGGTCTTTGAGCACGCCGCGGTAGATGCGCTGGTCAGGCCATGTAAGGTGATAACAGGCGGCGACAGGCGTATCCTCGGGATATTCCATGAGCAATTCCCGTTGCACATCATCGACAATGGCCGCACTCAAGAAGATGCACATCGTGCTTTGGCTCTTCGCCAGCAGATGCAACTGTTCTTTCTCAGGCATGGGCGTGCGGCCTTCACCACGGGTTAAGATGATGGTTTGGGTGCGCTCGGGGATAGTGAACTGGCTTCTCAACTCGGCGGCAGCAGCAAGGAACGACGAGATGCCAGGAGTGATGTGGTAATGCATACCCTGTTGGTCAAAGAAAGCCATCTGCTCCTGAATGGCACCGAAGATGCACGGGTCGCCCGTGTGCAAGCGCACAATAAAGCGCCCGCGGTCATAGAACTCCTTCATTAACGCACACTGCTCCTCCAAGTTCATTCCCGCTGAACTGCGAACAACGGCACCTGGCTTGGCGCATAAGGTCAATTCACGCGGAACAAGAGATCCAGCGTACAGTATGAGGTCGGCGCGTTCCAGCATCTTGCGGCCGCGCACCGATACCAAGTCGGGGTCACCTGGACCAGCGCCCACAATCTCAATGTGTCCCTGCTGGTCACGCAGATACTGGTGGTCGATAGCCAGTGCAACGGTAAAGTTCTTACCCTTGATTTTGGGGACAATCAGTTTGCCGTGATTGGAGCCCAGGATGGCAGCCGCTTCGCATACGCTGGGCGTCCCCACGTGTTTGGCAACGGTATCACTGGGGTTGGGTACCTCGACAGCCGCCAACTGCTCGGCCGTGAAGAATTCAACTTTTTCGCCATACCCTTCTTTTAATAACTGGACAAACGGTTCGTCGGCCTTGACGTCTATTGTGCAATAACGGCAAGCGCAAGGCAGAATGCCCCATTGTGCCAAGGCCTCATCCATCTGGTCATAGATGAACTTGAAATTGTCAGGGTGATGAGCCAAGCCAAAGCCGATAGTGCCGACCATGGGCACAAAATGCAATGACAACATGCCTTCAGGTGCATAGCGACGGAAAGGTGTGACCATGATGAGGAGTTTGTATTTCTTGGGGTCAGCTTCGCTAAGGTCATTGATGATGGTGACGTGATCGGGAAGGGTCTTTTCCAGATAATCGGTGCCCTCGTCACGCACCTCCATGAATAATGCCGTCTGTTTGCGGTTGACAAAGGCGAAGATGCAGGCATTCATGTCGTCTTCGCTGGCGATAGGCCAGTTGAAACGTTCTTCCAACGTGTCGAGCGCCCACAACCGCGCATTATCGCTCTGGGTAGTAATAACAGGCTCGGCTCCCAATGCCGATGACACGCGGCGGGTCAAGTCATTGGCCCCGCCCACATGGCCCGACAGTACCGAAAACACGTGGTTGCCCATGCTATCGACACAGATGACTGCCGGATCGGTATGCTTGTCCTCAATCAGGGATGCAATCGTGCGGACACAAATGCCCATGGCACCGATAAAGACAAAGGCATCGAACTCCTTCCATCTTTTGGCGACCTCGGCTCGTTTGATGACCTCGGCTTGGAATTCTTGCAGGAGCGTTTCGGCTAAATGGCGGCTCTCGTCGCTCACGGGAATGATGGCTATCTTTTGCATTGTATTCAGTTTTTAGTTTTAAGTTGTAAGTTTTAAGTAAGAACACCTTTGCCTCGCTGGATCTCAGGCGATACAAATCATACTAAAATCTTAAGACTAACAACTTAAAACTTTTTTTTGCATTTCAGTATTTCTATCGGGTTATTATCGTTGAGGATGATGCGTGTGGGCGGCTCTTGTGTCAAGCCCAACTCGGCACACGCCTCGTTAAAGAGTTGGTGGCTGTCTGTATGCACCATGGGTGAGGTAACGCTGTTCATCACAATGCAGCCGTCGTCGGTCAAAACGCTCAGCACCCGCGCCATGATTTCCTTGAGTTGACCGCCATGGCCGCCGATGAAAACGGCATCGGGGCGGGGTAGGGCATCTATATCTGTTTCCAGGAAATTCCCGATGTGCCAATTGATACCTGGCGCACCGAAACGACGGCTATTCTCCTGTATCAAGGACTCACATTCGGGCCTGATTTCAAAGGCTTCAACATGCAAGTGCGGGAATTGCAGCCGCGCCTCGATGGACACGCTGCCCGTGCAGAAGCCGATGTCCCACAAGACATGTTTCTGCGGCAATTCCAGGGCTTGCAGCGTCAACAGGCGTATCGGTGCCTTGGTAATCATCTTTTCCCTGCCATCGAGCAACGCAAATTCGCGCTCGGGAATACCATAGGGCCTTAGCTTGGTCTGACCACAAAGAATCAAGCAATTGGGATAGTCAAATTCAAGTTTGGTGGCTTCCTCAAGCCTACAGGTGGTAACACGTTCCTCGTCGGGATTGCCCAGGTGCTCTCCCACATGCATGGTGTAATCGTTATAGCCATACTCCAGCATCCTGTGGGCGATGGCTGCAGGGGTGTGCTCATGATCGGTCAGGACACCGATTTTTACAGCCCGCTCAATGAGTGCGCGGTCAAATTCGGGCCATGGACGGCCCGTCAGCGATACGATGCGCATGTCATGATAGGGCATCACCAGGCGATGCGCTAACAACTGCAGCGAGTTGAACGACGGAAAAAGCACTATTTCGGCATCGGGCATCTTGCGCTTGATGGTATTGGCAAACCCAAAGAACAAGGGGTCACCGCTGGCAAACACAATCACCTCGTCATGGTCGTGGTATTGCTCAAAAACCGCATCCAGTGGAGTAATGATGTCAATCCATGTTGACCCTTCCGGCAAATAGGGTGCGACAAGTTTATAGTGGCGCTTTCCGCCCGAGAAAATGCGCCCTTGACAGATAATCTTAATCACCTCGGGCGGGAAAAAAGGCCGAGGCGCGTCACTGATGCCTATCACATAAAACTTCATAATTCGTAATAATTGAATGCGGATGCCAATTAGTTAAATTCGCGTAATTCGTAGTTTTTAAAGGTCGCGTCCGGGTTTTAGTTGTGCGGCGTCGTCAAAGGTTAATATGGCGTTGCACAGGGTTGCTGCCAGGTTGCTGCCGCCCTTGCGCCCTTCGACGATGATTTTGGGGATATCCTTGAAGGGCTTGACCATGTGCTTGGACTCGCACACATGAACAAAACCCACAGGCGCGGCAATGATGCCGGCTGGATGAGCCTTGCCCTTGCGGATGAGGTCGCACAGTTCCATCAGTGCGGTCGGAGCGTTACCGAACGCAAACAGTGCGTCGGGGTGTTCCTCTACTGCCAGGCGGATACCTGCCTGAGTGCGAGTGATGCCTTGTGCCGCAGCCACCTCAGCAACACGTGAGTCGCTCAAATAGCACTTGGCCTTCACGCCCAGTCGTGCCAGCGCACCTTTGCGGATGCCGCTGGTCACCATTGTCACGTCAGTCACAATGGTCTTGATTTCGCCTTTTGCAACTTTATTATAGAGGTTTTCCACCGCATGGTCATCGGTATAGAGAATCCGTTCCATCTCAAAGTCGGCCGTCGTGTGGATGGCGTGCAGGAGTGCCCACTTGTGGTCAAGCGGGATATCCTTGTTGCGAAGTTCGCTTTCGATGGTACGGAACGACTCAATCATAATTTGCTGACCAGGCTTGATGCCCTCGTCACCACGCTCGCGGTAATAACCACGTGGGGTAATGATGAGTTTTGACTCCTCTCCCGCCTGGGAGGAGGTGCCCGCGAGGGCGGAGGAGGGGGAGTAGATATAGGACTGAGAATTGCCAATGAGAATCACGGTGAACATATCCACTTCCTCAGGGTCAAACTCGCCGAGTGTGGTCACTTTGATTTCCTGTTCATCGCGGCCCGCCTGACGGACATAGCCCACGGGCGTATCGGCCGAGCGTTGCTGCAGGAACAGTTCCACCAAACGATAGAGTTGCCAGTAGCGGCCATTGGACTTGGGGTTGTAGATGGCTGTGACGAAATCGCCCACTGCGGCAGCCTTGATGCGGCGCTCAATCACTTCCCACGGGGTCATCAGGTCGCTCAGTGAGATGATGCACAGGTCATGGCCGATGGGTGCGCCTAATAGTGAAGCGGCTTTCTGGAAGGCCGAGATACCGGGCAATGACTCAATCTCTACATCGGATTCACGTTCCCGCTTCATTTCATAGATCAGCGGCGTCATGCCATAGATGCCAGCGTCGCCCGATGAAATGACCACGACGGTCTTGCCCTGTTCAGCCAATTCAAAGGCCTGCTCAGCGCGCTCGCGTTCCTTCTTCATGCCCGTGTCAATACACTCGCATCCAGGAGATACGTAAGAATCGATGAACTGGAAATAATATTTATAACCCACAATAGCGTCGGCCTGCCGCACTGCGTTAAGCACGGCGGGCGTGATATCCTCTTTACTGCCAGGTCCAATGCCTGCTACAATAATCTTACCCATAATGACTGCAAAGATAGTGAAAGCCGAGCGGAAAAAAAAGAATAATTCTTTTTTTATCCCGAGTCGCAGCCTACCTTCACCGCAATGCAACGATAGTGAAAGCCGAGCGGAAAAAATCTATTTGTATGATTCCAAGGTGCAGCCTATCTTGCCCGAGCACAGCGAGAGAGCAAAACGTTTTTTTCGTCTTCCTAAACATTAGTGTCCATTAAAAAATCGCAATAATTGTTATAATCCATTGGTATTTAGTATATTATATGATTTTTTGAAGTCAACGGATTTGAAATCACAATTGAATTGATTATTAGATACTTGGTAAAAAACACCATTGATTTTGAGCCTTTTATAAAATCAACTATCCGGCATTTTGCTAGATCTAAATTTTTAGTGGACAGCAAAGCTTCCTAAACATAAAATTCTGCAGGTTGCCGCTGGAGTTGTTGACCCACGGCAAGGCGGTGTAGTCGTCCGTCCTGCCCCAGAGCTGCGCCGGAGAGGCGTAGGACACTTCTTCCCCAGGTCGCGGCTGGGCCCCGCCGCCGGTAGGCGAATTGTCGGGATAGATGCTGGGCCATTTGCCCAGGTCGAGCTCATCGATGTAGGTCTCATCGAAGCGTGGAAAGAAGTTCTGGTAGGAACGCTTCTCCAGGAACTGCACCTTGACTGATTCCTGCGTGATGCCGGTGATCACGACGGCACCCCGCTTGAAGAAGTTGGTGTCCTGCAGGACTGCATCGAAGAAGATGTCGCCTGTGTCCACGTCCTTGCGGGTGATCATCCCAAAGATGTCTAGGTTCTGCGGACAGTCTGCCAGGGGCAGTTCAATCTCCATGCTGTAGTCATCGGCATCGGTGAAGATGCGGTTCTCCGATACATACTCTATCGAAGAC